>CAYOUV010000157.1:0-1556 GCA_964407265.1 uncultured Anaerolineaceae bacterium | reverse complement strand
TACGGGCCGAACGGCGGCCCAGCCAGGCGATAGCGGCGTCCACCAGGCCCCAGACAGCGGCCTGCAAGCCGAAGCCCCGCCAGAAATTGCCTCCGAAGGCCATCAAAGCAAAGCCCAGTCCGATGCTGGGCACGGCCCAGGCCAGCAGCTGGCGCGTCAGGCGCGCTTGAAAGTCCCAAATGTTGAGAGAGGAATTATTCGCCATTTTCCTACCCATTATAGGGTATTTTCTCGCTGTGAATGGCCTTAGTAGGTATCAAAAACTATCTATAAATGCAAGCAAACCCCTCCTTGGGAGGGTGCCGCTGGAGAAAAAATCAGGTAGGATGGATGTGTGCTTCTGTGCGTCGGGCGGGCAGGGACATGCAAATTTCATTAGGAAGGGAAACTGGATGGATGCAAAAGAGTTGATCGGGCACATTTCCGGCGGCAAAGTACTGGATGCTGCCACAGGCAGCGGTGGCTTTATTCGCTTCCTGGTGGATGGTTTGAAAGCATTTGACGAAATCATTGGGATCGACAACAGCAAGCGCGGTGCGGAGGCCTTTGCCGAAGCATTCCAGGATAGGCCGAATATCCGTTTCCAGCAGATGGACGTGGAACAAATGGGTTTTCCGGATGAAACCTTCGACACAGTTTGCATCGTCAACTCGCTGCACCACCTTCCCAATCCCGAGCAAGCTTTGTACGAGATAAAGCGCGTGCTGCGCCGAGGCGGATACTTCATCGTATCCGAGATGTATCGCGACAACCAGACCGAAACGCAGCTGACGCACGTCGAACTCCACCACTGGTGGGCAGCGGTGGATGCGGTGGGGGGCATCGTCCACAATCAAACCTACCGGCGCGAGGAACTGGTCGAATTGGTGTCAGGACTGGATTTATCTGACCTGGCTTTTTTCGATCTCAGCGACCTGGAAAGTGATCCCAAGTCTCCGGACATCATCCGCGAACTGAATCGGATCATCGATCGCTATCAGGAGCGCGCGGATGAGCATCCCGATTTACAGGCGCGGGGCGAAGCCTTACACCAACGTGTGCAGCAGATTGGCTTTCACAGCGCAACGACCTTGTTCGCACTTGGAAGGAAAAACGATGGATGAATTAACTTTTGCCTTCATGCCCGCCAACCGCGGCTCGCAAATGGAGGCGGTTCTGCTGGCGCGCAGCCTGCGGAAATTCGGCGGGCGCTACGCCCAGGCCCCCATCTGGGTGCTGGTACCGGAGCAGGCGCCTTTATCGGACAAAGCACAGGGGGAACTGGCTGCACTGAACGTCATACCCCTGCCATTCGAGGCGCCACCAGCCGTCCTCGAATTCCCCTACGCTGTCAAAGTCTATGCCGCCGCGGCGGCCGAGGCGCATTTGAAGGGGGAGACCAGCCTGCTGGCCTGGCTCGATCCGGACACGCTGATCTTCCAGGAACCGGCTGAGTTCCGGCTGCCAGAAGATGCAATGCTGGGCTGCTGCCCGGTGCAGTTGAAAAATGTCAGTTCGATCTACGCCGAGCCGCTGGACGATTTCTGGAAGTTGGTCTTTACCGGCTGCCAAACACC
>CAYOUV010000156.1:0-1575 GCA_964407265.1 uncultured Anaerolineaceae bacterium | reverse complement strand
TCAACTATAAAACTATGCTACACCACAATACTGACCAGCTTGCCGGGCACTACGATCACTTTCCTGGGCGGCTTGCCCTCCAGATATTTCTGGACGTTCTCGCTGGCCAGCGCGGCGGACTTGATCTCGTCTTCGCTGGCCTCCGCTGGGATGGTGACGCGGTCGCGCACTTTGCCGTTGACCTGCACCGGGATGGTGATCTCATCTTCCGCGGCAGCCTGGGCGTCGAATTTTGGCCAGGGCTGCTGGTGGATCGAATAGGGTTTGCCCAGGTATTCGACCCACAGCTCTTCGGCGATGTGCGGCGCGACCGGGGCCAGCATGCGCAGGTAGATGTCCTGGGCTTCGGCCCATTCCTTGCTCCCAACGGCGCCGGCTTCGCGGGCCCTGTACATCTCGTTCAGCAGCTCCATCAGCGACGAGATAATGGTGTTGAACTGGAATTCCTCGAAGTTATGCGTGACCGCGCGCAGGGTCTGGTGCAGCTTGCGGCGCAGGGTCCGCCTGACCTCGGCCGGAGCGCTCCCGACCGGGTCCGCGTCGGTGAACAGGGTCCAGACGCGGCGCATCCAGCGGACGGTGCCCTCGATGCCCTGGCTGTCCCACGGCCCGCCCTGGTCCCAGCGCGCAAAGAACATCAGGTAGGCGCGCACCGTATCAGCCCCGTACAGCTTGACCAGGTCGTCCGGCGCGACCACATTGCCGCGACTCTTGGACATCTTGTCGCGGTCCTCGCCCAGCACCATGCCCTGGTTGCGCAGTTGGATCATCGGCTCGGGGCCTTCGGTGATGCCCGCATCGCGCAGCGCCTTGTGGAAGAAACGCGTATACATCAGGTGCATGGTGGCATGCTCGATGCCACCGGTATAGGTGTCGACCGGCATCCAGTAGTTGTATTCCTTTTCATCGAAGGGACCCTGGTCGTAGTGCGGGCTCAGGTAGCGCAGGTGATACCAGGACGAGCACATGAAGGTGTCCATCGTATCGGTCTCACGCGTGGCCGGCTCGCCGCACACCGGGCAGGGGGCCTGCTTCCAGGTCGGGTGCAGCTTCAGCGGCGACTCGCCGGTTGGCTTCCACTCGACGTCGTCGGGCAGCAGGACAGGCAACTGGTCTTCGGGCACCGGGTTCCAGCCGTGCTTGTCGCAGTAAATCATCGGGATCGGCGCGCCCCAGTAGCGCTGGCGGCTGATCAGCCAGTCGCGCAGCTTGTAGTTGACAGCTTCCTTGCCGATGCCTTTTTCTTCCAGCCAGTCGATCACCGCACTGATGCCAGGATTCTTGCGGCCCTTTTCGTCATTGACCTTTGTGCCGTTGAACGCGCCGGAGTTGACCATCACGCCGGGACCGATATAGGCCTCCGGCATCGTGTTTCCATCCAAATCGGGCTCGCCCTGCGGCTGGATGACCGGGACGATCGGCAGTCTAAATTTGCGCGCGAAGGCGAAGTCGCGCTCGTCGTGGGCCGGGACAGCCATGATGGCACCCGTGCCGTAGGTCATCAGCACGTAGTCGGCGATCCAGATCGGGATGCGCTCGCCATTGACCGGGTTGATGGCGTAACCGCCGGTGAAG
>CAYOUV010000155.1:0-1577 GCA_964407265.1 uncultured Anaerolineaceae bacterium | reverse complement strand
ACAGCATCGGCAGCGGCGGCGGTTTCAGTGTCTTGTACGATGAGCCGTCCTACCAAAAGGGGACGCTCCAAAGTGGTGTACAGCTGGGCGTACCCGACGTATCCTACAGTGCAGCCGTCTATCACGGCGTTCTGACCTATCTCGATATTCCGGGAATCCCGGCCGGCATGTACCTCTTCGGCGGCACCAGCGCCGGTTCACCCCAATGGGCTGCCATCATCGCCATTGCCGACCAGAAAGCTGGCAAACGGCTGGGCTTCATCAACCAGGCACTGTACCACATCGGCCAGGCACAATCCCACTACGCGAATTCGTTCTTCGATGTAACCAGCGGCAATAACTCGGTCGTTGAGGACGTCGCCATCCAAGGATTCGAGGCTGGTCCTGGCTGGGACGCCGCAACCGGCCTGGGTTCTCCAACAACCGATCAAATGGTCAATTACCTGATCCAGTTTGTTTCGCCGGGTGACGGAATGGCTGCAATCGCAGGTTCCAAACCAAAACCCAACGGTGGGTCCGGCCATCACATCATGCATGCCCATTAGTCGGAGCTTACTCTATTAGAAATTCGCCCGTATGGGGCGATGCAAACAAGACAGACTCCAAGTGAGATACCACCGTAACCCAATTCACAAGGAGTCCCAAGAGCGGGTATCGGTTATTGCGCCGATACCCGCTCTTTTGATAGCGCGAGACTACTTTGAAAATCGCAGGGATTTAAGCATCCCCCGATACACATCCAAGGCTTCCTTATCCATGGTAGATAAGACGATTCGCTGGGCTGTGCCGTCAGACGGTATAAGATCGAAGCTGGCACTGTAAGTGGAAGATGAGGCATCAACGCAAACTTCGCTGCTCAGACCATAGTTATTAATTAAAGACGTGCAATCCTGGTTCTTATCGATCATTTGATCATTGTTGACACGGTCCAATTGCAGGAAAATTGTCAGGCCTTGCGGCGAGCGGAAGGCAATGCCGTTGGCTTGTTGATCGACGGACCAATCCGCTGGATACTCCAAGCTCACCCCCAGGCTGGAACTGGTAAACGATAGCCAACCCCGTGGAAGGTTGAGGAGCGGCGTGGGGGCCGAATTTGCGGGTGGAGAACCGGGACCCAGATAGATCGAGGGCGGTCTCACCGTGACAGCCAGGGCTGGCGCGGCTGAGGCCGTTCCATTTGACGTTGGAACGTCAGGCGCAGTCATGGTTGCCATCTGATTGGGATAGGTAAACGCGGAGCAGCCTGTAAGACCAGCCACGAGCAGGACGATAACTGAAACCCATAAGGCTTTCATCTCAAAACCTCCATATTAAAAATCAAGCACATTTTTTCGGTTTCGTAAATCCCCCGATTATTAATTCCCAGACGTCCCTTCGACCTAAAAGGGTCCCGCAATTACCCGGCTTCTTTGTCGTTATGGAAAACTAGATCTCGATGATCTTCTTCTGGATGGCGTATTTGATCAACTCACCCCGGTCATGCAGGTCCAGTTTCTGCATCAGGTTGTTGCGATGGGCCTGTACCGTCTTGACCGAGATCGACAGGATTTCAGCGATCTGCTTGTTGGTGTAACCCT
>CAYOUV010000154.1:0-1653 GCA_964407265.1 uncultured Anaerolineaceae bacterium | reverse complement strand
TGTGTCCAATTGGATCAGCACCAGCAAAGCGAGCGCGACGATCACGGATACGGTGATAAAGAAAAAGCCGTGGAAGATGAACTCTGCCAGGATATCGAAAAGCGCCAGGCCCGCCAGTAAGGGTTTGTGCCATTGGCTGCCTCGCAGCCTGCCCCACAAGCTGATGCCAAACAGGATCAACACGATCAGGTTGAGCGCGGCCATGCTCACGTCGCTCAGTTGGAAGGTCGGGCCGATATCGGGGCGACCGATACCGGGGACCTCAACCACGAAGAAAACTGCCGTGAGCAGGTGCTGGGCCAGCTTTTCGAAGATGAGCAACAGGATGCCAATCCGGACCACTCTGCGGTTCATAGGCATGCCTCCTTTTCGGAGTCCCTGCGGCCCTTAATCTTCCCGGCGCGGCGGGCGCTCGCCGTAGTACTGGTAGTAATTGACTTCGATGGGGCCGTTGAACAGCTTGCGCACCCGGTCGGGGCGCGCGCGTTTGAAATAGTCGGGGAATTTTCTATCGGCGGTCAGGATGTAGACCGACCAGCCCTTTTTGTTCTTGAAGGTTTTATTGAGCGAAATGTAAATTTGGTTCAGTTCCCGGAACGCGCCCAGCTTGATGCCGTAGGGCGGATTGGAGATCAGCAGGCCGTACTGCTGGTCGATCCACAGATCCTTGACATCTTTCTGCTCGAAGACGATGTCCGCGCCCACCCCGGCGGCTTTGGCGTTGGCTTTGGCGGCGGTGATGGCCTGGGGGTCGATATCGTAGCCATATAGCTGGGGCGAAAGGTCCTGGCGGATGGCTTTACGAGCCGACCTGCGCGCCTGGCGCCAGGCGTTGGGATGGATGGCAGGCCACTGCTCCGAGGCGAACTCGCGGTTCAGGCCCGGGGCGAGGTTGCGCGCCTGCATGGCGGCTTCGATCAGGATCGTGCCGGAGCCGCACAGCGGATCGATCAACAGCCGCTCACTCTCGTAGTAACTGAGCAGCACCAGCGCAGCGGCCATGGTCTCTTTGAGCGCGGCCGCCCCGGCCTGCCGGCGGTAGCCGCGCCGGTTGAGCCCGGAGCCGGAGGTGTCGATGGTCAGGGTGGCGATGTCGTTAAGCATGGCGACCTGGATGGTGAAGGCCGGACCGGTCTCGGCGAACCAATCGGTCTGGTAATGGGCTTTGAGACGCTCGACGACGGCTTTCTTGACGATCGACTGGCAGGCGCGCACGCTGCCCAGCGTGGACTTGACCGCTTTGCCGGTAACGGTGAACTGGCCGTCCTGCGTGATCCAGGCTTCCCAGGGCAGTGATTTTGTTTGCTCGAAAAGCTCGTCGAAGGTCAGGGCCTTGAACGCGCCCATTTTGAGCAGCAGCCGGTCGGCGGCGCGCAGCCACAGGTTCAGGCGCGGGATATCATTCGGCACGGCCTCGAACTCGACCTTGCCGTTGGAGGCGCGCGGATTTTCGAAACCGAGCGCCTCGATCTCGCGCTTGACCACGGCTTCCAGTCCGAAGGTGCAGATGGCGATCAGGGTGATGGTCCTGTCCGGTTGACGGTTGTTCATGGGTTCCTCTAAGGATGATTATACCGATGATTGCGTTGATTGGCGCGCTTGCCGGATCGGTTCTATCTGCGATGCGGGATAGCGGCAGGATCGAGAGAAAAG
>CAYOUV010000153.1:0-1707 GCA_964407265.1 uncultured Anaerolineaceae bacterium | reverse complement strand
TTCGGGTTTTGCGCAGTGTTGCCGAATTCACAAGGCAAGCCTGCATAATCCGGCAGCGGAGCGTAGCTACCATCATCGGCAAAGCTGGGATGCTCCGGCCAGATTCCAGTATCGATCACACCGACCACCACATTCTCGCCGGTGTAGCCGGTCTGCCAGGCGCCTGCCGGACCAGTCAAACCCAGGAAACCCGGGCTGCTGTCCGTCATCGGCTGGCGCAGTTCATCCTCGAGCACCATCATCACGCCAGCCTGTCCCTTGACCTGCTTGACTTCAGCATCGGTCAGGATGGCAGAGTACCCATTCAGCGCAAACGTATAATCATTGATCTTCGAATTGGCCGAGACGCCCGCCGAGGCCAGGGTGTTGTTATGACTCTTTTCCAGGAATTTTTCATACTTGCGCACATGGGCACTATTGGGATTGATCTTTTCACCCTTGCCAGGTTTGGTAGCCGCGTATCCGGCTACATTGCCTTCGTAAGCAATGATCGGATCAGCCGCCATGACGACAATGTATGACTTTGCGTTGCTTTTCGCAAGTGGCGATTGACTTCCCTGGGCCGACACAGAAGTCGACACGGATAACGCCATGGCGAGAATCAACATAATATAAACAAATTTTCGATGCATCTTTATTATTCTCCTCAAAATTGGTTTTATTTGCTTGGGCTATTCTTGTAGATAGATTTCCCTGATTTGCATCACCTCCTCTCAACAATAAAATTCACAGGCACAGCGCTTAACTTTTGAGCACACAGTCGTCAGTTGGATGGTAATCTATGGTGATGAAAGACCGGTTTGGAACAATGAATTTGTTTTCTACTGCCTGGCGTACGTTTGTGACTGCGTCTCCACCTTGCGCTGGGCATGTTTTGCGGAGCTTACAAAATTGTAAGGTTGTATAGAATATTATATTAAAACTGAATGAGAATCAAGTATTTTTCGAAATTGGTGGGCAGCAGATTCTTGGATCATTAGATCAATCAGGGCGTTGCTGTGGGCAACGCCCTGATTGGCTTGGTTTTTCTATTTCTGATCGTTACGGCATGAACGTGTAGATCCAGTCCAGCACTTCGGGAACATCCACGCGTGCGGAATAGCCCACGCCGGAGCAATTGACGTTGGTCACATATGAGTTAACCGCCAGGACGACGTTCGAGCCGCCCAGCAGGTCCGGCCCACCAGAGTCACCGAAGCAGGTCCCACCGGAGCCGCCGCCGGGATTCAAGGCCAGCTTCATGTATTCGGCGCTGTGTACGAAATTCCCGGAGACCATGGCGCTCGGGGCATACATGCGGACCCGTGGTCCCGTCCAGCGGTAGTAGGGCGG
This sequence comes from uncultured Anaerolineaceae bacterium, assembly GCA_964407265.1. Lineage (GTDB taxonomy): Bacteria > Chloroflexota > Anaerolineae > Anaerolineales > Villigracilaceae > CAYOUV01. Next base: position 375 of record CAYOUV010000153.1, on the reverse strand, counting down.
TGGCTGGGGCAGTTCATTCCCGGGGATTTGGGCCTGATACTGCACGCCGTAGCCAACGAAATCGATGGCGGTCTTGTTCTTGAGCGAGTCCACCAGGCCCGCTGTAGGAAGGGCAGCAAAGCCACCTACATCGACCGGCTCGTCCAGAACGACAATGCCTACATCGCGGTAGGAGAAGGCCGGCAGACCGTTGCCACCACCATAAGGATTATCAGGGCTGTCGTAGTTCGGATTTGTGTAGGGCGTGCCCTCGGTTGCGCCGCTACCCGGACCTCCGTAAGGATACAGCGGGAAGGGAACTGCATCATAGGTGACATCCTCGGCAAACCAGATGCGCGCCGCATCGGCCCCATCGGTGCAGTGACCGGCGGTCAG
>CAYOUV010000152.1:0-1715 GCA_964407265.1 uncultured Anaerolineaceae bacterium | reverse complement strand
CAGAATGAGCACTTAAGTGTAGTCCTTGAATAAATGACCCGTTGCGCACTCCAAAGTCAGTGCTCAAGAAACCCCTTTATGCTATACTGACTTCAAGGGACATGAAGGCTTCTGGTCTATTCGTGGCTGTGCGTGCTCGTCTATCCCGTCTGTCGCTCTTCCAGCGCATCGCGGTGGGTAATGCATTCGTGATTGTCCTGGGCGCCGTGGTCGGGACGCTGCTTACGCGTCACCTGGCAGAGCGGGCGGCGGATGTGTGGCTGATCGTTTTGTTCGCTACCACGGGCATCCTGCTCAGTCTGGTCGTCAATTTCTGGACTGTGGGAATGGCCCTGCAACCCTTGCGCGATCTGGGCCGGTTGGTGCGCCGCCTGCAGAGCGGTGATAAGGCCATCGACCCTGCTGAACTAAAAAATCCCGATCCTTACACAACACGCGTGGCCAGCACCCTGCACTCGCTGGTGTTGCAACTGGAAGAACGCAACCGCGAATTGCAGGCCCTGTCCGAACGGGCGATCAACGCCCAGGAGGAAGAACGGCGCGCGATCGCCCGCAGCCTGCACGATGACACCGGCCAGGCGCTGTCGATGCTGATCATTCACCTTGACCGCATTGATGAGCACGTCCCATCCAAGGACAGCCGCCTGAAAAAGCAGGTCAGCCAAGCGCGCGAACTGGCGGCCAACTCGCTGACCGAGCTGCGCGGCATCCTGGCCGGCTTGCGCCCGGCCATCCTGGATGACCTGGGTCTGGTCCCGGCCATCCGCTGGTACGCGCGCACCAACCTGGAACGCGCCGGGGTTAAAGTGGTTTTCAAAGCCCCAGGTGTGCCGCTGGAATTGCCGCCGGCTGTTTCGATCACCCTGTTCCGCATCGTGCAGGAGGCGGTCAACAACATTGTGCGCCATTCCAACGCGACCTCGGCGACGATCGTGCTGCAATTGAGGGATGGACAGGTCCAGCTGCGAGTCGAGGATGACGGCCGGGGCTTCGACCGCGAGCGCGTCTCGCGCAGCGCGGTACAATCTCACCGCCTGGGCTTGCTCGGCATCCGCGAACGAGCCGAATTGCTCGGCGGCCAGGTCGCAGTCGAGGCTGCGCCCGGGCAGGGTTCGCGCCTGCAGGTTTCCATCCCGCTGACGGATCAAGGAGAAGGACAGCATGGATAGTATTCGCATCTTGCTGGCTGACGACCATACCATCCTGCGCAACGGCATCCGCGCCCTGCTGGAAGACGAGCCGGGCATGAGTGTGGTTGGTGAAGCGGAGGACGGGCGGGCAGCGGTGGGGCTGGCCTGCCAGCTCAAACCGGATGTGCTGATTATGGACATTGCCATGCCGCTCCTGAACGGCCTGGAAGCCAGCCGCCAGATCAAGCAGCAGTGCCCAGGCGTGAAGGTGTTGATCCTGACCATGCATGACAACGAGGAGTACATCCGCCAGGTGCTGGAGGCCGGGGCGATGGGTTATATCCTGAAAGATGCCGCCGCCCGCGAACTGATCAGCGCTATTCGCACCGTGAATCGCGGCGAGGCTGTGCTCTCCCCGGCGGTGACGCGCCTGGTGATCGAGGATTACCTGCGCTGGGGCGGCGTGCGTCCACAGGAAGAAGCCAATGGGCTCAGTCCGCGCGAGCGCGAGGTGCTGCAACTGATCGCCGAGGGTTACACCAACAAGCAGATCGCTGAAATCCTGTCGATCTCGGTCAAGACGGT
>CAYOUV010000151.1:0-1726 GCA_964407265.1 uncultured Anaerolineaceae bacterium | reverse complement strand
TTCACAACCTCTGCAGTTGGCGCTCGCTGACGGTTCGTTTTGGATCCTCATCCGCCGCCCATCAAGCCGGCCACGCGCTGGAACAGGCTGATCAAGGCGTCACGGAAGATCGCAATTACGATCAATACTGCCACCAACAGCCCGGCCAGGATGGTGCCGAACTCGGCCGAGCCCTGGCCTTTCTGGCTCAGACGTGAGAGCGGGGTGAAGGGTGAAAAAATCTTTTTCTTGAACATGGTTACCTCCATATGGTCAAAGAATGGGTCAACCGAAATCAACGCTGACGGACTGCCGGGACTTCGATCAGGTACCAGCGGTCCGACTCGAGTGGTTCACCGAGCAATGCCTGCCAGACCTGCGCTGCTTCCAGGTCGAAGAATGTTCCAGCAGTGATGATGGACAGTTCGTAAACGGAGGTGCGCATTGGGTGAGTGCCCAGCAAGCCGACCTCCGCCCGCTGCAGGCGACTCCCGCCTTTTGGCCGAATGGCCTGCCAGAAGCGCTCCGGCTGCAATGGGGTGACTACCAACCGGCGGCCGTCTGCGCACTGGGCCACAATTGCCCGCGTTTCATCCTGGCGCCAGGCAGAAACAGAGACCACCTCAGGCGGAGCGTCCAGAATGTGGTTGGCAACCCGGTTCAACCAGGCACGCGGATCGTCTACCTGCACATCGCGGGCGGCGCGAGCACGTTTCAAGCGCAGGTCATACTCCGCCCAACGTGCCGCCTGTTCGCGCAGGTCGTCGATAGCAATGCGCTGGCGTTCGTAGCCCACGCTCAGCAGGACGCCGAAGAAGATCACCGCGATAAAAACCGAAATTGCAAAGATGAGGTCGAGCATGATTTATCCTTTCGTGGTTGTGGTTATTCGTGCTTTCCGAAGATGCCGTCCAGGGTCTTTCCCAGGCGGCGCAGCGCCTGCGGGCGCGGGTCTGAAAGACTGGCCGAGGCCAGGGCAAGCAGCAGCCCTACCAGTCCAAGTGCCGGCCAGAAGGTAAGCGATCGCGAGGCTGGGGGTGATGGCACGTGCGGAACCGGCGTCGATGCAAGGGCCGCCTGCGGTGAAGGTGTCGCTAGCGGTTTACGCTGCGGAGTAGGAGACGGTCTTGGGGTAGAGATCTCGATATTATTCAGGAGGGGCGAAGCAGTTGCAACCGGTGAAGGCACGGATGTGGGCGGCAAGGGGATCAATACCGTTCCCGTGGCGCGCCCGCTATTACCGAAGCGGTCCCAGGCTTCGAGCGTGACCCGGTACTGCCCTGGTGGGGCGAGCGTGCCGTCCCCGAAGCGACGGTCCCATAGAAACTCGGTCGGCAATTGTCCCGGGGGGTATTCAAACCTGCGTGCCGGCCAGCGACCCTGCGGGTCCGAGATCACCAGGCGTGCGCCGCCAAGCGGGATCAGGCGCGGATGGATGCTGAGCGGCGCGCTTTCCCAGATCATCCAGGTATTGGGCAGTTCCACGTGCGGCGGAGCGTTGGCGACCACCAGCGTCACCCGCGCCGTGGACTCGCGATTGCCGGCCAGGTCCCGGGCGCGCGCCAGGATCGGGTAGCTTCCGTTGGGGACGCCGGCCGTGTCCCAGGTGTAGGACCAACTACCGCTCTTGTCCGGATCCAACTGCTGCCAGGTCCGGCCGTCGTCGAGCGAGAACTCGGCCGCGGCCAGTCCGCTGGTAGCATCGGAAGAGCTTCCGGTCAGAGTGAAGCGGCCGGAGACCGTCGTG
>CAYOUV010000150.1:0-1808 GCA_964407265.1 uncultured Anaerolineaceae bacterium | reverse complement strand
ACCCGTTTTGGCGTCAGCTCCCCGCTCTGGGATTGGGTCTTCGGTACGCGGGGCGCCCGAGGATGAATTTTCCGGGCCTGCCTGAGCTCAGCGCGCATTTCCCCGACCTGCAAAACGGGCCGGGACGACTGAAACTCGCCTTGCGCGCGCTGGCCGTCTTTGCGCTGGCGACGCTGTTCTTCCTGTGGACCGACCGTCTCATCCCGGATTGGCAGCCGGACGGGCAAATCCTGGCCCTGACGCTGGGCTTCGCCATCACGGGTCAATTCTTCTGGCGCAGGCGGGCCTACCAGGCCAGATACGCTGAACTGGCTTACCGGGAGGCTTTCGTGCGTTTCGTGCTGCCGGGGCTGGCGGTCATCTTTGCGACCGTGGCCCACTGCGCCTATATGCCCGGTATCGAAATCCCGGCTGTCTGGTGGAAGCTCTACCTGTACTTGCTGGGCTGGGCTTTCCTGAATATCGGCGCACTGCTGTGCGCGCGCGGCATCTGGACCTTCGGCGCGGACAACCTGGCCTTGCTGTACGTCTACTATCCTGCCGAAAGCCGCCTGGTGGATCGGCAGATTTACAGCATCCTGCGCCACCCGGTCTACGCGGGCGTGCTGCGGGTGATCTTTGGCCTGTGCCTGCTGAACGGTACCTGGCCGGCGCTGATCTTTGCCCTGCTGGCCCCGCTGGGGATGACGGGTTGGACCCGCCTGGTCGAGGAGCGCGAACTGCTGGAGCGTTTTCCCGGTTACGCGGAATACCGTCAGCGTGTGCCGGCTTTCTGGACCTGGCGGGCGGGCAAGTTCTGGCGCTTTTTATTGCGCGGGGAATAGCATGGCGGTTATCTTTGTGTTGGAAAATTAATAAGGAGGTCTGAACCATGTCCGAGATCAAATATGAGATCCTGAAACAGGTGGGCGTGCTCTCCAAGTCCGCTTCGGGCTGGACCAAGGAGCTCAACCTGGTCAGCTGGAACGAGCGGGAAGCCAGGTACGATCTGCGCGACTGGTCGCCGGATCGCAAGCGGCGCGGCAAAGGTGTGACCCTGTCCGTGGAGGAGCTGCTGGCGCTGAAGGAAATGCTGGCTACGCTGGAATTATGATTGGGGGAGGGGGGGACACACGCCGAAAAGTGTTATACTTTGTTGTAAGAAAGTATAACGCGGAGGCTGATTTGACATCCTTGACGATTTCCAATAAAGGCTGGGTGGTGATCCCTGCCGAATTGAGAAAAAAATACCATCTCACGCCAGGCACCAAAGTGGTGATTGTAGATTATGGCGGCGTGCTGTCGATTGTCCCGGCCTTAAAAGATCCCATCAAAGGTGGGCGTGGTTTATTGAAGGACTTATCCGGGCTGACGGATGATCTATTGAAAGAACGTGCCAGGGAACGTGAGCGCGAAGATTTCGGGGGGTAAACGCAATGGCCGATCTGCCTGGCCTGATCCTGGACAGCTTGGCTCTTTTAGCTTATCTGACCGACGAGCCGGCTGCAGCACGGATCGAAACACTGTTCGAAGAAGCCAGGAAAGAAAAATGCCGCCTGCTTTTGCCGCTCATCAACCTGGGTGAAATCCTTTACATAACGGAGCGTAGGGGAGGAATAACCAAGGCGCAGAATACGCTGGCATTGTTGCAACAATTGCCGATTGAAGTCCTGCCTGTCGACGAACAGTCTGTGCTGTCAGCTGCGCATATCAAAGCCAACTATGCCCTTTCTTACGCAGACGCCTTTGTCGTCGCGGCTTCCCAGCGGGAAGGCGCGACGATCCTCACAGGTGATCGGGAATTTCGAATAGTCGAAGAACTGGTCAGC
>CAYOUV010000149.1:0-1829 GCA_964407265.1 uncultured Anaerolineaceae bacterium | reverse complement strand
TCATCAGGGCACGATTTGCGGGTGGGATGACACCGTTTTGAATGACGGGCTGAAGCCCTGGAATGTGAATCCATTCGAAGGCCGCTGCGACCATGAAAGCCGTGTAAAGCATCAGGGCCAGGAAAGCGTACAGCGGAACCAGTAAAAGCCGCAAATCCTTGCGTTGGGATGTCACGGCGCGGCGGAGGATGGTCCAGGCCAGGGGCGCGCCGCCAATGACCACAGCCAGGAGCGCGATCACCGAGCCGACTTCAATGGTGGTCCAGGCGGCGGAGAGGGCTGCGTTGGTTTGCATCAAAGGCACGAGCGGGCTGTCATCAGCAAATGTAACCAGGCTGAAGCCCGCGATGATGAAGGCAATATAGGCGGTAAAGACAATCAGGATGGTCGTGCGAAGTTTGTTGTTCATATTCATCAATCTCCAGTTTGTTTCATGCGACAGCTCAAGCTGGGCGTCCAGCGCGCCCAGGAAAATATCCAGCACATCCAGGGGCGTATGCAGGCACTCTTCGAGCAGCGCCTCGAACTCATCTCCATACCGATCCCGCCAGGCGCGCGGGTAAAGATGTACCAGCCAGTTCCGGAGGTTCATTCTGTGGGCAGCCACTTAAGTCCGGTTGCAGCGATCTTTTGCAGCAACTTCAATTGTTCGCGCAGAGCCGTGATGCCTTCGGCTGTCAACCGGTAAGGACGGCGACGGCTTTCTGCAGGCAGGGCCTGGATCAGGCCGGCCTTCTCGAGCCGCGTCAGGGCCCCATAGAGTGTCCCGGGTCCAAGGCGGATGCCCGTCATGGTTTCGATGTCGCTCATCATGGCATAGCCGTGTTTTGGACCTTCTGCCAGGCTGGAAAGAATGAGCAGCGCCGGATCCGAGAACCTTCCGTAATCTGTGAGTTTCATATTACGCTCCCTGTTATAGCACATAACGATATATCGTATAACGTAATAATACTGCGAAACAATGATTTGTCAAGTGTTAAAAATACTGGTCACAGGCAGGCTCTCTGTGACCAGTATGTGAAGCTGATATAGAAACCGTTATGCTCGCGACAACTTCTTCGCGAAATGCACCAGGCGTTCAACCTCCCGATACCCCAGAGCAAGATGCGCCCGGATGCTGGTCTCATCCTCCAGCCAGGTGTCCGAACCCATTTCTGTCAGGCCTCTGGAACGGGCCCACGCTTCCGCAGCCCGGACGAGCTTTCCGCCGAGGCCCTGGCGGCGCAGGTCGGGATCCACGAACCAGCCTTCGAGGTAGCCAACCGGGGAGGTGTCGCAGCCTTCGCCGTATTTGCGCGTCCCTGCCTCGAGGAAACCGCCCAATTTCCCGTCGGGGCGGACGGCGACGAATACTGCACTTGTTTTATCGGTGATGAGCTGATCCATTTCCTGCAGATGCGATTCGGCTGCACCCGGCCAGAGCGCCAGGCGCATGCGCAGCCATTCAGGTTTGTCTTCGGGGGTGATGCGGCGGATGGTGATCATGAGGTTACTCCTGAAATTTTCAGTAACCAAAAAATTCCCAATCCGGCCAGCGCCAGCCAGAGCAGGATGATCAACGCCCCGGCCCACCAGTTGACCGGCTTTGCGTGGAATTCTTTTACCTTCTCGCGGCTTTCGGCCATCACCTCAGATGGGATCAGGCGCAGCGCCAGCGCGATGCCGGCCGGGACCAGCAGCAGGTCGTCCAGGTAGCCCAGGACCGGGATGAAATCCGGGATCAGGTCCAGCGGGCTGAAGGCGTAGGCCAGCACCAGCCCCGCCCAGGCTTTGGCGTACCAGGGTGTGCGCGGATCGCGGTAGGCCAGGTAGAGCGCGTAGGTCTCGGC
>CAYOUV010000148.1:0-1884 GCA_964407265.1 uncultured Anaerolineaceae bacterium | reverse complement strand
CGTCTCCTGGGCAGCTTTGGCGGCGGCGTAGGCGCCCATCCCGGCCGCAGGATGCACCGCCAGCGGCGAGGAGACCGCAATCACGCGTCCCCAGCCGTTCTCGACCAGAGCGGGCACGAAAGCCTGCAGCAAATGAAAGGTGGTCCAGGCGTGCTGATCCAGCATCGAGGCGAATGCCTGCGGGTCAGCCTCGGCCAGGGTTTGGCCGCCGGTCCAGCCGCCTACCAGGTGGATCAGGCCGTCTACCCGCCTGAATTTGGCGCGCACGGCCGCAGCGGCGGCTTGCACCGCGTCCCCATCGGTCAGGTTCGCAGCGTGGGTCAGGACGCGTGCCTCCGGCAAAGACAGCTCAACCGCCAGCGCGTCTAGTTTTTCCTGATCGGTGCTCAAGAGTGCCAGCGCGGCCCCGCGTTCCGCAAAAACCCGGGCTGCGATACGTCCCAGGCCGCCAGTCGCACCGCTGATCACGAATACTCTTCCTTCAAAATTCATACGAATTCCTAACTCCTAACTACTCCCCCCTACTCATACAGTGCCTTGATCTGATCCAACGACATGCCCTTGACGATCGGGCGATCATGCTGTTCCTCGAGATGCTCCTTGCCGCTGAAGTCGATCCAGTGGCCGGATTTATGGGCTTTGGTCTCCAGGTAGAAGCGGTTGTAATCGTTGGGCGGGATGACGATCGGAATGCGATCGTTGATCTGGATGCCGTAATCGGTCAATTGCTTGACCTTGCGCGGGTTGTTGGTGATCAGCCGGATCGACTTGACTTTGAGCGACATCAGCATGTGGGCTGCGACGGCATAATCGCGCTCGTCATCGCGGAAGCCCAAAGCCAGGTTAGCCTCGACTGTGTCCAAGCCTTCATCCTGCAGGCTGTAGGCGCGGATCTTGTTGGCCAGGCCGATGCCGCGGCCTTCCTGGCGCAGGTAGAGCAGGATGCCTTTGTCCATCTCGCCGATCATGCGCAGGGCGGTCTCGAGCTGGTCGCGGCAGTCGCAGCGCAGCGAGCCGATTGCATCTCCTGTCAGGCACTCGGAGTGCAGGCGCACCGGTACGTCTTCGGCGCCGATCACATCGCCGTGGACGAAGGCGGCGTGATCCTTGCCGTCACGGTTGTTCCAGAAACCGATCACGTGGAAGCTGCCAAAGCGCGAAGGCAGTTCAGCCACCGCCTCGACCCGCACGCAGACGTGGTCCTTACCCAACCCTTCGCACTGGTGGTTGCGATTCTCCTCCAGCAGGGCTTCGATTGCAGTATGTGAAAAAGTCATGGCTCTCTCCTGATATTAGACAAACCACTTTGATTAGTAATGGTCTATGAGATTTGATAATGCAGCAGCACGCCGCCGTCATCCCAGGCCTCGGCCGAGACCAGGGACAGGGGCAGCGCATCGAAACGGACCAAGCCCGGGCCGCCTGCCAGGGTCGGGGCGTTTTCCCCGCCTAGTACCAGCGGCGCGAGGTAGACCGTTATTTCGTCCACCAGACCCATGCGCAGCAACTCGAAGTTGAGCGTCGCACCGCCTTCGACCATCAGGCGCTCCAGGCCCAGTTCTTTGAGCATACTTAAGGCAGCTACCAGGTCCACGCGCCGCTTGCCCAGCAGGAAGACTTCCGCGCCGCAAGCTTGCAGGATTTCGACTTGCGCAGCCAAGGTCTGCGCAGTGGTAAAGAGCAGGACGCGCGCAGGACCAGCATTCAGGAACTCAGAATCCGGCCGCAGGTCGGCGCGCGAGACGATCCCGACTTTAACGGGATTGGGCGGCAGGCCGCGCGCCTGGCGTTCGGCACGCAGGTCCGCAGATTTGACCGTCAGCCTGGGGTCCTCGTCCAGCAGCGTGCGCCCGCCGACCATGACTGCGTCAGCCGAGGCGCGCA
>CAYOUV010000147.1:0-1904 GCA_964407265.1 uncultured Anaerolineaceae bacterium | reverse complement strand
GCGATCTGCAGCTTTCGGGGCAGCCTGGACGCTGATACGACGGGCGAAAGCCGCCACGCCTGATTCGTACACGCTGCTGGCAATGTAGACCTGCGCGCCGTTCTCGACATGATCAATCAAGCGCTGGATGACATCCTCGTGACGTTTTTTCCACAGGTCAACCTCGACCAGCCATTCGGCGACTTCGTCGAACTTCTGCGGGGTGACATCCTTGATCATCGACAGGCTGCTCACCATCAAGCCCTGCCCCCATCTCTGCCAATCGATCAGTCCGCTCTTGGCCAGCAGATAACCGGGCAGGATCGTAGAAGCCATGTACCAGTTCGCCTGCCATTTACTCTGGTTGTGACGCACCCAGTCCACCAGTCCCAGCACCGGCGAGCCGGTGGTCAACGTGCCCATTAAGTCTGAAACGACGATCATCCTGCCTCCACTCTGCAAAAATCGCTGGATAAATCCCGCCAGATTATAGCATCCGAGATGATAAAATCACCCCATGGGCACGCTCTATCTCGTCGCCACCCCGATCGGCAACCTGGAAGACATGTCCGCGCGTGCCGTACGTATCCTGCGCGAGGCGGTTCTGATCGCTGCCGAGGACACCCGCCACAGCGGGAAATTGCTCAAGCATTTCGGGGTCGAAACCCCGCTGACCAGCTACTTTGAGCACAACAAACGCAACAAGATCGAAGCCGTGCTGGGAGCGCTCGCCACTGGGGATGTGGCGCTTGTCTCGGACGCCGGGACGCCCGGATTGAACGATCCCGGCTACGAATTGGTGCGCGCTGCACTTGATGCGGGCTACGCCGTCAGCCCGATCCCGGGGTCTTCTGCGCCGGTCTCAGCCCTGGTCGTTTCCGGTCTACCGACTGACAGTTTCCTGTATCTCGGCTACCTGCCGCATAAAGCCAGCGCCCGCCGCGCCCGCCTGAAGGAGATCGCAGCCCAGCCCTACACGCTGATCTGGTTCGAATCACCCCACCGGCTGGTCGCTGCGTTGCAGGACATGCTCGCCCTCTTGGGGGATCGCCGCATCTGCGTGGCGCGCGAAATGACCAAGTTGTTCGAGGAGTTCTGGCGCGGCACGCTCAGCACTGCGCTGGAATATTTCCAGTCCCAGCCTGCGCGCGGGGAATTCACGCTGGTGGTCGCCGGCAAACCTGCCGAAGACGTGACCCAATGGACCGAGGCTCAACTACTGGCAGCCATCCAGCGCGAGCGCCAGGCCGGTAAACCTGCCAAACAGATCGCGGGGGAACTGGCGGAACATTCCGGCTGGGCCAGGCGCGAGATTTACAACCTGATCACCTCACGCAAACCCTGATCCTTTGACTATTGGGAGCCACGATGGACATCCGTGCCTACAACCGTGAAGCCTGGGACCGCCAGGTCGAAGCCGGTCAAAATCCCTGGACCCTGCCGGTCAGTCCGGAAGAGATCGCCAAAGCCCGCCGCGGCGAGTGGTCCGTGCTGCTGACCCAGCAAAAACCGGTGCCGCGTGCGTGGTTCCCACCCCTGCCCGGCCTGGATCTGCTGGCCCTGGCTAGCGGCGGCGGGCAGCAGGGACCGATCTTCGCCGCCGCCGGCGCGGACGTGACCGTTTTCGACAACTCGCCCAGGCAACTGGAGCGTGACCGCATGGTGGCCGAACGCGAGGGCCTGACGAATCTGCGCACGGTCGAGGGCGACGCGCGCGACTTGTCGATGTTCGCCGACCAGAGCTTTGACCTGGTCTTCAATCCGGTCTCGACTGTCTTCATGTCCCAAGTGTGCCCGGTTTGGAAGGAATGCTTCCGCGTGCTGCGACCCGGCGGTGTGCTGCTGGTTGGCATGATGAACCCGGACTTTTACATCTTCGACTTCGACAAAGCCGACCAGGGCATCCTGGAGGTGGTGCACAAGCT
>CAYOUV010000146.1:0-1912 GCA_964407265.1 uncultured Anaerolineaceae bacterium | reverse complement strand
GCCAAGATCGTCTACATCGTCCGGGATGGACGCGATGTGATCATCTCGGAGCGCTTCCGTAACTTCGTCGAAGAATCCAAATTCCTGACTGCCGAGGACAAAGGCATCATCGCGGACCTGCGGCAGGATCCCACGCCTTTTAGCGATGGCCGTCGCTCGATCTTCACCGATTCCTTCATCCGCCGCACCGCCGGGGGTTGGGCGCACGATCTGCAGGAGACCGAAGCCGAGTCCCACCGCCTGTTTGGCGACAGTTTCTTTGGCTTACGCTACGAGGATCTGCTCGAAAGTCCCTATAACGAGATGAAAAAACTGTGGGCTTTCCTGGGTGTCGAGACTGACCCATCACTCGAAAGAGCCATCCTGGAAGAGATGGCCTCCAATCCCGATGAGGAGTGGCAGGCAAACCGTAATGAGGAGATCGCTTCCTTCCTGCCAAAAGGGCAGGCTGGCAATTGGACGCGCCTGTTCAGCCAGCAAGACAAGTTTGCGTTTAAGGATGTGGCAGGTGAAATGTTGGTGCGCTGGCGTTACGAGAATGATAAAAACTGGTAATTAATCACAAGCTGCACGAGGAAACACAAAGAATACCCTTTGTGATTCTTTTTGCTCTTTGTGGTAAGGAAAGGTATTGATGAAAATCTTTATCGCCGGCCTCGGCTCGATTGGCAGACGACATTTCCGCAACCTGCTCGCGTTGGGGGAAACGGACCTGGTACTGCTGCGCACTTATCGCGCCACGCTGCCGGACGACGAGTTGGCGGGCTACCCCGTCGAGACCGACCTTCGAACGGCCCTGCAAAAACACAAGCCGCAGGCGGTCATCGTTGCCAACCCGACCGCGCTGCATCTGGAGGTTGCCCTCCCGGCTGCTGAAGCGGGCTGCCATATCCTGCTCGAGAAACCGGTCTCGCACTCACTGGACGGGCTGGATCGTTTACGCCAGGCTGCGCAGAAAAGCGGCAGCCGCATCCTGGTGGGTTTCCAGTTCCGCTACCATCCGACCCTCAATCAGGCTCGCGAACTGATTCGAGACGGTTCGCTGGGTCAGGTGCTAACTGTGCATGCCCATTGGGGTGAGTACCTGCCCAACTGGCATCCCTGGGAGGATTACCGCCAGAGCTATGCTGCCCGCGCCGAACTGGGTGGTGGTGTGATCGTCACCCTGACGCATCCGCTGGATTACCTGCGCTACCTGCTTGGCGAGATTGATTCGCTCTGGTCTTTGAATGGTCACATTTCACCGCTCGAGCTGGAGGTTGAGGACGTGGCCGAAATCGGGTTGAAATTTGCCAACGGTGCAATCGGTGGCGTGCACCTCAATTATTTTCAGCGCCCGCCTGTCCACCGGCTGGAAATCGTCGGGACAAACGGCACGCTGCGCTGGGACAACGCCGACGGAACGTTGATCCACCTACGGATGCCGGACCCCTTCGGCGAGATTCGCGCCCAGCCCGCTCCCGCCGTCGAAACGCGCTATCCCGTTCCGGACGGTTTCGAGCGCAACCAACTCTTCATGGCGCAAATGCGGCATTTTTTGGAAGTCGCCCGTGGGGAGGCGGAACCGGTCTGCACCTTGGACGACGGCGTCCGGGCGCTGGAACTGGCCCTGGCGGCCAAAGAGTTTCGGAAATAGGGTTGTTGCCGAATAAGTCATATCCCTGTTTTGTGTTTCGAACTAGTAAATGCTATAATTGCTCTTCGTGTCACAAAAGGCACAATCTGCACAGTTAGGCTGTGTATTCAAGGAGTTTTGAATGTCGAAAGCAAATTTAATTTCCCCTTATGGCGGAAATCTAGTCGATTTGGTTGTCTCCGGCGACGAGCGGGAAGCATTGAACGCCCGTTTACATAAATTGCCGTCGATCAAGATCTCTATGCGCGCATTGTGCGACCTGGAGTTGCTTGCAAC
>CAYOUV010000145.1:0-2110 GCA_964407265.1 uncultured Anaerolineaceae bacterium | reverse complement strand
GTCCGTTTGCTGGAAGCCGATCCTGCACAGGGCATGTTGCTGCTCGAACGCCTGCGTCCCGGCCACATGCTCAGTAGCCTGCCTGACGACGATCAGGCGACTGCCATTGCTGCACAGGTACTGACCAGGCTGCACGCCCCCGCCCAGGAACATAGCGAATTCATCTCTTTACGTGATTGGTTCGACGGCCTCAAAGGATTACGTCAGCGCTTCGAGGGTGGAACCGGACCCTTTCCTGAGCGGGTTGTGGAAACTGCCGAGGGGCTGATTGCCGACTTCTTCACCGAAGATCGCCCGCAGACACTGCTGCATGGCGACTTTCACCATTTTAATATTCTCGAATCCGATCGTGGCTGGCTGGCCATCGATCCAAAAGGCGTGATCGGCTACCCGGAATATGAGCTGGGACCGTTCTTGATCAATCCCTTGAGTCGGTTGGATCAGCCGGATGCCACCCACCTGAGCGCGCGTCGCCTGGCAATCCTGTCCGAGCGGCTGGGATTCGATTCTGAGCGGATACGTGGTTGGGCCATTGCCTACGCCGTGCTCTCGGCCTGGTGGAGCCTGAACGAGGCTGGTGCAGACTGGGAATACGCCATCCACTGTGCGCAGGTATTTCTCACGATTGAAATTTAATCAACACAGCACAAGCCGGGATCAATTTCGAGAGCGGTAACCGGGTTGGGGAACCTTTGTGGGTTGTTCCGCGTCCTTATTGTGATTAATTGCACGATAAGGAGAAAAAGCTTATGAAACCTAACCAACCCAACGCCCTGCTGGCTCTTTGCTTGAGCCTGATGATTGGCTTGAGCGCCTGCGCTGCGTTAGCCCCAAAGGCTGAGGCGGAAGACGTGCCTGCCTCTGGGATCAGCCTGCCAATGCAAGTTGTCCCTGCAACGGTAATGCCGCAGGCAATGGCAGATGCAACCTCTACCCCAGTTCAGATTGCAGAATCTGCAAGCGGAGGTTCGGCTGTCATCTCTGAACCATTTAATGGCTGGAGCGGGTCTATCTACAGTTTCCCCGCCGGCAGTCAGTACAAATACTATTTTGTGCGTCAGGATCTACCTCAAGTGAAATTTGGTATCGGCGCAACGGACGATTGGACTAACCAGGCCATTGCAACAGCCGCAGACACACAACAGGTAATCTATATTTCAGGCACCCTGATGACTGGTGTCCCCGCGCCGTCTGGCGGGCACTTGAACGTGACAGCATTTGAAATCCTTGAGAATCAGAAACCGGATGCTGTTGGCGGTGAATTTCCAATCAATGCCAGCGAAGTGATCCCTGGTTGGACCGGACAGATCTACAGTTATCCCCCCGGCAACCAATTCGGACGCTATTTCGTCCGCGAGGATGCGCCGAGGACCGAGTTCGGGTTGAGTGCCAACGCCCCTGCGATCCGCGAGCAGATCAACGCCCTGCGTGACAGCGGAAAGCGCATCTGCATTTGGGGCACGCTCTACATCCTGCCGCCCGAAGCCAGCCCCGGCGGTGGACAGATCGTGGTCGAACGAATCGAAGTGCTCGATTAAAACCAAATGCTCGTCAATTTGACGGGCATTTTTTAGCGTAGCGGGGAGGGTGGGATTCGAATAACATCCCCTGCATGGGGGGCCAGGGGCGAAAACAAAACGCGCCCAAACGGACGCGTTCTTGAAGGCGGGGAGGGTGGGATTCGAACCCACGGTCGAGTTTAACCCCGACACTCACTTAGCAGGCGAGCCCAATCGGCCTCTCTGGCACCTCCCCATATGCAGTTATTAAGGCTCGGTTTGGACGGTCAGCGGAGGGAGTGGGATTCGAACCCACGATGGATTGCTCCATACCTGTTTTCAAGACAGGCGCCTTAGGCCGCTCGGCCATCCCTCCGAGCGATGGCGATTTTACCATAAATCGCTAGTCGTATTGATGAATGCTTTCATCAAGTGATATATTCAAACGAATATGTGAACGCGTCAAAATGCAATAAAAAAATCAAGGATTCCTGACAAGGGGGCTGTTTTTCACTTACAAAAAAGTAAGTATTTTTTAGACCTTGCAAAAATATTAATTACAGCGGTTTCGTTTTTTTGTTACTTGTACTATACAAGTATTAAATAGTTTT
>CAYOUV010000144.1:0-2219 GCA_964407265.1 uncultured Anaerolineaceae bacterium | reverse complement strand
ATTCCAGGAGGACCCTGCGCCGGAGACTTTTACCCACAGCAACTGGCAGGCTTCCTGCCGTCCGCCGGATCTCCAACAGGGCGGTAATCAGCCGGCTTTCATTCGCTCTTTCCAAAAGGAGCTTCAGCGCTGGCAGAGAGCGCAGGCGCCCGATCAAGCGCGCCGCCTGGTCGCCAAAATCCGAGTCTTCGAGTGCCAGTTTTGCCAGGAGCTTAGTCTGGTCCGGGTCGAGAGATGTGTCATTCCAATTAGCCGGCGAGGGGATCAAAACCAGCAGCCCGGCGACCAGCTGCTCGCGCAGCAGCGGATCATTGGTCTGGGCGGCCATCTCCAGCAGTGAGGTCGCGATTTCCCCGGGCAGACTAACCGGCTTGGCGCGGAGGCGCTGGTCCCCGACAAGATACGCGAGCACGCGGGCCGTGATGGCTTCGTTCCGCAATCCCAGCAGCACCGACGCGATCTTGAGCCGCTCCCCGGAATCCGCGACCTGCGACCACCAGTATGCCTCGTCGTACCCAAAGGACAGCGCATGGAACAGCATGAACCGCCTGAGTTCGGGGGAGACCTCGGTGCCCTCCTTTTTTTGCGCCAGATCCAGCAGGGCAAATTTGGTCAAGACGAGTTCGCGCTTTCCAGCCTCCAACCGCCAGTGCGCCAGGCTTTGACTGAGCAGTTGGACAGCCTCCCGTTCGCGGGTTGCAGCCTGATCCAGGGAGCTCTCCTGCGGTAATTTCGGGTCCTTTAGCTTGAAGACGTAATAAAGTGCCTGCATTACTTCATCTGCCGAACGCGGCCGCAAGTCCGGGTTAGCGGCAGTGACACGCCGCAGCACTTGACTTAATAAAGGAGGCAGCTGGGGATTTATTTCGCAGGGATCAGGGAGTTCAACCTTTGTGTAAAGCTGCTGGATGCCGAGCACCCTTTCTCCATCCCAGGGGAGCTGGCCGGTGAATAATTCATACAGCAGGATGCCAAAGCTATAGATATCGGACTTGGGTGTGATCTCGGCCAGCTTATGTTGTTCGGGGGGCGAATAGGGCGGCGTACCGCGTCCGGTGTGCAGGGCTTGCGTGGTGGCAGTGACTGTGCGCGCCAATCCAAAATCGCTCAGGTAGGAGTGCTGGCTAAAATCCAGCAGGATGTTGGAGGCTTTTAAGTCGCGGTGCATGATGCCCTGATTGTGCAGGTAATCCAGGGCCGAGGCCGCCTCGGCCGCGTAGCGCAAGGCCTCCCCGAGAAGCACTGGCCCGGCTTTGATCCTTTCGAACAACGAGCCGCCAGTAACATAAGGGGAAACCAGATAATGCACCTGGTCTTCCAGGCCATGGTCGTAGGTCGGAAGGACGTGAGGGTGGTCAAGTTTGAGCAGACTTTCCAATTCATGCTCAAAGGTCATGACCTCGGCCAGGTCCCGGTCTGAATCATAGACCTGGTTAAATTTGATCGCGACGATCTCGCTGCGGCCCTGGTCAAACGCTGACCAGACTACACCCTGCCCGCCGACCCCGATCTGTTCGAGCAATCGATATTCGCGGAACTGAAGACCGGACTTTAGGGTTTTCAGGGGGGAGGATGTTTGTGCCAAAGCCATGGAGAATGATCTGCGAGGGGAAATTACTTGCTGGCGCTGATTCGGCAGTCGATTGGCGCGAAGTGAACCTGCACGGTATACCCGCTGTCTGTCGGGGCAGCCTGGAAGTTTATGTATAATGTTTTTGTAACCCCGTTCGCGATTTGGCGGCGATCCACAATCCCCGTGAAATTATTCGGGGTCGGGAAGCCAGTGGGGGAAGATGTATCATTCGCATTCCCGATCAATTCATTTGCGGAAAGGCCGCCAAGGTGTTCCTCCAGGATCCTGCCCGCGGTGCCGACATTCCAATCAACAGTCATGGCGTCAATCGTGATTGTGCTTGGATCGTTGTTGGTTATATCCAGAGTCAGGTAAGTGGTGCTGTCCGTGAGTGAACTGGGCAGATTGACCTGCGCGCACACGGGATCAATCCACGGATCGCTGGTAGGTGTTGCACTAGCGGTGGGGGTAGCCGTATCAGTTGGGGTGAAGGTGGCGGTGGGCGTGCCCGTGTCGGTGGCAGTCTGGGAGGCGGTGGCAGTCTGGGAGGCGGTGGCGGTGCGGGTCGGCGTGCGCGTGGGTGTGCGCGTCGGCGTGCGACTCGGAGTGGGGGTGCGCGTGATGGTCGGGGTGCTGGTCTTGGACG
>CAYOUV010000143.1:0-2237 GCA_964407265.1 uncultured Anaerolineaceae bacterium | reverse complement strand
GGTCCCAGGCTGCGGGCTGGATTGGTGCTGGTACCGGAGATTGGAGCTTCCAGATACACCATGATGGCATACAGGAATGGAAAAAGCAAGGGGGTAAATCGCCGCACCTGTTTTTGACCCAGAAACAGAAACAAGCTGATGATCAGTGCAAAAGTGGTCACGACCTCGCCCAGAGCGGCCCACCAGACTCCATAGCCGGGACCCGGCAGGGTAGCACCAAAATCGATGCTGCGCCCGGCTGTACCCCAGGCCAGCAGGGGTAGAGAACCCAGGCTGGCGCCGATCAATTGCGCCACAATGTACCCGCTGGCATGCAAATTGGTCATCTTATTCTTGAGCCAAAAGGCCAGCGTGACCACCGGATTGATGTGCGCTCCGCTTTCCTTTCCGATTGGCGAAATGGCGATCAATCCGCCGGTGCAGCCGAACAGAAACCCCGTCAGCAGCCGTCTGGTACCCGCATCGGGAATCCACCTGGCGACCGGACTTCCCGATCCGAAGTCGAGGATCACGAACGATACACCGATTGCAATCAGCAAGGCTGTTCCGATTAATTCAGACAGGAACGGCCACCAGATGACTTTTTTCATTTCGACTTATTGATCTTGGACGGCGGACGGATCAGTTCAAGTAGATCGGTCACGCGCGCGTAGGAATGGCCGGCCAGGCGCCCGATGGGCTGGAGTGCAGCCCAGTCGATCTTGTCCGCGCCGATCAGCACGCGCTCATCGATGTGGATGTGCTGGATGGTCCCGATCACGACCGCTCCGCCGCCTGGCTGGTCGCCGATCTCTACAATTTGGTTGAGCCGGCACTCGAAGTGGATCGGACTCTGGTCGACCCGCGGTGGAGAAACCGTTTGGGATGGTACTGCCGTCAAACCGGCGGCCTCGAATTCGTTTACCGCGGCTGGGAACTCAGTCGAGGAGATGTTCATGGCCTGCGCGAGCGGTTCGGTGACGATATTGACCACGAATTCGTCCGTGGCGCGGATGTTGTTGAGCGTATCCTTCTGTCCTCCATCCGTGCCGCGCACCATCGGGCAGAACAAGACCGTCGGCGGTTCGGGGCAAACGGCCGTGAAAAATGAAAAAGGCGCCAGGTTGGGGCGTCCGATTTCGTTGACGGTCGAGATCCAGCCGATCGGACGTGGGACGATCGCTCCGATCAGGATTTTATAGACCGATTGGCGAGACAGGTTAGCGGGATTGATTTCCATGGCTTAATTGTATCAAAATAAAATGGGCGGTTTATGAGCCGCCCATTCGGAATTACTCACCGTCGCCCTCCAGCCAGGAGGCCATGTACTCCGGCTTCTCGAGTTCTAATGCGGCCGCTGTCAGTTGCAGCGGGTAGAAAGTGTCGACCATCACAGCCAGTTCTTCGGTCTTTTCCTTGCCGATCGAAGCCTCGGTCGCACCCGGTTGCGGACCGTGCGGCAAGCCATAAGGGTGCAGGGTGATATCGTACTGGTTGATACCCTTGCGTGACATGAAGTTGCCGTCACAGTAGTAAATCACCTCGTCCGAGTTGACATTGGAGTGGCTGTACGGCGCCGGGATGCCTTCGGGGTGGTAGTCGAACAGGCGCGGCACGAACGAGCAGACCACGAAATTGCGTCCCTGGAAGGTCTGGTGAACGGGCGGCGGCTGGTGAACGCGCCCGGTGATCGGCTCGAAATCGTGGATCGAGAAGATCCACGGATACAGATAGCCGTCCCAGCCCACCACGTCGAATGGGTGATGCTCGAGTACGTGGCGGCTGATGCGATCCCGGACTTTGACGTGCACCTCGAACTCCCCGCGTTCGGTGTGCGTTTCAAGTTCTTCCGGTGTGCGAATGTCGCGTTCAGTGTAAGGTGAATGCTCCATCAACTGTCCATACTCGTTGCGGTAACGGCGCGGCGGCTCGATCTGCGAAGGGTTTTCGATCACGAAGAAGCGCGCCTGGTCGGTATCGAGTTTGATCTGCCAGGTGGTGCCGAAGGGAATAACGATGTAATCGCCTTCGTAGAACAATAGGTTGCCGAACTGCGATTTGAATGTCCCGCTGCCCTCGTGAACGAACCAGGTCTCATAAGCTTGGGCATTGCGGTAGAAATAGTCCATGCTTTTTGTCGGGCGGGAAACACCCAGGGTGACATCGTTATTTCCCAGCAGCATGCGCCTGGCCTCAACTGGATCGCCTCCGGTCGGGGCACCGCCGGTTGCAAAAGCCCGGTGCCGGATCGGACCGAA
>CAYOUV010000142.1:0-2407 GCA_964407265.1 uncultured Anaerolineaceae bacterium | reverse complement strand
TTGATTGGAAATATGAACTTCTTGGTTTTGAGCGGCAGCGTCGAACAACCAGGTCTGGATGAGACGGTGCGCCTGATCCGGACTGAGCGCGCCGGACGCGACTTCAAAGAGCATCAAGCGCAGTTCGTCGTGCGTGGCGGTGCGCGCCGGGTCGGCATACTTGGCCAGGAAATCCACGGCTTGCGCCACCTGACGGGCATTCAGCACGTCCACGTCCAGTCCAAGTGATCCAGCTTCTTCTCTACCGGAGAAAGCCAGAGGGATCAGAGCGTCACCCAGACGGGCGACCCGTACCCCGGGTCCCGGTTTGTGATCACAGTCGCAGGCGAAGCGCACGTACCCGAAGTAGGTCTCCCAGTTCCGTAGCGCGGAGCCGAAGAAATCTTTATAGGTCACGTACCAGTTGCCGCGCTCGTCGGTGGTCGCGGGTGCACCGCACAACGGACAGCGCTGTTCGGGGAAATACTGAATGTCCTCGACCCGTAGGCCGAGGTGATTTGGTGAAGCGTTCATGCTGTACTCCTTGTTCTGTTAGAAATCTTGGGGAAAACCGACGGTGATGACCGGTTCTCCTTCGTCGCCGAGGCTGCACACAGCCCACAGGTGCAGGCTGGTTGTTTGGAGCCGCCCCGTTTTTGAATCAGTCTCTTGTTGCAAGACGTTGAAGAGAACCGTATCCGTATATCGATCGTTCAAACGGATGCTTAAGGCAGCCAACCACAGCACGTCCCACAACCGGCCATCGTAATCCTGGCCATGAGCCTGATCGGCGCGGGAGGGAGTCAGGCAAGCGTGCAAGTCAGCGGTGATAGCCATGGGGATCTTAAAGCCCAATTCCGTGGCTGTTTCGCTCACATCCACCAGCACGCCGTCGGCGATAGCCTGTGCGCGGCTGTAGGAAAAGATGGGCTGTTCTGGTTCAGGGGAGTTTAGTGGAACTGAAGTCATTCTGTCCTCCTAGCTAAATCCGAGCCCGCGCTCTTTGAGCGAGACATAGCGCGTGCCGCCGATGATTAAGTGATCGAGCAACTCCAGATCCAACAGCTTGCCCGCCTGCACCATGGCGCGCGTGACGGCCACGTCATCCGGCGAAGGACTGGGGTCCTGACTGGGATGGTTATGGACGACGATGACCGCGGAGGCCATACGTTGAATGGCGGGCCTGAAGATCTCAGCGACCCGCACTTGCGAGGAGTTCAATGAGCCGTGATAGACCTCCACGATGTCGAGCACATGGTTGCGGGTGTCGAGCACGATCACGCGCAGATATTCCTGTTCCAGCAGGCTCATCTCGTGCTGGACCAGCGCCGCAGCATCGCCGGGCGAGTTGATCGTCGCCCGTGCCTCGGTCGGTTCGTAGAGCTTCAAGCCCATCGACAGGGCCGCCTTGATGCGGACGGCGGTCTGTTGGCCGATGCCGCGCACCGCAGCAATCTCGGAGACGTGCGCGTGATACAGGCGTTTTAAGGCTTGCCCGGATCCTGCCGGTGAGCCGCTGTTGAAATGCGCCAGCAGGCCTTCGGCGACCTCGATCTGATTCGAGCCGCCAACGACCGCCGCCAGCAATTCGATCAGGCTGCAGGCCGCGACATTGGTACTGACCCGGTAAGCCGGTTGGTCGCGTAGAGGCAGCGTCTTCAATTTTGGCGGTTTGTAGCGTGGGGGGATCGTGAGCAGTGTGTTTGTCATCTGTCATCCTTTCTGTAAAATCCTGGGGACAGACGACGCCCCAGCAGGGGAACGGTGGTCCGTCCCCAGGGTTGGGGGTGTGAGATTACTGGCCCGGATGGCCGTCTTGCGTGATCAATTCGTCGCGCCGCAAGCCGGGGTACACAACTGACCCGTCGGGTGCAACGATCGGTGGAAAGAGCCAGGGGTTCTGGGAAAGCAGCTCGCGTAATACGCTGGTATGCGCTTCCCAATAATGGGACTGGCCTCCCTTGATACAAGCCCAACCCGCGCCGCGGCGCCGGCTGCTCAGGCTTTCGACGTAATAGGTCTCAGCCCCGCAGACCGGACAGGCGGCAGGTGCGACCGGGAAATATCCGGGCGGTGGGTCGGGGGCGCGTTCGCCTCCGGCTTTCAGATAATCTGCCACGGCCTGGATGGCCGGGCAGTCTGCCCCTTGCGAACAGGTGCAGCGCCTGTCTTTGCCCACGCGATGTTGCCCTGTGCGGGCATCGAAACCGAAGTCGACGGCATAGAAATAACCGACGACCAGGACTCGCGCATCCTCAAGCAGGGCTTGCGGACTGACTTCATGGATCTGTTTCTGTGATTCAAGGATCAGGTTGCCTTTGTGCATAGGCGTCCTCCAAAAGGTGGGATTGCTGCTGACGAATTCCCTGGCTGCGCCAGGCAAACGAACGCTCAACGTCCGGCAGCTTGACGGACGTGATGCACAAAG
>CAYOUV010000141.1:0-2429 GCA_964407265.1 uncultured Anaerolineaceae bacterium | reverse complement strand
AGCCATTGGAAGTTATTTACAAGCCCGCAGGGCTTCATCCGCCGGAATGCCTTGCAACACATTTAGCAGAGCTCTTAATCCCTCTTAGAAGTAATGCACAACACAATTAGAAGCGATCCCAAACACTTTTGGTAGTGTTCCAAATCACTCTTAGAAGTGATGTGCTTCACATTTAGAAGTGTTTCATCGAAAGGGGGCTTCCCGGGCGTTTTTACTTTAGCAGGGGAAAGCTGGGTATCAACTCGCCTCGATCACCACCGAATTGGTGCGGGCGTACTTGTGGCGTAGGGCGCGGGCCGGGGCGTTTTCGGGTGACTCGAGCCAGGCTTTGGCCCGTTCGCTGGAGGGGAATTCCAAAATGACCAGCCGTTTGGCTTGCCAATCCCCTCCAGGGTCTGGTTAGAGCTGCCGCGCGCCAGGTATTTGCCTGCATACAAGGCGACGGCTGCGGGTGCGATCTTTACGTATTTCTCGTCATCAATCTAAAAAATGTAGGGGATGAACCACTTGGTCCGGCGCTTGTACTCCGTGAATTCCGGGTAGCGCGCCAGGGAGCGCTCCTTGCGGCGCATGTTGGGGACCCAGTAAAAGACGATGAAGATTGCCAGCGGGATGAAGGCCAGCCAGTTCACCGCCAGCAAGGCAAACGAAAAATAGATCAAGAACTCTCCGAAATAGTTGATGTTGCGCACGCGCGCGAACAGCCCGTCCGTGATCAGCCTGTCCGGCTGCAATTTCAGTTGGGTGTACTTCTGCATGTCGGCCGCGAAGTGGAAGAAGATCCCGAAGCTGAACAGGCTGATGGCGAGAGCTGGCAGCCAGGGCGGGGCTTGCACCCCGTAAGCGTTGACCAGCCAGGCCGGGAACCAGTAGAGCGTCAGCCCGCCCCAGGCGATCAGCACGCCGTACCACACGCTGACCCTGTGTTCCCAATTTTTGTCGGGGAAGAGGCGGCTTTTGAGCACCCACAACTGGCCGTAGGTGCCGTGCAGGGCCAGGTAGACCCAGGCGGTGGGGTTATCCCACTGGCGGTAAAAAGCCATCAGGGCCAGGATGGCCAGGAAGGTGACGCCTTTGTGCAGGTCGATGTACTGGCTGAGTTTCACGGGCGGGATATCCTCACGGGTTCATTTGGCTTTCTTGGGGCGCGCGGCGGGTTTGGACCCGGTCTTGGTCTCGGGTGGGGCTTCGACCGCAGCCATGACCGGCTGGCGTGAAGCGCGCCAGGCCAGCCAGATGGAGCCCAATCCGGCGGCGCTGGACAGCAGGGTGATGATCCAGCCGACGTATGGCACAGCGGCCAGCAGGATGTAGAGCAGCAGTCCGACTACCAGCGCCAGTCCCTGCAGCCAGACGTTTTCCAGCTCGATCCGCCGGGTGGACCAGGCGGTCAGCACGGATACGACCAGGATCTTCGAGCCGTAGACGATCAGGAACCACAGCGCGGCCAGCGCCAGGGCCAGCAGCGCGTAAGCCGCGACCCACAGCAGGATCGAAAGCTGCCACAGCCCCAGGAAGTTGAGCGCCAGTCCGAGCGAAAAGACGGCTGCCACCAGCAAGATGGCCAGCAGGAACAGATTGACGGAGATCAACAGCACCAGCAGTCCCACCGCCAGCGTGCGCCAGGGGCGCAGGCGCAGCGGTTCGCCCGCCGCTTCCAACTTGGGCCGCATCAGCCAGAAGGCCAGCAGCCCGAACAAGGACAGCACTAGCCAATCGCGCGCGCGGTCGAGGGACCAGGCAGTCCAATCGAAGCCCGGGCCTGGGTCGGTGGCGGCCAGTCGCAGGTGCGGGCGTGGGGGGACCAGACTCGTCGGCGTGGCTTGCGGTACGGCGGGCGGACGGTTGAAGTCGAAATGCAGTTGGATGGTCAGGTCCGGGAAGCCCAGCAGGCGCATCAGCCCGTTGTAGAGCTGGATCGGCCCGATGGCGGTGTGCACGTTGCGCCCCACGCGCCCATTCAGGCCGGCGTCCAGGCTGACGGCGTACAGGTCGCGCTGGATAGTAGACTGCACCCCGCTGGTCAGGCTGACGACCAGGGCGTACAGGTCCCGGCCCAGGCTGGCCTGCTCCGGCATCTCGAGTGTCAAGGCGACCGTGTAGGTCGTCCCGCTCACCTGGCCGCGGATGACCGCGTTCTGCGCCAGCAGGATCAGGCTGCCGTCGATTGTGCCGTTGACCGTGACCTGGTTGCCCAGGATGAAGACGTTGCCGATCACGTCACCATCGATGGTCACGTTCTGTCCGATCAACACCAGGTCCTGATCGACTAGCGTCCCAGCCGGGACGTCGCTGCCGTAGACGATGCCCTGGGCTTGCGCCGGGACCGGGAAAGCCGCGGCCAGCAGCAGGGCGGCGAGCAGGATCAAGAATGCGTTGCGCAGGGGGTTTCGCATGGGAGCCTCCGTTTCGGTTACCCCAAGTATAGC
>CAYOUV010000140.1:0-2497 GCA_964407265.1 uncultured Anaerolineaceae bacterium | reverse complement strand
CAAGTTTGATCCCAAAACGGGAGCAAGCCTCGGCGTCGATCGAATCGACGCCCGTCCCCCATTTGGAGATGACCTTCAAGCGCGGAGCGCAGGCTTCGATCACACGTGCAGTGTAGCGATCGTCCCCGCAGATGGCGCCATCGAACCGGCCGGCATACTTCAACAGATCGGCTTCTTCCATCCGTTCGCGAACATTGGGGACAATCAGTTCAAGGTCATATTTCTCGAAGAGCGGGCGAAAGCGATCCAAAAAGGGGATCATATAAGGGGCAGTGAAAAGCACTGTTTTCATATCTATATCACTCACAAAAAGACTTCTGAACAAAAGACTGGACATCAGGAGCAATCTCGTATGTTTTGGTCATACCGGTCAGAATTTGGCAGGTTTCTTGGGTCAGGTACCGATCAGCCAGAATAATGTTTTTCAAAGATCGCAATCCTTCAAGATCGCCCAAAACCGTATAAGCTTGTAAAAACGGCATCCATTCAACGCTATCGTTCGGGTAGAACCCCAATGAAAGAGCCTCATCCCGCAACCCGGGAATGGAACTCCAATTTCCACGCTGACGGGCCAGGGCAGCACTCTCATAATAGTAGCACCAATCATGTGTTGGCTCCGGTCCAAAAATACTCACCGGAGGCGTAGCAAAATTGGAGTCGGGGATTACGTTATCGATTTGTGAATGCGGCGCCACTAACATTGTACGCTGGGAATCCTGGCTGGAAAGTTCGGGGACATTTCCATCGATCACGCGCACACACCCGTTCCGCGCCGTCTGTACGATGAACAGGACATCACTGAAGTCCCGGGACAGCACATTTCCACGACGCTCAGGCGTTTCCAGGCCTTTATCCGTCAATATTTGAAGCACAGCTCCATCGCTCAAGACCGCCGCAGGCAATTTAATTTCGATTGGCAGCTGGTTCTGCTTTTCGGGATAATAAATCAAGTTGGCGGGTCCCCACACAAAATAATCTTCCTGAATTCCAACCTCGGGGTAAGAAGCCACAAGCGTTGTACCCGCTCGGATGGTCGGCGCGCGCCAGGCAACCTGCCACCAGAAATTACGGATCTCGCTCGTCGCTGCCACCGCGTTCACAGAATTCGCATAGTGCGTCACAACGGATACAGCCACCAGAAAAGACAGCAGCACCGTCTGGAGCGCGCGCGAAGACAAGTTGGCGATGATGGCCGCAATCAGAATGGCGACACCGACCGAAGCGGCCAAAGTGTAACGTGAATAATCAGGAAAGGAAACGTGACGGTTTGCGAAGATGACCGGGGCCAATCCGGCCACAATTGTAACAAACCCAACCCAATACGCTTCTCGCATCCATCCTGAGTTTGAACTTGCATCCGTTTCCAATCCAGCTTCTCTCCCCCAGCGGAGACCCGCAACAACCAATAACACGACGAAAGCCGCAAGTCCAAAACCTATCAAGGTATCTCGCAAACGCATCTGGAATGCCAAACTATACAGCGGAAAAACCCAGGCAACGAAGAGTGTATTGATGACATCCTGAACCATGTACACGAACCACCATAATCCAACCAATGGTGACGAGAACAGTTGTCCCAACTGAAACCCAATATCGGTAGCGCGACGCGCGGTTTGAAAAATAAAGAAGCGCCAGATCAAAAAGGCTCCAGGCGCAGCAGCAAAAGGTAACCAACCCCAAAACGCCTGCAGGATTTTTTGCCTGAGAGAGACTTCTTGTGATCTTGAAAAGAGTAAAAACACAATTGCGAACCGCAGTACTTCAAAACCGATAAAATATTCCACCAGGGCCAGGTATTCGATGCCCAGTAAGATAGACAGGATGGTAAAAAGTATTCTTGCAGACAAGTTGGAACTTCGAATAGCCGCTATGGTCAAGGCAATCGAAACCATCGCCAGACACAGGCTAAACAATTGGGATTGATAATCAATCGGATTGACTTGCGATAAAAAACCCGGGTAAAGAAGAAACAGCAGGGTGGCAGAAAAATTCAATTGCCGGCGATGCGGCCATATCTGCGCCAAAATCCAGAAAAAGGAAATAGCGCTCAAAAAACGGAATAAATACCCACTTAGCTGGTAATCGAATGTGTTGTCACCAAATAAATCATAAGCAGCTTCCATCACATAAGCGCGCGCAGGGCGATCACTGTTGTATACCTGATGAAAATAGCTCGCCCCCTGTGTGTGAGCGTCATACATCAGATACCAATCATCGTTGAGAAACCCAATTTGACTGGCCAATGGCAGATAGGCAATTGCTGAAGCAACAAATAAAATAATGACAAGTGCCCAGGAAGATTTCCAATGGCCAATCTTTTTCTTCATTGAATTAAATTTGGCGTCCATTTAATGGTTTCTCATCAAAAAGTCGCAAATCGCAAAGTCGAGCTCCTCGTCGATATCCCAGGCTTCTTCAGGATCGATCTCAAACAGGAGCGGGGCCTCGCCAATGCGATGATGGCGCTTGAGCAAATTCTCGCGGGTGAAAATATAAA
>CAYOUV010000139.1:0-2545 GCA_964407265.1 uncultured Anaerolineaceae bacterium | reverse complement strand
TCCTCGTCCAGCAGCGTGCGCCCGCCGACCATGACTGCGTCAGCCGAGGCGCGCAGACAGTCCACGCGATCCTTATCGCGCGCAGACGAGAGTGTTGCACCGCGGCGCTCGAAGCTGTCGATCTTGCCATCGGCGCTCATGGCGACGTTGAGGAAGACAAAAGGACGATCCATGTTTTCAGCTCCTGTTAACAGCGATATGGATGCGCTGGAATCCGCTTTTCCTACCCGTCCGGCCGCAGGAAATCCAGCAGCTGGCGGGTCACTGCCTCGGCCTCATCGTGCTGCACCCAGTGGCTGGCATTCTCGAAGAAGACCAACTGCCCGTCGTCACAGAGATCGATGCTGGGCTGCGCCATGCGATGGCTGAGCGCCAGATCCTGCTGGCCCCATAACATCAGGGTCGGGACGTGCACGCGCAAGTCCCGGGGCAGCTGCGGGCGGTGCCGGAAGAGAGCACGGTACCAGTTGATCATCCCAGTCAGCGCGCCGGGCTGGGACCAGGCCTGCTTATAAGCAGCCACATCCTGACTGGTGAAGGTATGCAGCTTGCCGCTGCCGCGCAGCATACGCGCGCCGCCGCGGAAATTCCCGGCGCGGAAGACGGCTTCCGGCAGCCAGGGCAGTTGGAAGAAGAAGACATACCACGAGCGGCGCAGTTGCTCGCGGTCACGTTTCAGGAAGCGCAGCATAACGGCCGGGTGCGGCACGTTCAGGATACCTAATTTATAGAGCCGCTCCGGATGCCACAGCGCAAAGGCCCAGGCCACCACCGCACCCCAGTCGTGCCCGACCAGGTTGAGCTTTTGATAGCCGAGCGCATCCGCCAGCCCGAGCACGTCCGCGGCCAGACGATCCACGCCGTACGCTCTCACCCCGCGCGGCTTGTCCGACAGATTGTAGCCGCGCTGGTCCGGCACAATGACGCGGTAGCCTGCTTTGGCCAGCGGTTCGATCTGTTTTTCCCAGCCGCGCCAGAATTCCGGGAAGCCGTGCAGCAGCAGCACCGGCGGTCCATCTGTTGGCCCGGCCTGGACCACGTGCAGGCGCAGGCCATTCGTCGCGATAAAGCTGTGTTCGATTTCCATCAGTTCCCCACTTCCTGGGGAACGCGCAGCGCGTGCAGGCTGTCGAAGAACAGCAGGAAGCCGCCCTGGACCAGGATGCCCCAGCCGCCGCCCAGCCAGAAGGCATTCGTCAGGCCCGGTCCACGCGCCAGCCAGACGCCGAACAGGACGTACAACACGTCCAGGAAGACGTTGACCCGCAGCAGGCGGCGCAGATTGCGGGCCTCGTCGGTCGCAACACGCTCGGAGTCACCGGCGGCCGCCTGGCGTTTACGGGCCGAACGGCGGCCCAGCCAGGCGATAGCGGCGTCCACCAGGCCCCAGACGGCGGCCTGCAGACCGAATCCCTGCCAGAAATGATTGCCGAATGCCAGCAGTGCAAAACCCAAACCGATGCTGGGCACAGCCCAGGTCAGCAACCAGCGCGTCAGGCGTGCTTGAAAGTCCCAAATCTTGAGAGATGAATTAATTGTCATTTTCCTATCCATTATATGGTATTTCCCGGCTGTGAATGGCCTTAGTAGGTATCAAAATCTATCTAAAAAATAAATCAAACCCCTCCTTGGGAGGGTGCCGCTGGAGGAAAAATCAGGTAGGATAGATGTGTGCTTCTGCGCACCGGGAGGGAAGGGACACGCCAAATTCATTGGGAAGGGAAACTGGATGGATGCAAAAGAATTGATCGGGCACATTTCCGGCGGAAAAGTACTGGATGCCGCCACAGGCAGCGGTGGCTTTATCCGCTTCCTGGTGGATGGTTTGAAAGCATTTGACGAAATTATTGGGATCGACAACAGCGAGCGCGGCGCGGCGGCTTTTGCCGAAGCATTCCGGGATAGGCAAAAAATCCGTTTCAAGCAGATGGATGTGGCGCAGATGGGTTTCCCGGACGAGACCTTCGACACGGTTTGTATCGCCAATTCGCTGCATCACCTTCCCAATCCCGAGCAGGCTTTGTACGAGCTGAAGCGCGTGCTGCGCCCCGGCGGACACTTCATCATATCCGAGATGTATCGCGACCACCAGGCCGAAACGCAGTTGACGCACGTCGAACTCCACCACTGGTGGGCAGCGGTTGATACGGCGGGGGGCCTCCTCCACAATCAAACCTACCGACGCAGGGAACTGGTCGAACTGGTGGCAGGACTGGATTTGTCTGACTTAGCCTTTTTCGATCTCAGCGAGATGGAAAGCGACCCCTATTCTCCGAAAATCATCCACGAACTGAACCAGATCATCGAGCGCTATCAGGAACGCGCAGACGGGCACCCCGATTTACAGGCGCGAGGCGAAACCTTACGCCAGCGCGTGCAGCAGGTTGGCTTTCACAGTACGACGTCGTTGTTCGCACTTGGAAGGAAAAACGATGGATGAATTAACTTTTGCCTTCATGCCCGCCAACCGCGGTTCGGAAGCCGAGGCAATCCTGCTGGCGCGCAGCCTGCGGAAATTCGGCGGGCGCTACGCCCAGGCTCATAT
>CAYOUV010000138.1:0-2561 GCA_964407265.1 uncultured Anaerolineaceae bacterium | reverse complement strand
ATAACTTGGGCAGGTCCAGACGCTTGAGAACATCGAAGAAGGCCTCGGCGCCCATGTCGGCGCGGAAGACCTGTCCCCAGCGCTGCTTGAGTTCGCGATAACGAGTCTCGCTCAGGAAGGTGAAGGGACGCAGTTCCAGCAGTTCGTCGCGCACGTGCGCGTTCTGGTTCTGAGCCACACTGGACTGATCTTCAAGTTGGCTGCGCAGCGCCTCCATGCCTTCATCGGCCTGGGCTTTGATACGGGCCGCGTCCATCTTGAGTTCTTCGAGTTCGCGCTGTTTCTGGTCCTTGAGATCGTTTTCCAGGACTTCGAGTTCCTTCTGGACGATCTTTTGCACCTGGCTGATGTGCTTGTTGGCAATGGTTTCAGCAGCCTTGGCAATCGTCACATTGGAAAACTCGAAGACGATGGCCTTCTTGGCGGGCTGGCCCATCCCATCTTGAAGCTGTTTTTCGAGCTTCTGACCTTCCTTGATGATCGGGTCGAGCTTCGCCGCGATCTGTTCGTCGTGCGACTGTTCGAGTGCGGCTTGACGCTGTTTGATCTCGGCCAGGCTCTGGTCACGTTTCTTTTTGATCTCGGCGATCTTGGCGTTGATCTCGGTTGCCTGCTCGCGCTCGGAAACGCTGATCTCATCTTCCAGACGTTTGAGTGCCTTCTGGCGCGCATCCTCGTCCACATACGTAACGATATACTGCGCAAAATACAGCACGCGGTCCAGATTGCGGCGAGAGATATCGAGCAACAGCCCCAGATAAGAGGGGATGCGCCGCGTATACCAGATGTGCGCAACGGGCGTGGCCAGGGTAATGTGGCCCATGCGCTCGCGTCGCACCGAGGCGCGCGTCACTTCTACGCCACATTTGTCACAAATGATGCCTTTATAGCGGGGGTTTTTATACTTACCACAGTAACACTGCCAGTCACGGGTCGGGCCAAAGATGGCTTCGCAAAACAGCCCATCCTTCTCCGGCCGCAGACGGCGGTAGTTGATCGTTTCCGGCTTAAGTACCTCGCCATAAGACCAACTTAGGATCGTTTCAGGTGATGCTAAACTAATACGGAGTGCGGTCAGCCCTTTAGTTTCCACTTATATCCTCTCCTCGTGTGCCATGCGAGTCCTGGTTATGCCAGGAGCAACCACCGTCTCGGAGTATGCACGTGAGACAAACAAAGGCAAGCGCTTTGAGAGCATTCTTCTCAAGCGCTCGCCGTACGGCTGCTCAGAATTTCATATCATCCAACGAACTGTTATTATACCGACTTAGAAGGGCCAAGTCAAGGGCGATTTCATTCGAATTTCAACATTTCCAGCACATCCTGCAGGGCCGCCGCGAAGATTTCGTGCATCAGTGCCTCACTGGCGCGGTAGGGACCGCCAAACGAGCCGTCCCCATAGACTTCGCGGGCGGTCTTGGCATCCATCACCGCGCTGGGAACATGCGGCGGGGTCTTCTC
Source organism: uncultured Anaerolineaceae bacterium (assembly GCA_964407265.1). GTDB lineage: Bacteria > Chloroflexota > Anaerolineae > Anaerolineales > Villigracilaceae > CAYOUV01. The sequence goes on along the minus strand of CAYOUV010000138.1, from coordinate 1,100 downwards.
CCCCTCGGGCAGGTCGCCGACAATTGTAAAAGAAAAGGCCTCCAGCCAATTGGCGTGCGAGGGCTTGAGACCGTGTTCGTGTGCCACTGCCTCGATCGAATGGGACTGCCACCAATCGTACCAGCGGATCTGCAGCCCGGGCAGCGCGTTGGCGACCTCCACCAGCTGGTGGCGGGCGGGGCTGTTGCCGCCGTGGCCGTTCAACACCAAGATGCGACGGAAGCCGTGACCGTAGGCTGAGCGAACCAGGTCCTCGACGGCGGAGACGAAAGTCGTGACGCGCAGGCTGAACGTGCCGGGATAGGCCAGAAAATACGGCGAGCAGCCAAAGTTCAACGGTGGGGCTATCAGAACGCCAGTCTGCTGCGAAGCGGAGTCAGCCAGCGCCAGCGGCACCTTGGCATCGGTCAGCAGGCTCAGGTAGCCATGCTGCTCGGTGGCGCCCAGAACCAGCATCAGCCGGTCTTCGTCTTCGAGATATTTTTCGACCTCCATCCAATTCAAATCTTCTAGGCGCATATTTCCTCCGGTAGATTACAGGCAAACACCCTGGATTTTACCCCACATCCAGGGTTGCAACTTTCACAAATAAATGACAATTCAGGCTATAATTATCTCAATAGAAAAGGAGCTGCGATGAAAGTCAAATCTTTCCTTGCGGTTGCGGCCATCCTTGTCGTTATCATCACTGCCTGCTCCCCTACCCCGGCAACCCAATCCGCACAACCGCCAACCGAAACGCCCGTTCAAGCCACCGATACCCAGGTGCCACCCACCATAGCCCCGACCGATACCCCCGTCCCGCCAACCGAGACGGCGGCCGCGGTGGAAGCGACCCTGGAGCCCATCGGAACCAACCCGACGGGCTGTACCAATCGCGCTGATTTCGTAGCGGACGTCACCGTGCAAGACAACGACAAGTTCAACCCGGGCCAGAGTTTTGTCAAGACCTGGCGCTTGAAAAACAGCGGCACCTGCACCTGGTTTTCGAATTATTCGCTAAATTACGCACAGGGTGAACAAATGGGTGCCCCGGCATCGACTCCGCTGACGACCACCGCTCCAGGCCAGACAATCGATATTTCGGTCAACATGACCGC
>CAYOUV010000137.1:0-2594 GCA_964407265.1 uncultured Anaerolineaceae bacterium | reverse complement strand
CGCACTGTCGGTATAGTGCCGACAGGTGCAAAGCGCACTGTCGGTATAGTGCCGATCCACGCGAAGAGAGGTAATCCCGATGCACATCCTGGTCACCAACGATGACGGCATAACCGCCCCCGGCCTGCTGGCTTTGGCGCAGGCCATGCGCCCGCTGGGGGAGGTCACTGTGCTGGCCCCCGACCATAACTGGTCCGCTTCGGGGCACGTCAAGACCATGGAACGCCCGCTGCGCGTGCGCGAGACCAAGCTGACCGACGGCAGCCCGGCCCTGACCAGCGATGGTGCACCCTCGGACTGTGTGACCCTGGCCCTGCTGGGCCTGGTCGATAAAGTGGACCTGGTGGTCTCGGGCGTCAACCCGCACGCCAACCTCGGCCACGACGTGACCTACTCCGGCACGGTCACGGCTGCGATGGAGGCGGTGATCGACGACGTACCCGGCCTGGCCTTCTCGCTCGATTCGCCCGACCGCTTCCCCGGTGTGCTGGACTACAGCACCGCCGGGCAGGTAGCCCAACGTGTGGCCGAGAAGGTGCTGGCGGACGGCTTGCCAGAGGGCGTGCTGTTGAACGTCAACGTGCCCTACCGGCCTTACGACCAGATCAAAGGCTACCTGCTCACGCGCCAGGGGCTGCGCCTGTACCGCGACGCGCTCGTTCGCCGTGAAGACCCGCGCGGGCACCCCTACTACTGGATCGGCGGCGACCCGCCGACCGGCGTCTCGGAAGACGGCACAGACTTCGGCGCGCTGAGAGAGGGCTACGTCTCGATCACCCCGCTGCAGCTCGACCTGACATCCAAGCGCGCACTGGAAACCATGCAAGACTGGCAGTGGGACCACAAATGAACAAGAAAGCCATCAAAGACTACTGGGAGCAGTTCCGGGCCAGCCTGCCAGCCGACTCAGCGCTGCGCAGCCGGCCCTACGCGCCCGAAGCCTTTGGCGACAACCCCGAACTGGCCGACGAACTCAGCGCCCTGATCGTCGCTGGCGAGAAAACCGCCACCTGCTCGGCCCTGTGGGAATGGGAAGCCGAAGGGGCATCCATTCCCGAAGTGGGCACGCTGACGCTCGTGCTGGACGGAAGCGGTCAGCCGGTCTGCATCATCGAGACCACCCAGGTCGACCTGCTCCCCTTCAACCAGGTCGAGGCCCAATTCGCCTTCGCCGAAGGGGAAGGGGACCGCTCGCTGGAATACTGGTGGAATGCGCACTGGCGCATGTTCTCGCGCACCTTGCCAAAGATCGGCAAGCAGCCCAACCAGGAGATGCCGCTGGTTTGCGAGCGTTTCCGCCTGATTTACAAGGAGAGTTGAGATGTCGCGTTTCACGTCTCCCCCGAACATCCAGGCCTATTACGCCCAGGTCTGGGTGCTGGTGCGCCGCATCCCGCTGGGAAAAGTCGCTTCCTATGGGCAGATTGCGTTGATGCTGCCCCCGCCGCCGGGCGTGGATTTCGAGTCGTATCGTGTCTTTGGTCCACGCTGGGTGGGCGGGGCGTTGGCCGCCTGTCCCGATGACGTGCCCTGGCAGCGCGTGATCAACGCCCAGGGTAAGATCAGCCCGCGTCCGGGAGCACAGAAACAACACCAACTGCTGGAGCAGGAAGGGGTGCGCTTCGACGCCAAAGAGCGGGTGGATCTGAAAGTCTTCGGCTGGGATGGGACCGACTAGATCGACTGGAGAGCGCGTAGGGAAGCAACGCTCCGGTCGCGCGCGTTATTCGCGTGGAGGCGCAACTGCCATGAAACGTTCCGTACAAGCATTGACCAGCGTTCTATTGATTTGGCTGGGCTCGCTGGCCTGCGTCCTGCCGTCCCTGTTTGCCAGGCCAGCCGACCCGACGGGACCAGCCGCCACCCCGACCGCGCTTTCGACACGCACCCCGCCGGTCACCTCCACCGCCAGCGCCACCCCGCGACCCGCACCCAGCCCCTTCAGCCTGGACCAGGTGGTCAGGCTGGACTTCACAACCGCATCCGAAAGCGGTCAGTCACCGCCCTACACGCTGACCACCCGCACGCCGGTACTGCAGGGCAGCGACGACCCGCACGTGCAGCAGTTCAACCAGGCAGTGGCCGCACTGGTCCAGGCGGATGTGCAATCCTTCAAGGACGGCCTGACCGAGGTCCCTCCAGACGCACCCTCGGGCAGCTATTTCGACCTGGACTTCGCGCTTCTCTCACCGCCCGGCGACCTGCTCAGCCTGCAGTTCAAGATCGATGGCTACGCGGCCGGCGCGGCTCATCCCTACCATTACACGCAGACCTTCAACTACCAGCTTTCCAGCGGAGAGCAGTTGGCGCTCGGCCAGTTGTTCCAACAGGGGACGGACTACCTGGCCTTCCTGGCCGCTTTCTGCGACAGCGAACTGCGCCAGCGGCTGGGGGAGGCCTATTTCCCCGACGGAGCGCAGCCCAGCCAGGAAAATTACCGCAACTGGAACCTGACGCCTGACGGTCTGCTGCTGAGCTTCGACGAGTACCAGGTCGCACCTTACGCCGCCGGACCACAGAGCGTACTGATCCCTTACGCAGTGCTGCAAACCATCGCCAATCCGCAGGGACCGCTGGCAACTTTCCTGCCTTAG
>CAYOUV010000136.1:0-2628 GCA_964407265.1 uncultured Anaerolineaceae bacterium | reverse complement strand
TACGGCCTGGAGCGCATCCTGATCGCGCTCAACAACGCCGACGCCATCTGGGACGAGCCCTGGGCTGAGGGCATCTCCTACGGCGAAGTGCGCCGCAACGAAGAGTATGAACATTCCAAATACTATTTCGAAGTGGCCGAGGTCGAGCGCCTGCGCGGACTGTTCGCCGCCTACGAGGCCGAGGCCGAGGCCTGCCTGGCCCAGGAACTGGTCCTGCCGGCCCACGACTACCTGCTCAAGTGCTCGCACACCTTCAACATCCTGGATACGCGCGGCGCGATCGGCGTGACCGAGCGTCAGGCCTTCTTCCGCAAGATGCGCGCCCTGGCCCGCAAGGTGGCCGAGGCTTACCTGGCCCAGCGCCAGGCGTTAGAGTATCCGCTGTTAAAGAAATCGGGAATTAGCCAGGCAGAAAAATCGACGACGAAGCTGCCGCTTCCCAAATCCGCACAGCCCTTCCTGCTCGAAATCGGGGTGGAGGAACTGCCCGCCGGGGATGTGGAGGCTGCGCTGGCGCAGCTGCGCGAACGTGTCCCGGCCTGGCTGGACGAACTGCGCCTGGCCCACGGTGGGCTGCGGATCGCGGCCACGCCCCGGCGGCTGGCCGTTTTCGTGGACGGGCTTGCCCCCCGGCAGGCCGACCGCGAGGAACTGGTCAAGGGTCCGCCGGCCGAACGCGCCTTCGACGCGGACGGCAAGCCGACCAAAGCCGCCGAAGGCTTTGCACGCGGCAAGGACCTGGAGGTCTCCGCGCTGGAAGTGCGTCCGATCGACGGCGGAGAATACGTGGTGGCGCTCGTCAAAGAGACCGGCCGCCCGGCGCCCGAGGTGCTGGCCGAAGCCCTGCCTGGACTGGTGGCGGGCATCAACTTTACCAAGTCCATGCGCTGGAACGAGAGCGGCGTGGCCTTCTCGCGCCCCATCCGCTGGCTGGCAGCGCTGCTGGGAGAGACTGTTATTCCGTTCGAATACGCGGGAGTTGTTGCGGGCAATGTGACTCGTGGGTTAAGACCCTACGATTCGCCTGAAATCGGGATCTCCTCGGCTGAAAAATATTTTGATGTGATCCGGGCAGCCGGAATCGTGATCGATACCGAAGAGCGCAAAGCTCTGATCGAGGCGCAAGTCAAAAAGGCCGCGGCCTCCGTCAAAGGCGAAGCCATCCTCGAGCCGGCGCTGCTGGCTGAAGTGGCCAACCTGGTCGAAAAACCGACCGCCGTGCTGGGCGGCTTCGACCCCGAATTCCTGCAGCTGCCGCGCGAAGTGCTGATCTCGGTCATGCGCAAGCATCAGCGCTACTTCCCGCTCGAGAAGAACGGCAAACTGCTGCCCAACTTCATCGCCATCCGCAACGGGGACGAAGAATACCTCGATCTGGTGCGGCAGGGCAACGAGCACGTGCTGGGGGCGCGCTTTGCGGACGCCAACTTCTTTGTACGCGAGGACCTCAAGCACCCGCTCGAGCATTACCGCCCCCAGCTTTCGGGCTTGATCTTCCAGACCAAGCTCGGCTCGATGCTCGACAAATCCGAACGGATCGAGAAGCTGGTGGAGGACTTGATCCCCATGCTCGGCCTGGAGAAAGACGAGCCCGTCTTTGCGCGCCGCGCCGCCCACCTGGCCAAAGCCGATCTGGTGACGCAGATGTGCGTCGAGATGACCTCCCTGCAGGGGATCATCGGGCGCGAATACGCCCTGCGCTCAGGTGAAAACCAGGCTGTGGCCGAAGCCATCGGCCAGCAGTACCAGACCGTCCCGCAGAGCAAGCCCGGGCTGGCCGTCGCCCTGGCTGACCGGATCGACTCACTGGTTGGGCTGTTTGCGGCCGGACTGGTCCCGACCGGGGCCAAGGATCCCTTTGCGCTGCGCCGGGCCGCCATCGGCGTGGTCGAACCGCTGATGCAGCACGACCTGTCCTTTGACCTGCGCCGGGCAGTCGCACAAGCTGCCAAACTGCAGCCGATCAAGGTCAGCGACCAGGTCCAAGCCCAGGTGCTGGAGTTCATCAGCGGCCGCCTGAATGTGCTGCTCAAGGAAGCTGGCAACCGCTACGATGTGGTCGAGGCGGTGCTGGCCGTGCAGAGCCATGACCCGGCCTCGGCTGCCCGCGCTGTGAAGCAAATGGAGGCCTGGGTGGGGCGCGAGGACTGGAATACGATCCTGCCGGCTTACGCACGCTGCGTGCGCATCACCCGCGACCAACCGGAGATGTACCCGGTCAATCCGGAGGCTTTCGCTGAGCAGGCCGAGCACGACCTGTACGCGGCGCTGCTGCAGGCCGAGTCGACCCCGCGCGCGACCGGCTCGGTGGACGATTTCCTCAACGCCTTCCTGCCGATGATTCCGGCCGTAAACAAGTTCTTCGACGACGTGCTGGTCATGGACGAGGATATCGCTGTTCAACAGAACCGCCTGGGTTTGTTACAGCGCATTGCGGGGCTGGCCGACCGCGCGGCCGATCTTTCCAAGCTTGAAGGCTTCTAAATCACAAAATCATTCAAATTTTTCTGGAAGTTCGCGAGACGGCCCGTGAGGGCCGTCTTGGCTGTTTACCCTGTATTGCGAGGGATGAATAAAGTAGGAAATTTGACCAAACAACCCAAGCACGTCTATAATACTGACAGGTGC
>CAYOUV010000135.1:0-2653 GCA_964407265.1 uncultured Anaerolineaceae bacterium | reverse complement strand
AACAGTCGTTGGCGGTTGCGACCGGCTGCCAGTTGATCGGTCAGGCTGTACCAGGTTCCCAACCCAATAATCAACATCACGGCGCGCAATGCGGCTGTGCCCGTCAACTGGTGAAAGAGATTGGTATAAGCGCTGAAGAAGAATATGGACAGGGCCAGTAATACAATCACTGCCCTTAATGTGATCCGGCTTGGGAAACCGCGTGCAAAGAGATAGAACGCCATCCAGAGCGTGATGGCCATCGCCGAAAGATCAACGAGTAAAGTGGCTTTGAATAACACGGCAATTATCGAGGGCTAATCCAACCTATTGGTCCGATCCTGGTTGGTAATCAACCGCCCAGCGGCGGTCGTTCAAGTTTTTAATCCGGGAGCGTATCCAGGAATTCGGTCAGGATGCGCTGGAATTCGGCGGGTTGGTCCATATTGGGCAAGTGGGCGGCATCCTGGATGAGCGCCTTGCGGGCATTGGGAATCGCATCCGCCATGTAGTCAGCCGCGGCCAGTAAAAATGGCGTGTCGTGCGTTCCGACGACGACCAGCACCGGAATCTGCAGCTGGTGCAGGCGCTCCACGGCTGGCACCAGGCTGTCAGGCAGCTTGGTACCGAGGCGTTTGGCCTCGTGCGCGAGCGCCAGGCGATCCATTTCATAAGCCAACCGGCGCATGGCCGGATCCACCTGCTCGGGCGTGCGCCCTTCCCCGTCAAACCAGATCTGGGTTTCAAGCTCAGCCACCAGGTCGAGGTCACCGTCGTTGTAAGCCTGTTCAGCTTGTTCGAATTTGGCCGGGGTGGGCGTATCCAACTCCAGACCGCTCGGAGCTGAGCCGATCATGATCAAGGCCCGGACCAACTGCGGGTTCGTCAAGGCGAAATCCATGGCCATCCCGCCGCCCATCGAACATCCCATCATGATAAAGGGACCGTCAAGCTCCAGGTAGTCAAACAGAGTTTTCAGGTCCTGCAGATGGCTGAATTGGCCCGTGACCGGTTCGCTTTTACCATAGCCGCGCATGTCGTAACGCAGCACCCGGAAGCGCTGCACGAGATAAGGGAACTCGTTATTCCACTGACGGCTGTCAGCTACGCCGGCGTGGACCATCACGAAAGGCCAGCCCTGACCTGCCAGCTCGTAATACAGATTAGCGCCATTGATGTCTGCCATGCCAGATTCACTCTGGATCTCGGACATTCCACTCCTCCATCAAACTAGCATGCTGCAATCTCATCGGTTACAGCCGCCTTCCGTCAGGTCGAATTGAATTGTTGAAATCATTATAGCATCCCCATCAAGTCCCCTCTCCTGCCAATGGTTTGCGTTCGCGATATCATCCCGTTTGCTCTCACGCAGTATCCCGCAGGGGCGAATCTCGGAGCAGTTACTCAGTGCGCTTTGTTGGGCAGTTTACTTTTCGATTGGAGCCATTCAATGTGCATTATCTCTGTCAGTTTGCCGGTTTGCCAAAAACGCGATTACTACTCCGACGAATAAACCTAAACTTGGTAAGCATACCCCTGTGGATAAGGAATCGTAAGCTGTAACGACGTGCGCCCATTCCCAGACGTTCCCATTATTATCAAGCACGGAGGCGAATCGACCATAACCATCCGAATAGATTTCGTAACGTTGAACGCAATCAACTGTATTTTGAGGAGAGTTTGATAGTATAGAGAATTCAGGCGATGAGTAATCGCAAGGTTTTGTGATTTTCACGGGGGATGGAGAATTCTGCTCTTCGCCTGCAGAAAAATATTCAGATACATTTTGTGGAGGCGTAGATAGTTTTCTCCATCGCTGCAAGTAGCCAGATTCTGTGATGGTCAAAAAGCCTAGCCCTATAAAAAGGCCAATTACCCCAAAGGCAATCATCTTGACGATCTTCATTCCTATTGCCCTTTCCCACATTTTTCCTCAGGAAGCTAACGGTGTGCTTTACCCGCAGGTGGGCGGGCGAGAGAGCAATCCGCTGAGAATCCCACTTGCCCGCGTGCACGCATTGCTAGCCAGCCGCTTCATTCATCTTCAATTCCTTGCTCAGCTTCCGACTCAAAGTCCGATAGCCAAGTCTTTCATAGAAGAAGATCGCAGTCTGGTTAAATTCATACACATTCAACTCGATAGATGTTGCACCTTTAGCAATTGCCCATTCCTGCGCTTTATCTATGAGCATGCTTCCTATCCCCTGATTCTGGAATCCTGATTTTACAACAATGCCATCAACAACTGCATAACATCGAGGGACAAAAACCGGAATAGCGGGCGTATCTTTGACAATTGCGTTAACAAATCCAACGAGTTTCTCGCCCGCTTCCGCGACAAACAAGCCAACGTTCTCATCCGCGATCAGTTCCAAATAGTAAGCTTGTTCTCGGACGGGGCCGCTTGGTTTTTGGAATAAGTTAGGGAGATTGTCACGATGTAAAGCGTCTAATTCATCGAACAGTTCACATAAGGTATTGTAATCGTCGGCAGTTGCTTTGCGAACGCTTATTCCCATAGCAGGTTCCCTTTATCTTCGAAAGACGTTCCTCTTGCAGAGGCTGGCTAACGGTGTGCGATATACACCTTCGAGGCACCGACGAGTGCCGTGCACACACTGTGCAAAGTGCTGGACGAATGTCCAGCCGTTCGCTCTCAGGCAGTATCCCGCAG
>CAYOUV010000134.1:0-2679 GCA_964407265.1 uncultured Anaerolineaceae bacterium | reverse complement strand
CCAAGCCATGCGGGGCAGCCGTGTATGCACCGGTATAGCCGAAGCCGATATCAAAGTTGGCCGAGCCGGAGGCGCCGCTGCCTGTGATCGAGGGTGGAGCATCGAACAGTGCTCCACTGACTGAAATCGGGCTGTAGACACTGTAGTTGCCAGTCTTGTCAGTCCAGGTCAGTGACCCATGGCTCCACACATCAGCCGAGCCGGACACATTTGTAACGGTCACGTAGTATGTGGCAGATTGACCGCTCTTGAGGCGGATCGTCGATGGGCTAACAGAGACATCGTAGCCTGCAGGCGGATGAACCGAAACTGTGTACTCACGCCAGCCGTTTTCCTTGGCAACACTGGTGACTGTGCGCTGCACGGTCTGGCTCGAAGCCAGTCCCTCGATACCGATCGAGGGCAGGTTCAGGTCGCTGGGATCGCTGGGAACGCCAACCGAATCAAGGAAGGCGCAGGTGCCAGCGGTAAAGACACCCAGATTAGCGCCGCAGGTGAAAGCGGCGTACTCGAACAGGCCAGCATCATAAACCAGGCCAGGCTGGAAGGCAGAGCCTTTGTGGACCGGGCTGCCCGGATTGACCTGACCGGAACCCATATCGAATGGATCGGCCGGGGTGACGCCATCTTCCTTCATGACGTTCCCATAGGCAGTGGTCATCAGCGCAGATTTGGCCATGGCCGGAGTCCAATCCGGGTGAGCCTGTTTGAGCAGCGCAAAAATACCAGCGACGTGCGGGCTGGCCATGGAGGTGCCTGCAATGGCTACAAACAATTCGCCCGGAACTTCACCTGGATCGGGGAAGGGCGAGTAACCGGCCAGGATTTGCACGCCGGGAGCGGTGAGATCGGGTTTGACGATATCGCCGGAGAGCCGGTTGGGGCCACGGGATGAGAAAGCAGCCATCCAGGGTGCATCGACCGTGATCTTCTCACCACCGTTGATCCTGGCCACGGGGCTGGCCGAACCTGCAATATAACTCTTGATCGCCAGGCCGTCGGAATAAGTGATATGAACCGAGGGGACCCAATGCGTATCGGTCTCCTGATCCTGGCCGTCAAAGGCGTTATACATGATCATGCCCGCGCCGCCCGCCAGATAAACTGCGTAGCTTTTTTGGATACGATCATAGGCGCCACGCTTACAAAGCACAATTTTACCGGCCACCGAGGCATTTAGATTTCCGGGACCGCACAATTCGTCACCGGCATTGGCCGCATCCACCAGCGGCAACTCGTCGGTGCCCCCGGTGATCGAAGCACCGAAGTACTCCCAGCCATCGCTGGAACTGGCCGAGCCCTGGAAGTAGCGAGCCTGCGTGCTGGCGCCCACACTGGTCAGCCAGGGCACGGATGAAGGCGAACCGGTCGTAGCCGGGGCCGGACCGCTGTTTCCGTTGGATGTGGCGACGAACACGCCCGCATCCGCTGCAAACAGGAAGGCGACATCATCGGGACCAATTGCGTAAGAACTGGAACCGATCGAGTAGTTGATCACATCCACGCCATCCGCAACAGCCTGGTCGATAGCCGCAGCCAGATCGGAGCCAAAGCCGCCCAGGTTGCCCAGGGCTTTATAAGCAATCACGCGTGCACGCGGGGCCATGCCGGAAATGCTGCCGCGCGGCACACCCAGGACATTGGCTTCCACGCCGGAATTACCGGCAGCCGTCGAAGCAGTGTGCGTGCCATGACCGCCGTCATCGCGAGCCGAGTCAAACTCATCCGGATCGAGATAATACAAGCGGTAGGTATTCAACATCTGGCGCGCGCCAAGCAGCTTATTGTTACAGGTGAAAGGCGCATCGTTCGGGTTTTGCGCAGTGTTGCCGAATTCACAAGGCAAGCCTGCATAATCCGGCAATGAAGCGTAGCTGCCGTCGTCGGCAAAGCTGGGATGCTCCGGCCAGATCCCGGTATCGATCACACCGACCACCACATTCTCGCCGGTGTAGCCCTTCTGCCAGGCGCCAGTTGGACCAGTCAAACCCAGGAAACCCGGGCTGCTGTCCGTCGTTGGCTGACGCAGTTCATCCTCCAGAACCATCATCACGCCAGCCTGTCCCCTGACCTGCTTGACTTCAGCATCGGTCAGGATGGCAGAGTACCCATTCAGCGCAAACGTATAATCATTGATCTTCGAATTGGCCGAGACGCCCGCCGAGGCCAGGGTGTTGTTATGACTCTTTTCCAGGAATTTTTCATACTTGCGCACATGGGCACTATTGGGATTGATCTTTTCACCCTTGCCAGGTTTGGTAGCCGCGTATCCGGCTACATTGCCTTCGTAAGCAATGATCGGATCAGCCGCCATGACGACAATGTATGACTTTGCGTTGCTTTTCGCAAGTGGCGATTGACTTCCCTGGGCCGACACAGAAGTCGACACGGATAACGCCATGGCAAGAATCAACACAATATAAACAATTTTTCGATGCATCTTTATATTCTCCTCTATTTTGGTTGGTATGCTTGGGCTATTCTTGTGGATGGACTTCCCTGATTTGCATCACCTCCTCTCACCAACAAAATACACAGGCACAGAATGGACAGTTTTCCCATGCGTGTGCGGCCCAGCGCTTAGCTTTCGAACACACAGTCGTCAGTTGGATGGTAATCTATGATGATGAAAGACCGGTTTGGAACAATGAATTTGTTTTCTACTGCCTGGCGTACGTT
>CAYOUV010000133.1:0-3028 GCA_964407265.1 uncultured Anaerolineaceae bacterium | reverse complement strand
TGGACCCGCCACAGTTCCTACCTGCTAAGCGGCTTTTTGCTGGTCATCCTGTTGATCGTTTACATCTGGTGGCCGCTGGCCGAGGAAGTGCTGGCCTATATCGATTGGAGCGGACCGTGGTGGCTGTATTTCGACTGGCTGCTGGTCGGCATTTTCCTGTTCATGTCCCTGACCATCGTCGCACGCGCCGACCTGCGCTATGACGCCTGGATCGTGCTGGTCGGGACGATCGGTGGGCTGGTGATCGAATCCTGGGGCACACAGACCAACCTGTGGTTCTACTACACCAATGAACGTCCCCCGCTGTGGATCATCCCGGCCTGGCCGATCGCCACACTCTCCATCGACCGCATTACGCGGCTGTTCCTGGCCCTGACCCGCAAGGCCGGGAACGAACTCTCTCATCAGCCCTGGACAAAGCCGATTTCCAGGCTGATTAATTTCAAGAGCCTGTATTGGCTCACCTTCGGTTCGTTCTACGTCTTGATGCTGGTCTTCGTTGCCCCAACCATCGACAAGTCTTACACCTGGCTCTCGCTCCTGCTGTGCATCCTCCTGATCCTGACACCCACCAATCACCGCACCGCCTCCCTGACCTTCATCGCCGGAGCCGGACTGGGCTACTTTCTCGAATTATGGGGCACCACGCGCCAGTGCTGGACCTATTACACCTACCAAACCCCACCATTATTTGCCGTGCTGGCACACGGCATGGCCGCCGTCGCTTTTTGGCGCACCGGCCTGATCCTCAAACAACTGGCTGGCAAGGTAAAATCCCGCATGCAAAACATATTTTCCGACGTGCGGGCCAGTACGGATTAGCGTCAAGCTTTACGCCAGTTTTACCGGTTCGCTTTTTTATAAAAAGGCAGGATGAACAGCTTGATCGTCGCATTAATATTCGCATCATCATGCAATTGGGCAGACTTTGTGTCCACCCCAGTCAACCAGATTCAAACACGCTGATAAGGATAACCATGACCCTACCTACCAAAATCGTCGTCATTGGCGCTGGCAGCGCTTCTTTTGGCGAGAACACCCTGGCTGCATTAATGCGCAGCCAGCGTCTGCGCGGCAGCTCCTTGGCGCTGGTGGACCGCAACCCTGCCAGCCTGGACATTGTGAAACGCCTGGCCGAGCGCCTGAACCGTGAATGGGATTGCCAGATGAGCATAACCACCCACGCCCAACACCGCCAGGCGTTGGAAGGCGCCGAATTCGTCGTCTCAGCCATCGAAGTCGGTCCGCGCGAACAGCTGTGGAAGAGCGACTATGATATCCCGCTTCAATTCGGCCTGCACCAACCCTATGCCGAGAATGGCGGGCCGGGCGGTTTCGCCCACGCTTTGCGCAACATCGGCCCGGTAATGGAAATCGTGCATGATATGGAACAGATCTGCCCCGAGGCCTGGTTCATCAACTTCACCAACCCGATGACGCGCATCTGTGACGCGGTCAACCGGCACAGCAAGATCCAAGCGGTCGGCCTGTGTCACCAGATCTTTATCGGCTATGCCTTCGTCGGGATGGTGCTGGCCGAAGAATTGGGTATCGAAGTGCCCGAGGGCATCGAAGGGATGCACGCTGACATCCTGCAGCACGCCCTGCGCGACCAGGTAGTACATCAAGTCGTGCCACGCCTGGATATTCAGGCGGCCGGACTTAACCACTTCACCTGGATCGTCGCCATGCACGACCGGCAAAACGGCGAGGATCTCTACCCACGTTTCAGGGAACGTTTTGCCTCATTCGACCCCAATTTCGAACCGCTTACACGGGACGTCTACCAGGCCTTTGGTCTCTTCCCGGTTCCCGGCGACACGCACCTGTGCGAATACCTGCCCTGGGTGGCCGACCCCTTTACCAAACCCTGGGAAAAGTACAACATTCGCCTGTACGACTGGAACACCTGGGCAGGGCTGCGCGATTTCAGTCTCGACCGCCTGAACGACATGGCTGAAGGCCATCTGACCATCGAGGGCTTGCTCGAAGCCGATTCGGAGGGCGCGTTGGAGATGATCGAACACCTGGCCGGCGCCGGTACCCACTACCATCTTGCAGCGAACCGCCCCAATCTGGGTCAGATCGCAAACCTGCCGCTCGGGGCCACAATTGAGACGCCGGTACTGGTAGACGGCGCGGGCATCCATCCGGTCCACGTCGGTACCTTGCCTGAAGCAGTTGCCGAATTACTGCGGCGCGAGATCAGCGTCGGACAGTTGTGCGTCGATGCGGCCGTGGAAGGTTCGCGCGAAAAAGCCCTGCAAGCCTTACTGCTTGATCCGATGATCAGCGACATCGGCACTGCGCGGCAGGTGCTGGAGGCCTATTTGACGGCTTATAAGCAGCTCCTACCCCAGTTCTGGACATAAGCTGCTCTAGAATTCCTTCTGTTAATAGAAATGGCCTCGGAGCTAAAGCTCCGAGGCCAAATGTTATGGCTGCAATGTCACCTAAGGCATAGTGAGCAACAGCATCGTCTCCGTGCTCAACGCATCCGCCGCCTCCTGGGTCACGAAATTCGGTGCTTTGCCCTGCACCTGATTCTTAAAGGCCTGGAGCTGTGCTTCATAAGCACTTTGCTTGCCTTCAGCTTTGAAGCTGGCAGCCTTTTCAAGGTGGTCGAGCAAATTCTTGGTCGTATTGTTGCCGGTGATCATGCCGTTGGTATCATAGTACATCAACAAGGCAATCAGGCGTTCAACGCTTGGCAGATTGGAGATAGTTGCCACTTGCGGATCATGGTCGCTCGTCCCGCGCGCCACATCGCCTGTATAGTCAGCCGGGAAATCGCTGTTGATATGCGCGCTACGAATTTGCTCGAGATCCGCCAGCATCGGCTGGTTAACGAAGATCTGGTCGAGCGTTTGCGCCATGCCCACGTAAACGTAGCTGTAGGCAGTCTGCGGCGCCTGGCTTAACAGAACATCCCACAGATTAGTCAAGCCGAGGCCGGGATCGTAGAGCGAACCTAACTGGTCGCTCGAACCGGGTTGGCCGATAGGCGCAAATGGATCGTCGGGGCGCG
>CAYOUV010000132.1:0-3321 GCA_964407265.1 uncultured Anaerolineaceae bacterium | reverse complement strand
ACTAACTGCTGGTCGGCAGCCTCAAAATATAATCGCGCGTGATTTTCAATGGGATAAAACCAAAGACGCCAAATGAGAAGTCGACCAGGGACCAAAACGGCGGAATTCCACGCATGCTTCCAAAAACGATCCCCCATGGAATAATGAGTATGCAGGCAATCATTCCGAACTCGATGACCCAGAGATTTTTGACTGGGTCGCGTAACGGTCCGATAAAAGCAATCGCAATCACAATGTGCGCAAAAGCCAGCCAATCTGTACCGTATAACATGAAGGGGTAGGCATGGGCTGTCGCATTGATCCCCGAAAATACAACCTCAATCCAGCGGGTAAATGCAGGCCAGATGGCTGTCATCCACGTGTCACTCCCAAAGAGTTGCTTCAGGATACGGATTTCCCATACAAGCGGGATGGCGGTAATTCCAGCTACAGTTAAAATTATGATGTAAAAAGTGATCAAAAGGCGAATACGCTTCTTGAGTGTAACTTCTCCCATGCGATCCTCCCGGGCCAGATTTGATTTGTATCAGTCTAGCATTGGCTCTCGGAGGGTTGGCTATCAAGTCACTCTCAGGAACTATCACATCATGGCAAATGTAGAGCTAAAGCTGCATCACTGTTGGTTTCAAGCCTAATTCGTCGATCAGTTCATTCAACTCTTCATCCGTCAAGCGTCTCCCCTTCCCGGCATAGGCTGTCAGAGCGGCTTCGAGCATGTTCGTCCCGAACGAGCGGCCTTCATAACGCGGGGTGGTAGTGATGACGGTTTTGACGCCGCGCTGGCGCAGCAGTTCGATATTGTCTTCGGTGGTGGTATTGGTCAGTACCGTCTTGCCGGACAGACCTTGCGGCATGTATTTACGCATGAATAGAAAATCCCCGGCCAGCAGGTCGGAGCCCGCGAAATATTTGGTGTATTTGGGCTTCTGTTCAGCCCCGCCGCTGCCGTAGAAGATCATGCTCATCGGAAAGTAGCTGACGATCGGCAGCATGATGCGGGCCACGCGCTTGAAATTCTTGACCCCGTAGATCGGCAGCGGGACCCCCAGTCCGACCATTAAATCCCCGATTACCAGCCGATCCGAGACTGCCTCGACCGCCTGGGCTAAGCCGACCCGATCCGCCGCCATGGGGATAAAGGCCTGGCGGTAGTGCGGCATCCCACCAAGTTGGGGTGCGGCCAGTTCGAAGACGCGCCGTTCCAGGGTATGCTTCAGCCCGCGACCGTCGCACAGGGGCGTTTGGGTCACGCCTTCGACCAATTTCAGCGCGGCTCGTAGGGGGTACTCACGCTCGTCCAGCCGCAGGTACAGGTCCACGCCGCCGACGCCGAAGGCCTGCACCATACCGTCCAGTTCGAGATAGAGCTGCCGGGCTTTCTCGATATTGCCGTCCGTGCCAAGCCGTTCGACCAGGATTTCTTCGTCTTTGAATTTAACCGTTACACGTTTATCGCGATCGGAACTCCCCAGGCTGATGCTGACTGCTCGTTTCATACATCCTCCAATTTTTTCCTTTGTAAAGCGACTGAATGCTCATGAAAAGTCTGTGCCCATTATTCCGCTACAAACGGATTTGAGCGCTTCTGCTCGCCGACTGTCGTCTCCGGGCCGTGACCTGAAAGCAAACGCGTTTCGTCGGGCAGGCTGAAGACCTGGGTGCGGATGCTGTTCACTAGTTGCTCCCAGCTTCCACCGGGTAAATCCGTGCGGCCGACCGAGCCCTGGAAGATCAAGTCGCCGCAAAACAGCAAGCTGTCTTGCGCAACATAAAAGCTGCAGTGTCCGGGGGTATGTCCCGGTGTATGACGCACCTCGAACTGGACCTGGCCCAGCTGCATGCGCATGCCGTGTACCAGGTCGATGGTCGGTTCCGGGCCGGGATCGATGCGCAGACCGAATAACGGGGCTCCGCCTTCCGCACGCCAGAGCGTGTGGTCAGCCGGGTGCAGGGCGACCAGCGGCAGTGGGTTGAGCGCATCTGCGATGGCTCCCGCGCCGCCGATGTGATCGAAGTGAGCGTGTGTGTACCACAAGTGGGCGATGCGCCAGCCGTGTTCCTGGGCGGCGGCCAGGATGCGATCGCCATCCCAGGCGGGGTCGATCACCACCGCCTCGCCGCTTTGGGGATCAGCCACCAGGTAGGCATTGGTCTGGGCCGGACCGAGGGTCAAGGAAACGATTTCGAGCATAAGTCACTCCAGGCTGGGGACGTTCTACGCTTGGCTCAAGCTTTTGCGCGGGGCGAACGAGAGCGTCAACAAGATAGTTATAGCGATGGCGGCAATACTGACCGGGTATACCAAGCTTGGATCCTGCGTGTAGAGCAGGCCGGCCAGCGGCGGGGCCAGCATGATGGTCAGGCCGTTAACCGTTTCGGCGATGCCGTAAGCCAGTCCCATTTGAGCCTCATGGATCAATGGACGGATTAGGGCCGAAGCCAATGGTTTGGCGGCGCGATAACCACCGAGCGTGAAGTAGCCCAGCGCGAAGAACGGCAGGGCGCCTTCACGCCAGATCAGGAAGGCGAAAAACCCCACTCCAAGTTGTGCCAGCACGAATCCCAGGCGAACGTTGAGCAGTCCGAGCAGGACGGTCAGCAGGGCGTTCCCGAATGCACCGGCCGTACCCAATAAGCCAATCTGACTTAGGGAGAGGCCGCGCATGTCTTCGAGGAATTTAGGCGAAAGCGGCTGGGGCAGATACAAGGCGAACATCACTACAAAGAACAGCACCAAAAAGCCAATGTAACGCCGGTTGGTCCGCAGGCTGGCCGGAGGCGCGGCCGGGTCGTGCGCATCGACCGGCTGCGGCCGCAGGAAAAAAATGATCACGGTCGAAAAGATGAAAATGACGGCTGCCAGCACATAGACGGTCTTCAGACCGTACAGATCTCCGATCCAACCGCCCAGGAAGGGACCGGCGATCGACCCTGCGTTGAAGGTGGCTGAGATAAAAGTCAGTGCACGCCCGACTGGCCAGGTCCCGCGCGCGGCAGTGGCGTAGCTGCTCAGTGGGGCGGCGACGAAGGCTGTCAGGCCGTAGAGCAACAACCCGGCCACAAAGGAGGGCAGCGTGTTGGCCAATGCCATCATCCAGGCTGCGACCGCACCCAGTACCCAGGCGGAGATCAGCAGCGGACGGCGTCCGAATCTGTCTGCCAGGAAACCAGCCGGGACATGCGCGGCAGTCATCGCCAGTCCAGCCAAACCGAGGATCCCCCCGATGGCCAGTGGATCCGCGCCGAGCTGCTGTAAATAGATCGGTTGGAAGATGAAGAACATCCCTTCGCCAATGCCCCAGGTGAAGAGCGAGAAAGCAA
>CAYOUV010000131.1:0-3322 GCA_964407265.1 uncultured Anaerolineaceae bacterium | reverse complement strand
CTGACAATATTGATCGACCTGCTGTTTGTCATCCGGTCGATCCAAAGCCCAGACGTAAGTGAGGGTCAAACCGGGTCCACTGCTGGCAGCCACTTCTTCAAAAATGCTCTGGCGGAACTCGCCTACCAGCGCATCCAACCTCTGCGTAGCCGAACGGAAAGAATTCCAGAATCGGGTCGATGGTCATATGGTTGTGAAAGACCTTCATGTCCGTTCGTTTAGCGAGTTCATACCCGACGGTCGTTTTACCGACCGCCGGTGGTCCAAGGATGACGACGAAATTCATGCCCAAGTCCATCTTGGACGGGAAACGCAATTATTTGCGTAATGTTCCCTGATGAATTGTCAGGTACAAGTCGGTGTGACTCAGGGTGCCGAGCTCCATGAAATAGTAGTACATGCCTTCGCGGTATAGCAGACTCGTATCCCAGGTCTTGGCATTGGGGATGGGGAATGCGTCTGAGTTGAAGATGGGGTTGGCGGGATACTTTTTCCAGACCACTCCGTCATTGCTTAATGCCAGTCCGCGGTTTTCGACCGAGGAACCGCCCTGGTAGATCAAAACCCAGCCATCCGGGGAGCGGGTCACGCGCGGACGATCGACTTTGCTGGATTCCCAGTCCTGGTCGGCGACGAAGACCGGATCGCTTTCCAGATAAAGCTCATCTGAGGTATTGGGGTCGTTGTATTTTGTCCAATGCAGGCCGTCGGTGGAGAAGGCGAAGCCGATGGCATAACCATCCCTGGTTCTGCCGCTGTAGTACATGCGGTATTCACTCCCGTCCTTGACGATGCTGGGCCATCCCAGCCCGAACTGGTCCCAAGCGCCTTTGGGACCGGGATTCAGCACGGGATTCGGGTCCACGGTCCAGGGTCCGAGAGGCGATGCGGCGGTCGCGCGCCCGATCTCCCCACTGCTGACGGTGTGAAAATACATCACCCAGGTGCCATCATCCAGCACGATCACTGATGAGACGTCCGCTTTGCCGCCACCGAACGGGATTTGGTCAGTACTGAAGACGGGTTCGTCCTGGGCCATCTCCCAGTGGTAGCCGTCAGTGGATGTCATGTAGCCTACCCGGACCAGGCCCGGCCAGGCGGTAAAGCTGTTGAAGAACATATGGAATTTACCCTCGTGGAACAGTACCGCGCCTGGGTTGATGTATAGATTCTCGATCTGAGGGGATGGGTTGTGGGTGACGAGAGGAAGGCTCGGGTCGTCGCCCTGGAAAACGAAGTCCGGTTGTGCGAAGTTAATCTCGGGTGCCCCGATCGAAGCGATAAAATTCTTGATATCCAGGAGGGCCTCCTTGCGGAAAATACTGTTATCGCCTCCGGCGGGAGATTGCAGTGCGTGCCCGGAGCCTGCATAAATGTTTACGCGGATATTTTCCTTGCCGAGCGCATCGAGCCGGAGCTTGCTGGGCTCGGCGGGCACATTGGTGTCGGCGCTGCCGTACATGACCAGTGCCGGGACGTTCAACTCGCGCCAGTACGGCAGGGGATCGAAATTCCCGACCGCGCTCCAGAAATTCTTCTGGGTGAAATTCCTGAGGACGTAAGTGGACGGATAAGCGATCAGATCTGAGACTCCCGGCAGAAAGCCCATTTCCCGCAAGTTGTTGGTCTCTTCGTAGTGAAGCTCATCGTACAACGGCAGTGAGGTGCCAACCACATCGATCATAAAAGCGATGTCAGGAGATTGGGTGGCCACCAGCGGCGAAATCATCCCTCCCTGGCTCATGCCAATGATCCCAATATTGGAGATACTTACCAAATCCTGGGTTTTTAAGAAATCTACAGCCGCCAGCGTGTCGGTCGCCAGGTCATCGAAACTGGACGTGTGCCAGTCACCTTGGGATTTTACGGAGCCGCGTTTGTCCGGCAGCAGGACGACCACGCCGTTTTCCTGCAAAAAGCCAGTCAGAGTCAGGTACCAGGGATTGTCACGCTGGCTAGTGCCGCTGCCCTGGATGATGACCACTGCCGGGAAAGGGCCTTCGCCGTCCGGTACGAAGAGCATTCCTGCCAGGTCCAGCGCCTGAGCCTGATTGCGGAAATCAACCTCCTGATACTGCAAATTCGACAGATGGACACCCTGATAAGCCGGCGCGCGATGCGGCCTCGCCTGCGCAATCAGCACGGGTCCCAGCACGATGACCAGAAAGACCAGCACAGCGAAAAGCCAGATGGATTTTTTCATTTCAACCTCCAAAAATTTGCCAAAGCATGAAAGTAGTGGTAAAATATGATTGTACGCATATATATGCGTGCGCATATAATACAGAATAAAACCTTGTTTGTCAAGAGGAAATTGTTATGTCCTTACCCCACATCATTCTCGGCATGCTGCGCAAACAAGCCAAATCCGGTTACGAATTGAAAAAGGAACTGGACACGGTCATCCACTATTTCTGGGAAGCCGACATCAGCCGCATCTACCGCTCGTTGAACGACATGCGCAAGAAGGGTTGGGTTGACTTCGAAACCGTCATTCAGGAAGATAGCCCGAACAAGAAAGTCTATTCGCTAACCAAAGCAGGGAAGAAGGAATTGCAGGACTGGCTGGCGGAACCTGGGAAATCGTCCGGGTCGAACAATCCATTTTTGGCGCAGCTGCATTTCAGCGATGCCATTCCCATCGCCGCCCAGCTCAAGGTCATGCAGGTACGGTTAGAGGCCCTCCAAGAAGAACTGGCCGAATTGGAAAGCCGGGCCTCCAGGTTCAAGATGCCCGTTCCTTTTCCGGCGGATGCCCTGCAGAAGGGGGTGATGCGCGAAATGTTTTCGCTGGAGTACGGCATCCGCAGGGACCAGTTCGAAATCAAATGGACCGAGAACATCATCCGCGTGCTGGAAAACGGCCTGTAATGGACGGATACTCGGAATGGATTATGAAGTAATTCGCTGGAGAGGCACCAGAAATTATAAAATATCCTCTGGCCACAATTGCGTTCACAAACAAATATCGCTTTGGTTGGTGATAAATTGTTCCCCCATGATTTTATTCGAGATTATTCTGGGAATTCGTTTTTAGCCTAGCCAGATAATGTTTGATCGCAGGTTGAACCGGTCCAACCGGGTAAGTGATTTGACCATCCTCGATGACGAGGGCTTTATTGCACAACGAAGCAACCGTTATCATGTTATGGCTGACGAACAGGATTGTACCGCCAGCGTTGGAAAAATCTCGAATTTTCTGAAGACTTTTTTTCCGAAAAGATGCATCCCCAACTGATAGGACCTCATCGACCAATAGGACACTTGGTTTTAGATGGATGGCTACTGAAAAAGCGAGTCGAACTTCCATACCAGAAGAAAA
>CAYOUV010000130.1:0-3426 GCA_964407265.1 uncultured Anaerolineaceae bacterium | reverse complement strand
CAAAATCGCTCAGGTAGGAGTGCTGGCTAAAATCCAGCAGGATGTTGGAGGCTTTGAGATCGCGGTGCATGATGCCCTGACTGTGCAGGTAATCCAGGGCCGAGGCGGTCTCGGCCGCGAAACGGACTGCCTCGAGCATAGGCAACGACCCTGCCCTGATCCTTTCGAACAACGAACCGCCGGTAATATAAGGAGAAACCAGGTAATGCACCTGGTCTTCCAGGCCATGGTCGTAGGTCGGCAGGACGTGAGGGTGTTCGAGTTTGAGCAGACTTTCCAACTCGTGCTCAAAGGTCATGACCTCGGCCAGGTCCCGGTCTGAATCGTAGATCTGGCTGAATTTGATCGCGACGATCTCGCTGCGGCCCTGGTCAAGCGCTGACCAGACTACACCCTGCCCGCCGACCCCGATTTCTTCGAGCAGTCGGTATTGATGGAACTGGAGGCCGGGGCGGAGGTCAGTCAGCATGAATAGAAGTACAACCTAATATATCCAAAATCAATTTGTTTGGGTTTCAAAGTGATTACTAAGGAACAGTAATACTACCGGTAATGTAACACCCTAGATTAAACGTTATTTTGACAGAATATAAACCAGAATCAAGAGGGTTATTGAAAAGAATCACCATGTTTTTTGTCTGAGAATCGTTTATTTGGTGCCCATTAGGATAGTCGTCCCAGGGCTGTTCCAACGGGAAATCGCTAGGCGTATTGTTCTCATTGTGGTTGTATAGGGAATTACCGTCAAGGGAAACATCCTCGATCCTTTGCGAACCAATGTCTATCCAGTCAACGTGCAATATGTCCAGAAGAATTAGGTCGCCACTATTATTGGTGATATCCATATTCAGGTAATTGCTGGGGGAATTCGACAGGCTCCCGGCGATTACATTTACACAGAGCCCGGGTATAGGAGTGTTGGTAGATGTGGATGTAAAAGTCGCTGTCGGGGAAGGAATGTCGGTGGGCGTATTGGTGTTGGTCACGGTGGCTGTAGCCGTATTGGTCGGTGTACTGGTCCTGGTCCGGGTCGGGGTGCGGGTAGGCGTGCGACTCGGGGTGGGCGTCCTGCTCGGAGTGGGGGTGCGCGTGATGGTCGGGGTGCTGGTCATGGAAGGTGTGGGGGTGAAGGAGGGGAGCAGGAAGACGTAAGTCATGCTGGGAGTCGGGGTGAGGCTGGGCGTGCGGGTGAGGGTGGGAGTGGGTGTCACGGTCGGAGTGATTCCCAGCCCGGATTGGACCTGCTCGCGGGCCTGTTGCTCGGAGACAAGTGTGACATCCTCGGGGGCGCAGTAATGCCCGGTCAGGGCGCAGGCCGTTTCGAGGTCCGACTGCGAGAGTGGCTCGGGGGCGGATGGCGCGCCGACAGACTGGTTGCCGTCCGTGCCGCCCAGCTGCACGCTTACTTTTTCTCCCGCCCCAAAGTATTGTTCCTGCCCACCCGAAACAATGCGTCCCGCACCGTTGTAAAGGCTGACCTCCATCTTCCCGTTCTTGACAGCCTTGAGACTGGCATCTCCCATCAGGGTCAGTTCGGAACCATTGACCGAAAAACGAACCCCTTCACCCTCTGGTACGTTGATCATCAGCCCGTCGTTTGGCACCTTTTCGCAAACGATCTGACCGATTGCGCTCGAGAAATAAAACGATTCCAAAGAGCCGTCGGGGTTGTCGAGGGTCGTGTTCCCGAAAACAACCATGGTAACCGTCTGGCCTGGCAGGGACCGCGGCAGGTTGGCCATGATCTTGAAGATGGCAATGCCCCACTCATCGTTTTCCGGGTTGATGGGTGAAGCGGACAGTCGCTGCAGTTGCTTTACGTCGACGACGTCTCCGCGCTTGGTGAAAGTCTGTGTGGCTTCCGGCAATAGTTCAGCCTGGAGAAAGTTGTTTCCGTAACAGACCTTGTTGGAACCGATTTGATCGCAATAGGTCCCGGAGGCCTGCATGGCTCGCTGGATCAGGGCCTGGCAGCTGGCATTGTTCTGCGCGATCGCGGTGGCAGTCAAACCGGATGAGAAGACGACCGGGAAATACCCGCCGCGCAGCAGGGTCAGCCCCAAGGCGGCCACGCAAATTAAAGGGATGGATAGGCCCAGCAGAATCCAGGGCAGCAGGGGTTGGCGCTTTTTCCTGCGAGGGGAGGGCGGGATCGAAGAGCTGCGCGGAAGCGGGGGGCTGCTTGATTCGAATACGAAGGGATTTGTCCCGGGCGATTGGCTGGCATCCTGTGTGTCCACCACATTGCCGGATTTGATGTTAGCCAGGCGCAGTTTGGCAGCCGAATGCTCCGGATTGAGCCTCAGGATCCGTTCGAGACAGATTGTTTCCTCATTGAGATTGTACGCGGCTTGCCAGAGCAATTCCCAGGCCGCCAGATTCCTGATGTCCGCCCTTAAGACATCCCGCAAGATCTGGCGGGCTTCCTTTTTTCGGCCAGCCTTGAGGAGTTTTTCGACCTGCCGAAGCTTGGGTTCCACGGAATTGCCGAAAAAGGCCATCACTTATTCCCGCCGTATGACAGTTGCGTTCGGGTTTGCTACTTTACATCCGGGCTGGACTGGTACATGACGATAAAATCCATCCGGCCCAGCAAGAGATGTGCACCGCTCGGCAGCGCATGTGGCTGATTGGGTACCAGCCGTTTGCCATCCAGCCAGGTACCATTCTTGCTGTTCAGGTCGATGATTTCGTATCCACCTCCGGCAGCACGAATCATCACATGGCGTCTTGAAACACCTAGCGAAAAACCCTCCACCTCTGCGAGATCGACCAGCGGCTCGGATGGATCGTCTCCCAACCGACCGATCAGAAATTCCTCCTCTGTGCGGATGGCGACCGGTTGGATGCTGCCGGTAATATAGAGCGCCAGACCTTCGGCCGGGATCGCCAACTCTGGAGCCGGCCGCCTGGTTTTTTCTGAGGCGTCGACCCGCGGCCCCTTGACTTGCTGGGTCGTCGGGGGGCCGGTGGGGGATTTATCCAATGAAGCCCCACAATGCACGCAAATCAGCGCACCGGGCTCGTTGCTGAGCTTACAGACTGGGCAGAACTTACCGAGGGCACGGGTATTCATATTCATCTTGGCGTCACTCTACTTTGATGTGTTTGTTGGCTTGGTAGACCAACAGTAATAATGTTTGGGACAGAGAGTAAGCCCGCTCTTACCTGCCATTTGACACCCGCGAGACATGAAAATACCGGGTGCGCCAGTAGCATCCTCACTTCAATAGTACATCACATTTGGGGGTTGAGCAATTAACTTTGCAATTTTGTTAGGTTTCCACTGCTCCTGTTACCGGGCCCGACAGTCTCCGACTCAGTCTTCTGAGCCGGTCCAACCCGTGACGAATTGCAGTTGTCTTGCAGAAAGATTCTTGCCATAATGGAACTGTCAACTGAGGGTCTTTTACTTCAATCAAAGGA
>CAYOUV010000129.1:1963-3443 GCA_964407265.1 uncultured Anaerolineaceae bacterium | reverse complement strand
ACGTAGCCCACCGCCTGGCCGGTAGCCGCGCCCAATCCGAAGAGCACGCCCTGCAGCGGGTTGCAGACCGGGCTGCTTCCGCCAGGACTGCGCTGCAGGATGACCCAGGCGATGCCGGTCAGCGTGATGAAGATTCCCAACAGCTGCAGCCCCGTCAGCGTTTCGCCGAAGAAGACCCAGGCCAGCCCGGCGCTCATCAGCGGTGCCAGGCTCATCATCAGCATGCTGCGCTGGGCGCCCACACACAGGAAACTCTGGAACAGGAAGGCATCGCCCAGGGCGTAGCCGATGGCGCCGGAGAGCGCAAACCACAGCCATTTGTCGGACCCGGCCTCGAAGGGCAGCAGGAACCCGTAGAAAGCCAGGTTCAAAAGCATCAGGAAAGCCAGCCCCAGCAGCACGCGGATGCGGTTGACGATCATCGCGCCAACCTGTTGGGTGGCTTTGGTGAACAGCACCGAGGTGCCGGTCCATGAGACGGAGGTGAGCAGGGCGGCCAGTTCGCCAATAAAGTTCAAGGTTGCTCCTGTGTTATGAATGCGATTAAAGGTTTCAGTGTTGATCACTTAGCGGCTGAAAATGCCCATCAGGTCAGCCTGTACCAGGATATGCCCGTCGAGTGCCTCAAGCACTTGTCCCTTGGAAGCTCCGGTTTGCAGGCTTAACCTCGTGTCCACGGCGTACAGCTTGAAGAAATAACGGTGCGTGCCAGACGGCGGGCAGGGTCCGCCGTAGTCAGTGCGTTTCCACGAATTGTTGCCAACCAGGATCGACCCCTGATTCGCGCCGGTGATGGGCAGGTTCTCTTCCAATCCGCGTGTATTGGCGGGGATATTGAACAGGATCCAGTGGTCCCAGGTGCCCACAGGCGCATCCGGGTCGTCCATGATCAGCACGAAGGATTGTGTGCCCTGCGGCGGGTCGCCCCAGGCCAATGGCGGCGAGATATCTTCTCCCTTGCAGGAGTACTTCTCCGGGATCGGCTCCCCCTGCGAAAAAGCCGGGCTGGTCAGTTCAAAAGACATGCGTGCCTCCGTTGCTATGTCCGGGGGATCGGTCGCTGCAATCGTCGCTGACGCTTGGGTCGCTTGCGGCGCTTGAGTCGCTGCTACGGTCTGTTCCCCGGAACTTGTACAGGCCGCCAGCCAGAATAGTCCCATCAAGGCGAAAGAAAATCGCATGTGCATCTTGCCTCCTTACAGGTCGGTCCGCTCCACGCCCTCGAATTCGAGGATGAAGTCTGCGCCATAGGCCAGGGAGGGGGTTTGGAAGCCGGGTTTGAAATCCTCCTTCAGGATGCGTTGGGCGATGGCCACGGTAGTCAGCGCGGTCAAGCTGTAGCCGTCGGGCGTGCGCAGGCGTGCCCGGACGCGCCTGCCGCTGTCGTCCCGCGCTTCGGCGATGATCAGGCTGAAGCTTTGCCTGCGCTGCTCGTCGGAGGGGCCTTCCGGCTGCAGCTTCAGGAAGCCTTTCAGGAGCG
>CAYOUV010000129.1:0-1863 GCA_964407265.1 uncultured Anaerolineaceae bacterium | reverse complement strand
GCTTGAGGTGCGCCGACAGGCAGTCGCTGGGGACCACGTCGAAGCCGGCGCCGGGCAGCAGCATCACACCAGCGGATTTGGCTTCCTGGTCGAGGGCGGCCAAAGCCTCGAATCCGGGGATCTCGCCGCTGATGTCGAGGTAATGCGTGCCAGTCCGCAGGCAGGCCTCGGCCATCTGGCGGAAGGTGTGCACGAACGGACCGGCGCAGTGGAGCACTAAGTCGACTTCGCGCAGGGCAGAGTCGAGCGCCTGGGTTTCTTCCAGGGAAAAAGCGCGATACGCCAGTGCATGCGTTTTGGCCTGCGCGCGGACTTTGTCCGCATCACGTCCCGCCAGGATCGGGCTTAGTCCCTGCTGGAGGGCTTGCGCGGTGATCAATTTGCCGGTGTAGCCATACGAGCCGTAAATCAGGATAGTGGACATATCAGGCATAAGCTCCGGACCAGGCCTCGAACTTGCGACCGAAACGCTCGTCGCCGCTGTAAAAAGCCAGGTAAGTCAGCACCTGGTAGGGGACAAATTTCTGCTGTCTTGGGCGGTGGACGGCCAGGTCGTAATAGGTGTGCCAGGTACCCGAGTTAACGTAGACCTGGCTGGCCGGGGTGGCGGGTGTGCCGACCCAGTCGAGTGAGACGACTTCGTAATGGTGCGTGTGGCCGTAGACGATGTAATTGGCCGAGCGATCCAGGAAGGCTTTCTCTTTCAGGGCATGCTGGGAGTAGGAAATCTCCCCGCCCCACATATTTTTCCTCAGCCAGTTGACCACCTCGTTGATGGTTTTGAAGGAAGTGCGTTTGGAAATTTTTTGCAACAGTTCCAGGGCGTCCACGTTGTCGAAGGCCAGCCAGCGGTCGAAGGTCCGCACCACCCCCAGGTTGATGAATTCTTCGCCCAGTTCGTCCCAGATCGCCTTAAGTTTGTTTTGCAGTTTGCGGCTATCGGCCCGCTGGCTGATCTGTCCGCTGATCCACAGCGGCGCGGCCAGCGCCGGGCGAATGTTGGTCAATTCGCGCAGGTTTTTGATGAGTGAGGGGTCGAGCTCGTTTCCCAGGCGGCGTTCGACCTCGACCGGGAAGCGGTTGAGCATCTCTACCGTAAAGACATCACCCAGCGAGGAGGCGTCACGGCCTTTGTCCCGGTCGTAGTTGAAAGCGTCATACAGGTCGCCATGCCGAGGGTAGACCCGGTAGCGCGAACACAATTCCAAAAGCGCTTCCGATTCCTCGGCTTCCCATGCGAACGACCCCGCCTGGTGCTGCAATCCAAGGGTGGTCACGATCTCCTGGCGGATGGCCTCGAAAGCCGGGCCGGGCAGGTGGTAGAACCAGTCGTGATTGCCTACCATGTAGTAGATCCGGGCTTTGAGCGGGAGGCGCTGCCCTTTTTCGTCCGGCTGGCCGTGTTTGTCGGCTGGGGGGAGTTGGACCAGGTTTCCCTGCGCAGCAGCCCGCAGTATTTTGGCGGATTCGGCGTGGGTCTGCAGGATCGCGTGGGTGATCTCAGCCAGCGTCTCGGCGTAGGCCGGATCGCGCGAGTCGCTCCACGGGCGGGCATAGCCGGGTTCGCCCGGCTGGTGTTCCAGCCAGCGCGTGGAGTGCAGCACATCCAGGATGTCGCCCAACAGCAGGATATCGAGACGTTCCAGCGGGCGGTAGCTTCCGTCTGCCCGCCAGGAAGCGTTGAAGGCAAGTTCTTCCAAACGATCGGCAAATAAATGAAATGCATCGGCAGAAATCGACTGCCCGCAGGTGCCATCCCCCAGATGCACATCACTGACGATGATCAGCATAGAACCTCCAATTTACGCGACCCTGTTATTATATAACGCCAGTACCGGATAAACAAAAATAATCCCCAACTTG
>CAYOUV010000128.1:0-3705 GCA_964407265.1 uncultured Anaerolineaceae bacterium | reverse complement strand
GTGACTTTGACAATCCAGCCATCCCGTGTTAAACTTCATTCTCTACATCGGCGCTCTCAGGAGAGAGCGCCTTTCCGTGCGTGTATGATGCGAACAGTAGATTGGGATTATGACCGGAACGAACTGCGGCTAATCGACCAGCGTCGTCTCCCCGAGGCGTTGGTAATCGTGTCGTACCTGGAGCATCGGATGGTGGCACAGGCCATTCGGGAGATGGTGGTGCGCGGTGCACCGGCCATCGGCGCTACGGCTGGATTCGGCCTGGCGCTGGCCGCGCGGGAATCGACTGCTCGGACGCCGCGCGAGCTGCTCGCCGATCTACAGTCCGCGGCCGAAATCCTGAAAGCTTCGCGCCCAACGGCGGTCAACCTGATCTGGGCTCAAGCGCGTATTTTTAACAAGCTAACCGGTTTTTCCGGATCGACCGAAGCAATGCGCCAGGCTGTCCTTGAAGAAGCCCAACACATCGCCGACGAAGACGTGGAAATCAACCGGCGTATGGCCCGGCACGGATCGGCTTTGCTGGCCGACGGAGATACAATTATCCACCATTGCAATACTGGTGCGCTGGCGACCGTGGATTGGGGGACTGCCCTGGGTGTAGTCCGCATGGCGCACGAACAGGGTAAACATATCCACGTGCTGGTGGATGAAACCCGTCCGCGCTTGCAGGGCGCGCGCCTGACGGCCTGGGAGTTGGAGCAGTATGGCATTCCATACGAGATCATTCCCGACTCTGCGGCTGGACATTTCATGCGCACCGGCCAGGCTCAAAAAGCGCTGTTCGGCGCGGACCGTGTGGCTGCCAATGGTGACGTGGCCAATAAAATTGGCACCTACATGCTGGCGCTGGCCGCCAGCGACAATGGTATTCCTGCATATGCGGTCGTCCCGACCTCGACGATTGACCTTTCGCTGGCACGCGGCGATTTGATCCCGATTGAGGAGCGCAGTTCCGAGGAAGTGCTCGGACTGCAATACCATGGTGAGCGCGTCTTTCCGCAGAACGCCCAAGCCCGCAACCCGGCCTTTGACGTGACCCCCAACCGATTGGTCACTGCCATCGTGACCGAAAACGGAGTGGTTGGACCACCATACGAATCTAATTTGAAGAAAGCGATCCACGCATGAATGTTTTGCTGACCGGCTCCGTTGCTTATGATTACCTGATGACTTTTCCCGGCCTGTTCAAGGAACAGATCCTGCCCGAGCGCTTAGCCTCGATCAGCCTGTCATTCCTGGTCGATTCGATGTCCCGCCAGCGCGGAGGCGTGGCTCCCAACATCGCATACAGCATGGCCTTGCTGGGGGAACGTCCGCACATCATGGCCACGGTGGGTGAGGATTTCGAGGAGTACCGCCTGTGGCTGGAGGACAAGGGGGTAGACACCAGCCTGATGAAGGTTGTGCCCGGTGTGTTCACCGCTTCGTTCTTCGCCACCACTGATCAGTCCAACGCGCAGATCGCATCCTTTTACCCTGGGGCGATGGCGCACGCGGCCGAGTTGACGCTCACTGCAGTCAACCAGCAGCCGGACCTGGTGGTGGTCTCCCCGAACGACCCTGTAGCTATGAAGAACTATGCCGCCGAATGCCGCGTTCTGGGAATTCCGTACCTGTACGATCCCAGCCAGCAGGTGTTGCGTCTGGATGGCGATGAACTTCGGCGTGACATGCAAGGTGCACATTTCCTGTTTGTCAATGATTACGAATTCGGCCTGATCTCCAAGAAGACCGGCTTGAGCCTGAAGCAGATGCTGGGTTTGATCAACGTCTTGGTGGTGACGCGCGGCGAGCACGGCGCCAGCATCTACACTGACGGGGAAGAGCATCTGATTCCGATATACCCAACCGACGAGATCATCGATCCGACCGGCGTGGGCGATGCCTTCCGGGGCGGTTTCCTGACGAGCTACAGTCGCGGCTGGGACTGGGAGTTATGCGGCCGGGTAGGCGCACTGGCGGCTTCCTATTGTCTCGAACACAAAGGACCGCAAAGCCATTCTTATACGCGCGAAGAATTCATCAAGCGTTTTCGCATGCATTTTAAAGATGAGGGCAGGTTGGACAGCCTGTTGGATTAGTCATTCCTGGGATTCGGGAAGCTTTATTGATCCGGATCCCGCTTCTCGTATCCCGAACCCCGATTTTTTAAAGGAGTAAACATGAGCAATTACGATATCAAGGACCTCAATCTGGCCGAGGGTGGTCGCCGACGCATTGAATGGGCCGAGCGTGAAATGCCCGTCCTGCGCCAGATCCGCGAGCGCTTCCTGAAGGAGAAACCACTCAAGGGGATGCGCGTTTCGGCCTGCCTGCACGTCACGACCGAAACTGCCAACCTGATGCGTACGCTGCAGGACGGTGGCGCGGACGTGGTGCTGACTGCCTCCAATCCGCTCTCCACCCAGGACGATGTGGCAGCCGCGCTGGTCAACCAGTTCGAAAT
The DNA here is from genome assembly GCA_964407265.1 of uncultured Anaerolineaceae bacterium. Classification (GTDB taxonomy): domain Bacteria; phylum Chloroflexota; class Anaerolineae; order Anaerolineales; family Villigracilaceae; genus CAYOUV01. The sequence goes on along the minus strand of CAYOUV010000128.1, from coordinate 1,256 downwards.
CCCGGTCTACGCCATCAAGGGCGAAACCAACGTAACTTACTACAAGCACATCGCCGCTGCGCTGGACCACAAACCGCACATCACCATGGATGACGGCGCGGACCTGGTTTCGACCATCCACAAGGAGCGCCGCGAGCTGCTCGACGAGATCGTCGGCGGGACCGAGGAAACCACCACCGGTGTCATCCGCCTGCGCGCCATGGCGGCCGACAAGGCGCTGATGTTCCCGGTCATCGCTGTCAACGATGCCATGACCAAACATTTCTTCGACAATCGCTACGGAACCGGCCAGTCGACCATCGACGGCATCATCCGCGCGACCAACGTACTGCTGGCGGGCAAGGTCTTTGTCGTGGCCGGCTACGGCTGGTGTGCCCGCGGCCTGGCCTCACGCGCGCATGGCATGGGCGCCAACATAATCGTGACTGAAGTCGATCCGCTCAAGGCGCTGGAAGCGGTCATGGACGGCTACCGCGTCATGCCGATGGCCGAAGCGGCCAAGATCGGCGACATCTTTGTCACGCTGACGGGTGACATCAACGTGATCGATAAGCACCACTTCGAGCTGATGAAGGACGGCGCGATTGTGGCCAACTCGGGTCACTTCAACGTCGAGATCAACATCCCCGCCCTGGCTGAGATGTCGAGCGGCGAGCCGAAGCAGGTGCGTCCCTTTGTGCAGCAGTACGACCTGAAAGATGGGCGCCACATCAACCTGCTGGGCGAAGGCCGACTGATCAACCTGGCAGCTGCCGAAGGCCATCCCTCCAGCGTGATGGATATGTCCTTCGCCAACCAGGCCTTGAGTGCAGAGTTCATGGTCAAGAACGCCGACAAGCTGAAGAAGCAGGTCTACTCGGTGCCAGAGGAGATCGATCACGAGATTGCCCGCCTCAAACTGGAAGCCATGGGCGCTAAGATCGACATCCTGACCGAAGAGCAGGTCAAATACCTGAATTCGTGGGAAGAGGGCACCTAAATCGCGCATTAGTGCTTGCGAGGGCAGCGAAACTTGCCCAGAAAGTTGATCTAAACAGTAGACGGTCTCCCCAAGAGAGACCGTCTAGCGTCTTTATCGTCGCTGGTGTCGGGCTTAACAAATTTACAAGTCAGAGTTGAATACCCATGTCATCCAAATCCTGCGGGTCGTCTCGTTCGAAAAACAGCGGTGCCAGCGAGAGCAGGGCAAAGAAAGAAATAGCTAGAGGGATGATCAGGTCACGCATAGTGAACTCCTGTTTATATCCAAATCATAC
>CAYOUV010000127.1:0-3767 GCA_964407265.1 uncultured Anaerolineaceae bacterium | reverse complement strand
TTCAAGCTTCGCTTTCCCCGATGATGCCAGGACGGCGTCACGCCGCGAAAAGTTCCTATCCCTTTACGACCGCCACGGGTCGCAAGCGCGCGACTTTTTTGGCAATCCGGGCTGCGCTGACAATCTCCACCACCGAGTCGACGTCCTTGTATGCCTGGGGGGCTTCTTCTGCCAATCCGGGCATCGACCTGGCGCGAATTTGGATCCCTTGTTTCTCCAGTTTTATTTTTAGTTCATCGCCCCGCACCTCGCGCTTGGCCTGCGAACGGGACATGACCCTTCCAGCACCGTGACAGGAGGAACCCAGGGAGCGTGCCATGCTGGTCTGTGTCCCGACCAGCACCCACGAAGCGGTGCCCATGCTGCCTGGCACCAGCACCGGCTGCCCGATGGCCTGGTATTCAGGCGGTAATCCCGGTGAGCCGGGTCCGAAGGCGCGCGTGGCCCCTTTGCGGTGCACGCAGAGTTTGAGGCGCTGCCCGTGGATTTCGTGAGTCTCGACTTTGCCCATATTGTGGGCGATGTCATAGATTTGCCGCAAGTGCCAGTTGCTCACTTTCCCGGCCAGGATTTCTTCAAAGGCCTGTCGGGCTGCGTAAGCCAGCAGCTGGCGGTTTGCAAAGGCATAATTTGCGGCGGCACGCATGGCCCCCAGGTAGGCCTGCCCCTCGGACGAATCCAGCGGGGCACAGACCAGTTCCCGGTCAGGCAGGCTGATGCCGTAGCGTTGGACCGCTCCCTGGAAATCCTTAACATAATCGGTACAGACCTGATGCCCAAGCCCGCGCGAGCCGCAGTGGATTTGAACCACCAGGCAGCCGGCGTGCAAACCCATGCTGGCCGCGGCTTTGGAGTCGAAGATTTGATCGACCACGTCGATTTCGATGAAATGATTGCCGGCTCCAAGCGAGCCGAGTTGGCCGCCTCCGCGGGATTTGGCGCGGGAGCTGACCCGGGCAGGATCGGCTCCGTCGAGACAGCCGCCCTCTTCGGTGCGGGAAAGGTCCATCTGGCTGGCATAGCCGTGCTTAAGCGCCCAGCGCGACCCTTCTTTGAGCACTTTGTCCAAATTCGATTCGCTTAATTTGATCATCCCGGAACCACCCACGCCGGATGGGCAGTAGCGGTTCAGGGCTGTGGCCAGCTGGCCCAGATAGGCCCTGGCCGAGTCGAATTCGATCACCGAACCCAACAAGCGCACGCCGCAATTGATGTCGTAACCGATGGCGCCCGGCGAGATCACGCCTTTGGGATAGGCAGTGGCCGCCACCCCGCCGATCGGAAATCCGTAGCCCTGGTGCATATCCGGCATGACCAGCACCGCCCCGACCAGGCCGGGCAGGGTGGTGGCGTTGACCGCCTGTTCGAGGGATTTGTCATCCAGCACCTGCTCGAGCAGTTCCTGGCTGGCGAAGATGCGCACCGGGCCGCGCATGTCCTGGCGAAAAGACTGCGGGATTTCCCATTCGTGCGGGTTGATGCGGGTCAGGTCTTGTAGGCGGATCATCTTGCACTCGTTTCCTTGAAATGAGGTTACTACTTTGTCATTGTAACAAATGTGGTAAAACAAACGGGATGGTCCACAGCCTTTACCTGCACATCCCTTTTTGCCGCCACCGCTGCGCCTACTGCGATTTCAATACCTACGCCGGGCAGGGTGATTCGATCCCGGCTTACGTCGAAGCCTTGTGCCGCGAAATCCGCCTGGTGGGGGCAGCCGCCCCACAGCGGATCCGGGCGCATACCGTCTTCTTCGGTGGGGGAACGCCTTCGCTGCTTTCGGCGGCGCAGTTTGAGTCCATTCTGAATGCCATTCGCGCGGGATTCGATGTAGCCTCTACGGCCGAGATCACGCTCGAGGCCAATCCCGGTACGGTGTCATTTGAAACCTTGCGTGACCTGAAACGGATTGGTTTTAATCGCATCAGCTTTGGGGTGCAGTCCGCCAACCCCGAAGAACTGCGCATGCTCGAGCGCGCGCACGATTACTTCGACGTGATTGAGGCGGTGACCTGGGCGCGCCGGGCCGGTTTCGATAATCTGAATCTCGACCTGATCTACGGTCTGCCGGAACAATCCCTTGGCCGCTGGCAGGCGACCGTCAAACAGGTTCTGGGGTTGAGCCCCGAGCATTTCTCGCTGTATGCGCTGACCATGGAACACGGCACGCCCTTCGGGCGCTGGTCCGCGCGCGGGCTGATGCCCACCCCCGACCCTGATGCGGCGGCCGAGATGTACGAGTGGGCGGATATTGCATTAACTGCGGCAGGTTATGAACAATACGAGATCTCGAACTGGTCCAGGCCGGGCTTGCAATGCCGGCACAACCTGCAATACTGGCGCAACCAGCCCTATTTTGGCTTTGGAGCCGGCGCGCACGGCTTTGTTGACGGCTTGCGTGTATCCAATGTGTTGCGCATCAAGACGTACATCGAACGCTGCCAGGCGGAATTTTCGGGTCAGTTCCCGCTCTCCCCGGCGACCGTCAATCGGCAGGAAATCACGCCCATGATCGAAATGCAGGAGACCATGCTGACCGGCTTGCGGCTGACGCGCGAAGGCGTCTCAGCCCAAGGATTCGCGAAACGCTTTGGGCGCGAGCTGCGGGAGGTATTCCGTAAAGAGATCGACGAGCTGCAGCGCTTTGGCCTGCTGGAGTGGGCGGGGGACAGCCTGCGCCTGACGCCGCACGGGCGCCTGTTAGGTAACCAGGTCTTTCTGCGCTTTGTGGGTTGAGCGGTTGCCTAAGAAATTAATAATCTCGCCGATATAAAATCATTTTCTTTGCAAAGACGAGATGGTAGAGATAGTTACGGGGAAGTGCAAAAACTTGGAGCGACAGATTGTAAAACCCATTTACAACCTGCGGCTGTGCAACTGCTTGAGTTAGTATATTGGCCGGGATTTTCGCATCCCCCGGCTGTTTCTTTTTCTTTGGTCGGCTCGACCGGTACGATTGGCGGACACAGCTGCGGCTCGTAGCCGGCGGGGATGAAGCCGTAGGCCTGGCGGCAGGTGTTATCAATCGCGTAAAGCGCTTTGAGCGGGTAGTAGGGATCACTGCGCACCGGCGAACCGGCCTGCTGATTGGTGAATTGGTCGACGTAATCCAGCATGGAGACGTCCTTCAAGCCGGTGTCAGCCAGCACGCCCAGCATGTAGGAGCCATCGCTCAGCGAGCGCTTGAAGGCGAACTGGACGGTCGCGCGCGGGCCGGCGTTGATGCGCACCCAGGCCAGGTCGGGATCGTCCCCCTGGCCGCCGTCGAAGATCAGGGTCTCGTAGCCGTCGCCTTCGAAGGGGGCGTCGGACTTAACGGGTGAATAACCGCCAGTGTTGTGATTCCTGTCAGCGAAGACCTGCACGTTGTCGGCCGTCCAGTCCTCAGCGTAAGGCGGGCTGGCCCAGACAATAAAATCGCCGTATCCGTCGGCGTCGTTGTCGATCTCAACACCGTAGTTGATGCCCAGGTCGTTGTTGGGGGTCTTGCCGATCAACTCAATCGATACGTAGATCCAGGTGTCGTCCTCGCTGACCTGGAAAGTGACGATATCCAGGTCGCGAATGTAGGTCATGTCCTGGGAGAAGGGTCGCTCCAGGCGATTGATGTCGTACGAGTCGCCATAGGGCGCGCGTTTCTCGGGCGCGGTGCCGGACGATTCGACGTCGTAGACCAACGTGGCTGAAGAGACGTTGTTGGCAGGTTGGCTGACGTGGACGATGGCCGGGGTTGCGGGAGCCGGGATGGTATTGGGGGGCGGGCTGGG
>CAYOUV010000126.1:0-3870 GCA_964407265.1 uncultured Anaerolineaceae bacterium | reverse complement strand
GCCTCGCCAATGCGATGATGGCGCTTGAGCAAATTCTCGCGGGTGAAAATATAAAGACAAGAATTCTCTTCGTACACAGGCGGCAAATCCTGGGTCCGGATCAGTTCCAGCGGATTGTGGTTGATAGCCTGTCCAAACTGGTCGTAGAGACGGGTCTGCAGGCGCGTAACCGAGAAAAGCGAGTCGTGGGCTGGATAATTCGTTTGAAAGGTTTTAATCGCGCGCGCGACCGTTTCAGGTTTGAGCAGCGGATTGGTGCTGTGCGTCTGCAAATAAAAATCGGCTTCGACCTGCGCGGTATCATAAAGCAAAATGTCATTCATCGGAACGTCGTCAGCGCGCAAATTTTCTGACCGTTCGATGATCTTCACTTGCGGGAAGTGCTTGCGCACGCCATCTATGACCGGTTCAGAATCAGTATCGACCAGTACCTGGTCGATCTCCGGCACGGCCAGCAAAGTCTCAATAATATGATGGAAAAGCGGTTTGCCCCCCAGCAGTCGATAGTTCTTGCCGGGCACCCGCTGGCTGTGATGACGCATGGGGACGAGAGCAATGATTTTCATCATTCATTCATTATACTGAATCGGCTCGACATCTCGCGCCTCGAATTTAGGCTTTTGCCAACCAAGTGGATAGTAGAAGGTCTGGCGCAGTTCGGGGGTCAGCAAACCGGAATGGCGATAACCCTGATATGTGCCCCAGAACTGCATCCAGCGGAACCACAGGATGCTGGCAAAACTGCGCCACAGAACGCGCTCGCGAGCAGCGTGCAGCAGGTCGAAACCGATATTGGACGAAACCATGCGCACCAGATCGTACAGGCTGAAATGCGCCTCGGGATAAATAGATTTGAAAGCCATCCCTTCGCGCTTGTAACGATTGAATACACCGCGCGGAGTCTCGTGATGGAGGTGGATAATCTCAGCCTCCGCCACGTAAGCGATGCTGTAGCCTTGTGCTGCAGCCCACTTGGCCCAGGCCAGGTCCTCCAAACCGGTCAGCGATTCGTCGTAAGGATGCCCCTCCCACAGCGAGCGGCGGATGGCGGCGTTAGCATTATTGCAAAAGGGGTATGCCTGCTGCGGATGAGATTGGTCTGGAAACCACTGCTGGAAAATTTGGTGCTCGGAGAACTTACTGGAATTTGCGCCTCGCTGCTTGCCGTAACTCAAGACAACCTGCGGGTCCGCAAAAGGTTCAAGCAAACGCTCCAGCCAGTCCGGGTAGACCGGATAAACGTGGGCGCTGGCGATCACGACCAGCTCGCAGCTGGCTGCCCGGACCCCAAGGTTGAGCGAACGCCCGAAAGTGAACTCCTCCGGGCGGATGCGCAATACCTGCGCTCCGAACGTCTCGGCAATTGCAACCGTATCATCCGTCGAGCCCGAATCGACCAGGATCAACTCTACATCCTTGAGTGTCTGCCGCTTAACGCCCTCCAGCAGGCGGCCGATATGGCTGGCTTCGTTATAAGCGCGGATGACAAGAGAGCAATTCATCAACAAATCCCAGGTACAGCCCGCTGAGTCCGCCGCTACCAATCATTGGATTGCTCATATCCCAGCCGTATCAGCAAATCTCCAGCCACGTCCTTGAAAATCTGTTTGTGCTCGTCGGTGAAGTACTTCATCCATTCGCCGGTCTTACCGGAGCGGAAGGTGGGCGACTTCTGGGGGTTGATGCTGGCTTCCAGGACCTGGATGATCGCCTCGGGCGTAGCTTGAAGCGTGTCCACCCGTCCCAGGAAATGATCGGCGACACGAGCCAGCATCCCGGCCCGGTCATGCACGAATTGTTCATACTGCAAGGAAAGCACATCGGGCTGTTCGAGCCAGCCCAGGTAAGGCGCAAAGCGCCCGGCGATATCGGGGAATTCCACCTCCGCATCGGGCAAACCCAGGATGCTGACCCTGAGCCGTTCTTCGAAGGAAGTCAATACTTCGTTGTAGTACTTGTAGTGATGGTGGCCAGGCAGCATCTCGGAGACGTAAAAGACATGCGAGACGACCACGTCACGCGGGTCGCGGTAGATGAAGTAGGACAGGAAGCGCGGCTGAATGACGCGCTCGATGACTTCCGGGAGAGCAAACAGATGGGCAGAGGAAACGTCCAGGGGGTGCAGGGCATCCAAATAGGCCAGAGTTTCCTGCAGCGTGCGCCTGCGGCCGGTCTCGCCGTCGTAGGCAGCGAAGGTCAGCGGGATATGGCGCGAGAAGGGCGCCACGTCCGAGAAACCCAGCAGGATCTGATTCAGCAGATGCGTACCGGATTTGGGGAAGGAAATACCTAACAAAACCGGCCAGTCGTCCCGGGGTGTTTTCAAGCCGGCAAACCGCAGGCGCTGGGCCAGCACTTCACCACGGTAAACCGCAACACGGGCGATGTCTTTGAGTTCAGTTTGCAGGCTCATCTCAGGTCGCTTTCAGGGAGCAGAAAATCATGAAGGTCAAAATCCCTTTCGAATATTTCACGACCGCCGAAGACAGACTCGACGTGGCTGAATTATACCGGAATGTTAAAGTGATATACTCCCAAAATACTGCTGAAATTGCGTTCGGCTAAAGGAAGCCTGCCTTGAAGAGGACAATTTTCAACACCCCGCTGATCACACCCGCCCTTCGTCAGCTTTCCAGACTGTACCTGCGGATCGTAGGCTGGCGCGTGCAGGGACAACTACCTGAGTTTCCCAAGTTCGTGATCATCGGCGCACCGCATACCTCCAACTGGGATTTCGTCATGTTCCTGGCGCTGGCATTCGTCCTGAAAGGGAATCTGCGCTACATGGGCAAAAAAGAGTTGTTCTACTGGCCTTACGGCGGATTCTTCCGCTGGTGCGGCGGCGTGCCCGTCGATCGTTCCAGGCATCTGGGATTGGTGGAGCAAACGGTGCAGGCCATTCAGGAGGCCGAGCATTTCCAAATAGTGATCACCCCTGAGGGGACGCGCAGCAAGGTGGGCGAATGGAAGCGCGGTTTCTATCACATCGCCAAGCAGGCCGCCATCCCGGTCGTGACTGGCTACGTCGACAGCACCACCAAGACCTGCGGCATCGGCCCAACCTTTACTTTGACCAACGATATGGAAGCCGATATCCAAGCCATGCAGGCCTTTTTCAAGGACAAGGTGGGCATCAATCCCGGGTTGACGAGCCAGTTGTAAAATCACCTTATCGAAAACGCTTCGTATTCCTCGTGCCCTTAGCGGTTAATTCTCGTTCAACAAAAAGTCTCATCTATTCAGAACCGCCTTCACCTGATCTGGCCTCACAACACTTCCAGCCCAAACGACTTCAACCTGGTCTGTGCGCTGTTCACAGACAGTTCCAAGGTTTCTCCGCTGGATTTTACAAACAAGGAAATTTATTGAATTTATTAATAGCTTGTAGTAAGCTGTTAACAAAAGCTGACGGGCAATTCGAGGGTTTGCTGTTCTTCGAAAAGTGATAAGGATGTGAATTATGGAACTCTCAGCAGAGGAATTCCAATTCTTACAGATCTTAGCCGATGGCCGCACCAAGACATATGTTCACATTGTCAAGGGATTCGGTCAACCCCTTACCCCTATGGCGCCAACTTTCACGAATCGGATCGCAAAACGTTTGCTCAAACTCAAGCTCGTGAAAAGAGCAGGCCTTTTGCGGGACGGCTATCGCATCACGAATGAAGGCCTCGCAATTCTAAAGGTATAAACCACACCTACTGGCTCTGCGTGCCCTTTGTGTTTATGACTTTTGATCTCTCAATAAAAAGTCCTCATCTTCCAACACCCCATCCAAAATTACCTTTATCGCATCGGCTTCTAGCAGCTCCTTTAATGCAAATGACTTCAACCTGGTCTGCGTGGTGCGTACGGACGGCTCCAGGAACT
>CAYOUV010000125.1:0-3918 GCA_964407265.1 uncultured Anaerolineaceae bacterium | reverse complement strand
TCAGCGGAAGGACTGAGGTCAAACTGGTATAATTACAAATTACGCGTCCATTATTTGTATACTGGAACAGATGTGCTATAATTGATTGGTTTTACTGCTAACGAGGAGAAATATGACAGCGAATGTCATCCGCGTGGTTGGCGCACGCGTTCACAACTTAAAGAACATCACGGTTGAAATCCCGCGCGACAAGCTGGTCGTTATTACCGGTTTGTCCGGCTCTGGCAAATCCTCGCTGGCGTTCGACACGATCTTTGCCGAGGGACAACGGCGCTACGTTGAATCGCTCTCTGCCTACGCCCGGCAGTTCATTGGCCAGATGGACAAGCCCGATGTCGATTACATTGAGGGCTTGTCCCCAGCTGTTTCGATTGACCAAAAATCCACCTCGCACAACCCGCGTTCCACTGTGGGGACTGTCACTGAAATCTATGATTTCATGCGCCTGCTGTTTGCGCGCATCGGCATCCCGCACTGCCCCATTTGTGGGCGGGAGGTGGTCAAACAATCCGCCCAGGAGATCGTTGACGCGATCGAAGCGCTTCCAACCGGAATCCGCATTCTGATCCTCGCTCCCCTGGTTCGTGGCCGCAAAGGAACCTATCAGGCCGTCTTCGAGGAAATCCGCAAGGCCGGCTTTGTCCGCGCACGCGTGGATGGTCAGGTTTACAGCCTGGATGATGAGATCACCCTCGACCGCTACAAACAACATACCATCGAGGCAGTGGTCGATCGCCTGGTCATCTCCCATGATGAGAATGAGCAGGAACGCAAGGCAGCGCGGACGCGGTTAACCGACTCCGTTGAAACGGCACTCAAATTTGGGGATGGGTACATCACCATTCAGCAGTTGGCCGACAAGAACGGGAACGAAGAAAAAGATATCCATTTCTCAGAACACCTGGCCTGCCCGGAACACGGAATCAGCATCCCGGAAATCGAACCGCGGACATTTTCATTCAATACACCACACGGAGCTTGCCCAGACTGCCAGGGTCTCGGGAGCAAGCTCGAGATCGATCCCGACCGTATCATCCCTGATCAGGAGCGCTCTCTGAACGAGGGTGCAATTGCCAGCATGGAATGGAGCGGCCCAAAAGAGGAAGGCGGCTACTACTGGCAATCGCTGGAAGCAGCGGCCCGGCAGTATAAAATCGACCTCGATAAACCTGTCAGCCAATTGAGCGAAGAGCAGTTGAAAATCGTCCTTTACGGTACGCAAGGTAAAGAAATCGAGATGCGTTACAAGAACGCCAACGGCAATGAGTTCAAATTCAAGCGCGCCTTCGAAGGCGTTATCACCAACCTTGAACGTCGCTACCGCGAGACCAATTCAGAATACATCCGAACCAAGATCAGCGAATTCATGTCCGACCGGCCCTGTCCGACCTGTAATGGTCAGCGCCTGCGACCCGAGGCCATCGCCGTAACGGTCGACGATAAAAACATCATCGATGTGACCTCCTGGCCAGTAATCAAGACCTTGAACTGGATCAAAAAAATCTCAGGGTCGAAGACGCCGCTGAGTGAACGACAAAAAAAGATTGCCGAGCGTATCCTGAAGGAAATTCATGAGCGCTTGAATTTCCTGGTTGATGTCGGCCTGGATTACCTGACGCTCAACCGCTCAGCCGGGTCGCTCTCCGGCGGAGAAGCCCAGCGCATTCGCCTGGCAACACAAGTCGGCTCGCGACTGGTTGGTGTGCTTTACGTGCTGGATGAACCATCTATCGGCCTGCACCCGCGCGACAACACCCGCTTACTCAACACGCTCAGAGGCCTGCGTGACCTGGGTAATACCGTGTTGGTAGTTGAACATGATGACGAAACCATTCGCACTGCCGATTGGATCATCGACCTCGGCCCGGCAGCCGGTGAACACGGCGGGAAAATCGTGGCCGAGGGCACACCAGAAGCCATTTTGGTGCATCCTAAATCGCTGACGGGGGCTTACCTGTCAGGGCGTAAAAAAGTCCCGATCCCGAAGAAAAGACGCGCAGGCAACGGCAAACACCTGACCGTGAGCGGTGCCAAGGCCAACAACCTGAAGAATCTGGAGGTGGAAATCCCGCTGGGCAAGCTGGTTTGCATCACCGGTGTTTCCGGTTCCGGCAAATCCACCCTGATGTCGGATGTACTCTACAATGCCCTGGCTGCAAAATTAATGGGGGCACGCAAACAACCTGGTGAGTACGAACGCATCGATGGCATCGAATTGCTGGACAAGATCATCAGCATCGACCAATCCCCCATCGGGCGCACGCCGCGCTCCAACCCCGGCACGTACACCGGCCTGTTCGACGAAATGCGCAAGCTGTTTGCGGAGTTACCCGAGAGCAAGGTGCGCGGCTACAAACCTGGGCGTTTCTCGTTCAACGTGCACGGCGGTCGCTGCGAGGCCTGCCAGGGACAAGGGGAACTGCGCATTGAGATGCAATTCCTGCCAGATGTTTATGTCCCATGCGATGTATGCCATGGAAAGCGCTTCAACCGCGAGACTCTGCAGGTGCAATTCAAGGGCCATAACATCGCCGATGTGCTGGGCATGACAGTGGATAACGCATTGGAAGTCTTCTCAGCCTTCCCAAAAATGGTCAGCAAACTACAACTGCTTGAAGAAGTGGGACTAGGCTATATCAGGATTGGGCAATCCGCTCCTACTTTGAGCGGAGGCGAAGCCCAGCGTGTGAAATTGGCGAAAGAGCTATCCCGTCGTGCCACGGGCCGGACCTTGTACGTGTTGGATGAACCCTCGGTCGGTTTGCACGCCGCGGATGTCCATAAACTGATCGAGGTCCTACAACGATTGGTTGATGCTGGCAACTCCGTGCTGATCATCGAGCACAATCTGGATATCATCAAAACCGCCGATTGGATCATCGACCTCGGTCCCGAGGGCGGTGACCGTGGCGGTAGGCTGGTCGCTCAAGGTACTCCCGAACAGATTTGTGCGCATGAAAAATCCTATACCGGACAGTTCTTGAAAGAATTCCTGAAACACGCATAAGGGTTGTATATGAGCAGGTCCAACCTCTTCGCATAACGGAAGAATTTCACTCGCTTAATCCCTAAAGTTCAGGTAGAATTCATTTTGACAACGTACCAGGGTGGGATACCTACCTAGGTGCATGCACCTTTTGCCAACAAAAGGAATTCCTCATGAACAAGAGTAAGAGCAACGCCAAAAGCGTGATCAACTCGTACCGCAAACGCCAGCAAATAGGTCCCTTCGTTATCTGGGGCCTGGCAATTATGTTGGTAGTTGTGGGTATTCTGTTGCTAATTTTGTGGCTTAGCGGACCGAGCAAGCCCCTGAGCGGCCTGTTTGCCACCGAAACCCCCACGCCGACGATGACCTTCACCCCGACAGTTACCTTCACGTCAACTGCAACTTCCACCATCACGCTGACCCCCACCGATACGGCTACACCCACACCGTCTTCGCCTTTCACTTACATTATACAGGAAGGTGATTCGCTGGACAGCATCAGCAAGAATTTCAATCTTGGGGACAATGGCATTCCATTGATACTCCTGCTGAACCCGACAATTACCAGCCAGGGCGGTGTTATCTTCGTCGGTCAAGAGATTACCATCCCCAATCCGGGCATGGAATTTCCAACCTCTACGCCAATTCCGCCTGATTTGCCGCGTGGCACAAAAGTCGACTATGTCGTGCAAGCGGGTGATACGCTGGCCGGGATTGCCTCCGAGTTCAACAGCACAGTGGATGATATCGTCAAGGATAACAATCTGGATAATGCCAACTCCATCTATGTTGGGCAGCCCCTGGTTATCCGCGTCAACTTGGTGACACCGACGATAACCAAACCACCGACGATCACTCCCACTGGTTCGGCCGGGAACCCGGCGACTGCCACAGCGACACCTTTGCTGACAAGCACACCTTAAACGCTG
>CAYOUV010000124.1:0-3974 GCA_964407265.1 uncultured Anaerolineaceae bacterium | reverse complement strand
GCGCCGCGATCGGCGATGCCGTCGTCATCACACACCTTGAGCCGATCGAGGATGAGATCTCATTGAACGACATACAACTCGATCGCTAAGTAAATCACGTGGGAAGATAAGGTTCCGCGATTTGCCAGTTCCAATCCTCAAAAGGTTTGCAGCCAACCCTCTGTTTTGCTATACTTATCGTGTATAGGCTGGCAGATATGCTTCAGACCCTGGCTGGTTGCCGTACAACGAGTTTTCAAGGTGGAATTACGGCTGAACAGGGATCGTCCATCATCACGGGCGGGGTGGGCTATGAAAAGTTGGAAACGAGCGATTCATAGAAGTAGCTTCTTTTTTCTGCTGTCAATGTTTATCCTTTTCGCCATCGACACAGGTCCCAGCCACGCCAAATCGCTGGACCGGCCATCTCTCACTTCTTCCTTAGATCAGACTTCACCACCTGGCGCAATCCTTCCCCAAGCTTCCGATTTTCAATGGGAAGGCGCCTGGAAACTGTATACAACCCTTTCCGTCAATACCATAGAAAGCATGTCGATTGTGCGCTTGGCAAATGGGACCTATTCCGTGGAATTTCTCCCGCCCTCGCCTACAGACAAAGATACCTGGCACCCGAAGCCGGAACTGATAGAGCAGGTAGATGCCAGCGAATCGACTCTGCATTACTCGATCAAAAGCGTGTACCAAGGGACCGTGCTCTCCATCACGCAGGTCAGGTTTGAACGAACGGAGAACCCTGATCAGTTGCGGGGGTCCATCTCCAGTGTCTCCGATCATCAATGGAGTGGGAATCAATACGGTTGGACTATCGTCGACAATCATTTTGACTTCGGTACCCACGCCTTTTGCGCTGCTCGCAACAATGCCGCTTTTCCGTCACCTTGTATGGCAACTGGACAACCCTATCAGCCGCAGTCGCAGGCTGCACCGGTCGCACCTCGTGCCACCGCCGCAGCCGCTCCGACTCCCGAAACCCGGACCTCCCAAACGGAAATCCAACCCACGAAAGAGATTCTGACAGTGCCCGATACGGTCGCTCCGCCTTCAGCCTCCTACAACCTGTCGACGAACATGGTCAGCCCGCTTGGCCAGGCGGGCGCTGCATTTGGAACCACCGCCCTGTTGGCCACCTGGTTGGTCATGGAGTATCTCGGCGCCTCGCAAAGTGCCGGGGGTACCCAGCCATCCGGGAACGGTTCGAGCGCCATTGTGGACAGTTTGATGAATGCAACCGATACGGTCACGCCAGCCGAAGCAGGGGATCTCCTGGCTGAACACACTGCAGCTTATTTAGAAAACCTAGATCAAGCCTCTGCGACCGGACCTAAACCGGTTGCTCCAGACAAAACCGGTTCCCCACCAGCCCTCTCAGCAGATCAAGCCTCACCAGGCGGTGCAACCCGGGGTGCGACGGGGGAATCCCGGACAGAGATATTCGACGGGCAGGATGCCTATACCATCCTGCAAGCCCTACAGCTTGTCCCCACCGATGTCAGCCCCAATGGGGAGTTGAGGGTCGACCGTGAGAACCTGGATCAATTCCTTCATTCACATCCGGATGGAAAACCTCACCGGATCACGCTCCCGAATGGGAACGAGGTAGTCGTAAGCCAAATTCAGGGAATCGCGTTCGAAGATGGTGAACACAGCGCTTCGGATGAGAGCCTGATCGACTTCACCAGAGGGATAGCTATCCTCGCGGACGTTGTCGCACCAGGTGGGTCCAGCGACGCTCCCGTTCAAAGTCTCTCCCAGGCTGCTGGCGCAGGCCGCCCGGGAAGCGCAAACAGCCAGGCTCCCTCGCAGGCAAGCCAGACGGTTCAGGCGGAAGCGGGTGAGCCTCAGGCGGAAACGCCAAACGCGGAGCCAGATCGAGGCCATGAATCGCAAACCGCGGAACAGCCAGACAGCCAACAGCCCTCGGACGCGGTGTCTGGTCAGTTCCAGGCGAATCAAGGAATAGCTGATGGGCATGGCGCACAACAATTACCTGCGAGCGAGACGTCGGCAGGCGAAGAGTCCGAGCTGGATAGATTCTTTGAAAGTGCTGGCAATCAGGCTCCCCGCGGTCCAGAACCAGGTTCGTCCGGATCATCTGCCGGTCAAGGTCCTGTAGGGGGTGGGAATTCGGTTCCCGAAAGCACAGACTTGCCTTCCTCCGTCGATCCAGATCATATCCAGGTAACCCCGCAAAGCATCGAAAGCGGCCGCGAGGAAGTGCTCGCAGCGCTCAATGATCCTTCGACTTCGGAAAGCGTGAAGCAGATTCTGAGAAAAGAACTAGCCATCTACGATCGTGCCTTGGGCAGGAGCGAGGGACCGGACCTCTCTCAGACAGCCCACTCCGGTCCTATCACGGGAAGCGACGACGGGACGATAGAAGCAAACCTGATCGATGGTGACGAAGCCAGTTCAGCCGTTGAAGGCTTTTGATTTAGAACCGTGAGGGGAGGGTCTGAGAAATGATGAAATCCGAATCCGTGATCGCATACCGGTGTTGCCCGCAATGCGGCGCGGCTAATATCGGGCACATGCAGAATTGTCTGTTGTGTCACTCGATACTGCCTCCCAGCGCAGACCAAGCCAGGAAGGCTAGGCGGACTTCCCGGAAATCTGACCAATCTCATCCGCGCTTTTGTACCCGTTGTGGGAAAGCGCTCCCTGTCGAGCACGCGACCAGATTTTGCCGCTATTGCGGCCAACCGATCATCAGGCCTGGAAAGGCAGAAGGCTGAACCATGGACGGATTGCTGCGGGTCCTGAGTATCTTTAGTCTGCCTATCTCGGCGGTTATGTTTTTCCTGTTAGTAAAGAAAATCGGGAGAGAGCAACCCTCGCGCAGGCGTGCTCACCTGCTTGGGATCATCATGCCTTGCTTGATGATGGGGGTAAATATCGTGTTCATGTTGAGTGTGTTCATCGCTTGGTGCCCAGCCATCTGGCTGCCTATCCTCCTGGCAGGCTTTGGGTTTGGATATTTTTGGGGAAAGACATCCAAGCTTTACAAGAGGGGGGAGACCCTAATGGTGAAGCGAACCGGACTGCATTTGGGTTTTTGGGCGCTTTCCTATACCCTGACACAATTGATGTCAACGATCATGCCAGCCTCGATTGCAGCCGCCGGGTTGGCAACGATGTTCTTTAGTACGGGCTCTTCGATCGGGGTGAACACTAACCTGATGCTCCGCCAGAGAAGGTTTGAAGCAGAGGCATTGCTCCCTCAAAAACGAATCGAAGCATTGTCAGCTGGAATAACTTGCCCAAAGTGTAAAACCCTAAACCGGGTTAGCTACCTGTTTTGTAAACAATGCGGCCAGCAGCTAAGGGATCAAAGCGCTACCTAGCCATATTGCAGCAGTATATCGTATCCAAAAAAGGCGCAACATGCGGTCAATAGGCAGACAACAATGACCAGTATCCCTATCAGGACCGGCTTGAATGATGATTTCCTCTGCGCTGTCGTCGATACTCCTGGATCGGGAAGCGGACTAGCCGGTTTAGGAGTTGCCTGCTGGACTGCACCGCAACTCCAACAAAATTGAGAATCTTCCGGGATGAGCTCATTGCATTGGATGCACTTCTTTTGGTTTTCCATTTACGCTCCTGACCTTTTTTCTACAGCCTTGAGAAATTATATCAACTAGTCTGCGCCGGGATCCCTCAAATCCAGTAGAAGGGCACTGCCGATTTTGCATACTCACGGCTCTGTTCTTGAAGTAGCGCTTGGGCGAATGAACCGCGTCAATGACCTATTATACATTTCATCCATCGCCAGGCTTACGGCTGCCTGGCCCACAATCATCGGTATTTTCCATACTATCGCAGGACCAAAGAAACAGCGGCGAACACGCCAACCAACAGGATGACCGCCAGCAGGATCCCCAGAGCCAGTCTGCGAGCCCGACTTTCCGCTTCGATGGCAGGCTGCCTCGAATCGATCAACGGCGGGGATGGACGAAATGAGTTCTTATCAGAAC
>CAYOUV010000123.1:0-4325 GCA_964407265.1 uncultured Anaerolineaceae bacterium | reverse complement strand
GGCGAGGTGGCCAAATACGCCGGCTGGTCCCCGCCCGTGATCGTGACCGTGGAGCACGACCCCGCCATCCCGCGCGAAGCCTTCGAGCGCCTGAAGACCCTGATGGGCAGTGACGTGGGCGTCTCACCGCGCGACGCGGAGCGCATGATCGCTGCCAGCGTGGATCTGCTGGTTCAGATCGGGATCGTAGATGAGGTCCGCCGGGTGACCGCGATCGCGTGGGTGGAGAAGAAACTGCACGGCGGCGAGGCCTGGTTCATGCCGTTATGGCGCTATGAAGAGGCTTCGGAGGGAGGCCGTTGGAATATAGTGGAAGTGAATTTCCCAGGAAATCCATCGGATGGCGAATCCGCCGGCTAAATACAAATTTCTGCGGTCATAAAGAGAAAGCAGCGCCGCCAGGGCGCTGCTCGCAAAAATGATGTGTACTTCAAGGCTGCAGCGCTTTGGGTGTGATCTTTACTTCCACCTGTGCATCCAGCGCCTCAGCGATGCGCTCTAGAAAGGAAAGGCTGGGCATACTACTCCCGTTTTCCAAGCGGGCGATCGATGGTTGGCGCGTGCCGACCTTATCAGCCAGTTCCGACTGAGTCATACCGCGCAGCAGACGCAGGCGCGCAATTTGATACCCCGCTTCAAGTTCCAAGCTCTCTGCCACAAATTCTGGATCCTGACTCTGCTGGGTTTGCCATTCCCGAAAGGTTGTCTTGGAGACAGGGGACATCTTATTCCTCCAGTACTTCTTGCATGCGGCGCAAAGCAGTGGCGATCTCCTTCTCAGGCGCCTTCCTGCTTCGCTTGCGATAGCCATGTAAGAGAATGAATGTAGACTCCATTTGCAGGCAATAGAATAATCTGTTATCACCTGGTCGCAACTCCCACAGCCGACCTTTGATCCGGCGCGTATGTGGCATCCCCAAATCCGTTCCAAACTCTTCAAGCAATCTGAGCACGTTGTTGGCTTTGGCCCGGTCTTTAGCCGATAGACCGTTCATGAACTCTAGCACTGGACTCTTGCCACGATGATCTGCATAGAAGAGGATTAGCCACATTTGAGAGCACTCCTATTATAACAATATTGTTATAATAGTCAAGGCGTATTAATAGAACTAAAGTTCTGTATTCTATCATAAGTATCTTGCCTCACAGGCATGGTACTCAATCCTCCCAGGAAGGGGTAAGGTATGTCGGCTTCAGAATGAGAAAAAAACTGTGTTGGTCTGGAAAGGTGATTGGCATTCGGCTCCTTCTTGCTGGCGGGTTTTACAAGGTAAAATATGCTCATGCAGATCCTGGTAGTTGGGGATATTCATGGCTGTTATGTCGAATTGCTGGCGCTCTTAGAGAAAGCAGGTCTGGGCCAGGACGATATAGTGATCGCTTTGGGGGACTTCATAGACCGCGGTTCTGAAACCCCCCAGGTTTTGAATTACTTCCAAAACACCCCATATGCGCGTGCCATGATGGGAAACCACGAGCGCAAACACGTGCGCGCTGCAAGAGGGGAGCTCGCGCTGGCACTTTCTCAGCGCATCAGCTGCCTCCAGTTAGGAGATGCATACGCTGAGGCGGTTGCCTGGATGGGTACACTACCGCTTTACATCGAAGCAGTGGAAGCCATCCTGGTTCACGGCTATCTGGAGCCAGAGGTGCCGCTTGTAGATCAACATCCCTCCGTGTTGTGCGGTACGATGGGCGGAGAGAGGTTCCTGCGTGAACGATACGACCGTCCCTGGTATGAGCATTATGATGGCGAGAAAGCGGTCGTCGTCGGCCATCATAACTACACCGGAACTGACCAACCCTTCGTGTACCGGGATAAGGTTTTTGGATTGGACACGAGCTGTGTCCACGGCCTGGCCCTGACCGGATTGCTGTTGCCTTCTTTCCGCATCCTTTCCGTGCCGAGTCGGGGCGATCTGTGGGCGCATGTGCGTGAGACCCGCCTTCCCCCTCGTGCGGTTCGCGCCCGCCCGGAGGTGACCTGGTCCGAGCAGGATGAGCTTGCCCTGGCACGACTGATCGAAAAGGTCAGGCAAGCTCACCGGGTCTTGCTCGATCGGGTGCGCTTCCTCCCTGGATATGTTGACCTGTCGCCTCGCGAGCAGGCCAAGCGCTACGCCGCTGGGGCGGGGCGTGGACCTTGGGCCGTTTTGTTGCAACTGGCGCGCCTAGGAGCGCTGAACGTGGATGCAGCCCGCAGGGTCCTGAAAACCCCTGAGGCCTTGCACCGTACGCTGGCGGGCTGGCGTGATTCAGTAAACCTGAGTGACGACCAGGGATAGCCGTTCAACAGGTTAGGAATAGCCAGGAAATTTGAAAGCCAGCCTTTCAATTTTCCTGGTGAAACATGAGTGTGACCACTCCCCTTAAGCTTGGTAGCTTAGAATCCATGGTCAAGAGATAGCAGAGCAGAGTCGTCGCTTTCCTTATCCGTATGAGCAGGAATCACCATCTACAAGGATGTTCAGTGTGGAAGAAATCACACCTTTCGCTAGGGAGGTTTTGCTGATTGCCGGGCGCCGTAAAGAACCAGGGCTTCGCCGGGAACAGGCGCATGGAGGAATTGGGCAGGCAAAACCGCTGAATTTTCATAAATTCATGATGCTATAACGTCTGAATTTCTAATAATTGAAGTGATAAGCAGGCCCCGCGCTACGATTCCAGGGTAGGGTCGGCTTCCTATCAAAGGCATGATCCAGGTATTGTAACGATTTTTGCCAGTGGTCGAAAAATTAAACTTTGGAATTTCACGCTCCATGAGAAACTATGGAAATGAAACAGATGACCAAGCTCGTCCGGCTAACCGGGTTCTGTCTGACCTGCTTCATTAGCAAGAGGTTGAGAGTTCCGACTGGCGCCTGACCGCAGGGGGGACTGGGTTCACCAGTATGGATCATCTCTTGAATAACAATTATTCACAACGTGGATAAAAATGCATACCTGGTGGGCAGTTGATACACACCGCCCTGAAAAGCCACCATCTTGCACGCCATGGATGACAGCCCATTTCATCCATGCTACCCTTGCCAGGGCGATAACCCCTTCGCCCTAATAAATCCACCCTCGTCAGCCCCACGCGCCTGTGCACGCCGGCTCTGGGAACCATCCGTTCGCTTCACTACCCGCCCGGGCAGGAAATTCACCGACACGGAGGCGCCCCTTGCTGGCTTTTACTATCGAACCTCTCACCCTCATGATCTCAGGGCTGGCCGGCCTGATCGCGCTCCTGATCGGTTGGGAGACTTCCGGCCGGCGTCTTGATTGCCATGCCGCAGTGGATCGAAACCTTCATCCTGGCTGTGCTGGCAGGAGTCGGATTGCTTGGCCTGATCGTGGTGGTCATTTTTCTCCTCGGACTGCGCGACTTCCAGGGCTATTGATCTTGATGCTCGATGAAAAGTTGAGAATCAAGTTGAAAGATGTCTTGCAGCGCTTGAAGGAAATAATCAGTCGAAGATCGCTGTCCAGTCTGCTGATCTACTTGATGATCTTGCTGGCGGTAGGGCTATTCAGCCTGGCCTCCCAGCTGAACTGGTCGCGCCACTCGCCTTGAACGACGATCCTCCCTGAATGATGACAATCCAATCACGCTCAAGTTTGACCAGGCTGCACCGGTGAGCGTTTAGATAATTCCCTTCTCCTCCTCAATTCAAGGGTGTCGCTCATTTCATGAGCGGCCTGTCGTGCTGCTCACCCTGGTCCAATGTGCTTTTGATCATCCGGTACGAAGACGTTTTCTGAAAGTTTCGAATTCCACCAGCTTGCCCTCTGCCTTCGACCAGCGCTTGATTTCTTGCATGCTGACTGCATTGGTCTTTGCTACCAAGACCGCCTGAAAGAGGCTCTGCTGATCCTGCCAGAAATAGTACCCACACAACCGGTCCTTCACACAATCTGTGGCTGAAATCAGGCGCAGTAACCCCGTTCCCAATTCGACTTCTCGAACTTCTTTTACCGCTTCCTGGCCCACGGAAAGCGGTCCTTCCGGGAATTCCACGATAAAGGCCGTGTCCGGGTGCCAGAAATATCTGCCTTTCTCTTGGAAGCCCAGCGCTTCCATCCCGGCTCTAATGCTCTTTCTGGCTGCAAAATGAGCATTGATCAAATCCAAATCTTTTGAAGTATAGCGATTCTGGCTGTAATACGACACACTGGCGCCGCCAGACAAGACGACTTCGATTCCAGCTTGTCTTAAATGAGACTGTATGTAAGCAGCCAGTTCAATCGCACTCATCCTTTTAATGTTTTTCATAGCGGTTTTCCCCGCCGGCGCGGCCTGCGCCTGTTCATGACAAGCCTCTCCCTGACATCGCTTGGATAAA
>CAYOUV010000122.1:0-4534 GCA_964407265.1 uncultured Anaerolineaceae bacterium | reverse complement strand
CGGGTTTGCCCTTCGATTTGCTGGTCTTTGATAATGGCTCCTGCCCCGATGCGCGCGATTACCTGATCAACGAAAAAGAAGAAGGCCGCATTCAATACCTGATCCTGTCCGAGAAAAATATTGGCAAGGGCGGCGCCTGGAACGTGATTCTGGCTGGCGCGCCCGGCGAGATCATCGCCTACGCCGACAGCGACGTGCTCTTCTCGCCGGGCTGGCTGGCGCGCTCGGTTGAAATCCTGGAAACCTACCCCAACGTCGGCATGGTGACCGCGCGCCCCTTCCGCACGCCGCCCGAGTTCTACAGCGCCACTCTCGCCTGGGCGCGCCAATCTAATGAAGCCACGCTCGAAGATGGACAATTCATCCCCTGGGAAACCTTCCTGGAATTCAATCTCTCGTTGGGGCAGACCGAAGAAGAGAATAAGAAAGTTTACGCCGAGACGAAAGATTGGAAACTGACCTATAAAGGCTTAAGCGCCATGGCAGGCGCATCGCACTGGCAGTTTACTGCCTATAAAACCACCCTCCGGCAATTCCTGCCTTTCGAGATGGACAAGCCCATGGGGCAGGTCCGTCAACTGGACCAGCGCATGAACGCAGCCGGTCTGCTGCGGCTGATGGTCTCCGATCCGCTGGCGATGAATATGTCCAATACGCTGGGATATTTGCGCGGTGAGTTGGGTAAGGAACAGTCAAAGAAAAAACCTTCATTCGAAAAACGTATACTGGAGTTTACGCCAGTCAAGAAGATTTTGCTGGCAGTGTATAACAAGATTTTCAATTGGTATTATTCATAAGGATTTCACCGCTGAGCTGCAGATAGCACAGAGAAAAAATCCGTGAACTCCGCGTCTCTGTGGTACAAAAAACTCATGACCAAACGCATCTTCATCTCCGCCGACCACGGCATGGCCATCATCTATTTCCTGCAAAGCGACCTTGTCACGACCCTGCTTGCAGCGGGCGTTGAGGTCGTCTTACTGACCGACGACGAAACCAAGGACCGCATCGCCGAGCGTTTTGCCCGTCCTGGCCTGGTCTTCGAAGGCCTGCGCCTCAAGCAGGCCGATACCTACGCCAAAAAAGTCCGCCCGCGCTGGCAATGGCTGCTCTCGTCCTACCTGCGCCGCGTCGGCGGCTCGTGGCGCATCAACACCGAAGCCATGGACAGCCACATCTGGGAAGTCTGGGTCGAGAACTCATGGAAATTCCGCCTGGGGGTCTGGATTCCCGCCGCGCTGTGGACCCTGCTGCTGCGCAGCTCGTCCGCGGCGCGCAAGGCCCTGGTGCGGATGCAGACCCGCTTCACGCCCAGCCCGGGCCTGTATACCGATTTATTCGAGAAATACCAGCCCGACCTGGTCATCGCCTCGACGGCCGGCTGGAGGCTGGACCGTTACCTTTTGCGGGAAGCAGCCCGAAAGGGAGTCCCGACCATGGCCGCCATCATCGGCTGGGACAACCCGTCCAGCTACGCCATCCCCGGCGCGCCGCTGGACTACGCCACCTGCTGGTCCGACCTGCAAAAGGACGAGCTGGTTTACGGCTCTGACTGGTCTCCCGAGCGCGTCCACGTGGGCGGCATCCCCTCCTATGACGGCTATTTTCGCAAGACCTGGCTGGTGCCGCGGGACGAGTATTTCAAGCAGCACGGCCTCGACCCGCAGCGCAAGCTGATCTCATACGCCTGCTCCTTCGTCCATTTTGCGCCGAATTATCCCAACGTAGAAGCGCTGGCCAGGCTGGTCTCGTCCGATGGGCTGGCTGAGCCGTCGCAGTTATTGATTCGCCTGCATCCCAGTCATTTCCAGGACAGGCCGAAGATTTTCGCCGAGGAGCGCGAGCAGATTCGCGCGTTGGAAAAGCAGTATCCGCAGGTCCACGTAGTGCGGCCAGTGGCGCTGGGCGGTTCGCTGGGCTACTATGGTGGCGAAGACATGGACGAGAAGTCGTCGATGATGGCGCATTCGGACGTATTCGTGACCGTTTACTCTACGATGGTGGTCGAAACTGCTGTGCATGACACGCCGATTGTCGCGGCTGTGATCGATACGCCCGGCGGCTGGAACGTCCCGGGCAAATACTCGCTCTCCTTGAAAGCGATCGGGAACTGGCCAACGCACCAACGTTTCCGCGAAGCCAAGGCCGGCCGCGTGGCAAAGGATGAGGACCAGTTGCGCGATATTCTCAATGCTTACCTGAAAGACCCGTCACTGGATGCAGCTGAGCGCCGCCGATTCGTCGAACAGGAAATCAGCTTTACGGACGGAACCTCCGGCAGGCGGACAGCGGAGTTTATATTAAAGATATTGGGGTTGGCAGAATGAATCGCCGGACAATCCTGACGATCAAATCTAAGCTCCCGGCGCTCGTCTTCTTTTTTATTGCTGCAGGCATGCTGTTTTTAGGGTTCTACCGCAATCAATGGCAGATGGCGCGTCCCAAGAAATTCAGCTCATTTGAGAAGGATGTTGAAAGTTACGTCCTGGCGAGGATGGTTATATCCCGACAACAGGGATTGTTTTCCTATGGCGGGTTGCTTGGCTGGGGAGATGTTGTTAACCCTCTCGATGTCCACGAGGCCGATTATGATCATCAATACGATGTGTATCTGAACGAGGGGGCCTTTCAAAGCTATTGGGCCAAGGAGTCGCACCCCGGTTTTCAAGGGGATTTTTTCAGCCTGCTGGATCACCTCAGCCCATTTTCGGCATCGATTGATTTTCGCCTGTTTCGTATGCTTACCGCCGGGCTGTTCGCAATTGTTTTATGCGGGATCGCTTTCTGGTTCTACCAGGAATTTGGCTGGTTGTCAGCCATTTTTATCCTGGGTTCCAGCCTGGTTTCAAATTGGATGACACTGTTTGGCCGGAATTTATTCTTCGTTTCCTGGATTTTCTTTTTCCCCATGTTGGTTCTGTTGTTTTGGTTGAAGAGCGAAAAGAAGGACCGGCAATTTTCGAGCGGGCAATTGTTTTGGGTCGTTTTTTCACTGGTCTTGTTTAAATGCCTGTTCAATGGATATGATTTTATTTTACCAACTCTGGGGATGGTGGCGATCCCTGTAATTTTCTATGGTTTGCTGAACAAATGGAAACGGGAGCTGTTTCTCAGACGCTTTGCGATCGTCGTCCTGGCTTCGCTCGCGGGCATTCTCGCAAGTTTGATGATTCTAATCATCCAGGTTGCCTTGACAAGCGGGAATGTCCAGGCCGGCATCGACTTTATCGTCCAGACGATCCTGCGGCGTACCTATAACCTCAGTCCTAATCCATCAGCTTCCCTGAACAGGCCAAATAGCGTCAGCGTCTGGTCGATTTTAGAGATTTATCTCTCGGCGTCCTATTTTGAAAAAATCAAGGTGCCTTACTGGACCTTGATCGTGCTGTTTGCCGGTTTTTCGATTGCGTATTGGCTGACGACCCGCTGGTGGAAGAGCGATTCCAATTCGAAAGGACTCGTTTTGGTCAGTGTGACCGGGCTTTCACTCTTGTCCCCCTTGAGTTGGTATATCATTTTCAAATCCCTGGCGTATTACCATACGCACATGAATTACCTGCCCTGGCACATGCCCTTCACGCTCTTTGGTTTTGGGCTGTGCGGTTACATCCTGGAGTTTTGGGTTCGCAACTGGAGAAACAGATTCCAGGGAGTTCTGGAGTAAAACCTGCGTTCCTTTGGCTCACCATGGTAAAAATGAAGAAATCTATGTTCCTGTTTTATTTTTCGATCTCGCTGGCCATCCTTTCCAGCGCCCTGTATCACTTTAGCCAGAAGGGTACGCCCGCCGGTGTCAATCCGGCTCTGTCCATCCTGGTGACCTACGCGGTCGCGTTTGGCCTGACTCTGTCTTTGCTGTTTTTTATCCCGCTGCGCAACGGACTGCTGGCCGAGTTGCGCCAGCTTAACTGGGCCTCTTACCTGCTGGCGTTTTCCATTGTTGGATTGGAAGTCGGCTTCCTGCTGGTCTACCGTTCCGGTTGGAACATCGGCATCGCTGCCGTGCTGGTCAACGTGGTCGCCTCGCTGATCCTGGTGCCGGTGGCGATCTTCCTGTTCAAAGAAAAACTTTCCTGGGTCAATATTTTAGGCATCCTGGTTTGCTTGGGCGGGTTGGTGATGTTGAATTGGAAAAGATAGCAATATATGCTGAGAGCACAAAGCCCGCAAAGAGTAAAGAAGTTTTTCTTGGCGTGTTTCGCGGTTCAATTTGGAGTTTGAATGGAATTAGTAACTCGTGTAAAAAATGCTGTCCGCATCCTGCTCAACGGTGACTCGAATCACCAGCGCGGCGAAATTCCCCCGATCACGCCTGAAGAGGTGGCTGAGATCAGGCAGTTCTTCCCACGCGAGAAGTTCTTCATCCTTGGACATGCCCGTTCCGGGACCACGCTGCTGATGCGCCTGGTCCGCCTGCATCCTGAGGTGCACTGCAATTACCAGGCCCACTTCTTCACGCGCAAACCACTGCTCAAATCTCTGGTGGACACGCCCGAAGCGGAAGAGTGGCTGACGCGCAAATCCAACCGTTGGA
>CAYOUV010000121.1:0-4779 GCA_964407265.1 uncultured Anaerolineaceae bacterium | reverse complement strand
GATTTATTATGACAGATTCTCGGGCTACGTACAAGAATGTTTTACCAAGCTTGAATTGTGCAGGCCCACCTGACTGTTGGATGGGCCTGCACAGGAAAACAAACTTCTAGGCTGGGTTTTTACGGAAAATCTTGCAAAGCTGATCGGTGACGAAAACCATCTTCCAGATTTGTTTATAACGATTCAATCCGATGTGCGTACGCTCGTCTTCCGCCAGCGCCTGGTAGGCGATCACCTCAGCCAACCCTTCTCCAGCGTTTCTCAGCAGGCCGGAAGCGTCCAGGGTCGGCTTGAAATCGTAGTTCTCGATCCCGCCGCGGATTTGGCTTTCGACGAGACCTCCAAAGATCGAGCCCAGGATGCCGCCTCCGCTGAAACGTACGGTGGGCGGTTGGGTGAATTCATAACTGGAATTGCCGAGGGGTTTCGTGGTGAATACCATTGCAAGATTGTCCAGGCTCTTGGAGTTGTAAATCGTGTCGCTTCCGACGGACCCGTCATCGTTCTCCGAGCGCACATCCCGGGTCAGGATGGCGGGCGTATACATGCGCTTGTATCCCAGGTGGAGATCCACATTAACCGTCCCCGAAAAAAACCTTGCGAAGCTGATCTGAATGTCAGGGCAAGTGATCCGCAACGGAAGCTGGGCCTCAATGCGTCCCTGCCCCTGCAATTGCCTCAGATAGCGGAACTGCAGTTGGTAGGACGATCGTAGGTTTATCGTAACCCTCCTGCGAGGTGTTTTTGGAGGCCCTTCCCAGGTAAATTCATAATTCGAAAATTCGACCGTTAACGTGAGGGTTTCGGCCAGCGGTGAATTGGTCAGGATTTGCTCCCGGACATCCCAGATCGAGTCCCAACCGGTTTGCAACGCTTCTTCTGCTTCGGATGGATTACTAACCGGCATGGGCTCTTCGAAAACCAAGAGCTTGCCCCCATTCGATAATTTTAGGTTGTCGAACAAGCCCAGCCGGGCAACGTTGAAAACACCCAGGATTTGCTTGTCCAGGCCGGTAAAGAAGGTTGCCCCGTAACTCTTATCGAGCAAGGTGTCCAGATCGTCAACCGGCAGATTGATGTCGACCCACATGGGGGGCGGCGATCCCGGCAGATTCTTCCATTCTCCGCCCCCGCAGCCCACCACTGCGTCTGGGTCCAGGCTGCGGGGTTTGTTTTCGATCGGGGTCACATGAGATGGGTCGAAATCGTAGATCAGCCTGGCACCGTCGTCAGCGGGATGGATGGAGACGAAAGAAGCCGGGACGCCCCCCCGGCGCTCCGCCGTCAGGTTCCAGCCGGTGCTGTTGAGGATTCCAACAGCCTGCCGCGCCGACCAATTCTCTGAGTACATTTCGTGGCTGTCATCCAGGGAAAGCGGTTCGAATTGTAAGTTTTCGGCGCCGGTGGGCGGTTCTTTTGGCGCCGACTCCGCGGGCGGGATGCTCTCGTGGTTGATGTTCAAGACTGCAAAATGGTCGAGGTTCGGATCGTCGTCCGGCGTTTCCAGGGGGTGGTGCTGGATGCGCGTCATCACCAGCGCTTGAATGCCCCCGTGGTGATGGACCAGGTCGAGCTCAAGTCCACGATCGTCCGACCATTCGAAGCGGACGGCGTAGGCCGGCAGCAGCGCATGCGGGCGGACGAGCTGTAGACTGCCGCCGCTGGGAGCATAGTAGAACATCGGGTCCAGGACCCAGCGCCGGCTCCTTCCGGTCAGGGACCCAGAGCGGAAATATTTGGTTTCGCTGAATTGCATCAGGCGCGTCTCGGTCCAATCGCCGCCGACTTGCACAAAGAGATGTTTCCTGGAGGTCTTGATCTCGTAGGTCAGTTTTGGCGGGTTGGGTTTCAGCGTGCCGACCGACAGGCGGTCTACCGTATAGGCCAACGGATAGTAGTTTTGCAACTGCGGGTGCTCTCCGCCTGGCAGGTCGTCTTGGACCTCGACCACGTCCCCGGTCAGGTTGTATTTGAGATAAGTGAGTGGGGCGTAGTCTGCCTGGGCGGCCACGAGTTTCCCGAAGCGGTCGGCTTGATCGAGCGCAAAGGTGATCGGGTACTCATCCTGGCGGAAGAGGCAGTGCAGATCATTGTCGATCAACACGGCGTCCAGATCGTACCCGCCCAGTCCCAAGTCTTGTACGCCCCAACGGCTGATGTCTCGGTATTGTTCGGATTCAAGGCCAGCGTCGACGGAAAGCAGCGTCAGGCGTGGAGGCGCATCCTGTTCGGAGAAGGTCTGAGTCAGCACCAGCAAACGGTTGCGCGGCTCGTCGAATCCGGCCCACAGGTAGTAGCCGGTCGTGAAAGCGGTAAATCGGATCGGGAGAGAATCGTTCACTTCTCTTTTTAACGTATCAGCACCGTGGGCGCTGAAGAGATCGACCGAAAGATGCTCCTGCCTTAACTCTTTATGGATTAGGAAGACGCGCTCGTTCCCGGCCGCCAGCCCCAGCCGGTGGCAGCCGCCGATCTTGAGCACCCCGGCCAGCGGGCTTTGGCTGGGCGTCAGGGATGTCAATGAGTAATCATGTCCTGCGCCAAGCGCAATGGTGTCGGTCGTATCGATCTGGGTCTGGACCCAGTGTTTTTTCGCAGCATTCCAGGCGAAAAAAGGAATATCGTTGGTGTACTTGACGGCGACGACCGGGATCGTTCCGGATGCAGTCGTCAGGCGAGCAGTTTCGGCCGAAATCCCCCCACTGCGAAGGGGTCGAGGACCTTTCGGCGCGCGGACATAGTCAATCAGCATCAGACTTCTCCTTTTTAGATGGCTTCCCCTCAATGTTCGAATAACGGATTACCCGGTTGTCTCTGCGGCAGAACGGATCAATGCGGGCTGACGGTGCCGGCGATATTGGCCGGTACAATCTTGTTTATGATTAATTGAATTGACAGCAATGGGCTGGCTTGTGCTTTATTGCGCGAGCTAATTTACTATGCAATTAAAATTATCCGTATTCAAGGCAAATCCTTTTAATTTTCGATTATTCTTCCACTAGAATCGCAATTTCGAACCAGCGCAGGCTTGCTTTTATGGGCAGCTGCCTTGTTGCAAGATATAGTTCACGACAGTGACGTTATCGCCTTCGTTCGACTCGGGAATCTCATCGCCGGGGTCAAGGGTGATGGTGATTCGGTAGGCTTGGTTGGGCCCGGAGTTGACAAACATCGGTAAGCTGATGTGAAAGGACTGTCCGGGTGCCAGGATCGGGAAGTCGTCACCCGACGTGGTTTGGACCGTTCCGCCTGCAACGCGGATGTTGACCACGGAGACCAATCCCGCAGAGCTGGTCGGTGCGGAGCCGCTGTTGGTAACGTCGAAACCGACTGTGAAGGTCTGGTGGCAGATCGGTTGGGACGGACTGAGTTGGATGTTCCCAACGACCAGGTTGGCCTGCGGGGTCGCCGCCGGTTCGTGCGTGGCGGTCGGGAGTGGGGGTGGGGTCATCTCCGGCAGGCTTGACGTGTCGCCGGTGACGCTGGCGTACTGGCCCCAGATCCAGCAGGAGCCGGGTTCGTTCGGATTCTGGATGATCCACCAGTTGGCAGAGGAGTATTTTCCGACCACTTCGGCGGACTGGCCGACCAGTAACGCTCCGACCGAATCGTATGCCGTGCCGGGACCCGTCCGGCAGTTGGTGTCCACGCTGACCGAGACCATTGGTGTCGAGCTTGTAGGCGTATTGAGGGCCGAATCCACTGGCTGGTGGGTTGCTTGGGATGCCAGTGTTGCAACCGAAGGATCGTTCTGGAATTGGATCGTGGCAGCCAAGGCTGTGATAGTTGCCGCATAGTCGCTGGCGGAGGTTCTTACAGTCCGGTTTGCAGGCGCTGTGCAAGCCAGGGTGGCCAAGATCAGTACCAGTGTTGCCAAGGATGATCTCCGCTTGTGCACTTGAACCTCCCTCAAGAATTGTGAACTTTGACACATTCTACGAATTTATTATGACAGATTCTGGTTTTGAGTTCAAGAAAAAAACAGCGGCTATGAATGAAAGATACTCTCCCCCTAGTCAATTCGGACACAATCTGGTAATATTCATTATTGCAAGCCGGACAAATCGCCTCGGCCCCCACTGGCCGGGGTTTTTGGTTGTAATGACACAAGATTACAGGGATTGATATGTTACGAGAACGAACCGACCTTAGAAATATCGCCATCATCGCCCACGTCGACCACGGTAAAACCACCCTGGTCGATGGGTTGCTGCGCCAGGCGCACACCTTCCGCGAGAACCAGCAGGTGGCCGTGCGCGTGATGGATTCGAACGACCTCGAGCGCGAGCGCGGCATCACCATCCTGGCCAAGAACACAGCCATCGAGATTCCCGACGAAGACGGGAAAATGGTCAAGATCAACATCGTCGATACGCCCGGCCATGCCGATTTTGGCGGCGAAGTCGAGCGCATTATGAACATGGTCGATGGCGTGCTGCTGCTGGTCGACGCCGCCGAAGGTCCCATGCCGCAAACCCGTTTCGTACTCAAGAAGGCGCTCGAAATGGGCCACAAAGCCGTGGTGGTGATCAACAAGATCGACCGCAAGGACGCCGAGCCGACGCGGGTCTTGAACGAGACCTTTGACCTGTTCATCGAACTCGGCGCGACCGACGAACAGGCTGATTTCCCGGTGATCTATGCCCAGGCGACGACCGGCCAGGCCGGCCTGACCCCGGACCTCGGTCCCGATCTGCAGCCCTTGTTTCAGACCATCCTGCAACACGTCCCCGCCCCCAAGGTAGACGCGGACGCGCCGCTGCAGGTGCTGGTCACGAC
>CAYOUV010000120.1:0-4921 GCA_964407265.1 uncultured Anaerolineaceae bacterium | reverse complement strand
ACCGAAAAGTACAAGTTGACTCCTTGATACCTAACGGTTATAATCGACGTTCGGCATAATTTCGAAGATTTAGGAGAGTTGGTTATGGCTTCAAAAACAGATTCCGCGTCAATTAGCGCGATTCAACCAAAAGAAAAAATATCTGGCAAGGTAGTGAAAACAACTTTGGCGGGAGCAATTGTAGATTTGGGTCAGGATTTACCTGGGGTAATTCATATTTCACAGCTTCAAAAGGATCCCGTCAACCGGGTAGAAGATGTTGTACAGGTAGGGCAAGACGTTGAAGCATGGGTTCGCCGAATCAAGAAAGATCGGGTTGAATTAACTTTGGTCGAGCCATTGGCGCTAGAGTGGAACGAGATCAAGCCCGAGACGGTTGTAAAAGGCAAGGTTGTTCGACTTGAGTCCTATGGTGCTTTTGTAGATATCGGCGCCGAACGTCCGGGTCTCATCCACATTAGTGAGATGGCCCACGGATATATCAAAACACCGACCGAAGTCGTGCACGAAGGCGACGAGGTGGAAGCGGTTGTACTAGATGTTAATCGACGCAAAAAACAAATTCGACTAAGCATGAAAGCCCTTCAGGCTGATGTTCCCGAAATTACCCCCGCTAAGGTTGAAAAGAAAAGACGCGGTAAAGGGAGCTCGCAAAAAGAATCGATGCCAGCTGAAGCGGTTGATAAACAACCAGAATTGACCGCCATGGAAATCGCCTGGCGAGAAGCGCTAGCTCGAGCGGAAGCCAAAGATAAAGAACACAAAGATAAACACAGCAAGACTTCCGATAAACAGGAGCAGGAAGACATCCTCAACCGAACACTTGAGCACCGCATACCAACTGGTTCATAAGAAAAAAACCCTCGGAAAATCGAGGGTTTTTCTTTGTCGAAGAAAATATGAAATACTGCATTTATTTAGGCTGACGGAGATAACTTTCCATAAAACCATCCAGATCTCCGTCCAAAACAGCCTGTGCATTTCCGGTTTCGTATCCGGTTCGATGATCCTTAACCATTTGATAGGGGTGCAGCACATATGAGCGGATTTGGCTGCCCCATTCAGCCTTGGTGTACTCCCCACGCAGCACTGCTACTTCTTCGTCTTTTTCCGCTTGCTTGATCTCGAGAAGACGGGCGCGTAAGACCCGCATCGCGTTCTCGCGATTCTGCATTTGTGAGCGCTCGTTCTGACAGGTCACAACGATTCCGGTTGGGATATGTGTGATGCGGATTGCAGTCGCGTTTTTCTGTACGTTCTGACCGCCCGCGCCTGAGGAGCGATACACATCGATTTTTAAATCATTCGGATCAACCTCGACATCCGGATCGTCCAAAGCAATTTGAGGTAGAACCTCCAATAAAGCGAACGAGGTGTGTCTGCGGTGGGCGGAATCAAAAGGCGAGAGTCTTACAAGTCGATGAACACCTTTCTCTGACCGCAGATAACCATACGCATAGCGACCACTAACAGAAATCGTCACACTCTTAATTCCTGCTTCCTCGCCTTCCGTCATGTCGAGAATTTCAGTTTCATAGTCATTGTTCTCGGCCCAACGCAGGTACATGCGTTCAAGCATGGCTGCCCAGTCTTGGGAGTCCGTTCCACCGGCTCCGGCATGAATTGCTAATATGGCATCGTCCGCATCATAACGCCCAGAAAGCATTGCTGTAAAAGAGCGTTTTTCCAACTCTTTTTCGATCGCATCAACTTCCATTTCCAAATCGGTTCGCAGGCTCTGATCATCCATCCGAGTCAATTCAAGCGCATCATTTATCCGACGCTCAAAAGCACGCCAGGACTGCACTTCGTCCCTCAGGCGTGTCGTTTTTTTCATTTTCTTCTGTGCGCTTTGGGGATCATCCCACAGATCCGGCGCAGTAATTTCTTGTTCTAATCCGGAGAGTTGATTTTCCTTGGCCACCAAGTCAAAGACGCACCAGGAGTTGTTGGATAAGCTCCCCCGCAGCTTGTAGTCGCTCAACCAAATCTTGCATTTTTCCTCCACTAGGAAACGGATAATATTCCTTCGATAAATGCATCCGGATCAAAGGGTTGCAGATCATCCGGGTTCTCACCCAAGCCTGCATATAAAATCGGCAAGCCAAGCTCCCGCTGAATAGCAAACGCCATCCCACCACGACTCGACAAATCTAACTTAGCCAAGACTACACCGGTCACCGCCACGGCATCCTTAAAAGCTCTGGCCTGATGCAATGCGTTTTGGCCGGTCGTGGCGTCCAGCACCAGCCAAACGGCTTGCGGCGCTCCAGACATGGCTTTACCAACAACGCGATAGACCTTCTTGAGTTCTTCCATCAAATTATAACGGGTGTGCAGGCGTCCGGCCGTATCGATCAGGACAAGGTCGATCTGGCGGGAAATACCGGCTTGGACAGTACTATAGGCCACTGCACCAGGGTCGCTTTCTGGCTGCCCCGACACAACCGGGATGCCTAAGCGGTCCCCCCAAACTTGAAGCTGGTCAACCGCTGCTGCCCGGAAAGTGTCCGCCGCTCCAAACAACACACTCTTGCCTTGAGACGCGAAGCGCTGTCCCAGTTTGGCGGCAGTTGTTGTCTTGCCCGAACCATTGACTCCCACCAGTAAGATGACTGCCGGTCGGGTCGTCAAATCAAAACGAGTCGGTGAATCAAGCCGCGAGCGAAGCTCAACGCGCAGTAAATCCATGAGGTCGGCAGCCTGGGTCAGGCCCTGCGAACGGACGGAATCCTTAAGCGATGCGATGATCGCAAATGTTGTCTCCACTCCCACATCGGCTTGAATTAACAACGCTTCCAGATCATCCCAGATATCGTCTGTTATTTCTGTAACACCAAAAAGACCCGCCAGGCGCCCAAATGCCACCTTGCTGGTCTTCGATAATCCAGCTTTCCAGCGGGAGAAAACGTCCGCCATAACCCGCTGATTATATCACAGGGCGTTTTATGATATACTCACCGCCGGTTTGGAGGAACAACATGGCAGAGTTTAAAAACATCACTGTCGAATGGAAGGGGGATATGAATTTCGTCGGCAGGAACCAAACTGGTGGTCAAGTCCAGATTGGGTCAAGCGAAGGAAAACCCGGCATCGGGCCCATGGAATTGGTTTTGGCCGCAATGGCTGGATGCACAGGAATGGATATTGTATCCATACTAAACAAGAAACGGGTCGAACTAACTAATTTCACTATAAAGACAAATGGAGTTCGGGCCGAAACGCATCCAATGGTTTATACCGAGATCAATGTCGAATACCTGTTATGGGGAAACGACCTCAAACCTAATGACGTAGAGCAAGCAATTCAACTTTCGGAAGAGAAATACTGTTCTGTAGGTGTTATGCTTGGAGCTACTGCAAAGATCAAATCAAGCTATCAAATCCTCAAGCCGGGTGAATCGGCGAAGTAACTTTTTTTATTGAAAGGATAATGCCATGTTCGAAGAACCCATTCACGTAACTGATTCTGCCTTTGAGAAGACTGTACTTAAGAATACCCTGCCGGTGATTGTGGACTTCTGGGCCCCCTGGTGTGGTCCCTGCAAAATGGTTGCCCCGATCCTTGAAAAATTGGCCAAGGAAAATGCAGGCAAGCTGGTTGTTGCAAAAGTCAATACTGACGAAAATCCGGAATGGGCTGGCAAGTACGGAGTCCAAGGGATCCCCACTATGCTATTTGTCTCTGGGGGCAAAGTCGTCCACCGCCAGGTTGGCGCACTGCCCGAGCGAATGCTGCGGGATGTTGTAACCCAATTTATGGAAGTAGCTGGCCAGGCTGAATAATTTCGGAGGATTTTTACCAGTATGAAGCGTCTCCTAGTTTCATTGCTCGGATTGATTATGGCGCTGACGGCCTGCGGACCGAAAGCCCCCCCTACCGTCGACCCTACTGAGGTCTATCGCACGGCATATGTAATGGCACGTACCGCTGCAGCTGAAACGCTGACAGCCATGCCAACGAATACGTCATTACCGACCGATACTCCTACACCATCCCCAACCGCGACGCAGACCCCGATCCCTCCCACAGATACACCAACCGCAACCTTAACCCCTGCACCGTCATCAGGACAGGTAGCCCCGAATCCAAATTTAAAGTTTAATTACGGCTTATTGCGTTTTGAAAACAACAGCGGCGAAGAAGTGCAGGTTATTCTCAATTGCATCGATCCGCAAGGCTATCCAATTTATTATGAATACACCTTCAAGTCTTCAATGAATATCCAGGCCTCACTTGGAAGCTATTCTTACCTGGTATATGTCGGCAAGAAGCGCTCTTTCTCGGGATCGTTCAGCATCTCCGGACCCGATAAGACAACCATCAAGGTCTTTCTCAATAAGGTTGTCATATCTGGCCCATAACGATTTCTCCGATTGAACGCCCCGCTTTTGAGCGGGGCGTTTTTTATTGTTCTCTTACACGTTCAATCCTGGCTCCCAACGCACGAAGCTTCCCGTCCACATTTTCATAACCCCGGTCAATTTGACTGACGTTTCGGATAATGGATTTTCCTTCAGCCGCTAGAGCTGCCAGGACCAGAGACATTCCGGCGCGAATATCAGGACTCTCCATTTTTTCAGCGTAAAGATCCGACGGTCCCTGAACGATACAGCGATGGGGGTCACAAAGCACGATCTGGGCTCCCATGCCCACTAATTTATCGGTAAAGTACATGCGGCTCGGGTACATCCAATCATGGAAGAGAATGCTCCCCTTGGCCTGTGTAGCGACAACGATTGCAATGCTCATCAAGTCAGTCGGGAAAGCTGGCCAGACATTGACCTTGATCTCCGGGATAGCGTACCCGAGGTCGGGTTCGATCTCCAAACGCTGACCAGCCGGGACAATAATGTCATCCCCCTCTGTCTGCCAATCGACCCCCATCCGATTCATCACGATGCGGATCATATCCAGATA
>CAYOUV010000119.1:0-4930 GCA_964407265.1 uncultured Anaerolineaceae bacterium | reverse complement strand
AAATGAATATCCTTAAGAAAATCCTGAAAGGTTTACAGGTTTTACTGGTGGTGCTGGGGTTTGTGATGATGGTCAGCAATATTGTGGACACCTCCAGGCTCGGGCTGCCTCCCAGCGTATATGACCAGCAGGTATTCCTGGCGCATTTGCTCAACGCCGTCCAGGTTCTCGTCATATTCGGTGCCGCCATCGCCCTGGATACCCTGATAACCAAAATAAAAGCCGGAGAAGCCTGAGAGGCGCGCGCCGCTGAGACAAATCCCAGGCGTTTATGCCTACAGAGTGCTGCGTAAATAATCGAACTGGAATCGTGGCTTTTTGAAGACAATTCGCTAGATGCAAGTTCGGAACAATATACAAGAAGCAGTGAATGATCGATCAGGAAGAATACAACCGCATTACCCGCGTCCTGCCTGTCTTGCAACGCGCCGACGCGCACATGGTTCACGAATTTCAACAGGTGGCCACTTTTGCGCGCATCCCCGTCGGTCGGGATGTATTTATCGAAGGGGACCTTGTGGATGGGATTGCCCTGCTGGTCTCTGGCGTGGTGCGTGTGTACAAGATCGGTGAGACAGGACGCGAAATCACCCTCTACCGTTTTGGGCTGGGCGAATCCTGCATTCTGACTGCCAACGCTATTCTCAGCCAACAAAGCTTTCCCGCCATCGCCGCAGTCGAGCAGGAAGCAGAGGCAGTGATGATACCCGCGGATATATTCCGCGATTGGGTTGGCCGTTACGACCTGTGGCGCGAATTTGTCTTTGATTTACTATCCCAGCGACTTTCCAGCGTGCTAATGATCCTGGATGAGGTTGCCTTTCGCCGAATGGATCTGCGCATCGCAGCGCTCCTGTTGAAACGCAGCCAAATGCAGAATCCAATTCGCATGACCCACCAGGAAATAGCCTCTGAATTGGGCAGTTCACGCGAAGTCATCAGCCGCATTCTTGAAGATTTCTCTGAACAGGGGATCATTCGTTCCGGACGCGGCGAAGTCGAGGTCCTGGATTCCCAGGCCTTGAAATCCCTCTCTCTTATGTGACTTTGTCACTGACAAAAAATATCTTCTCTTCTATACTGATGAACAGATAAATAACACATCATAAAGGAGATATCGAAATGAACTCTTTCTGCACTTTCATGGCTTCAACTACCGGCCGAATCGTCCGCATCGTAGCCGGCATCGTTTTAATCGTTTGGGGCTGGATGGGACTTGGCGGCACCACCGGCATCGTCGTTGCGGTTGTCGGCTTGGTCCCGTTATTGGCTGGCCTGTTTGACTTCTGTGTCTTTGCCCCGCTGTTTGGCTGCCCCCTGAGCGGACCAAAAATTCGCGCGGGAAAGTAGCCGTCCGGTTTTTGTGACGAAAGGCATCATGCATTCACATGCGTGGTGCCTTTTTTCGATACGCTGCTCTCGTTTGAGGCCATCCTAACCTGCTCGAGAATTCAAAGGCAAACCGGCAAACACTGCCTGGCAAGTGCATCGACGAAGGAACTCGTAGGAATGGAAATTGAAACCGAGAAGATCTACCCCGATTGCCCTGCGGTTACCAGAACGGTTCATATAGGCGGCCTGACGAAATCGGAGCTTATCCGGGAATTGAAGCGCAATTCTATTGCGATGAATGCGCATGCAGAGAGGCTGTTCGCTGACGATCGTTTCACGACCACTGAAACGCGATACTCCGTGACGACCGTCGAACTTAGCGTCCGAAATCTTGGCTTGCCTCACGGGGCCACCATCGCCGAGATCTATCAGCGAGCAGGAGAGCTCGGTCTCGGTCTTTGCCCGCTTGAACTGGGACCCGCCCTGAGGTTGCAGTATCCTGATCAGCCGGAAGGCCATCGGGGAAAGCCCGTTCGGGAACACCAGGCTCCATACGGTTCCATCACAGTAGCGTCGGAGAAACTAACCGAAGACGACGACTTTCCGAAAGGCTTCTATCTGAGACGAATCGAGGGCGTGCTATGGTTGCGCGGATACAGTTCCGGGCCTGAGCATGTCTGGGAATCTGACGATCATTTTGTTTTTGTGAAGAAGGGATCTGCGCCGGACGCGACACCGGCTTGACGGGTTTTTCCTCCGCGGGAGAGGGAGAGACGGGTCCGGCAGTCGCTGTCCGAATCGCGCGGACATTCCAAAATCCCTACCCCTGACCCTTTTGATTTCCGTCAGACAAAGGCGAATACAGCGCTAATTCGGATTGCATGGAAGCCTGGGGCCGTGTCAGGCGCACCCAGACGTAGACCAGCAGCAGGCCCAACAGGAAAGCGAAAACGCCCATCAGGCCGCCTTCTGGGCCGAAGGCTCCACCAGTCCAGACAGTCGGACCAGTTTGTTGGGTGGCTATCAGGGCCAGGTGTTGATCAGCTCCGCTTACGGGGAAGCCAAAAATGTATCCCTGAGCGAAATTCCAACCGATATGCAAGCCGATGGGGATTGCCAAATCGCTGGTCAAAACGTAACCCAAGCCCAGGAACAATCCGGCCAGTATCAAATTGAGTGAACTGACTAATGTGGCATTCTGATTGAAGGCATGAAAGAAACCGAAGACTATGGAGATAAGTAAATAGGAAATCAACAAAGCTGTTTTGGAGCTGATGCGCGGTAAGTTTAGTCCTTCGGCCAGGTTCTTAATCAAGTAGCCGCGAAAAAACAACTCTTCCCTGACACCAACGAGAACAAAACCCAAAAAGCCATCCACCAGCAATTGCCAAAAAGAAAGTTTTGGCTGGTCATTCCTGAAAAATCCGCTTACCGAGGCCCACCCGAACAAGTACTCAATGCCGAAAACCAGGCCCACCAAAACCATTCCCACAAAGATTGCGATGCCCAATTCGCGCCACCAGGTGGGATTGAAATGAAAGCCATAATCCCGCCAAGAACGGCGATCGATCCACCGAGCCAGTAAAACAAATGCTAATCCGACCAACACAAGTATGATCAGGGCCCGAAAACCGGCAAGAATGGGTAGCTTGGCAAACACCGCATTTATTGCTTGTGTCAACCCCTGTGTTTTTCCAAGAGCGCTAAAAGGTATTTGAGCAGTGATCAAGAGTAAAAGGGTGATAATGAAAAGCGCCAATCCGTTTAAAAATCCCAGAACTAAAAATGCCAGCAAAATTCCAATCAGCAAGCGCCATGCAGCACGAAGACGTCCTTCGGAATGATTATAAAAAACACTCAGGAATTTAGTCACGATTCTTTTCCTCCTTATTTGAGATCAGGTCGGAATTTTGAACGAGAGTTACGCAAAAACCATCAATAATTTAACCCGAAAATATTCTAATACTTAAAAATTCAAGTCCATGTTAGAAAAATATGAGAGTCGCACCAACGCCAAATAGAATCTCACAGCCCCGCGCAATTGCGCGGGGCTGTCTTATATCTAAATATTCTCTTGCATGCTAAATATGGATGCCCTGGCCCTCGGCCACGTGCGCGGCTTCCATCAGCACCTCAGACAGCGTGGGGTGGGCGTGCACGTTGCGGGCGATTTCGTTGGGGGTCAGTTCCATCAGGTGCGCCAGGGTCAGCTCGGGCAGCAGTTCGGTCACTTCCGGGCCGATCATCGCGGCGCCCAGGATTTCACCGTACTTCTCGTCCACTACCAGCTTGACCCAGCCGCTGTAATCGCCCAATCCGAGCGCCTTGCCGTTAGCCTGGAAGGGGAAACGCCCGATCTTGACGGCGTATCCGCGCTCTTTGGCCTGGGCTTCGCTCAGCCCGAAGGAGGCGATCTGCGGCTGGCAGTAGGTGGCGCGCGGCATCATCTCGTAGTCCAGGGTGACGGTCTCGGCCCCGGCGATGTTTTCGGCGCAGACGATACCCATGGCCGAGCCGACGTGGGCCAGCATCAACTTGCCGGTCACGTCGCCGATGGCCCAGACGCCCGGCACGTTGGTGGCCATGCGCCCGTCGATCTCGACCATGCCGCGCTCGCTGAGCTTGACACCGATCTCTTCCAGTCCCAGCCCTTT
This sequence comes from uncultured Anaerolineaceae bacterium, assembly GCA_964407265.1. Taxonomy (GTDB): domain Bacteria; phylum Chloroflexota; class Anaerolineae; order Anaerolineales; family Villigracilaceae; genus CAYOUV01. The sequence goes on along the minus strand of CAYOUV010000119.1, from coordinate 944 downwards.
GGAGTTGGGGCGGAAGCCGATCGCCACCAGGGCCTGGTCCGCCTCAAGGGTCTGCTCGCCGTCTTTGTTCGAGACTTTGACCTTGACCTTGGTCTTGAGCGTCTCTAGGCTCTCGACCTTATGCCCGGTCAGGACTTTGATGCCGCGTTTGGTGAAGGCTTTCTCGAGCTCCTTGCTGACCTCCTCGTCCTCCAGCGGGACCAGGCGCGGCAGCATCTCGACGATGGTCACTTCCACACCGTAGGAGTGCCAGATGGTGGCGAACTCGACGCCGATGGCGCCCGAGCCGATGATGACCACCGACTTGGGCAGCTTTTCCTGCAGGATGGCTTCCAGATAGGTGACGACTTTCTCCCCGTCGACTTTCCAGCCGCCCGGGACCATGGCCGTGGCGCCGGTGGCGACGACGATATTCCTGGCCTTGAGCTCGCTGGTCTTGCCGTCCGCGTCGGTCAGGCTGAGGGTGTCATTGGCGGTGAATTTAGCGCTTGCCATGTGGACGTCGATCTTGTTCTTCTTCATCAAGAAGCCGACGCCCTTGGTCAGTCGGTCCGAGTTCTGGCGCGAACGCTTGACCGCGGCCGGGTAGTCCAGTTTTAGGTTGTCGAAGGAAAAGCCGAAGTCCTTGCCGCGTTCGCGCAGGATGTGGGCAATCTCGGCATTGCGCAGCAGCGACTTGGAGGGGATGCAGCCCACGTTCAGGCAGACGCCGCCCAGCCACTGCTTGTCGACGATAGCAGTCTTCTGTCCCAGTTGTGCGGCGCGGATGGCGCAGACGTAGCCGGCTGGCCCGGCGCCGATCACAATCGTGTCATAGGTTTCGGTCATGAAAATCTCCGTTCGAGAGGTTGGTCTTTGTTCAGACTGTTGCCAGTCGGACGAATTATACCTTTAAGCTTACAGCCAGCGCCGCACCTGGGATTTGTACTGGGAGTACGCCCCGC
>CAYOUV010000118.1:0-4974 GCA_964407265.1 uncultured Anaerolineaceae bacterium | reverse complement strand
TCCTGCGGCAGGTCGATCACCTCGAAGACGCGCTCGAACGAGACCATGCTGGTGCTGAACTCGACCGGTGCGCCAGCCAATCCCTGCAGTGCGCTGTAAAGCTGACCGAGGTATGAGCCGAAAGCCACGATGGTGCCGATGGTGAAGGCGTCTTTGATCACGAAGTAGCCGCCCAGCCCATAGACCAGCGCCGTACCGACGGCGCTGACCAGCCCGATAATCACGAAGAAGGTCGAGCCGACTACGGCGCGGCGGATGCCGATGTCGCGTACGCCTTCCGCGCGCTGGCGGAAGCGTTCTTCCTCCTCTTTGGCGCGCCCGAACAGTTTGACCAGCAGCGCCCCGCCGATGTTGAGCGTCTCGTTCATGTGGGCGTTCATAGCCGCGTTCAGGTCCATGCCCTTGCGGGCGATGTCGCGCAGCACCACTCCCAGCCGGCGGGCAGCCAGGATGAAGAGCGGCATGATCAGGACGCTGACGACCGTCAGCCGCCATTCGAGAGTCAGCATGACGGCCAGGATAGCGACTGTCTGGACCAGGTTGGTGGCAATGCCGACGATGGTATTGCTGATGGCGTTCTGTGCGCCGACCACATCGTTGTTCAGGCGCGACATCAACTCGCCAACCTTGGTGTTGGTGAAGAAGCGCAGACTCATACGCTGCAGGCGGGCGAAGAGCGCCACGCGCAAGTCGTAGATCACGCCCTCTCCCACGCTGGCATTCAACCGCCGCTGGACCACGTTGATGCCCCCGCTGAAGAGCGGGACAAGTAATAAGGCAACAGCGTACAGGGTCAACTGGTTCAGGTTTTTGGACGGCAGGACCTTGTCGATCATCTGGCGGAAGATCAGCGGTGAAACCAGGGAAAGCCCTGTGCCAAACAGGATCGTGACCAGCATCCCACCGATATGATTCCAGTAGGGGCGCGCATAGGTCAATACGCGCAAAAGCAGCTCTTTGGTAACTTTTTGGGGCTTTTCATCGCCCGAACGAACATAACTGTGCCAACCACCACCGTGCATGGGAAACTCCGTGGATAGTAAATTGGAAACCCGAAGGCGGGAATAATAACCGGGCTTTCTAGTTTTCGATTGTCAAATTCCGAATCCCGTCCCGTCCCCATTTTGCCCCCTTATGTCCGATTTGGCAACTGTAGGTTTGGGGAGGTTGATGAAAGATTAATAGAGGAGCGGCTCCCAAATTATTTATGAATCCCAATTAGCACATTGCGATAGCGCTTGCGTTTATAATAGCTGCGATGAAGGAACTGCTTTACTCTCGCAACGCCGTCTACGAAACCCTGCGCGCAGGCCGACGCCAGCCTTTCCAGCTTGAGGTCGCCGAGGGGGCACAGGAGAAGGGTCGCCTGAGCGAGATTATCCAAATAGCCCAGGCGCGCCAGCTGGCCGTCAAACGCCTGCCGCGCGGACGGCTTGACCGTGTGCACGCCAATCACCAGGGTGTACTGCTGGAGGCCAGCGGCTACCCCTATGCCGAGCTGACCGACATTTTCGAACTGGCCGATGGGCGCAGCGAGCCGCTCTTCGTGCTGCTGCTGGATGCGCTCAACGACCCGCAGAACTTTGGCACACTGCTGCGCACCGCTGAAGTCGTCGGCGTGCACGGCGTGATCATCCCGCTGGCGCGCACGGTGGGAGTCACACCGGCGGTGGTCAACGCCTCTTCAGGCGCGTCCGAGCATTTACTGGTGGCGCAAGCCAACCTGCACCAGGCCATCAAAGCGCTGAAAGAAGCTGGGGCCTGGATCATCGGCCTCGAAGGCAGCCAGCAGGCCCAGGACCCGGAGCGGATCCGCCTGGACGGTCCACTGGGGCTGGTGGTCGGTTCAGAGGGCGAGGGCATGCGTCCGCTGACGGTCAAATCCTGCGATATGCTGCTGAAACTGCCAATGAAGGGGCAGATCGAGTCGCTCAACGCTGCAGTCGCCGGCTCGGTCGCTTTGTACCTGGCTTATCTGGCCAGGACGAAATCATCCGTCTAGTTAAATCAAAGCCGGGCGGGATTGAATCCGTCCCTGGGCTGTATTTTGGAGGAAGTATGCCGCAAGCAACCTATCACTTCCCGCGCGGATTTTTATGGGGAACTGCCACCGCCTCGCATCAGGTGGAAGGTAACAACACCAACAACCAGTGGTGGCAGTGGGAGCAGGAAGGCCACACCAATGGCAAATCGGGACTGGCTTGTGACTGGTGGGGCGGGCGCTGGCGCGAGGATTTCGATCGCGCGGCCGAGGGCAGTCAGAACGCGCACCGCTTCTCGGTTGAGTGGAGCCGCATCCAGCCCGAACCCGACCGCTGGGACGAGGACGCCTTGGAGCACTACCGCCAGATGCTGCGCGGCCTGAAAGAACGCGGTATGACCGCCATGGTCACGCTGCATCACTTCTCCGATCCGCTCTGGCTGTACGAGCGCTGTGGCTGGGAGAACGAAGATGTCGTGCCGCTCTTCGAAAACTTCGTGCGCAAAACAGTTGAAGCGCTCAAGGAATACACCAACCTGTGGTGCACCATCAACGAACCGAACATCTACGCTCTGAGCGGTTACGTGACCGGCGACTTTCCGGCCTGCCATAAAGGCCTGGATATTGCCATTCAGGTCCTGGCCAACATGCTGCGCGGGCACGCCGCTGCTTATCGCGCCATCCATGCCATCCAGCCGGAAGCACGCGTCGGCTACGCCCACCATCACCGCCCGATGGTGCCCAAGCGGCCCTGGTTCCCGCTCGATCGATTGATGCGGGACATCCGTTACAACGGCGTCAACCTGGCCTTCCCTTCCGGTATTTCCACGGGTGTGATGCGCTCACCGCTTGGCAAGGTCTCCATCCCCGAAGCCAGGGGCACACAGGACTACCTGGGCATCAACTATTACTCCGTCGATACCGTTAACTTTGACCTGCGCAACCGGGCTGAACTCTTCACCCACAGCGGCTATCCCGAGGATGCCGACCTGAGTGAGACCGGCTTTGCCGCTAACATCCCCGAAGGCTTGTTCCAGACCATCCAGTGGGCGGTGCGCACCTATCCCGACCTGCCGTTGATCATCACTGAGAACGGGGTCGAAGATTCAGCCGACCGGCTGCGCCCGCGCTACCTGGCCCAACACATCCACCAGGTGTGGCGCGCAGTCAACTTCAACTGGCCGGTCAAGGGCTACTTTCACTGGACACTGGTCGACAATTTCGAGTGGGAGCGCGGCTGGACCCAGCGCTTCGGCTTGTGGGCCTTGGACACAGAAACCCAGAAACGCACCAAACGCCCCTCCGCCGACCTGTATGCTGCCATCTGCAAGGAGAATGGCTTATCGTCCGAGATGGTCGAGAAGTATTGCCCGGAAGTGATGGAAAAGCTCTTCCCGAGTTAGACCTCGCTCGCCCCAATCCCCAACTTGCTCCCATGTCCCAAACCTTTTCATCCCCTGTTGTCGTCTGTCGTCCGGCCTTGCCGCGTGATACCGCTGACGTCGTGCAGTTTTGCAAATTCATCTGGGACGGTCATGATTATGTGCCCTACGTCTGGCCGGAGTGGCTGGCCGATTCACGCGGTCAACTGGTCGTGGCCGAATACGCCGGTCACGCTGTGGGGCTGGCCAAAGTGACCTGGCTGGCTTCTGGCCAGTGGTGGCTGGAAGGCTTCCGCGTTGATCCGCAATTCCAGGGATTCAAGATTGGTACGCACATCAACCAGTATCTCAACGACTGGTGGCTCGCGCACGGTGATGGAGTTGTGCGCCTGATGACCGGTTCGGAACGGGTGCAGGTGCATCATCTTTCTGAGAAGCTCGGCTACACCCGCATTGGATTCGTCGAAAAGCACAGCGCGACCGCTTTGGCTCAGGCGAGCGATGCTTTTCGACCTGTGAAAGCCGGCGAATTGCAGCAAGCCGTCGCGTTTGCGCGGCGCAGCCGCTCGCTGACCTTGTCTCACGGACTGATGGACCTGGGCTGGCAGTTCCTGGCACCGGACGAACCCACCCTGGCCGGTTTCGTGGAGCAAACTCACCTGTGGTGGTGGCGCGGAAAGGGTGGATTGCTGGCCGCGCAGGAGGACGAAGACGCTGGCCAGCGCAGCCTGTACCTGTGCCTGCTGGCCTGCCAGACCGGGGCGCTGCCCGACCTGCTGCAAGATGCGCGCCGCCTGGCCGCGCAGTTGGATTACCAGTCCGCCTGCTGGGTCGCGCCCCAGGGACAAATGGCGCTGGAGGCTCTCAAGCAAGCCGGCTATGAACTGGAGTGGGATCACCCAGGGGTGCTGTACCAGAGACCGCATCCTGTTCGTGGGTGAGCAGGCGCGCCGAGTATCCAATCCTGCGTATGAAACTCTCTTCAACCTTCGTTCGCAATGTGCGTGGCGCTTTTGGGACTGGCGGCCAGGCCTGGCTGGAAGCCCTGCCCGACCTGGTGGACGAAGCTGTCCAGCGCTGGGGGTTGATGGAGGTACAGCCTGTCCCTGAACTTTCTTACAATTGGGTCGCCTTTGCCTCGGATGGAGCCGGGAACGAGCGGGTTCTCAAACTGGGCGTCCCCAACCGTGAGTTGACGGGCGAAATTGCGGCCCTGCGCTATTACGCCGGCCAGGGCGCTGTCCGTTTGCTGGAGGCTGATCCCGCACAGGGCATGTTGCTGCTCGAACGCCTGCGCCCCGGCCGCATGCTCAGCAGCCTGCCGGACGACGAGCAGGCGACCTCCATTGCAGCGCAGGTCCTGACCAGATTGCACGCTCCCGCTCCAGAAAAGGGCGATTTCATCCTTTTACGTGACTGGTTCGATGGGCTGGGTGGATTGCGTCAGCGCTTCGAGGGCGGAACTGGACCTTTCCCGGTGCAGGTTGTGGAGGCTGCCGAGGAGCTGATTGCCGATTTCTTCTCTGAAGATCGCCCGCAGGTACTGCTGCATGGCGACTTCCACCATTTTAATATCCTCGAATCCAATCGTGGCTGGCTGGCCATCGATCC
>CAYOUV010000117.1:0-4995 GCA_964407265.1 uncultured Anaerolineaceae bacterium | reverse complement strand
CGTGGACCCGCGGCCCCTCTATCCCCGCCCCAGCTTCTACCGCCGTCTAAAAGCCGCCGGCGTGCGCTCATACCTGTTCCAGCCGCGCGCCTACACCCCCTCCACCTACTCGCGCATGCTGAGCCGCGGCGCCGCGCTGCGGCCCTACGCCAGCTTCCCCGCCGCCCTGGTCGAGGCCGGGCGCCTGATCCGGGAGGCGCAGACCCCGAGCTACCTGTTCCTGTACTACGAGGCCATCGACGCCACCAGCCACGCTTACGGCCCCTCGTCCGAACAAGTGGAAGCCGAGATCCTGTCCTTCCTGGCCGGGATGCAGGCGCTCTTCAGCCGCACCCTGGCCGCCAGCGGCAAGCGCGTCTGCTTCCTGCTGACCGCCGACCACGGCCAGGTGGAGGTCGATCCTCAGACCACCATTTACCTGAACACAGACCGGCGCTTCAAAGGGGTCGAGCGCTTCATCGCCGCCAACCAGCGCGGGGAACTGCTGGTCCCGGCCGGATCGGCGCGCGACCTGTTCCTGCACCTGCGCCCCGAGCGCCTGGAGGAGGCGCGCGCCTTCCTGTCCACTAGGCTTCAGGGGCTGGCCGAGGTGGTCCCAACCGCCGAGCTGATCGCCGGGGGCTGGTTCGGCCCGCAGGTCTCGCGCCGCTTCAGGCAGCGGGTCGGGAACCTGGTCGTGCTGCCCCACGCCGGCCAGACGGTCTGGTGGTACGAGAAGGAGCGCTTCGAGATGAACTTCCACGGCCACCACGGCGGGCTCTCGCCGCAGGAGATGTACATCCCGCTCTTCACGCGCGAACTGGGCTGAGGGCGACTACTGGACGACAAAGCGCCCACCGCTTTTAGCGGTGGGCGCTGGTTTACCACGCAACAGGCGCGCGGAATGCGACTATTTCAATTCGTCGATCGCCGCCTGCGCCTTGACGTTCAGGTCGGCCAGCATGGCCGGGATCTGGTCAGGCGTGCCTTGCAGGATGGCATTGAAGGTGTCGCCCACGTCGCGCCGGACGGTGGTCCAGGAGGCCCAGGCCGGTTCGGCTTTCCCGTACTGCAGGAAGGACGGGCCGATGGCCCAGATCGGGTTCTCCGCGCCGTAAGCATCCAGCAGCGGCAGAGCATCGCTGCGCACCGGGTAGTAAGCGCTGCCCTCGATCCACTTGGCCTGCACCTCAGGTGAGGTCAGGTACTTGATGAAGATCCAGGTCGCCATCATGCGCTCGGGGTTGGTGTTGGCGATCCCCACGTACTGGCCGAACAGGTCCACCGACTCGCCGCCGTCTTTCCCCGGGAAGGGGATGATGGTCCAGTCGTCCTTGATGGCGCCTTCAGCGTCGAAGGCCGCGATCTGGTAAGGCAGGCCGGCGGTCGAGCTCATGGTAAAGAGCGCCTTGCGGGAGGCGAATTCCGGATTGGGATAGGATTCGGTCGAGAAGGCGCACTTGCTGTCCCACAGGTCCTTCAGGAAGTCAGCCGTGTCCACCACGGTTTGATCGGTGAAGTCGTAGCCGTCGCCGGCGGCATTGAGCATGTCCCCGCCGTTGGCAAACACGAAGGAGGCCACGTTGGAGGCGCCTGCATAGAGCACCAGGCCGCCCGTACCGTCATTGTCGGGGTTGCTGTCGTCGGTGTTGGCTTTGGTGGCCGCGCAGGCCTGGTCCTTGAATTCCGCATAGTTGCTCGGCGGCTTGTCGAAGCCGAGTTCCTTTGCCCAGCCCGAATTATAGAACAGCACGTTCTCGGACTGGCTGATCGGGAAGGCGAACAGCGAGCCGTCGGGGGCTTTCCCGCCGTCGAGCGAGCCCTTGTAGTAAGCAGCCAGCTCGTCGGGGCTGAAGCCAAAGAACGGGTCGTTGACGTAAGGCATCAGGTCCACAATCGAATCCACGGCGTACCAGTTGGCCATGGCGTTGGTGTAGCCGGTCACCAGGTCTGGCAGGTCGCCGGATTGGATGGCAGCGTTGAAGGCGTCTTCCAGGTCGTTATATTTGCCCTGGTCGACCGCGTTGACCGTGATGCCCCATTCGTTGGAGGCATTGAAGTCATCTACAATCGCCAGCATGGTTTCATTCGGCAAGCCGGTGCCCCACACGTGCCAGAAGTTGATGGTCTGGCCGGTCGGGTCGACCGACGGCTTCGGCGCTTCGGTGGGCGCCGCAGTGGGAGCCGGCGCTGAGGTCGGAGCCGGGGGCGCCTGGGTGGGAGTTGCAGTCGGCCCGCAGGCTGCCAATACCAGCGAAAGCACCACTGCGAGCATGAAGATCGTTCGGAACTGTTTGGATAACATGTTTCTCATTCTCCTTTTATTTGTCTATTCATCGACCAGGTAATAAAATTTACAGGACCCTACGTAACAGCGCAACACCTCCTCTCGAGACCAATTTACCCTTTAAGTCCACTGCGCGCAATACTCTCGGTGAACTGTTTTTGGGTGAAGAAATACAGTACCAGGATGGGGACAATGGTGATGACTGCGCCGGCCATCATCAGGTTGATCATCTGGCCGGCCTCATCGATAAAGCCGTTCAAGCCGACCGCGATCGGGCGCCAGTCCGGGGAGTTGGTAACCAGCATCGGCCAGGCCAGGGCGTTCCAGGTGCCGATGAAGGACAGGATGGTGATGACCATGATCGGCGCTTTCGAAAGCGGGACCACCACGCTCCACAGGAAGCGGAAGTGCCCCGCGCCGTCCATCTGCGCGGCGTCGAACAGTTCGTCTGGAATCTGGGCGAAGAACTGGCGCAGCAGGAAGATCGAGAAGACGCTGCCCATGAACGGGATCGTCAGCGCGGGCCAGTTGTTGATCCATTTGAGCGGGCCGATGCGCCCCAGCCAGGTGACGGTCAGGAAATTGGGGATGATGATCACCATGGCCGGGATCATGATGGTGCTCAACAGAATTGTGAAGATCGTCTCCCGCCCGGGGAACTTCATGCGCGCGAAGGCGTAGGCCGCGTGAATGCTGAAGAGCAGCTCGCCGGCCAGGGTCAGGACGGTGATGCGCACGCTGTTCCACATGTAGAGCGAGAATTTTGCCTCATTCCAGGCATCGACGTAATTCTCCCAATGGATCGTCGAAGGCAGCAGGCGCGTCCCCTGGGCCTCGCCCAGGGACATCAGCGAGGTGGAGATCATCCAGAAGAACGGGGCCACGGCGATGACGACCCCCAGGATAAGGACAAAATAGGTGAAAACGCGGCGCAGCAGCAGCCAGGCCGGTTTATGATATGAGCTTGCGTGAGATTTGATCTTAGCCATAGAACACCCGCGATCCCTGGGTTTTATTGTTGATGTAAGTCAACCCCAGGATGATGGCGAACAGGATGAAGGCCATGGCCGAGGCGTAGCCGTAGCGCAGCTTCTCGAAAAACTCGGTGAAGATCACCACGCTGAAAGTGTCGGTGGTGCGCAGGGCGGCGTCCAGGCGCATGACCCAGATGTGGTTGAAGGCCTTGAAGGTGCCGATGATCGCAATCAGGGTCAGGAAATAAGTGGTGGGGGAGAGCAGCGGGAAGGTGATGTATCGAAAGACCTGCCAGGGGCTGGCGCCGTCCACCACGGCCGCCTCGCTCAATTCCTTCGAAATGTTGCCCAACCCGGCCAGGTAGATGACCGTGTCATAGCCGACGAAGATCCAGACCGAATAGATCATGATCACCACCAGCGCCAGGCTCGGTCCGTTGGCCCAGGCCGGCCAGCTCTCCAGGCCGAGTTTCATGGCCAGCAGCTGGAAGATGCCCTTCGGCTCCCATAACCACTGCAAAGTATCCAATCCGAGCAGCCGCAGGATAGCGTTGGCCGGAGCCTGCAAGCGGTTCGAGAAGAGCTGCCGGAAGACCGCCGCGCTGGCGACGGTGGGCGTCACGTACGGCATGAAAAACATCACCCGGAAAAACTCGGAGCCTTTCAGGTTCTGGAACAGCAGCACGGCCAGGAAGATCGAGATGGTCAACTGGAAGGGAATGGTACCCAACGAATAGAACAAAGTCGCCTTCAGCCCGACCCACAGGTCCGGATCGCCGCTGGCAACCACGACGGGCAGTTCACCGATCATGATCCACCCGCCAACCAACAGGATCATGGCCCCAAACAGGCGCAGGAAGAACAGCAGGATGCTGTGCTGCTCGGTGGCCCCGTTCCACAGTTTCCAGCCGATGAAGAGCAGGATCAGGCCGCTGGCGATGCTGACCAGCTGCGGCGTAATCCCGGGGTCGACCCCGGTCTGTACCGCCGTGTTGTAGGCGTTCATCAATTCAACGTAGACGAAGCGCAGCAGGATGATCCCTATCCCAAGCAGCGTCCAAACCAGGGCCAGTTCGGACTGGCGCTGCAGGTTTTCGGGCGCGCGCCACAGGTACAGGAATACGGCCACCGCCAGGACTGCCCCGGCGACGAGCCACAGCATTTGCGTGCGCGCTGCCAGGACCGCCTCGACCGTGAAGGCTTCATGCAGCAAGCGCAGGAATAATTCCTGCGTCTTTGCCACGCCGGTGATTTTATTGGCAATATCGAGCAAATTGGGCAGCAGGACCACCGTCCAGCGGATGAAACTCAATCCCGCGGCGGCCAGCAAAATACCGGGCAGATTCAGCCACCAGAAACGCCCGCGCTGGCCTTCGAAGGCCTGGTAGGCGCTCCGCATCCGGAGGTAAGCCAGGGCCAGCAGGCCGGCGCCCAGGGCGAAGACCAGCAAATACGCCAGGGGCCCAACGGCGTTGGTGTAGTTGGCCAGGCCGATAAAACCGCCCCGCTTGAGCCTCCACTTGTAAAGGCTGACAAACAGGGCGAATCCGACCGGGAATATGCCGAAGAAGAAAATGAGGATGACAGCGGGCGCGATCATCACATAAGCCGTCAGGTACTCGCGCCACGCCCTCAAGCGACGCGGGGAAAGCCACTTGCGCAGGCCGCGTTTTTCTGATGACGATGGTTGAATGGGCTTCACGGGCACTCCTAGCAATTGCAGGCGATGACTGGTTAATTATATAGCCAACTACC
>CAYOUV010000116.1:0-5028 GCA_964407265.1 uncultured Anaerolineaceae bacterium | reverse complement strand
CTTTAAGCTTACAGCCAGCGCCGCACCTGGGATTTGTACTGGGAGTACGCCCCGCCGAATTTGCCTTCCAGATAGGCTTCCTCGGCGCGGATGACCAGGCGATTGAAGGCCCAGATCATTACTGGGGCCAGCAGCAGGCCCCACAGCGTGCCAGATAACAAGGTCACGCCGAGATAGGTGTGCAGGAAGCCCAGATAGATCGGATTGCGCGTGAAACGATACGGTCCACCCCGCACCAGGGCCGTCACCGGCTGGTGCGGGTCGGGCGTGGTCGCGGCTTTGACCATCTGCGAGATGGCTGTACCGGTCAGGATTACGCCAACCAGCAGGGCTAACCCGCCGGTCCAGCGCAAGGCCAGCAGCCAGGGGTTGGGGATCGGCACGATCCAGCCCAGAACCAGGGCCAGGATCAAAAAACCCAGGAAGATCAGCGGCGGATGGATAGCCACTTGTGCGTGATCGCTGTGTTCAGTCATTTTTCTCTCCAAACTACCTTTAAATTTGGTATAAAAATATGCTAGTTGTTAAGAGCGTGTTATTGGATGGGTTCTTACCACGCCTCACTCAGCGAAGCTCAGGCCCAGTTTTCCAGGGTCTCTTTGACTCTGGATAAAAAGGCGTCCGCGCTGGCTCCGTCCAGGATGCGGTGATCGAAGACGAAGGACAGGTAGAGCATCGGGCGGATGGCGATCGAGTCGTTCCCATCCGGGTCGGTCAGGACCACGGCGCGCTTCTGCAGGGCGCCGACGCCCAGGATGCCGCACTGCGGCTGGTTGATGACCGGGAAGGCGAACAGCGAGCCGCTGATGCCGTGATTGGTCAGGGTGAAGGTGCCGCCCTTGACCTCGTCCGGCTGCAGTTTACGCGCGCGGGCGCGATTTGCCAGGTCGTTGACCGCGCGGGCCATGCCCAGCAGGGACAACCCGTCCGCATGCTTGATGACTGGCACGATCAAGCCGTCCGGGCCGAGCGAGGTGGCCATTCCGAGGTTGATGACGGCATGGATGAGCAAGCCCTCATCTGTCCAGGAGGAGTTTACGTTGGGGTAGGCGCGCAAGCCGGCCACGATGGCCTGCATGAAGTAGGCGGTGTAGGTCAGATTGACGCCGTCGCGGGAGAAGGCGGCTTTGTTGGCTGCGCGATGCGCCACCACGCGGCTCAGGTCGACCTCCATCACGGTCAGTACGTGCGGCGAAGTGCGCTTGGACAGCAGCATGTGCTCGGCGATCTGCCTGCGGATGGTGTTGTGCGGGATCAACTGGTCGCCCTGCAGCGAAACCGGGGCGGGAGCGGTTGGCGCAGCACCAGCAGGCGGGGTCTTCCGCCCTTCGACGAAGGCCAGCACGTCCTTTTTGGTGATGCGCCCGTTCAGGCCGGTGCCGGACACCTGCCCCAAATCCAGGTTATGCTCGGCGGCGATCTTGGCCACCACGGGGGAGATGAAGCCCAGGTCACGGTTGGCAGGGATTGGTTGGCCTTTTGCGGACGGTGTAGCTGGGCTCTTTGTTTCTGGTTTTGGCTCGACTTTGGCCGCTTCACCGCCTGCTGCCGACTGTTCACTGCTCAGTGCCTCGCCCGGCTCCCCGATCCAGGCCAGGACCTGCCCGACCTTGGCGGGGGTGTTTTCAGCCATTACGATTTTCAGGACCGTCCCGCTGGCCGGAGCCGGGATCTCGGTATCGACCTTGTCGGTGTTGACCTCCAGCAGCGGCTCGAGCTCGTTGACCTGTTCGCCCTCCTGCTTGAGCCACTTGGTCACCGTGACTTCTTCAACGCCTTCGCCAAGGCGCGGGACAAGTACTTTGGTTGCCATGATTTCTCTCCTTCTTCACCGCAGACGCGGAGAGTACGGGATGTTCGAACCGCAAAAGTCGCGTGGAACCAATGCCGAACTTCCTGGTGCGCTTTGCGGTTAACGGATTTTCGGATAGGCTGCCGGATCGACCTCGTGCATCATTTCGTAGACAGCATCAAAGATACTCTCGGCGTTGGGCTTGGACCAGTAGTCGCCGTCCGAGCCGTAGGCGGGACGATGCTGCGTGCTGGACAGGGTGCGGGGCGGGGAATCGAGCCAGTAATAGCCGCCCTGCTTCTCGATCACCTCGCGCAGCATGTAGGCGGTTGTGCCGCCGGGCACGTCTTCGTCCACGAACAGGATGCGGTTGGTCTTCTTGAGCGACTCGACGATTTGGCTGTGAATGTCAAAGGGCAGCAGGGACTGCACGTCGATCACTTCAATACCGATGCCCACTTTGGCCAGTTGCTCGGCGGATTCGAGGGCGATGCGGCAGCAGGCGCCGTAAGTCACCAGCGTCAGGTCATCCCCCGGGCGGATAACCTCGGGCACACCCAGGGGCACGCTCAGTTCGCCGATGTTGGCGGGCAGGCGCTCCTTGACGCGATAACCGTTGAGCACCTCGATGATCAGGGCCGGTTCGTCGGACTGCAGCATGGTGTTGTAAAAGCCCGCGGCGCGGGTCATGTCGCGCGGGACCAGCAGGTACATGCCGCGGATCAGGTTCATGATGCCGGAGATCAGCGAGCCCGAATGCCAGATGCCCTCCAGCCGGTGGCCGCGGGTGCGCACGATGACCGGCGCTTTTTGCCCGCCCGCCGTACGCCAGTGCAGTGTGGCCAGGTCGTCGGACATGATCTGCAGGGCGTAGAGCAGGTAATCCAGGTATTGGATCTCGCAGATCGGGCGCAGCCCGCGCATGGCCATGCCGATTGCCTGGCCCAGGATGGTGGCCTCGCGGATGCCGGTGTCGGTCACGCGGATCGTGCCGTATTTATCCTGCATGCCCTTGAAGCCCTGGTTGACGTCGCCTAACTGGCCGAGGTCCTCGCCGAAAGCGATCAGGCGCGGATCGCGCGCCAGGGCCGCGTCGAAACAGGCGTTGATTACCTCGAAGCCCATCTCAACCGGCGAGTCGTCCTTGTAGACCGGCTTGACTTCCAGCACTTTCATTGCGGATCGGTCGCTCTGGCTGTACAGATGGGAGCTGTAACGCTGCTGGTTGACTGCCTCCTGCTCGTTCTTCCACTGTACCAGCACCTGCTTGGACGGGTTGGGATCGTCGCGCAGAACGCGCAGAGCTTCGTGTAGATGAATGTGAATGTCGCGCCGGATCGGGTTGGGGACTGACGCCAGGCGCGCTCTGATTCCCTTTAGTTGCTCCGCGTGAGAGGAGCTGGTCGCGACCTCGTCCAGCCTGTCCAGCACCTGCTGGCGCTCATCCAGGATGGGCGTCAGGAAGGCCTCCCAGGCCGTCTTGCGGATGTCCTCGACTTGCTGGTGATCCTCTGCTTCCCAGGCTTTTAACTCTTTTTCGGAGGCCAGGTCGCTTGCCAGCAGCCATTCGCGCATCTTGCGCACGCAGTCGAACTGCTCTTCCCATTTCAGCCGCTCGGGGGATTTGTAGCGCTCCTGCGAACCGGAGGTGCTGTGTCCCTGCGGCTGGGTCAGCTCGGTGACGTGCACCAGCGATGGGATGTGGTACTGACGGGCGATCTCGGCTGCAGCCTGGTAGGTTTCGATCAGCGCGGGATAATCCCAGCCGTTGACCTGGTACAGGTCGTAGCCGCGCTCGCACTCCGGCTCCGGACAGGGATCACGCTGGAAACCCTTCAAAATGGCGTAGATGTTCTCCTTGACCATCTGGAACTGGTTGGGGACCGAGATCCCGTAACCGTCGTCATAAACGGTCAGCACGGCCGGAGCCTGGAGCACGCCGATGGCGTTAACGGCTTCCCAGAACATGCCCTCGGCGGTGGAGGCGTTGCCGATGGCGGCGAACAGCACTTCGTCCCCATTTTTGGAGAATTGCTTGAATTTCTTGAGTGTTTTCAACTCGCGGTAGACGACCGAGGCGTAGGCCAATCCGACCGAACGCGGCATCTGTGAGCCGGTTGGCGAAACATCGGCCGAGACGTTGTACATTTCGGTCTGGTCCTTCCAACTGCCGTCCGGATTCAGGTAGCGGGTGGCAAAATGGGCGTTCATCGAGCGCCCACCGGTGGCCGGCTCGGCCCCCAGGTCGGCGTGGGCATACAGTTCGGCAAAAAAAGCCTGGATGCTGTAGGCCTCCAGGGCGAACATCCAGGTCTGGTCGCGGTAGTAGCCTGCGCGCCAATCTCCCTTTTGGAAGGAACGGGCGATGGCAATGTTGGCCAGCTCTTTGCCATCGCCGAAGATTCCGAATTTAGCTTTGCCGGACAGCACTTCGCGCCGGCCGATCAGCGATGCCTGGCGGCTCTTGTAAGCCAGGCGGTAATCTTTGAGGATTTCTTCTACTGGAAGGGGAAGGTCAGAAGTTTTCTTTTTTGGCATTTATCTCTCCTGCCTGACAGCGGGTATCGCTGGAGCTTGATGTCTTCGACGCGCATGATCCATTGTCGCTGCACAGCATTAGTGGCTGAAAGAAGCAGTATTTGGGTATAGTCTGTCCAGATTATAGTACAGTTCGGGAGCGGCTGCCACTTGAGCGGATGTCTCGCCCGTAAATTCTCTCAAGCCGTTACAGCCCGGCGCTGTGCAGCCACCAGCAGGAAGATGCTGAGCGTGGTCAGGACCGCAGCGGTCGGGAAGGCAGCGAAGACCGTCCCCTTGGTCACCAGGCTGCCAATGGCCGGCCCGATCATCACCCCGATATTGACCGGCAGGTAGGCGAAAGCCATCACCCGTCCGCGCACCTGGCTGGAGGCCGAGGCCGCCAACACCGAAAACGAGAGCGCGAAGACGCCTGAACCCAACCCGTTGACCAGGGCGTAGATCACTGCAAATCCGTTCAGGTCGCGGAAGACGGCCAGCAGCGGCCATAACAGCACCTCGATCACGGCGCCGGCGATCAGCACGCGCCACATCCCAACTTTATCCGCCAGCGCGCCCAGGGCGGGACCCAGCACCAGTGCCACGAATCCGCCCGCGCCGAGCACGATCCCGACCATCGTGGCCGGGTCCGTGCCGCTGTAGATCTGCCCGACCGCTACCGGGACGTAGGTCATGGCCAGCATCCAGCCGGCGAAGAG
>CAYOUV010000115.1:0-5246 GCA_964407265.1 uncultured Anaerolineaceae bacterium | reverse complement strand
TCGATGTGCCAGGGAAAGGGCGCGGACTTTCCCTGGATTTAGTCCACCAGCAGGGCTGCGGGAGGCAGGGTTTATTCGCCTTCCCCAACCGGCTCCTGGCTTGCAAAGAGGCGCTTGGTCGGTTCATCCCACCATACCGGACTTTCGTTCCTGAGCAAGTCGATGACGATCTGGAACTCTATCGGGTTTGTGAAGGAGCCTTCCGGGAAGACTTTGCTGCCTCCATCCCAATAGATGATGACGTAGCCATGATGATTTGGGGGACTCCAGCGCGCGTAGTACTTTTTGACTTGTACGGCCATTTTTCCTCCTCTTCACCTGTTGGCCCCGACAAAGGCCGCTTACATCCCTGCGGGGCTTTAAGTTGACCAATCTATAGAATTCTGTAATCCGCAGTCGATCCCACCCTTATCCCGCGCCGCGGCAGCCTCGATTACAGTAAATGGATCCCCATCCATGCTTGGAATGGGCATACTCACAGCGTGAACGGTTTCCCGTAGGGTTCCGGGAAAAGACAGATACGCGTCTGAAAATATTATAGCAAAACAGGGGCCGTTTACAAGTTACCTGCTGATCGAGCTGTGCTTTGTCTGACCCTCATTTTGGGCAGTTGCGGGCCGGTCCGCTGCAGCCGGGTTGAGGGGACCGGCCTGGGCCCGGTCAGTCAGATTTCTCGCGCAGCAAAGAAATTGCAAAGGCAATCCATAACCCGAAGACAACCAGCCATTCAATCAGGGCGATCGAGTCCGCCGTGCCATAATTGACCTGGCCGAAGGGCGGCAGCCCCGAAGTGTAGGCTGGTAAATTGTAAAACGGGCTGAGTTCGGCAACCTTATAGATCGTTAGAAAAAGATGCAGCATCACCCCAAAAGTGATGATCAATAGCCAACGGGTGCGTTTTGTCATTGTATTCTCCTGGGTGTTGGTAGACAATGTCATTATAGGTAATTCTTTTGGCACTCGTCAACCCGATTGGCAAAACAAAGCCTGCCGCCTTTCCCTGCAAAACCGTGACGAAGTGCCCCGCGATGGATGTTCTGACAATCCGGCCGAGATCAGCCTTTGTCATCCTTTTCGATTGGGATGAGCGCGTTCGTAGATGCACCATAGTCCCAACCATCGATGTCCGGGGGCGTTACGCCCAGAGCGCTGAGCATACTCTTGATCTGCTCGCGGTGTTCGGTCGCATGGTTGATGATCTGGACCATGATCACCCAGGGTTCCACGTAGTATCCGTCCCTGGTTTGGATGCGGCTTTTCTGCAATAAGCTCGACCCGTCTCGAGCTACTGCCAGCAGCGCTTCCCCACTCCTGCGGGCGAGACGTTCCAATTCGGCGAATACCGGGGTGGGGACGGATGCGAGCCTCTTTTCAAGCGGCAGGGTTAAAAGATTCAGGTAAGCCTGTTGTGAGGTCACGAGATGGAACAAGGTGCTGCGAATACTGCCTTGTGTGGCGGACTGGGGGGCAGCCTCGCGTTGTTCGTTATTCAGGACCGAACAGGTCTGGATGATCTGAAGATTTGCCCAGTTGTTATGCTCAAACAACTTTTCCAAAATATGATCGGTCATCGCTAGACTCCTTGCGCAATAGCGTTCAACGAATGATCCAGTTTAGATTGGCGGTCCAATTTCTTACCAGTGGATCATATTATTATGGCGTTCGGTGAGAAATGGACCCCACATAAAGTCCTCCTTGGCTCACCGAATGACGAAGGATGACTCAGTATTTTGAATAATCAGGCTGTTTTCAATACTAGGCGGGAAAATTCGAGTTACTCCTGATAGCTTATCCCGGCTTCACTTAGCTTGCCCGAAAGCGCTGAGCACGATTTTGTCAACCAGGCCCGGCAGGATGGGCGCCAGCAGCTGCCCCAGCTTTTCCCTCGGCGACATGGCCTCGCGCCGGCGTTTGGCGGCCGCTTTCAGGATGCCGCGCGCACAGGTCTGCGGCGACATCGCGCCTTGCTCGTGAGAAATGATTTTGCCATTCGGTTTCCCATCCGCGCCAGGCGCTCTGGAGGAGATGCCCGTGGCGACCCAATCCGGGTAGATCGAAGTCACGCTCACCTGGCTGGCTGCAAGCTCGACGCGCAGCGTGTCGTAGAAACCGGCTAGGGCATGTTTGCTCGCTCCGTAACCGCAGGCGCCGGGGGCTGCAAACAGGCCGCCGCCGCTCAGAATGCCGACAATACGGCCCCGGCTTGCCTTTAGATGAGGAAGGGCGTAGTGCGTGCAGTACACGCTGCCCCAGAAATTAACGCGCATGACTGTTTCCATCACCGCCAAGTTGGGCAGTTGGTCGAAGCGCGCACGCATACCGATCCCGGCGTTGTTGATCAGGGTATCCAGGCGGCCGTAGGCTGCCAGGCACCGCTCGATCAATGTCTGGCACTGGGACGGGTCCGAGACATCTGTAATCACAGCCTCAGCCTGAGCGCCCAGGTCGCGACACAGGCCGGCGACTCGTTCGAGCTCGTCAGCGTGGCGGGCTGCCAGGACCAGCCAGGCTCCCTTTTCAGCCAACTGCAAAGCCAACTGGCGTCCGATGCCGAGCGAGGCTCCGGTCACGATGACTGAATTCTGGAAAAATGGATCTGGTTGCATATTGAGTGCCTCCCGGTAAAACGCGGACCAACGCTCTGTGGCATCGTGCCCGCCTGTACTCGCAGGGTGAAGGGAATATCATCCCATCAGGGACCTCAGCCAGGCTTATTTGCCGCGCTCCACCGCAATAGTGAAAAGCGGACATGGACATTAAGCAACTTGCTCGAAAACATTTTGTATGTGTATCGCTTGCCTGCTTGCCTAGAAAAATTGTAGCATTTTGGCTGGTCAGATTCAATTGTTCGACCAGCAAATTGCCTGTCCGCCCGTCTCGCACGTGCGCCACTTGCACAGCACTACGGTTGGTGCAGTGCAGGTGAGCCTGCGGGAGTCGACTTGCCATATTTTAAGCCGGGTGTCCGGTTAATGTTTTTGTTGTGCCCAAATAAGAAACTCCCCGCACAAAGCGGGGAGTAATCGATTCGCCAGTGGAATTATTAAAATCCCTTGAAAAGCAATCCTGCAACCAGCAGCACGAAACCGACAACGACGAACCAGAATGCGTACGCGCTCACAAAGGGAATGGAAACAAAAGTGCCGATCAAGCCGAGTAAACCAAGAATTACGGAAATCCAAAAGGTAAGTTTTGTTGGCGGTGTTAATTTCATCTTATTCTCCTTTGAATAGAAGCAAATGGCCTGGCGAATCAATAATTTTATAGCACACTCTACTCCTGGATTCAACCAGGAATTAGGTTATTTACTTTTCAAGCGCCTGAAAATATCCACGACCGCCAGAATCACGCCCACTCCCATCAAACCATAGCCAACCAACCTGTTATCCCCGAACAGGATCCCTGCCAGGACAAAACCAAAGGCCAGGCCGGCCAGCGGCGTGATCCTGTTTTCGCTTTTCCCCCTGTTTACAAAAAAGACCAGCAGGGCGACGATTGCCAGAACGACGATGGATACGAGGATATAGAATTGTGAAGGGGTCATGGGAATTCCTTGCTTTCGAAGCCTGTCACAGGCCGGTAACGACCCGTTGAACGAATGCTAAAATAGCTGCAATGAAAAATAGGATGACTGCCGAGATGGTCCACCCGCTGCCCGCTTCGGCTGCGATACCGATCATGCCTCCCAGGCCCGCGAAATAAAGCACCACGTAACTGATGACCATCCATTGTGTTTGGCGGAAATCGTACTTGAAGATGTAATCCACCAGGAAGAGAACCATCAACCAGACCAGCATAACCGCGATCTGAACGTAATACAGGAAGGGACGGTTGAGCTCAGGCGCCTTGACCAGAAGATATCCGAGCGGGAAGGCCATCAACAGGATGGGAATTCCGAGCCAATGCCCGGGTCGCGTTTTGAATAACATGCGGGATGAAAACGTGATGATGCTCGAGATAAAAATGATGTGGGCCACGAGTGCCCCCAGCAAATCCAGCTTTTCTTTCATTTCCATACTCCAATTCATCTGCTCCCGATCGCCTTTTGATAGATAAAGGATGTCCCGGGATGTTCCGGTGCATCTTCCTCATTGATCTTAACGAAACTACATTTCTCGTAGACAGGAATGTCGTCCTCTGTAATCTTCTCGTATTTCAGTTCGATTGGCACCGAATCTCCTGGAAAAGTGGAATTGGTCATTACCTGGTTGCGGACCAAACGCCATTGCAGGCATCATCTGCAAAAGTCCCTTCCATCGTATTCCCGGAAACGGTCCCAGACCATTGGCCATTTGGCGAATGGATCTCGATCTTGTCCCCGGAAAGAATCCAGGGATATTCATTAACATATGTTTGACCGGCGCCGCTGAGTGTGACACTGACCATCCCATTTGACTTGAAATCCAGGATTAGTGACCAGATGATATTGTTATCGCAAAGCCATTGTGCAGATCCGCTCCATTTGCCAATTAGTTCTTGCGAAGGATCAACAGTGGGCGAAGACTCGGCTTGTGGAGAAGGTTCCTGGGTCGGAGTGATCGTTGAGGTGGGCGTATAGACTTCGATGGGGTCGGCGACGTGGGTTAGTGAATCCACTTGACCTTGAATTCCGCCAATGTGCATTGCCAGGCGTTGAGCCGCGTTGCAAGACATAGAAAATAACCAAATGATCGTGATAGCGACTGCGCTGATCTTCCTTTTACTCATGTTATCTACCTTCTCCTTATTCCAATCCCCTTTTTTCTGTCCGACGGTAGGCGTTCGCGACAGCCATCCGCCAGTATCCGCGGGCGGTAGGGGCGGGTAGCGCCTTATTTGGTGTAAATAATCACAATCGATAATTCAGTATACGGAAAATTCAGCCTATTTTCAATCCTGTTCGTGGGGCTCTGTTAGCCGATTGATAGTTTTCAAAGGCATAAAAAAGGTGCATAATAAAGGGGACAGGCTTTTGCCTGCCCGGTTCGGTAGGTTGATTGCCCTGTAGGTGGGCAAGGAGTAATGATGAAACCCCGACATTCTTTTGTTAGGCTTGCCAGTATGCTGATTGCCAGTCTGCTGGTCTTCGAGTTGGCCTTCGCTTTCCCCAATCAGCGTGCCGCGGCAGTAAGCACCTGCAACGCAGTCAGCTTTGTGGCTGATATAACCGTCCCGGATGGAACTACCTTCCCGGCCGGGACAAGTTTTACCAAGACCTGGCGGTTGATGAACAGCGGTACCTGTACCTGGACCACAGCCTACAGCCT
>CAYOUV010000114.1:0-5445 GCA_964407265.1 uncultured Anaerolineaceae bacterium | reverse complement strand
GAAACATCTCTGGCCCGGTTACGATGCTCAATCTCTTGCGCTTTCGCGAGGTGGCCGACTATTCGGCGCATCCCGAATTGATGCCCGACGAGCCGATATCGGGTGCCGCGGCCTATCAAAAATACATCGATTACACCTTGCCTTTTCTCAAGGAAAGCGGTGGTGATCTGGTGTTTTTAGGTAAAGGTGGCAAGTACTTGATTGGCCCTCAGGAAGAGCAATGGGACCTGGTTATGTTGGTGCGCCAAAACTCAGTTTCGGATTTTATGGCCTTTTCTTCCAATGAGGCCTACCTGATCGGTATGGGGCATCGCACGGCCGCACTGGAAGATTCGCGCTTGTTACCGCTTGTTGAATCGGAAACGGCAACCTGACCCTGAATTTTCTAGCCTAACCTTCAACCTATCGATTGCAATGGTTTTATAAATGGCCTGGACAATTCAGGAGGAACAAATGAAAGCGATTATTTGGACAAAATACGGGCCGCCGGATGGCCTACAATTTAAAAATGTGGAAAAACCAGTTCCCAAGGATGATGAAATCCTGATAAAAATCCATGCCACAACCATAACAGCCGGGGATTGTGAGATGCGCAGGCTCGAATTGCCTCTAATGCTATCGTTCCCTGTGAGAATTTATGCCGGTCTCTTAAGACCGAAAAGAATAACGATACTCGGGCAAGAGCTGGCTGGAGAAGTTGAAGAAGTGGGTAAGAATGTGAATTCTTACAAAAAAGGCGACCAGGTTTTTGGTACCACCGGTTTTGGATTTGGCGCTTATGCAGAATACATTTGCCTGCCCGAAAAACCTGATGATGCACAGGGAACACTGGCTATCAAGCCAACAAACCTGACCTATGAAGAAGCCGCTGCCGTTCCAACTGCCGGCTTCGAAGCGCTACATTTCCTTAGAAAAGCAAATATCCAACCTGGGAAAAAGGTTTTAATTGTCGGCGCAGGGGGGAGTATTGGCACGTTTGCGATACAGCTTGCCAGGTACTTTGGGGCTGAAGTGACCGGTGTGGACAGCACCGATAAACTGGAACTGCTGCGCTCGATTGGCGCAAATCATGTCATTGACTACACCAAGGAGGATTACTCCAAGACAGGTGAATCCTATGATCTCATCATTGATGCGGTCGGAAGAGGTGGTGTCCCTCGCCGGTTGAAACTGGTAAAGCCAGACGGATATTATTTTTTAGCTTACGCCGGACTTTCACACATTCTTCTCAGCTTATGGACTTCGATCACGAGTAACAAGAAATTTAAAATTGAATCATCAAGCCAAAAGAAAGATGATTTGATTTATCTCAGAGAACTGCTCGAGGCAGGGAAACTCAAGTCGATCGTTGGCAGAAATTTCTCGTTGGAACAAGTCCCCGAGGCGCACAGATATGTCGAAGCAGGGGGCAAAAAAGGAAATGTGGTTATCACGGTTGAGTAAAACCCAAAACCATTACTAATACACGACAAAAAAGTTAACACCGGCATTCCCTGACGATTTCATCGCTTACGGCTAAGATTCTCGAAAAGGTAACCACTTCGTACCGTATTTTCCCCTTGTTTTTAGGGATGGGTGCGGTTCGGAACAGTTCATCTTAGGGTACTAATTTATTTAATCTCATTTTCCCAAACAAATATTCCGCTGACATATTCAAACACGGCAATAATAACGATTGCATAACATCACCCCACGGAAGAGGAAATTCCAGACCAGGATGATTGTTCTTGGGCAGGCGCTAGTTAAGCTGGTTGGGGGTGGGTGGGGTTTGGGCTGGACTACCGTCCGGTAACGGTCTTCAGGGTGACTGGAAAGCGGGTTCTCCGGTTCCCGCAAGTAGGTTTCAAAGAAAAACGGCTTTGGGGTCTCTTGAGGCGTTCGGACCAGAGAAATATTTTTGATTGATTCTTCTTTTCAAACTTGAGATCCTATTTCAAAGAATTTCAACGATGCCGCGTTTGCCGTCAACCCGCACATGTTGGCCGGATTGCAGGCGGGTGGTGGCCTCCCGCACGCCTACCACGGCGGGAATACCATACTCACGCGCGACCACCGCGCCGTGGGTCAGCGCGCCGCCCACTTCCAGGATCAGCCCGCTGGCGTTGATGAAGAGCGGCGTCCAGCCGGGATCGGTAAATTCGGCTACCAGGATTTCTCCGGGCGCCAGTGTTTCGCGCTGCGGGTCGCGGATGACATGCACTACACCTTCGACCACACCCGCCGAGACCGGGTTACCCAACAGCGCCCCGGGTGGGGCATCCTCCACATGGTAGCCCACAACCGGGGTCTCACCGTCACTGGTGATAATGATCTGGGGGAGTAGTTTCTGGTAGCGTTCCAGGTCTGCCCGCCGTCTGTCAATCAGTGTCTCCCAATCTGTGGCTTCGTCATCCCAGATGGCGAAGAGGTCTTCCCAGCGCAGGAACCACACGTCATCGGGCTGCGCCAGTTTTCCCAGGCTGACCAGTTCAGCGGCATTGCCTTTCAGGATTTCCTTGACCACCCCCAGGAAGCGCACGGCCAGGAATTTGTGATGCTCACGCATCCCGCCGACTTCGGTCATGGCGTAGTAGAGCCGTTTGATGAGGCGGGCACGCAGCCCGTGGCCAGCAGCAGCGAGCAATTTATCATAAGCGGCCTGCCGCCCCTCGACAAAAGCCTGTTGGCGTGCGCGGTGATGTCCCGGTTTACGCCCTAAAAATTCGGCCAGGACGCGCAGCACGGGCAGCGGGTCTTCCTGCCAGCGGGGCAGCATGATGTCGATTTCTGAGGGGCCGCGCGAACCATAATGGTCCAGGAAATCGGCCCAGGCTTCCAGGAAGGGGCCGCTGCCGTCAATTTGAGCGGCCTGCGCCAGCCAGGCCTGTGAGTCATGCCCCAGGTGGTCGAACCAGTCCACCAGTGGAGGGGTCTGGCGGGCCAGGTCGGCCAGATCGCCGATCGCCAGATTCATCTCGTTGACCACGTTGCCAGGGATTCCCAGTGTGAGGGCTTCGACCTCATCCGGTGAGAGCCAGCGCCCCGCCAGCCGTGACAGCAGCCGGGTGGCAGCGATGCCCGCTCCGGCTTCAGGCACCCAGTTCAGGAAGAGGGGAAAGACCTCCGGCATGGAATCCAGCGCAGCCTGGAGCTGCGCTTTGCCGGGTGGCATTTGCAGCCGGGCGCGGACCTCCTGCACGAAATTATCCATCAGGGCATTGGTGCGGTCGGTAAAACCGGTCAGGTCGCGCCACCAGAGTGCGCCCAGCACCTGGCGCAGGATCAACAGCAGGCCCTGGATGACAGCCAGAGACGGGCGAATGCCGTGTGGCCCCTGAAATTCAGGCCGCCGCATGACCTGCTGAACTGCTGCAGGGGCCAGGGCATCCATTTGGCCGAGCAGCCCCAGCATTGGCCGGCGCGCGAATCGATTGCGCAGCGGCTGAGTGATGTCAGCGAAGATGCGCCCGCCGCTGATGTGAATGAAGCTGTTATCAAAGCGGCTTTGCTCGTGCCCGATGGGCAGCAGAACCTGCAAACTGGACAGGCCGAGCGGCGACATCGCGCGGGTCATGCTCTGCTGGTGCCCCATGCTGAGGTAGACGTGCAGGCTGCGGTCCGGGGAGGCCAGTCCGTCGATGGGGTAGAGCGAGGTGATCGGGCGGGTTTGCAGCAGGTAGATTTGTTCGGACTCAATGGCCCATTCGATGTCCTGCGGCGTACCGTAATGCGCCTCGATCCGGGATCCCAGGTCTGCCAGCGCCGAAATTTGTCCATCGGTCAGGACGGTCTGTTCCCGCAGGTCGGGACTGAGGCTTTCCTGGCGGGTGCCGCCCTCCTTCTGTGGGTAGATGGCAACGAGCTTATCTGCAATCTGGCGGTCGAGGATGATGCGTGTACGCTTGTCCACACGGTAGGAATCCGGAGAGACCAGTCCGCCAACCAGCGCTTCGCCCAATCCAAAACTGGCGTCGATGGTGAGCGTGTGACGGTGACCGGTCAGCGGATCGGCGGTGAACAGGATGCCGGATTTTTCGGAAAACACCATCATCTGCACGACGACCGAGAGCTGCACCGCACGCTGCGAAAAACGGTTCTGCTTCCGGTATAGGATGGCGCGGTCGGTGAAGAGTGATACCCAGCAGCGGCGGATAGAGTCCAGCAGGGCCTGCTTGCCAATAATGTTGAGATAGGTATCCTGCTGCCCGGCGAAGGAGGCATCCGGCAGGTCCTCAGCAGTGGCACTGGAGCGGACTGCGTAGGCGTGATCCGCACCAATTGCCTGCCAGGCTAATAGCGCTGCGGCAGCCACTTCGTCAGGGACGGGGATCTGCATCAGCATCTGACGAACACGCGGCCCCACCTGGCGGACGGTTGCCACATCTACGGCAGTTTCGAGCAGCGAATAGAGTCCATCCGGGTCTGGGCTGGAATCTATGAATTTTTGGAAGGCGGTTGTCGTCAGGCAAAAACCGGGGGGAACCGGGAAACCGGCATGCGTCATCTCGCCCAGGTTAGCCCCTTTACCACCAACCCACAGCAGGTCACGAGCGCGGATCGCAGAAAAATTCAGAATGAGTACATCTTGGTCTGTCATAACAACTCCGAAAGTCCTTTAAGGATGAAGATCAATCCGAAAAACAGCGGCGCCCAAATGCCGATGGGACGGCTGTGGCGTTGAATGGCTTGTTTGATGGCGTCCAGTACATCGCGGGCGCGTTTTGGGAAAAACAGGTAGATCGCAACCGGGATGATGACCGACAGGCAGAAGACCAGCGCGGCCAACAGGGCGGTGACGATTTTTTGCGGCAGAGCCAGACTGCTCAGGAGTACAACCGACAGCGCGGTCAGGAAGAGGGCCAGATTCTTGAAGTTGATCACTGAAACCAGCGCGCCGAAACCGAAGGCCTTGAGCGGGGTGATGCTATCGACGATGGCGAAGAAACGCGGCGGTTCCGGGTTTTCGACCGGTGGATTGCGCCAATTTCTAAGGGCCAGCCACACGAGCAGCGCCCCCAGCACAAAGAGCAGGATGGGCACGAATATTCCCGGCTCGCTGTTTCCGGTCTGCATGGCGCGGTAACCCAACAGCACAGCGGAGACACCAATCAGGCTGTAGGCGCTGGTGTAGCCGAGGGCGTAGCCCAGTCCATTACGCCAGCCTTGGTCAGAGATCAGCAGCAGGATGACGATGGTGATCGAGCCAATGGAGAGCAGGCCGGATGAAGCCAGGAGTAAGGATTGAAACAGCACGGATAACATGTGGGTATCATAACATCGGTTTTATAAATAAGTTTTGTTATACCGCCTGGAGCATATTTTTTTAGGACAACAATCTGGACTGAATTCAATCCAGACCGTTTTGATTCGAGGCCAAATCTTGAGTACAATACAGCAGATGATGATCAACTATAAACGTGCAACCATACTTCTGATTGCCCTGGGACTGCTCAGCGCCAGCACAGC
>CAYOUV010000113.1:0-5599 GCA_964407265.1 uncultured Anaerolineaceae bacterium | reverse complement strand
CCCTGTTCGTCTGTGCCGGTCTGGCGGACGGTCTGCACGAACCAGCGGAAGACGTGCGGGATGTTGTCGTTCGGCCGGAATGAGGTCGGCACGATGAACTTTGTATCGGTTACGTACCCGACCAGTTTGCGCCCCTGGCCGTCGGTGACGTCTTCGATCGTCACCTGGTAGGATTCGTTGTCGCGCAGGGTGCCGATCGAGGCCCACTGCAAGGTGATGGTGTCGTTGGCCAGGGTAAAGGAGGCACCGTCAGATGGCAGGAGCAGGTTCGGTCCCGGATAAGGAGGCGGAATTGTGGGTGTAGGGGTAGGCCCTGGAGTGGCTGCTCGTTGGCATAAGGGGATCGTTAAGGTCATCCCCAATGGGACGTTATCGGTCGGCAGGTTATTGTATGCTTTGATGGCATCCATTGGAACGGCGTAGTTGGCGGCGATGCTGGAGAGCGTGTCGTTATCCTGAACGGTGTAAAATGCTTTTTCGCAAGCCTGGGTGGTCGCGTCAGCCGGTTCCAGGGTGTTCGTGGCCTGCGGGGTTACCGTCGGTGTGGGGTAGGGGACTTTGAGCACCTGGCCGATGTACAGGTTGTTGCAGGCAGCCGAAAGGCTGTTCAGGATGATCAGGCTTTGAACCGAGATATTGAAGGTCAGTGCAATCGACGAACAGGTGTCGCCTGCTACGACCGTGTAGTCGAAGGGTGGCTGCAGGGTTTCTGTGGGAACCGGCGTGGAGGTTGCAGCCTCGGTCGGGGTTGGCGTTACGGTCAGCGTGGCGGTCGGCGATGGGACCGGTGTCGGTTCCACCACGCGTCCGGTCGAGCGCAGTGCGAAGAAGACCAGTACTGCGCCAACTGTCAGGAACAGCGCCAGGAATCCCAACGCTGCCGGCAGGCTGAGGGTGATCTCCGGCATGCGGCTGGCCTGGACGGCTTTCTGCTGCGCCTTGGCTTCCGTCGACGGAGTCAATTCAGTGCCGCACACCAGGCAGCGTGTGGCATTCTCGCTCAACCGCGTTCCGCAGGTCGGGCAGATTTTGTTCGGTTTAGATGATAATTCTGAACTCATACGGGCTGCGATTATACCATGTGGAAGCCAAAATATGTCAAACCATGCGGATGCGGCAAAAGTTGGGCTGGGTTATAATCGACGCGTCATGAACGACAACTTCCAACTTTATGCCACGATGCTGCTGATCCGCCGTTTCGAGGAGCGCCTGCTGGCCGAGTTCACGGCTGGCAAGCTCTTCGGCACCACGCATGCCTACATCGGCCAGGAAGCCGACGCGGCCGGCATCTTCAGCGTGACCCATCCCGACGATATTGCCTTCAGCAACCACCGCTGTCACGGCCACTTCCTGGCCTATGGCGGCGACCCCTATTCTCTGGCGGCCGAGTTGATGGGCAAGGCCAGCGGCCTGGTCGGGGGACGCGGCGGCAGCCAGCATATCCACTGGCGGAACTTCTATTCGAACGGCGTACAGGGCGGCATCGTCCCGGTTGCAACCGGTATGGCCCTGGCCGAGAAAGCCCGGCAGACGAACCAGATCGTGCTGGTCTTCACCGGGGACGGCACACTGGGCGAGGGCGCGCTTTACGAAAGCCTGAACATTGCTGCTTTGTGGTCGCTGCCGATCCTGTTCGTAGTCGAGAATAATCGCTACGCCCAGACCACGCCCATCGAATTAGGGGTAGCCGGTTCGATCCCCGGCCGCTTTGCCGCCTTCGGCATCCGCACCTGGGAGCGCGAAACCACCGATGTGCTCGAGGTCCAGTCCGCGGCAGCCGAAGCCGTGAATTACGTGCGCAGCCAACTCAAACCCGCGGGTCTGATCCTGCACACCTATCGTTTCTCCGCCCACAGCAAGGGCGACGACGTGCGCGACCCGGCGGAAATCGAAAGTTACAAAGAGCAGGACCCGCTGCTGGTCCACGGCGCGCGCCTGACGGCTGCGGAGCGGGACCAGGCCGAGACTGAGGTCAGCGCCCGCCTGGCGGATGCCTTCGCCCGGGCTGAATCCGACCCGTTCCCCGACCCCCGGACCCTGAAACCGATCCTGTCATGACGACTGTACTTGAACGACTCAATCAGGCTTTGCACCAGGCCATGGAAAGCGACGCGCGCGTTTACGTCCTGGGCGAGGATGTGCTCGACCCCTACGGCGGCGCCTTCAAGGTCACGCACGGCCTGAGCAGTAAATTTCCGCAGCGCGTCCTGACCACGCCCATCTCGGAAGCCGCCATCGTCGGCCTGGCGAACGGCCTGGCCCTGCGCGGACTGCGCCCGGTGGCCGAGATCATGTTCGGCGATTTCATCACCCTGACCGCCGACCAGCTGGTCAATCATGCCGCCAAGTTTCGCTGGATGTACAACGACGGGGTGCGCGTGCCGCTGGTGGTGCGCCTGCCGATGGGCGGACGGCGCGGCTACGGCCCGACCCACAGCCAGTCGCTGGAGAAGATGTTCCTGGGCGTGCCAGGCCTGCGTGTCGTAGCGCCCAACACGCTGGGCAACCCGGCAGAACTCTTGCAGGCTGCGATCTCTGACGACGATCCGGTGCTGTTCGTGGAGCACAAGCTGCTTTACACGCGCCCGCTGCTGGAAGCGGGCCAGGGCGACCTGCAGGATTTCGAGATCGAAACCATTGCCGGGTCCTATCCCGCACATGTTTTACGGGTCGCAGGCGCGCCGCGGAGCGACCTGACGCTGGCCTGCTATGGCTATAATTTTGAATTAGCCCGCCGCACGGCGCTGGACCTGCTGTATGACTATGAGATCTTTTGCGAGCTCGCCCTGTTCTCGCAGCTCAGCCCGTTCGCGCTCGAGCCGTTGTTCGCCTCGCTGCGCCGCACCCGCCGCCTGCTGACCGTAGAGGAGGGCGGCCTGACCCTGGGCTGGGGCGCGGAGCTGCTGGCGCGCGCGGCCGAATCTGAAATCGGCGACGGCTTGAAAGTCCGCCGCGTGGCTGCCATGGACCTGCCGATCGCCAATTCCAAAGCCTTGGAAGAAGCGATCCTACCCTCCCAGGAAACGCTGACCCGAGCGGCGCTGCAGTTTTATCATGGAGAAGAGTGAAAAGGCGGAGCAAATGATCAAAGCCGAAGTGCTGGTGCCCTTATTGAACGCCAACGAACCCGAGGCGCGCTTGGTGGAAATTCACGTCAAAGAAGGTCAGGAAGTCGCAAAGGGTGCGCTCTTGTTGACCATCGAGACCACCAAAGCAGCCGCGGATGTCGAAGCACCGGAAGCCGGCTGCGTGCGTCTGCTGGCGGAAGAAGGGGCGATCCTGGAAGTGGGTGAGCGCCTGGCGCTGATCACCGAGACGGCCGACGAGCCGCTCGATCTGAAAGCCTCCGCTAAAAAGGAGCGGGCTTCAGCGGACGGGGGACCGCGCCTGACCAAACCGGCGCGCGTCTTGGCCGAGCAGCTGGGCCTGGACCTGGCTTCCCTGCCGTCCGACCGTCTGCTGACCGAAGAGGCGATCCGCCAGCTGGCCGGAAAGCCGGAGGTGGATGTTCCTGTACTAAAGCAGGTCGATCCGGGGAAGACGCTCTTGATCTACGGCGGCGGCGGGCACGCCAAGACGGTCATGGAGATGGCGCGCGCGCTGGGAACCTTCAAGATCGCCGGGATCATAGACGACGGCCTGCCAGCCGGGACTGATATTTTAGGCATCCCGGTGCTGGGACCGCGCGAAATCCTGCCGGGATTGGTTGCCCAAGGCGTGCGACTGGCGGCCAACGGGGTGGGGGGCATCGTCGACATTAACGTGCGCGTCAGGTTGTTCGAACTGCTGGAAAGCCGGGGCTTCGAACTGCCGGCCCTGGTGCATCCGCGCGCGGTAGTGGAGGTCAGCGCAGAAGTCGGGGCGGGGGTGCAGGTCTTCGCCAATGCCTACGTCGGCTCGTCGGCTGTGCTGGCGCCGAAGTGTATGGTCAACACCGGGGCGATCGTCTCGCACGACTGCCTGATCGGCTCGTACACGCACATCGCGCCAGGCGCCCAGCTGGCGGGACACGTGCACGTCGGTGAAAAGGTACTGGTCGGGATGGGCGTCAAGGTGGTGATCGGCATCCAGATCGGGGACGGGTCGCGGGTTGGCAGCGGCGCGATCGTCTTGGCCGACGTGCCGCCCAGGACGATCCTCAAAGCCGGCGAAGTCTGGCGGGGGTAGGTTAAAAAGCCCGCCGCTCGCGTGCAAAGTGCTGGACGAATGTCCAGTACGCGTTGTTGGGCCGCCTCACTGCTTGTTTTTACTCCGAAGAACTATCGGCAAGACCGCCGCCCCTGGCTCGCCAAATTGGGTCACGAAGTACGAGGATGGCAACCAGCGCCAGCGTTGCTATCCCGAAGATGCCAATGTCGAAGGAGAAAGCGTTATCGAACGGTTTGAAGCCCATCGCCATTATAAAGGCTACGACTTGGTTATTAAGAGCATGTAGGTACGCGGACAGCAGGACGCTGCCCGTTCGGAGCACAGCATAACCCAGGATCACGGCGAGACCGGTGGTGTAGAGCGCCATCAGCAGCATTCCAAGCAACGGATGGCCAGGATAGTTGTAGCCCATCAGGATGAGCGGCCAATGCCAAGCGCCCCAGATCACGCCCAGCAGAAGCACGCCGCGCACCCGGCCCAGTTTAAAGAGCTCGCTTTGCAGGTAGCCCCGCCAGCCGTACTCCTCACCAAAGGCGATGACGATGGCCAAGATCGGCGCCAGCAGCACGGTCTGTAATGTCGCCAGAAGCAGGAAGGCATTTGGGCTGAGGCCTAAGGGAGCGGCAGGAGGAGCCAGTTTGCCCCCGCCCAAGCCGAAGAAGGCGTTGAGCGCCGCTTGAAGCACGTAATAGACGACGAACCCCAGGCCGAAAAGTAGCCAATAGCGTCCCTTGCCCCAGCTTAGCCAGACCCGTGCCATCGCCTCGCGGCCAGATGTGGCACGTAGTATGATGAGTAAGATCAAACCCAGGAAGGCAAGGATGAGGGGGATGGCGGATAATACCGAAATGGTCCCCTGGGTTGGCGAAAACCACATAACCAGGGTGCCCACAGCATAGATCAGCGTAAGCACTAGGAAGTAGTAGTAGAACCAGCGTCCTCGCCCAGCAGTCTTTCTGCGATAGATGGGGCTTTCAGGAAAGAAGAACAGCCCTAGCACGATGGCGCTGAATGCTGGCAGAAGCATCTGCAACTGCAGGGCAGCGACAATCCCCGGGATTTGCAAACCTCCCCGTAGATAAATGGCCAGGTCAAGGAGCCAGGTCAGACCGAAAGTGAGACACAAAAAGGCGCCCACATGGCGCCAGTTGGGTTTGAGATTTGTATCCATATCTTGCAACCTCCACAAGTAAAGCTTGTGCCGATTACCATTTTTGTCATTGTACCTCATTTTTTTCGTCTGGATTCCCCAGTTATGGTTTCGGAAAAGTAGATATAAATTTAACTTATGTAAAACTCAGGAGACCGACCAGTGTTTGTGCGGATCCTATCCCAGCGCGTGGCGCTGCGCAATTGCTTATCGGCGTAGCATAGAGCCATTTTAGCGCCGCGAACCCAGCCGCCTGTCCTGAGCGAAGGCGTAGGGTCCGCGTGCAAAGTGCTGGACGAA
>CAYOUV010000112.1:0-5695 GCA_964407265.1 uncultured Anaerolineaceae bacterium | reverse complement strand
CTGGAGGGCCTGAAACAGACCGCCCGGCTGTACGTCCTGGTCGTGCTCACCCTGGCGGTGTCCGCAATCTACGAAGTGCTTGAAGTGGTCATCATGGCCAGGCTATTTGCTTGAGAAAGAACCGATAAAATAGACTGCCCGGGAAATCAGACAGATGTATCATCAGGAGGGAAATCCCATGAAGAAAATTACCTTGGCCGCCTTGGCTTTTGCCCTTCTATTAACCGCCTGTGCCGCCCCATCGCAGCCCGGCACGACCACCGTAGCCACCGAGAGCCCATTCCCTCAGACAACCGCCACATCTTCCCAGACACCATCCCCCACCCGAACGCCAACACCCACAAAATCCCCCACCCCCACCATCACCCCGCTGCCGACCATCCCTACCGTCACGCCGACTTTCGACGTGCACACCATTGTTACCGCTACACCCGCGCCAAAGGCGGAATGCCCGAAGGAAGACAACTCAGTCAAGATGGATTTTCAGTTTCCCAGAAACCTCAATGATCTCGGCAATTCAAGCTTTTGGGTTGATGAAGAGATGGTTTTAGCTTATCTAAATAAAGGGGGATCAGTGTCAGAACTTTTGAACAATTTACAAGGTGCTTATTGGGCAGTTTATGCATATGGTGACTTCACCGGAGACGGTGTAAATGAATTGCTTTTTCAACCTTTTGGGGGGAGTGGATATACAAACGAATTTATTTTGAGCTGCACTGAAGGTCAATACAAGGCATTTTGGATTAACAAAGAATTCGGTGCTGTTAGTGGGGCAAGAATCATTGCTTTAACTGATATGAACAAAAATGGAATGACCGATATCGTGATGAGCTATGGAAGCAGTTGCGAAATTTATGAGTGGGATGGATTTTCTTTTAGAGACATCGCCTACGACAAGGAAAATAACTCATGGCCAAATGTGCATTATCCAACTCGAAAGCCTGAAATTAGAGATATCAATCATGATGGATTTGATGAGTTAATTTTGACCGGGGCAGATATTTATTGGGTTGGATATAACGAGTCGTTTTATGAGGGATTTCCGTGGAGGGACGAAATTCGTATTTTTGCATGGAATGGGAAATTCTTTTCGAAACTACCTAGCCAATATTCTGCACCTGAATATCGATTTCAGGCGGTTCAAGATGGTGATCGATCAACGCTTCAACATGATTACGTGCTAGCTCTTGATTTCTATCAAAGCGCAATTTTTAACGACACGCTAAAATGGTGGACGCCAGAAATGCACGATTATGAAGCCGGAATCCCAAAAGCAATGATGAATAATCAACCAACTCCCACACCACCAACTACTTCAGATCCTACCGAATACCCCCGCCTGGCAGCTTACGCCTACTACCGCATGCTCATCCTGCACGCCTATCTCGGTCAGATGGACGCGGCCCAAATCCAATACGACACCTTGCAATCCAAGTTCCCGGCTGGCAACCCCGGTCACCCCTACGTCGAGATGACGACCGCTTTCCGAAATGCCTACCAAGCCAGCGGCAGGATGTACGCCGGCTGCGCCGCGGCCATCCAATACGCCGCCGAACACCCCGAGATTCTCACTCCGCTGGGCAGCGACTACCACGGCTGGCAGAGCCACAAATACGTCCCGGCGGATGTCTGCCCGTTCAGATAAAGGGGATTACCATGAATAAATTTGTCGCTGGATTGCTAGTCTTCGCCTTTTTAGTCTCAGCTTGCGCTCCCGCCACCACTGCACAGCAGAACTTTCCCAACGCTACGGCAGCTTCCTCCACCCTGGGGGCGACCCCGTCCCTGACCCCAACCCGCCTCCCCTCGCAGACGCCAACGATGACCATCACTCCCCTCCCAACCATCCCGACCTTCACGCCGACTTTCGACGTGCGCAGCATCGTCACTGCGACACCCGCGCCCAAGGCGGAGTGCCCGAAAGGTAACCCTTTCCTCCAAGCAAACTTCCGAATTCCAACCCATGAATGCGGTGGAAACAATACGTGTAAATTCGGTGGAACTGAAGATGACATCCAACATTTTCTCAATTCGGGTGGAACTATACAGGCTGTTATAGATCGACTAAAGCAGGTTCCTGGATACTTCAAAGAATATGTATATCGGGATTTAACAGGTGATAACATACCAGATCTGATTTTCAAGGATTTTGGCGTGATTACAGGCTTACATATCCTTGTTTGTAATAATGGTGAATATAAGGTTTATTCACCATACAATACCAGAGATGGATCCTATTATTGGTTAAATATATATGGGATCGAAGATATGAATTTGGATGGTTCGCAAGATATTGTTCTCCTACGTTGGGGTTGTTCTGGAACCGGATGTTACTATCTCCAGATTTTAGAATGGGATGGGTCCCAGTTCGTCAATTTGAGCCCAGATGCGGGGATGGTGGGCGTAAATTCAGTCCAGATCCAAAATCTCGACAATGACAAACTCATTGAATTGAGTTTGACTGGAGGCATTCCTGGACAAGGAAGCATCGGAGCGGGGGTTCCGTGGAGGCAGGAAATCCAAACTTACAAGTGGAATGGCCAAAGATTCAGCCTACAACTTATCAATTATTCGTCCCCCGAGTATAGATTCCAAGCAGTTCAGGATGCTGATCGGGAGACTGATAATGGACATTATGACCAAGCACTTACTTTGTATCAAAAAGCGATCTTTGATTCGAACCTAAAATGGTGGTCTCCCGATCGAAGAGAATATGAAGCAATGCCATATTATTTTCCCACACCGGTAACTCCATATCCCAGTCCAATTCCCGACACAACCGAATACCCTCGCCTGGCGGCTTACGCCTACTACCGCATGATCCTCCTGCACACGTTCCTGGGTGAGATGGACGCAGCCCAGATCCAGTACGAGACCCTGCAAAGCAAGTTTCCGGCAGGCAACCCCGGCCATCCCTACGCCGAGATGACGACTGGTTTCCGGGAGGCCTACCAATCCAGCGGCACGATGTATGCCGGCTGTGCCGCGGCCATCCAATACGCCGCCGAACGCCCCGAAATCCTGACCGTCCTGGGCAGCGATTACCACGGCTGGCAGAGCCACATCTATTTACCGGCGGACATCTGTCCGTTTCGTTAAAGGGGCTTGCCATGAATAAATTTGTCACTGGATCGCTCGCCTTCGTCTTTTTAGTCTCAGCCTGTGCGCCTGCCACCACTGCTACACAGCCAAACCTTCCCAACGCTGCGGCAGCTTCCCCCACCCTGGGGGCGACCCCGTCCCTGACCCCAACCCGCCTCCCCTCGCAGACGCCAACGATGACCATCACTCCCCTCCCAACCATCCCGACCTTCACGCCGACTTTCGACGTGCGCAGCATCGTCACTGCGACACCCGCGCCCAAGGCGGAGTGCCCGAAGGAAAACCCTGAAGTGATTCCCGATTTCCCGTATTGCAACGAAATCGGTTGTTCTGGCGGACCATACAATGAAGCGACATTAGATTACTTAAATGCTGGCGGTACATTAGACAAGTTAGAACAAAAACGATGGGGAACCATAAAGGATTTGACGGGTGATGGATTGAAAGAGGTAGCACTCTCAGATAATGGTTCTTTGTTTATCTTTGGTTGCGAAGACGGTAAATATCAAATATTTTTAAAATCTGACGGAACACAAAATACCCCAGATTTGGATTATGCAGATGATATCAATGGAGATGGCATTCCAGAATTAATTGTATCAAATTTCGAAAGACATGACTTTCATTCAATTCAAATTTTTGAATGGAATGGTTTTAATTTTACTTCGCTAATACTAAACAAGATTGTAGATTATCAAGGAAATATGATCAACATCGATTGGGTGGGAGGAACAGGATTTAATTACAAAATATCTAATTTCAACGTAGATGGCTTAAAAGAAATCGTTGCGATCGATCAAATACCCTACGATTCCGGTGATCTCATGAAAGGGCTTCCTTGGCGTAATAGAACGGTCACTCTTGGTTGGAACGGGAAAAATTTCATAATTTTAAATAGCGACTTAGGACCACCCCAATACCGGTTTCAGGCAATACAAGATGCTGATATAGCAGCAAGTAATGGCAATTATGATAAAGCGCTAGGTTTATATCAGACGGCAATATTCAACAAAACATTGGACTGGTGGTCAAAACAAAGAAAAGTATTCGAGGCATACAACATCTATAACTTGTTTCTTGCTCGACAATATCAACAGTTCACACCGACTCCATATCCGACTTTACCCGCAGTCACTATTGATCCCACCGAATACCCGCGCCTGGCCGCCTATGCCTACTACCGCATGGTCATCCTGCATACCTATCTCGGCGAAATGGACGCGGCCCAGATCCAATACGACACTCTCCAATCTAAGTTCCCGCTCGGCGACCCCGGCCATCTCTACGTTGAGATGGCGACCGCTTTCTGGGACGCATACCAATCCAGCGGCAAGATGTACGCCGGCTGCGCCGCGGCCATCCAATATGCCGCCGAACACCTGGACATCCTGACCCCGCTGGGCAGCGACTACCACGGCTGGCAAAGTCACACCTACGTCCCGGCGGATGTCTGCCCATTCCGATAAAAGGGAAGCAATCCAAATGTCGAAACTTCTTGGTTTAGCGCTCATTTTCCTTTTGGTATTTCCCAGTTGTACTCCAGTTTCGAATGTAAAAACCATCTCGCTTCAAGCGCAGCCAACTGTTATCGTCGCCACCGCAACCGTGACTCCATTACCAATTCCAACTGTTGATCCGACTAGCACACCTGCCCCAACTGATACGCCAACTATCACTCCAACCCCCGATCCAATTCGTAGCACTCCACCGACCATCATGTTACACCGTTCAAACGAAAACTTCGATTCGGTCGCTTTTCTAAGAGATTTGATCGCCATCCTGAAACAAAACGAAATGAAGGTCATCACCTATCGGGATATCCAAAACGATCCTTCCATCACTGCAACCGAAAAGGGGAAATTGTTTATCATCACGATCGACGACATTTACCTGCGCTATCCGATGCATTCCTCTGTAAAAGAAATGATCGACTTGCTGCAGCAGGCAGGGTATCCGGCCGTGCTGGGAGTGATTACCGAATCAGATTATGCTTACCCGGAGACCGCAGCCCTTCTCAAGGAATTATCGGATGCAGGTTGGGAAATCGCTACCCACACCAACCAGCATGCCAACCTGGGTGAAATGGAAAAGACCGCCCCGCGCTATGTTTTCACCGAAGTTTCGACCAGCATGGACAAAATCGAAAAAGTGACCGGCGTTCAGCCAGTCACGTTGATCCTACCCGAAGGACAAATGGTCAATGATCCACGTTTCATTAAACGCGCGGGCATTTACTGGGTGGTCGGAATCAATGGAGGAACGACTTACGATAGTCGCAAAGATTTGATCTACGTTGGACGGGAAAGTCCTTTCGAAAACGCAGAAAAAACCTTCGAGATCATGCGAAAAAGATTCGGTTTCTGATCGAAATATCGGATACACTTTATCTGACTCGTTAATTTTCCCTCAGGAGAAATGAATCGTGCAAACCTACGATTACCTAATCATCGGCTCAGGCTTCGGGGGCTCAGTCTCCGCTTTGCGTCTGGCCGAAAAGGGCTATTCAGTGCTGGTCCTGGAAAAGGGGAAACGCTTCGAGGACCAGGATTTTGCCAAGTCCAACTGGCAGTTCTGGAAATACCTGTGGCTGCCA
>CAYOUV010000111.1:0-6327 GCA_964407265.1 uncultured Anaerolineaceae bacterium | reverse complement strand
GGAAGCCTGCCAGTTGCTGTGGGTAAAAGTCTCCGGCGCAGGGTCCTCCTGGAATGGATCGTCGGGCGCGTGATCGCGCAGCCGGCCCACCTCTTCGGCGCTTACATGCTGGCGCTGCTGGGCTCTGCCCTGGGGGTTGCCGTCCAGGTGTATCTCACCTACCGTCTGCCGGAATTCATGGACGTGGTCCGCATCAGCTCTGCCCTCGAGCAGGGGTTGATCATCGGATCCATCTTCGGTTTTGGCATCCTGACAGCGCGCCTGATGGTCGAACGCTTTCCAGGACCGCGTGCCTGGCCGCGCCTGCTGTTCGGGACAGCCGCCGGGGCGGCCGGGATGAATATTGCCTTGTTCGTCTTTCATGTTATCTTCATCAACACGCCGCCCACTGGTTTTTTGATCACGGCCGGCTGCATCCTGATTGCCTTGAGTTACGCGCTTGGCGGATTAACCCGCCGGCGCTCGCTCAAAATATTGCTGAGCGTGAGCGCTGTATTTATTGCGATTTTAGGAACCTGGCAGATCCATAAGATCCTGGCGAACTCTCTCGCGAACATGACGCCTTTCTTCCAGTATGATAACGGTTGGCCAATGACTCTGGTGGCGCTTACCGCTTTGGCCGTGGCCTTGATGATGGGCATCTTCGGGAACCTGGTCCGGCTCGACTTACCGGAAGAATAACCCGCCGCAGCCTCTGAAGCCAGCCGGCACGAATATCAACCGGTAGCCGCAAGCGCTCGTCTTGCGCGGCTATTGTTTTTTAATAGCCCACATTTTTAAAAATATCCCCGCCCAAGGCAACTGCGCTGCGCCACACTTTACCCATCTGCATGCTTGTGCTAGACTCTTGAAATCCTCACCGAGCGACTTCCTATGGAAACCCTGCCAACTTTTGTCTCCCACAGCCACCCTCAATTCATTGCCAACGATAATTTTCACCGTCGCCTGGCTGATGACCTGAAAGGACGCATCGCCCTCGTCCACCAGGGTGGTGGGGACAAGTACCGCCGTCGCCAGGAAGAACAGGGCAAGCTCTTCGTGCGCGAGCGCATTGAGCGTCTGCTCGACCCCGGCTCGCCGTTCCTTGAATTATCCGCGCTGGCCGCCTGGGAGATGTACGCCGGCGAGGCGCCCGGCGCGGGCCTGGTAGCGGGCATCGGGCGGGTCAGTGGGCATGAGGTGCTGATCATCGCCAACGACGCCACCGTCAAAGGCGGTTCGTACTTCCCCATGACGGTCAAGAAGCACGTCCGCGCCCAGCAGATCGCCGAGGAAAACCACCTGCCCTGCCTGTATCTGGTCGATTCGGGCGGAGCCTTTTTGCCCTTGCAGGACGAGGTCTTTCCCGATGCAACCCACTTTGGGCGCATCTTCTACAACCAGGCGCGCATGTCCGCCAAGGGCATCCCACAGATCGCGGCGGTGATGGGCAGTTGTACTGCCGGCGGCGCCTACGTCCCGGCCATGAGCGACGAAGCGGTCATCGTCAAGGGCACGGGGACGATCTTCCTGGGCGGACCGCCGCTGGTCAAGGCTGCCACCGGGGAAGATGTCAGCGCCGAGGAGTTGGGCGGAGCCGAGATCCACACCCGCAAATCCGGCGTGGCGGACCATTTCGCCGAGGACGACGACCATGCCCTCCAGATCCTGCGCACGATCGTCGAGACGCTGCCCTCGCCCAAAGGCCGGGCCTCGTATCTTTCGACCCTCGACCTGCTCCCGCCCGAGGAGCCTCTCTACCCGGCCGACGAGATCTACGGCATCCTGCCGGCTACTTTCCGCGAAACCTACGACGTGCGCGAGATCATCGCCCGCCTGGTCGACGGGTCGAAGTTCCGTGAGTTCAAGTCCCGCTACGGCACAACGATCGTGACCGGCTTCGCCCGTCTGTGGGGCTACCCGCTTGGGATCATCGCCAACAACGGCGTGCTGTTCAGCGAGTCGGCACTCAAGGCGACCCATTTCATCGAACTTTGCAACCAGCGCGGGGTGCCGCTGTTGTTCCTGCAAAACATCACCGGCTTCATGGTCGGCAAGGACTACGAAGCGGGCGGCATCGCCAAGGACGGCGCCAAGCTGGTGCACGCCGTGGCCAACGCCCGCGTCCCCAAGTTGACCGTGGTGATCGGCGGTTCGTTCGGGGCCGGGAATTACGCCATGGCCGGCCGCGGCTACAATCCGCGTTTTCTGTGGATGTGGCCCAACGCGCGCATCTCGGTCATGGGCGGCGAGCAGGCTGCCAACGTGCTGCTGACCATCAAGCAAGACCAGCTGGCACGTGAAGGCAAGCCCGCCTTGAAAGCTGCTGAAGCCGAAGCGTTCAAACGTCCGATCCTGGAAAAATACGAAACCGAAGGCAATCCTTACTATTCCACCGCCCGTCTGTGGGATGATGGCGTCATCGATCCGGCCGAAACCCGGCAGGTGCTGGGTTTGGCTTTATCTGTGGTGCTGAATGCGCCGGCGGAAGAGCAAAATTTTGGTGTCTTCAGGATGTGAACAACCATGACTTTCGAAAACCCCTCAGGTAGTCCCCACCAATTCCTCGCCCAGCTGGTTGGCGGCTGGATAGGCGTATCCAAACTCTGGATTGAGCCCGGCAAACTCGCCGACGAATCCGCCGTGCAGGGAAGCATCCAGTTGGTACTCGATGGGCGCTTTGCACTCTATCTCTATCAAGGATCCGTTGAAGGCGAACTACAACACGGCATGTTCACCTTCGGCTACAACACCACTCTCGACCGTTACGAAGCCAGCTGGGTAGATAGCTTCCACAACAACACCGCCATCATGTTTTGTATGGGCGGACCCCAGGAAAACGGCTTCTCGGTCCTGGGCAGTTATCCCGACCCCACCGGCGGCCCGGATTGGGGCTGGCGCACCGAGCTTGAACTCATCGACAAGCAGCACCTGAGACTGACTGCCTACAATATCAGCCCGGAAGGCGATGAGGCCAAGGCAGTTGAGACGCGCTTAGAACGAGTGAAATAGCCAGATGTTCTCTAAAGTCCTGATCGCCAACCGTGGCGAGATCGCCCTGCGGGTCATGCGCGCCTGCCGGGAACTTGGAATCCAGACCGTGGCGGTCTACTCCGAGGCGGACGCCAATGCCCTGCACGTCCGCCAGGCTGACCAGGCGGTGTGGATCGGTCCGTCCGCCCCGCGCGAGTCCTACCTCAACAGCGAGAAGATCATTTCGGCTGCCAAAGCCAGCGGCGCCGAAGCCGTTCATCCCGGCTACGGATTCCTGTCCGAGAACGCTGACTTCGCCGAGGCGGTCGAATCCGCCGGCCTGACTTTTATCGGCCCGCCGCCGGCTGCCATCCGCGCCATGGGCGACAAGGCCGAGTCGAAGGTCCGCATGCAGGCCGCCGGGGTGCCGACCGTGCCCGGCATGCAGGGGCTGGAAGCGGTAGCCGAGTTCGAGCGGGCTGCCGCGCAGATCGGCTTCCCGGTGCTGATCAAGGCAGCCGCGGGCGGCGGCGGCAAAGGCATGCGCATTGTCTGGGACGAACACGACCTGCCTGAGGACCTGGATGCCGCCCGTCGCGAGGCCTTGAACGCCTTCGGCGACGAACGCCTGCTGGTCGAAAAGTACCTTCCCAAAGCCCATCACATCGAGTTCCAGGTCTTTGGCGACCAGCACGGACACCTGGTACACCTGTTCGAACGGGAATGCTCCGTCCAGCGCCGCCATCAGAAGATCATCGAAGAAACGCCCTCGCCCATAATCACGCCCGTTTTGCGGGAGCGCATGGGCGCCGCCGCGCTCGCTGCCGCGGGGGCCGTAGGTTACACCAACGCCGGGACGGTTGAGTTTATCCTCGACCCTGACAGCCTGGATTTTTATTTCCTCGAGATGAACACCCGCCTGCAGGTCGAGCATCCCATCACCGAACTGGTCGTTGGGTTGGACCTGGTCCACTGGCAGTTGCGCGTGGCCGCGGGCCAGGCTTTCCCATACCAGCAGGGCCAGCTCAGCCAGCGCGGACATGCCATTGAGTGCCGCCTGTATGCCGAAGACCCGGCGGCCGGATTCCTGCCCAGCACCGGCGATCTGCTGCAATTCAGCCTGCCACGCGGTCCCGGAATCCGACTTGACAGCGGTGTCACCAGCGGCAGCCAGGTCGGTCACTTTTACGACCCGCTGCTGGCCAAGCTGATCGTCCAGGCCGAAGACCGCCCGGCCGCCATTCAGCGCATGCAAACCGCCCTGCACGAAGGCGTGATCCACGGCCTGACCAGCAATCTCGATTTCCTGCAGGACGTGCTCTCCCATCCTGATTTTCTGGCCGGAAACGTGACCACCAGCTGGGTCGAACGGACCTTCGAAAACTGGAGCCAGCCCGAGGTCGCGCCGGAAGCGCTGCTGGCCGCCGCGCTCGCAGACCTGCTGCCAGCCTCCGCCTCGACCAACGAAAACCAGCCCGAGAGTACTGCCCCCGATCCCTTCAACCCCTGGACCGAGGCGAACGGCTTCCGTCTGGGAGGTGGATAATGCGCCTGGTCTTCGAAGGAGGCAACCGCACTTACGAAATTGAGTTGATTCAATCCGGTGACTCCTATCGCGCCGTGATCGGCGACCGCGGCCTGGACCTCGAACGCGTGCATGCGGGTGGCGGCCGCCTGGATCTGCTGCTGGAGGGCACTCCGCTGACAGCCTTCGTCAGCCGTGATGGTGCCAAACGCTGGGTGACGGTCAACGGCCGGACATACCAGTTAACCAAGTCCAGCGGGGCACGACGCGGTGGCGCAGCCACGGGCGGACAGAACACCCTGCTGGCGCCCATGCCCGGGCAGGTGCTGGCGGTCAACGTGGAAGTTGGTGACCAGGTCTCGACCGGCCAGACCCTGCTGCTGCTGGAAGCCATGAAAATGGAAATCCGGGTGCAGGCCCCACGCGACGGGGTCGTCAAACGGCTGCGTGTGGCCCAGGGCCAAACGGTCGAACGCGAACAGGTCTTGCTCGAAATCGGAGATTAACCCAGTAACGCGAAGATCCTTCGCGCTCAGGAGGTGAACATGCCAGGAAAATATTTCGACGAACTGGAAGTCGGCCAGCGCTTCAAACACGCGCTCGGGCGCACGCTCAGCGAGATGGACAACATCCTGTTCTCGGCCCTGACCATGAATACCCAGCCCCTGCACCTCAACCAGGATTTCGCCTCGCGCACCGAGTTCGGCCAGCGGCTGGTGAACGGCGTCTTCACGCTGGGCCTGGTGGTGGGACTGACCGTCCCCGAACTGACCGAGGGCACGATCGTGGCCAACCTGGGATACGATAAGGTCGTCCACCCGCATCCGGTCTTTCACG
Source organism: uncultured Anaerolineaceae bacterium (assembly GCA_964407265.1). GTDB lineage: Bacteria > Chloroflexota > Anaerolineae > Anaerolineales > Villigracilaceae > CAYOUV01. Next base: position 1,013 of record CAYOUV010000111.1, on the reverse strand, counting down.
GCGACACGATCTACGCCGAGAGCCAGATCCTCGAGAAGCGCGAGTCGAAGTCGCGGCCGAACGCCGGCATCGTGCGCATAAAATGTACCGGCAGGAAACAGGATGGTACCATCGTGGTGGAATTTGAAAGAACCGCAATGTTTCTGAAAAAGCCAAGGGAAGGCGGCGAAGCATGAGAGCCCGGCGCGCCCTTTTATACATGCCCGGCGATGACCGGCACAAGATCGAAAAAGCGCTCACGCTCGGCGTGGACTGCATCTGCATGGACATGGAAGACGGCACAGCCATCAACCGCAAGGAAGAGGCGCGCGCCGCTATCGCCAAAGCCCTGCAGGAGCTGGATTTCGGCAGTTCCGAGAAGCTGGCGCGCATCAACGGCGTCGGCACCGGACTGGAAGCTGACGACCTGGCAGCCGTGCTGCCTTATCGCCCGGACGGGATCGTCGTCCCCAAAGTGGAACACCTGGAACAGTTGGAGTGGGTGGGCGAGCGCATCGAGGGGGCTGAACGGGAAGGCGGCTGGCCAGGTGAATCGATCCGAATGATCGCCATCGTCGAAAGCGCGCTGGGGATCGTCAACCTGAAGGAAATCGCCGCGCACCCGCGCCTCGATGCCTTGATCTTCGGGGCGGAGGACTTCGCCGCCAGCCTGGGTGCGACGCGCACGCGCAACGGCTGGGAAGTGCTGCACGCGCGCAGCAGCCTGGTCACCCACGCCGCCGCCTTCAGTCTGCAGGCCATCGACATGGTCTTCATCGACTTCCGGGACGCGGTCAATCTTAAAGTCGAGGCCATGCAGGGCGCACATATGGGCTTTTCTGGCAAGCAGATCATCCATCCCAGCCAGGTGAAACCGGTGCAGGAGGCCTTCAGTCCGCGCGACGAGGAGATCGACTACGCCCGCCGGCTGATCGCAGCTTTCGAAGCCGCCCAAAAAGAGGGCAGTGGGGCGATCGCTTTCGAGGGCAAGATGATTGACCTGCCGCTGGTCAAGGCAGCCCAGAACGTGCTCG
>CAYOUV010000110.1:0-6335 GCA_964407265.1 uncultured Anaerolineaceae bacterium | reverse complement strand
CTATCTGACAGGTTATCCGCCTGTCAGATTTTATTTTCCCCAAAATTTAAATGCTTGACTCAAATTACAGGAACGTGTAAAATCAGCGCCAACATATCCATGAGGATAATTGCAAGGCTTAAAAACTAAATAAACGGAGAATTAGCGGCTGGACCCTGTTCCTGACAGGGTTACGAGGTGGAGGTTCCTCCTGGCGACAGGAGCGCTAACCCGGTTTCCCGGGGAACATCGGATAGATCAGCGGATGCCTCTGGAGCCCAATCACGGGCTTCTTTCTCCCTTCCGAAACAAGTACCTGCTGAAAACTGGGCGGTAACGCTCAGGCCAAAGCAGCACAGTGATCAAGCAAGCCTGAATGCTTGCTTGTCTAATCAGGAAGGGCTGCTTTATTTAATGGCATTCTTGCAATGCAAAAGCACGCCCTGGCGTGCTTTTTGTTTTTCAAGGAGTCGTCTTGAGGAATTTATGAAGATAAAAGTGTGGGTACCATTGGTAGCGCTTTATATTGTCTGGGGCTCAACCTACCTGGCGATTCGCTACGCTGTTGAGACCATCCCCCCCTTTCTCGCAGCTGGATCGCGCTTCTTGATTTCCGGCCTGATTTTATATATTTGGCGGCGCATGGCCGGCGACCCGCTGCCGACAAGCCGACAGTGGCGCTCCACCGCAATTGTTGGGTTGCTGCTGCTCGTCGGAGGCAATGGCATGGTGTCGTGGGCCGAGCAGACTGTACCTTCAGGTATAGCAGCCCTGATCATCGGTTCCGTGCCGATGTGGATGGTACTGATCGAGGCCATCCGTCCAGGCGGGGTCAAACCCAACTGGCAGGCTTTACTCGGGCTGCTGATCGGCTTCGGGGGGATCACGCTGCTGGTTGGCCCGTCGAATTTGAGCAGCGGGATCACCCATCTAAATCCATTTGGGGTCGGCGCTTTGTTACTAGCTGCTTTTCTTTGGTCGGTCGGCTCAATTTACAGCCGTTCAGCCGACCTGCCCAATTCTGCACTGATGACCACCGGAATGGAGATGCTGGTGGGCTGCATCGGTTTATTCGTGGTGGCCACATTAACCGGCGAATGGCAACCCCTACATCTTGCCCAAGTGACAACCCGCTCGATCTTGGGCGTACTTTACCTGACCGCGTTCGGTTCTCTGGTTGGATTTGTCTCATACGCCTGGCTGCTCCGCAATGCATCCGTCTCATTGGTGTCAACCTACGCCTACGTCAATCCAGTTGTGGCTGTCTTACTTGGCAATTGGCTGGCTGCCGAACCATTGACCGCCCGTGTGCTGACTGCGGCAACCATCATCGTCGGGTCAGTAGCATTGATCAATACCGCCAGGCCAGGCTCAAAGTCCAAGCAGGCACCGGTCTTGATCAAGGATGCATAAGTAAGTCTTAATCTGTGCAAATTAATCATTGCGCAGTCTAGTAATCGTATCCATAATTCAGAACCAAGGAGAGAGATATGAATGCCAAAGATTTGATCGCCCATGTTAAAGAAGACGATGTGAAATTCATTTCGCTGCAGTTCACCGATGTGACCGGGGCCGTCAAAAGCGTGGACATGCCGGTCAAGGGCCTGGCAGGGGCCTTAGAAGACGGCGTATGGTTCGATGGCTCATCGGTGGAGGGCTTCGCCCGCATTCAGGAAAGCGATATGCGGCTGGTGATCGATCCTGCCACCTATGCCGTTCTCCCCTGGACCCCGGATGACGCACGCCGCGCCCGTGTTTTCTGCGACATCTACACCCCGGACGGACAACCTTTCGAAGGCGATCCGCGCGGGACGCTGAAACAAATCCTGGCGAAAATCACCGAGCGTGGTTGGGTTTTCAACGTCGGTCCGGAGCCGGAATTCTTCCTCTTCAGGCGTAACGGCGGCGATCATGTCCATCCCGTGCCGCAAGATGTCGGTAGCTACTTCGATTTTTCCGCCGATGACGAAGCAGTACGAGTTCGCACAACACTCATGGGTGCGTTGAACACAATGGGATTGGATGTGGAAGTTGGCCATCACGAGGTAGCGCTTGGGCAGCACGAAATTGATTTCCGTTTTGACGATGCACTACGCACGGCAGACAATGTTCTGACGCTCAAATACACCATAAAAGCTATCGCAGCCCAGCAAGGGTTGGTAGCTTCATTCATGCCCAAACCTATCTATGGGATCAACGGCTCGGGCATGCACTGCCACCAGTCGCTTTTCGACGACAAGGGCAACAATCTGTTTTACGACGCCAAGGATGAGTTCAAACTCTCGAAGCTAGCCTATGCCTTTGTTGCCGGGCAACTCGCCCATGCCAAAGCGCTAGCAGCCATCGTCGCCCCGACGATCAACTCGTATAAACGGCTCGTACCTGGTTACGAGGCCCCGGTTTATATCGGCTGGGCACAGCAAAACCGCTCAGCGCTGATTCGCATTCCGCGCTACACCGAAGGACGCGATAAAGCTGTGCGAGCAGAATTACGCTTCCCGGACCCATCCTCCAATCCATATTTGGCGTTCACAGGTATGCTGGCGGCTGGCCTGGACGGAATTGATAACGGTCTGATTCCGCCCAAGGGACTCAATAATGTAAACCTGTACCACTTGAATGCGGACGAACGTACCAAGATGGGGATCGGTTCCCTACCGGGTTCGCTGGCCGAAGCCTTACGCGAACTGGAAGGTGACAAAGTGTTACAGGGTGCTCTCGGGCCGGCAACGTACGAAGCTTTTACACGCGCCAAGTGGTCGGAGGTGGAAGAATATCGCACTCACGTCACAGATTGGGAGTTAGAGAGATATTTGGAAGTTTCCTAAGGAAAAAGGCGAGCCACTGGCTCGCCTTTTTTTCTGAGTCACGCCTCAAACGGTGTCGGTACAAACTTTGGCATACCCAAGCCATAGATTCCATCTGAGTAGTTCAAGAACAATTCAAACATCATCGAATTAATACACCAGCCGTATTATCATACAATTTCAAGGTCCGCCCTCAAGGATTTTTCAATCCTGGCCTGAAACCCGGAAGGTCTAATCGCAGAAATGTCCAGAGAGTTAGCCCCCAGAAATCCGACAAAGCGTACCAATCCATTCACCAACGCCGATAGGAATGCTTCATCCTTTGCCATTTTTTCATCCTCCAACCAGAAACCCTTGATTTCCACCGTATTCGTTTTTCGATCAAGCTTTGGGTCGAGGCGTGCCACCAGCCTGTCACCATACAGGATCGGCAGGACATAGTAGCCCCAGCGACGCTGTTCGACAGGTTTGTACACTTCCCAGACGTAATCAAAGTCGAACAGCCATTTCGATCGTCCGCGCGCGCTGACAATATCCAGCGGAGCCAGGAAGGTGACTTCGTCGTCGGTGGTGGTCTGGAGCGGCTGCCAGGCGTCTGGAACTTGATCCGCCTCCAGCTGGGTCAGTAGCAGCAGATCATCCGCCAGCACCAGCCAGTGCTCTTTCGATCCTTCAATCCTGACCGAGGCAAACACGCCATCGCTTATAAACTGTCCGATCTGGTCTTGTACCTCTTTTCGGCTGATCGGCCGATGGATGAAACCTGAAAAACAATTCTTCCAACCGCGCGCGGTGACCAAGCCATAGAAAGCTAAGGCCTTTTGAGCAAAATAGCCTTCTGCCTCGGTTTCATTGACCACTATATCCATTTCTTGTGGGACAACATTCGAAGAAAAATCGTAGACGCGCTCAAATCCCCGTCGATGGTGAATCATTAGTTCACCGGTCAGCCACATAGCGAACAAAGCTAAACCGGTGTCTTTTCGTCCGCGGTAACTATTAATACGCGTACGACCGCTGAAATCCCGGTTGCCCAACGGTCCGTGCTTGCGGAGTTTGGCGCGAACTTCGTCCAGCAGCTCGCGTTGCTGACGGGAGAAATCCGCCCAACGCCCCTCTTGTGCCCGACGCTGCATATGTAACCGCCAATATCGGAGTTCAGCCATTGGGTAAATATACAATGAGCCGCCATAATCGAAAAAGCGGCGTTCAGCATACGTTAATTGGTCCAGGTAGTCGGGCTGGTAATCGAGCACGCGGCTGCAAAGTGCGATGTCATGGCTGCGCGCAACTACGGTCAATGGATCAAGTTGGACGGCTTCAATTTGGTGGAGAGCTTTAGAAACGCCTTCCTTGCCAGCCCAACGGCGACCCGGCCATAATCCCTGCCGGCCAAGAATAAAACGACGAGCGGTAGTTTTTGTGATTTGAACAGGTTGCATAGTAATATTGTAGCACTGATGTTCTATATCGCAAAGCCTTATGGATGATATCCGGTTAGATCATGATTGCAATTTGATTCCGGTCAAACAACAAAAGGGTTGAAATCCGTATCACGATCGTAGTAATCTTCATTTTCAACCTTTTTCAATCTGTTCACAACAGCATACGTAACCGGGGTCATCAAGGCCTCCATGGTGGTTTTAAACAGGTAATTGGTCAGCACCAATGCAGCAAAAAGACTCCAAGGAAATACCCCAAAGACAGAAGCGATCGTCACAAATACCACCGAATCCACCAATTCTCCGACCAGGGTGCTACCAATTGTGCGTGTCCATAGCCAGCGGCCATTGGTCAACACTTTCATTTTTGCCAGGATAAAAGAATTGGAGAACTCTCCTGACCAGTACCCAGCCAGGCTGCCCAGCACAATCCCGCCGCTACTCATGCCTCCCAGGATGGCAGCATAGGCAGCATCTCCGGCATAAGCTTGCCAGGTGGCTTCACCGGGCAAGCGTTGTAACATCCAAAACACTCCTGCAGCAAGGGCCAGGCAAAAAAAACCAGTCCAGATTACCCGACGCGAACGCCGGTACCCATATACCTCAGTCAGAATATCACCAAAAATGTAACTGATCGGGAATAGGATCGTTCCACCATCAAAAGCCAGTGGCACACCAAATAACGAGAAGCCGATATCTACGATCTTGGCCGATGAGGCAACATTGCTGACAACCAGCACGGTTACAAAAATAGCCATAATCAATTCAAAGTAGCGATACTGTCTTGGTTGGTTGTTCAATTAAAAATCTCCTGGTGCCTTTCTTGGACGCAATGGCCCGGTAAACAATCAAACTTCAGGACTGCCAACTTTCTCCATCATCCGGCAAAACGAGCATAGGCCGGGAGCAGACGTCGGCTGTCCACAACCCGGGCATGTGTGCAAATTAGACAACAGCTGATCTTTGGGTGAAAACAACCCATTTTGTTTGGCGTCCAGGAATTTGAGATAAAACGACAACTTAGCCCCCGGTCGCTGGTTCTCAAGCTGATTGAGCAACTCTTTGTAATATATGGTGGTCGAACCTTCTGCGAATGGGCATTCCTCGTAAATATATTTAATGCCGCGTAAAAGTGCGTAAGCAGCCATTTCCTTCTCATATAAGCGACACAACGGCTTTACCTTGCGTGCCAGCCCATCAGAAGACGGCAAGACTGGCTCCTGGCGCAACAGGTAGTCAGACCAGCTCAATGTATTGCTGAATAAAACCGCTGCCTCATCATCCAAATTATGGCCGGTTGCCAATACATCGTAACCCATATCGCGGGCAATGCGATTCATCTCATGGCGTTTACTCAAGCCGCAGACGGCGCACGGTTTGCCTTTGCCGCGATGCGTCGCCTGAGCCAGGACCGGAATCGAATGACCGTAATCGCGCTGCATGTCGACGATGTGAAGGGTCAAACCACGTTCTGAGGCAAACCGCTGCGTCAGACGCTGCGATTCAGTCGAGTAGCCGATTCCCCCGTCAATTCCCAAGCCGATATATAGGCCATCAGCCTGGTATCCGAGTCGACATAAAATATCCCACAAAGACAGTGAATCCTTGCCCCCCGAGACAGCAACCAGAATTTTTTCGTTTTTGGAGAACATTTCATATTTCTTGATGAAACGTTCTGTTTGCTCAGGGACCCATTCCAAATAATGTTGACTACACAATGCCAGCTTGTGCTGGCGCATGTTGACCGTTGCTTTGCCACCGCATTTACGACATTTCATGGCTTGCTCCTACCGATAATGTCAGATGACTAAAAAAAATTCCTACCCACCCGATATGACCGCTACCAACTTGATCACATCCCCATCCCTGAGGATTTCGTCCTCAAGGATCAATTCACCCTTTCGGGTGGCGATCACCGCTTCAGGAATGACATCAATTTTATTTAGAGCCGATAACAAGGTCATCCCGGATTTAACCTCAAATTCTTTGTCTCGTAAAATTAATTTCGTCGGCATCCAGTACCTCTTCAAGGCGCATTGGTTTTATCATGTGTCATCGCGAATTGTACCTCACCAAACGAATTTGTCCCAAATTCCAGTCTCGTGCT
>CAYOUV010000109.1:0-6398 GCA_964407265.1 uncultured Anaerolineaceae bacterium | reverse complement strand
CGGCGCACCGGCCGCGTGGTGATGGTCGCCCCCGACCTGCCGCAGGCCTCGCTGGAAGACCTGGCCGCCAGTCCCGTGGTCGATACCGCCGAAGGCGGGCCGGATGATACCAGCCCTGCGCCCCGCGCGCGGCGGCGCCGCTGGATGGATGGCTTGCTGCTGGGCGTGGAAGTACTGGCCGTCTTTGGACTGGTGGCGGTGCTGCTCAACGGCCTGGGCGTACTGCGCGAGTTGAACCGCGAGGTGGCCTCGGCCCTCGAACAACCGACTCTGACCCCCACCCCGCTGGTCATGGCGGTCGTGCTGCCTTCGGGCCACATCCCGCCGGATGCGCAGGGCAACACGCGCCCGAACGAAGCCGAGATCCCGGAGCACCTGCGCCCGATGGTGCAGTCGCTGGCCAATTTGCCGGTCCCCACCCCGGGTCCCGAACAGGCGATCCGCATCCAGATCCCGGCCCTGAAAGTTGATGCGCCGGTCGTGCAGGGCGACGGTTGGGAGCAGCTCAAGAAAGGCGTCGGCCAGCACGTCGGCTCGGTCAACCCGGGCAAGGACGGCAATATTGTCCTTTCGGCGCATAACGACGTCTACGGCGAGTTGTTCCGCTTCCTGGACAGGCTCCAGTCAGGCGACCAGGTCATCCTGTATACGCAGCTGCGCCAGTACATTTACGTGGTCACGCGGACCGAGATCGTCGAACCGACCCAGGTCGAGGTCATGGCTTCCACCAGCGACCCGAGCGTCACGCTGATTTCGTGTTACCCGTATCTGATCGACAAGCAACGCATCGTTGTCTTTGCGAAACTACAAAATCCTTAGGAGAAATTATGGCTAGAAAAAGTAAACGTCAGGTAAGAAGGCAGCGCAGCCAGAGTCTTGGCTCGTCTGTCAGCGCTTCCCGCAGCACCGAATTCGATCCCGATTACACGCATGTCAAGACCGACCTGCGCCGTATCGGCACGCTGGCGGCAGTGTTTTTCGTGATCCTGGTCGTGCTGCGCATCCTGCTGCCCTACCTGCCCATCGGCTAGACTTCAATTTAGAGGTAACCCTATGTCCCGCATGTTCGTCCCCGGCCCGGTGGACGTGGACGACGAAGTCCTTCGCGCGCAGGCCCAGCCCATGGTGCCGCATCGCAGCAAGGAATTCGAAGCCCTTTATCGCCGGGCTGCTGAGAAAGCCCAGCAACTCTTTTTTACCCAGAATCGCGTATTCCTGAGCGCCTCGTCCGGCACCGGATTTCAGGAGGCTGCCGTCCGCAACCTGGCGGATCAGCACATCCTGTCCTGTGTCAACGGCGCTTTTGCCGAACGCTGGTACGAAGTGGCCAGCACCAACGGCAAGCAGGCCGACAGGCTGGAATTCGAATGGGACCAACCGGTCTCGCCCGCTGCTGTGACCGAGGCCCTCAAAAAGAAAACTTACGAAGCCATCACCATCGTGCACAACGAGACCTCGACCGGCCTGCAAAACCCGGTCCGGGAAGTAGCCGAGGCCGTGCGTGCTGCCAGCCCCGAGACGCTGATCTGCGTCGACGCCGTCTCCTCACTGGGCGGGGTCAAGATCGAGATGGACGCCTGGGGCCTGGACATGCTGCTGACCTCCTCGCAGAAATGCCTGGCGCTGCCGCCCGGATTGGCGCTGGCAGCTGTCTCCGACCGCGCCTTGGCCAAGGCCGAGACGGTCGCGAACCGCGGCTGGTACTTCGACCTGGTGCGTATGGAAAAGCACCGCCTGAAGGATTCGTCGGCCGCCACCCCGGCCATATCGCTGATCTACGCACTGGACATGCAGCTCGACCGCATTCTGGCCGAGAGCCTGGAGGCGCGCTTCGCACGTTACGAAGCCCTGGCGCAGCGCGTGCAGGAATGGGTCGTAACCCACGGCTTAAGCCTGTTCGCGCCGGAGGGCTACCGCTCGCGCACCGTCACCACTGTCAGGAACGACCTGGGGCTGGACCTCAGCGACCTGAATGCCTTCCTCATGCAGCGCGGCATGCGCATCGCCGGCGGCTACGGCCCGATCAAAAAAGACACCTTCCGCATTGCCCACATGGGCGAGATCCGGATGAGCGACGTCGAGGCCCTGCTGGCGGCGCTGGACGAATATCTCAAAAAATAATTCCGAAGTTTTATACGATGAGCCAAGACACCTTCGACGTCCTGATCCTGATCGGCCGCCCGGCCTCCGGCAAGAGCGAGATCATTCACTTCCTGACCCAGCTCCCGCCCGACGAGCGCCGCCGGCGCTTCCACCTGGGAAGCCTGGATATCCTGGATGACTTTCCCATGCTGTGGGCCTGGTTCGAGGAAGACCAGATCCTGAGCGATAAACTCGGCCAGCCGCGCCTGCACAGCGACTCGCAGGGCTACTTCCTGCATCCCTCCTACTGGCAGCTGCTGATCGAACGCCTCGACCTGGAATACCATAAGCGCCTGCGCGCGGACGGCTACCACCAGGCCAGCACCACGCTGGTCGAATTCTCGCGCGGCACCGAACACGGCGGCTACGCGGCCGCCTTTCCACACCTGTCCGACCAACTGCTGGAGCGGGCCGGGATCGTCTACGTCAACGTGCCCTTCGCGGAGTCGCTGCGCAAGAACCGCCGCCGCTACAATCCCGAAAAGCCGGACAGCATCCTTGAGCACGGTCTGTCGGACGAGAAGATGGAGCGCCTGTACCGCGACGACGACTGGTCGTCCATCGCCCCGGGCGAGAGCGGCTTCCTGCAGGTGCGCGAGGTGCGCGTACCCTACGCCGTCTTCGAGAATGCGGACGATGTCACTACCGACAAGCCCGAGCAGTTGGCTGCCCGCCTGGAACAGGTCCTGCAGGGACTCTGGGAACGCAATCGCTCGCGATGACGGCCGATACACTGATCACGCTCGACAAACTGACATACGGCGGCGAGGCCATGGGAAGGTTAACAGATGGCCGCGCCGTTTTTGTACCCTTTGCCTTACCCGGCGAGACGGTCCGCGTGCGGCTGACCGAAGAGAAACGCGGTTTTGTGCGCGCCAGACTGCTCCAGGTCGAAAGCCCCGCGCCGGAGCGCATCGCGCCGAAATGCAGGCACTTCCGCGTTTGCGGGGGCTGCCATTACCAGCACCTGCCTTACGCAGACCAGTGCACGGCCAAAACCGAGATCCTGCGCGACCAGCTCGAGCGCATCGGCAAGTTCGAGAACCCACCCGTCGATCCAATCGAAGCCTCGCCCAATCCCTGGAACTACCGCAACCAACTGCAGTTCCACCTGACCGCCGAAGGCGCCTTAGCCTACGTGGATGCCTCGTCTGAGGCGCTCATGCCGGTCAAAGAATGCCACCTGCCCGAACCGGCGCTGGAGGCGCTCTGGCCGCAGCTGGCGTTCGAGCCCGGAATGGACCTCGCTCGGGTCGCACTGCGCGCCGGCGCCGACGACGACCTGATGCTGGTGCTCGAATCAGAGGCCCTGGAACTGCCCGAAATGGAGCTGGAAGCCGGCATCTCGGTCGTACACCTGGCGGCTGGCGACGCGGTGGTGATGGCCGGGGACGACCATATCCAAATGCGCGTGCTCGCTCGGGACTTCCGCGTCTCAGCCGACTCCTTCTTTCAGGTCAACACGCCCATGGCCGAGCGCATGGTCGCCCACGTACTGGAGTTACTGCCGGAAGCGATCGACACGCTGCTGGACGTCTACTGCGGGGTCGGTTTGTTCAGCGCCTTCCTGGCCCCCCGCTGCCAGCGCCTGATCGGCATCGAAGTGTCGGCGTCTGCCTGCGAAGACTTCGCCTTCAACCTGGACGAGTTCGATCACGTCGAACTTTACGAAGCCACGGCCGCAAAGGTGCTGCCCAGCCTGCAGCTCGAACCGGACGCGATCCTGGTCGATCCGCCGCGCGCCGGTCTGGACCGCCGCGCCATGGACGCGCTCCTGGCCCTGGGGCCGGAGGTGCTGGTCTATGTCTCCTGCGACCCATCCACGCTGGCGCGCGATGCCCGGCGGCTGGTCGAAGGCGGCTACCGGCTCACCCGGGTCACACCCTTCGACCTGTTCCCCCAGACCTACCACATCGAGAGCATCAGCCTGTTCACCCGTTAGCCATGCCCGCGCTCACCCCCCTCGGCGACTCAGCTCTGCTGGTTAAATTCGGCGACGAGATTGACCCGGACCTCAACCGCCGCGTACAGGCCCTGGCGGTACTGCTCGGATCAGCGCCGCTGGACGGAGTGGGTGAAAGCCTCCCGGCCTATGCCAGCCTGCTGGTGCACTACGACCCGCTGCGGCTCGAGTATGCCGAGGTGGCGGAGTGGGTCGGCGGATTCCTGGACCAGGCCGAGGCGGCAGCCGCCCGTCCGGCCGGCAGGATCGAGGTCCCGGTGCGCTACGGCGGCCAATCAGGCCCGGATCTGGAGGCGGTCGCCGCTTACCACAAGATATCCTCGGCCGAGGTCGTCCGGCTGCACACATCCCGCACCTATACCGTCTACATGATGGGCTTTACGCCCGGTTTCCCCTACCTGGGGGCGCTTGACCCACGCCTGGTCACGCCACGCCTGGAGACGCCGCGCACGCTGGTCCCCGCCGGGACGGTGGCGATCGCCGGCCAGCAGAGCGGCATCTACCCGCTGGCTTCGCCCGGCGGCTGGCGGCTGATCGGCTGGACGCCGCTGCAACTCTTCGACCTGTCCAGCGAGCGGCCTTTCCTGTTTGCGCCCGGGGACGAGGTGCGCTTTGTTCCCCTGGAGGGCACAGATGGCGTTTGAGGTGCTCGAAGCCGAGGGGCTGATCAGCGTGCAGGATCCGGGCCGGCTGGGCTGGGAGCGCTTCGGTGTGCCGCGCTCCGGGCCGATGGACGCCTTCGCCCTGCGTGCCGCTAATGCGCTGGTCCGCAATCCGCCGCAAAGCGCCGTGCTCGAGATCGGCATGGGCGAGGCTCTCTTGCGGGCCACCCAGGATTGCGTACTGGCCGTGACCGGGGCCGGCTACCGGGTTGCGCTTTCCATCTGGGACTTCCCGCTGTGGGGCACGCTCTTCGTACGCGCCGGGCAGAGGCTGCGCCTGATCAAAACCGAAGGCGGCAACTGGGCCTACCTGGCGCTGGCGGGCGGAATCCAGGTCGCACCGGTGCTGGGCTCGCGCGCGACTTATTTGCGCGGCAATTTTGGCGGCCTGGAAGGGCGCCGGCTGCAGGCCGGGGACCAGCTGGAAAGCGGCAAGAGCGCGTATGCCGCGGAAGAACTGCTGGGGCGCTCCCTGCCGCCCGAGGTACGACCAGCCTACAGCCAGGAGGCAGTCATCGCCGTCATCCCCGGTCCGCAGATCGACCACTTTACAAAGCGCAGCTGGTGGGCTTTTCTGGATAACATCTATAGTGTCAGCCCCGAGTCCGACCGCATGGGCTACCGCCTGGCCGGGCCGCCCATCAGGCAGCGCGGCAGCGCCGACCTGCTCTCGGAAGGCATGCCCCCGGGCGCGGTCCAGGTGCCCGCGAACGGCCAGCCGATCGTGATGATGGCCGATTGCCCAACCAGCGGCGGCTATCCCAAAATTGCCTGCGTGGCCAGCGCCGACCTGCCCGTCCTGGCCCAATGCCAGCCGGGGACGGCCCGCGTTCGTTTCTGCGAGACGACAGTCGCGGCAGCCCAGGCGCGCTACCGCGCACTGGTCCACGGGTTGGAAGACGGGATCGTCGATGCGGAAAACAACGCCTACTATGCACGCTGAACCAGACAGGAGCCTGTCATGAAAATCGACCTGAACTGCGACCTGGGCGAATCCTTCGGGCGCTACACGCTCGGGAACGATGCGGCGATCATGCCCTACATCACCTCGGCCAACATCGCCTGCGGCTTCCATGCCGGCGATCCGGGGGTCATGGGGGCCACCGTGCGCCTGGCAAAACAGCACGGCGTGGCAATCGGCGCGCACCCCGGCTGGCCGGATTTGCAGGGCTTTGGCCGGCGTGCGATGCAGCTGCCGCCAGCAGAGGTCGAGGCGCTGGTCCTGTACCAGATCGGGGCACTGGCGGCCTTTGCCAAAGCTGAGGGGCTGGCGCTGCAGCACGTCAAGCCGCACGGCGCGCTCTACAACCAGGCCGCGGCAGAGATCGAACTGGCGCAGGCCATCGCACAAGGCGTCAAACGCTTCAGTCCTGACCTGGTGCTGGTGGGGCTGGCCGGCTCGCGCCTGGTCGAGGCGGGGAGGGCGCTGGGGCTGCGCGTGGCGGACGAAGCCTTCCCGGACCGGGCTTACAACCCGGACGGGACGCTCAAACCCCGCAGCGAACCGGGGGCCGTGCTGGATGCGCCGCAGCAAGTGGCTGAAAACGCTCTGCGCCTGGCACGGGAGGGCGTGCGGATCGCCGGGCTGAACCTACCGGTCGAGACCCTGTGCCTGCACGGCGACCATCCCG
>CAYOUV010000108.1:0-6498 GCA_964407265.1 uncultured Anaerolineaceae bacterium | reverse complement strand
ACCCAAAGGCAGAAAAATATAGGCGTTGAAATCCCGATGCAATCACCTCCTTTTGGGCATTCCTGCTGCAAATGGCGCGTGGCGGCATTGGACTTGTGTGTATTGATGGACTGAGATGTGGGTCGAGAATTCTGCAGGCAGACCCGGCGTTGAATATACGATAATTTTTCCCGGAAATTCCCCGGAGTAATTATATCTTAACGTTTTTTTGAGTGCGTTTCAAGCAGTACTCTGGTTCGATTTCTCTGGTCCCGCCGGCGGGAGGACCACAATTTTTCCACTCGAACCGTCCAGGCGGATGCGCTGGCCGTCTTTCAGCCGCTGCGTGGCCTGGTGCACCCCCACCACAGCCGGGATGCCGTACTCGCGCGCCACCACCGAGCCGTGGGTCATCATGCCGCCCACTTCCATTACCAAGCCGCCGGCTGCCATGAAGAGCGGTGTCCAGGCCGGGTCGGTACCCGGGCAGACCAGGATCTCTCCCGGGGCTAGTTGCGCCTGGCGCGGATCGAGCACCACGTGCACCAGCCCTTCGACCACGCCCGGTGAAACCGGGCTGCCGCTGATGGCCTGGTCGCTATCGAACTCCGCACCGACGCCTTCGTAGAAGGCGCGCCCGTCGCTGACCAGTACGCGCGGTACCTGCCGGCGGCGCAGTTCGCGCGCGAAGGTCCGGCGGCGTTCGGCGACCAGCGCCTGCCAGTCGCGATCCTCCTGGCGGGAGAGCGCCTCCAGCTCGCTCACGTGCAGGAAGAACAGGTCGTCGGGTAGGGCAAGCGTACCTGCGGCAGCGAACGCACGCCCGGTCTCGAGCAGGAACTCCCGCACGACCCCCATGGCACGCACGGCGATGAACTTGGGGCTCTCGCGGGCGCCCATCAGCAGGCGCACCCGCCGGGCCGCACCGCGCAGCAGTTTTTCCTTGAGCCAGCCGCCGCGCTGGCGGCGTGCCTCGGCCGCCAGGCGTTCGATGGCCGCTTCGGCGGCCCTGGCACCCTGCGCGAAGAGCGCATCCGGGGCGTACTCGGGCGCGATGCCCAGATAGCTCTGCAGCGACTGCATGACCGGGGTCGGATCCTCGCGCCAGCGCGGCTGGCCCAGGTCGATCTCCCCCACCCCGCGCATGCCGTAGCGGTCCAGGAAAGCCTCCACGGCAGCTTGCGCCGCAGGGGGCAGCCTCCCTTCCAGGTAACGGGCAGCCAGCGCCGAGGCTTCCATGTCCTGAAAGGCTTGCGCCGCCTGGGCCTCAGCACGGATGGCGGTTGCCGTCCCCCACAGGGCCAGGTCCATCTCGGTCGTGACGTTGCGCGGCAGGCCGCGGGTCACTTCCAGGGCAGCGCTCGAGAAACTGCCCTCGCCAGAGTCGTCCTGCGGCAGCAGGTGGCTGATCAGGTTGAGCGAGGCCATGGCCGGCGCGAAGACCGGGATAAAGCGCGGCAGCAGCGTTGGCAGGGCCTCGGCCAGACCGCCCTGCGCGTCCATGAAGGCGGCAAAGTTCGCCAGCCGCTCGAAGCGGTCCGCGCCGGGGGGGATGTGGATTGTCTTTAGATAAGCCTCCAGCCGGGCGTCGAAACGCGCGCGGGCGCGCGCGGGGCACAGCATGGTCCATAAGCTATTCCAGGCCACCGGCAGGAAAAAGTCCAGCAGACGGCGCAGGGTGCTGAACTTGAAGCGTCCCTGGCCGGCGCCCAGGCGCGAATCGTCCAGCAGCGGGCGCAGGATCTGCGCTACGCTGGGTTCGACGAATTCCAGGAAACCACCGGTCAGGCGGTAGCCGAGCGGGTGGCGCAGCATGTCGCTGATCTTGATCCAGATGCGCTCGCCCGCCTCGACAAATATGTCCTGTTCTTCTGGGGCGATGTGCGCCCCCAGCATGTTCCCCAGGCCCAAGATCACGCGCTGAATCGACTCCAGCCCGAGCGGGGTCAGCGGCCCGACCAGCCCCTGCACCGCCCCGAACGAGAACCAGACGATCAGCGGGTCGAACGAGACGTGCGGGATGGGGAAGAGCGAGGTGATCGGGCGCGATTGCAGGATGAACAGCGCGCCACCTGCGAAAGCCCATTCGATGTCCTGCGGGGTGCCATATTCTTCCTGGATCTGCCGGCCGGCGGACACCAACTGGCGTACCTGCGCGGCAGAGAGCGTCTGCTTTCCGCCGGCCTCGGCGCGGACGTTTTCCACGCCCCCGCCAGTCTTGCTCTGGGTAGCGGTCGCCTTGTTCCCCAACGTCTGGCTAAGGATTTCGCCGCTGCGCGAGTCGGCCACGTAATGGTCCGGCTCAACTTGTCCGGAGACCAGCGCTTCGCCCAGCCCGAAGGTCGCGTCGATGACCGCCTCACTCAACAGTCCGCTGAGCGGGTTAGCGGTGAAGAGCACGCCCGAAGTCTCGCTTGGCACCAGTTCCTGTACCACCACCGCCAGCGCGGCCCCGTCGTGCGGGATGGCGTTGCGCAGCCGGTAGCCGATGGCGCGCGCCGTCCACAGGCTGCTCCAGCAATCGACCACGGCTGCGCGCAGCTGCCTCTCGCCGACCACGTTCAAGAAGGTGTCCTGCTGACCAGCAAAGGACAGCTCGGGCAGGTCCTCGGTCGTGGCCGAGGAACGCACAGCCACAGGCGGAGCGCCCAGCGCGCGGTAAGCCGCGTCCAGCGGGGCGGCGATCTCGTCCGGCAGCTTCCCCGCCGTAAAATCCGCGCGGATCTGGGCCGAGGCGCGCTCCAGTCCCGCCGCATCTTCGGCCGTGAGCCCCCCGAGCGCGGAGGCGATGCATCCATCTAAATCGTTGGCTGCGACGAAGGCGCGGTAGGCCGCGGTGGTGACGATGAAACCGGGCGGGACCGGCAGCCCCAATAATGCCAGGCGGGCCAGGCTGGCGCCTTTGCCGCCGGCGTTTTCCAGGGTTGCTTCAGGGGATGAGAGAGGCAGGATGGGCATGTGTATATTATGGCATGGAAAAGCGCTTTAGGGAGCGCTCGAAATCCGGAACCGCCAAGGACGCCAGGAACGTGAAGAGAATCCAAAAATGTCTCGGCGCGCTTTGCGAGCTTCGCGGTTAGATCTTTCCGGAGCCCGGCAGTAACTTTTACGCACACCAGACGACTATATGGGTAACAGCGCCCCCTTAGGGGTGCAGTCCACAAGCTTTAGCGTTAAGGAGAGAAAACATGACCCACGTGATCACCAGTTTATGCCTGCGCGACAACGGCTGCAGCACCGTCTGCCCGGTGGAGTGCATCAGCGCCGGGGAACCGGCGCAGGGCTGGCCGACCTATTACGTCGACCCGGCGACCTGCATCGACTGCGGCGCCTGCGTGCCCGAATGTCCCTACTCGGCCATCTTCCCGCAAGACGAGGTCCCGGCCGCCTACCGCGCCAAAGGCGGCGAGTGGCTCAACCAGCCCGGCTTGAGCGAACAGTACCAGGGTACGGACCACTACGGCGCGGCGGTGACACTCCCCAGCGCCCGCCAACTGGCGCCCGGCGAAGTGCTCGACCTGCGCGAGAGCACCCGACGCAACCAGGCGTTTTACCAGTAGCCAACCCGTATTCGAACGAAGATATGAAAATTCTCTAGAGGTTTACTGAGATTTCACTAAGGAATTTCCATATCGAGCCAGTAAATTTCTGGCACATACCAAAAGAGCGACCCGTCACCAGGTCGCTTTTTTGGTTCTCCAGCTTTCGATCAGCAACTCGTCAGCGGCAGGAGTGTTCTCCCCCTCGACAGGAGAATCCCAATCCCATGATCGTTATCACAGGAGCATCCGGGCTGGTGGGCGGCAACCTGGTGCGGGCCTTGCTGGCGCAGGGACGCCCCGTGCGTGCGCTGGTGCATCACGACCGCCGCGCCTTGCAAGGATTGGACGTGGAAACCGCCACTGCCGACCTGGCCGATCCCGCCTCGCTCGAGCAGGCCTTCCGCGGCGCGCAGGTCGTCTATCACCTGGCCGGTTCCATCTCGATCCGCATGGATAACTGGGACGCACTGCAGCGCGTCAACGTGGCGGGCACAGGGAATGTAATCGCGGCCTGCCTGCGCTGCGGCGTCGAAAAGCTGGTCTACTTCAGTTCGATCCATGCCTACCGGCAGGAGCCTTTCGATCTTCCTTTGGATGAAGACCGGCCGCTGCTGAGCGATGAGCGCCTCCCGCCTTACGAACGCTCCAAGGCTGCAGCCGAACGCCTCGTGCGCCAGGCCCCAGAGCGTGGGCTGGACAGCGTGATCGTTATCCCGACCGCCATCCTCGGGCCCTACGATTTTCGCCCTTCCTTCCTCGGGCAGGCCCTGCAGATGCTGGCCGGCGGGCGCATCCCGGCCCTGGTGCGCGGCGGCTACGATTGGGTCGACGTGCGGGATGTGGTCGCTGGGGCGCTACAGGCTGAACGCCTGGGGCAGGGTGGGAGCCGCTACATCCTGTCCGGCCACTGGCACGCGCTGAAAGAACTGGCACAAGTCGCCGCCGAAATCAGCGGCCGGTCCGCGCCGCGCTTGGTGGTCTCCATCTGGCTGGCGGAGCTGTTCCAGCCGCTCATGGCGGGGTTGGCTCGCATCAACGGCTCACAGCCGCTCTACACCCAGGCCATGCTCAACGCGCTGCGCTCCAACCGGCAGGTCAGCCACGCCCGCGCGACCCTGGACCTGGGCTACACGCCGCGTCCCTTCGAGCAAACCCTGCGGGAGACCCTGGCCTGGTTTGCAGAACAAGACGGAGACCATCCATGACCGAAGCCGCAGTTTTTCGAATCCTGCTGGGCTTGAGCTTCATCATCGCGGCCGGCACCTTCATCACGCTGTTCTTCGTCTCCGCCCCCTACGGACGCCACATCCGGCGCGGCTGGGGACCGCCCCTGCCCAACTGGCTGGGCTGGCTGCTGATGGAGGCGGTCTCAGCCATCGGGATGCTGGTCATGTTCGTCCTCGGCGACACGCCCAAGACGGCAGCACTGATCGTCTTCCTGCTGATGTGGGAAACGCACTACCTGCAACGTTCGTTCGTCTATCCGTTCCTGCTGCGCGACGGGCAAAAAAAGATGCCGCTGGCCATCCCCCTGATCGCGGCGGGGTTCAACCTGGGCAACACCTACCTCAACGGCCGTTACCTGTTCCATTTCGCGGGGGAGCGCTACGCCGCGGACTGGCTGCTGGAACCGCGCTTTATGGCGGGCGCAGCCCTGTTCCTGGTCGGATTCGGCCTCAACCTTTGGGCTGATAACACCCTGCGCGGTCTGCGCCATCCCGGCGAGACCGGTTACAAAATCCCGTATGGCGGGCTGTACCGCTATATTTCCTGCCCTAACTATTTTGGCGAGATCATCGAATGGATTGGCTGGGCGCTGGCCACCTGGTCATTGCCGGGGCTGGCCTTCGCTGTCTGGACTATCGCCAATCTGGCCCCGCGCGCCTGGTCTCATCACCAGTGGTACATCAAAAGGTTCAGCGAGTACCCGCGGGAACGTAAAGCGCTCATCCCGGGCGTGTGGTGAAACGGACGAAACGCAAGTCCTTTTTCTTTTATTCCCATTGAAGCACCAGGCGCCCCCCGTCGGTCCCGTCCCGCAGCTTGAGGTCTGCCAGGCGGTCGACCACGCAATCCGCCCCCTTTTGAAGCAACGCCTCCCGTCCGTGGGTCGCGGCGATCCCGATCACTCGCAGGCCGGCTCGTTTCCCGGCTTCGACCCCGGCAGGGGCATCCTCGATGACGAGGCAGCGGTCAGTCGCCAGCCCGAGGCGCTTAACCCCGACCTGATACGGTTCCGGGTCGGGCTTGCCGCGCGTGACGTCCTCGGACGTCACCAGCACCTTGGGAAACGGCAAGCCGGTCTTCGCCAGCCGCGTTCTGACCAGTTCCAGGCCTCCGGACGTCACAATCCCCCAACTGCCCTCAGGCAGCGCTGCCAGCAACTCCGCCGCGCCGGAGATGACCAGCACCCCCCGCGCATCCTGCACCTCATGGGCGGCGAACGCTTCGGCCTCTTTTTCGAGGTCCAGGTGCGGGGCGACCATCCGCATGGTCTCGACCGTGCGGATGCCGTGCGCGTGGCGCATGATCTCGTCGATGTCCAGCCCATGCCGCTCAGCCCAGGCCTGCCAGTGGCGCCGGATGCAGGCCGTCGAATCGATCAGCACCCCGTCCAAATCGAACAGGATCGCATCGCAGGTCAGTTGATTATCTTTCGAACTGGTTATCGTCTTCATGGAATTTCAAGCGATTTTCGCTCGAGAGCGACCATCACGCTCTCGATCCGGGAATATTCCCCATCATAACCTAATTTTTCTTCGAATCAAAAAAGACAGATTTATCGATCCGTCTTCATATCTTTGCCCCCATGGGGGTACCATAAATACGGATAACATAAAGGTGAGAGGGTGTTAGACTGTTGACTCGATATTTGGATCTCAACCCGCCTAAAAGCTTATTCGTGGGCCAGAATGGCTGGACCTCGGCTCTGATTTCTATCACTCTGAAGACATTTGAGCCAGCAGATACCGTACAC
>CAYOUV010000107.1:0-6529 GCA_964407265.1 uncultured Anaerolineaceae bacterium | reverse complement strand
AATCGGGGGCTTTTTGATTGCCGTGGTTTTTGGCTAAGGGAGATCGATCCAGGAATTGAGCACCTTCATATAGTTGGCCCGTTCGAAGGCGGCAGGTTCAGCCACGGATTGTTGGCTCATGCTTCCCTGCATTTGCTTGATCGACTCGTACTCATGTTCCTGCATCCATTTTTGTAGTTCAGCCAGGATCGCTGGTACGCGTTGTACGCCGTTGTGTAGCAGTTCGGACGCCATCATGGCTACTTTGGCGCCAGCCATCATTGACTTGAGTACATCTTTGGAAGTGTGGACGCCACTGGTGAGAGCAAAATCAGCATCAATTTGGCCAAATAAGATCGAAATCCAGCGCAGCGGTAGCCGTAGATCACTGGAAGTGCTGAGCTCCAGGTTGGGCACCACTTCAAGCTCTTCCAGGTCGAAATCGGGTTGATAGAAGCGATTGAACAACACCAGACCATTGGCTCCGGCTTCGACCAGACGGCGCGTAATATTGGCTAATGAGGTGGCGAACGGGCTCAGTTTGATTGCCAGCGGAATGGTGATCGCCGATTTAACCTCTTTGACCAAATCGATCTGCGCCGCCTCCAGATCCTGACTCTTCAGATCTGGGTCGGTTGCAAGGTAGTACAGGTTGAGTTCGAGCGCGTCGGCGCCAGCCTCCTGAATGTAGCGGGCGTACCTGACCCAACCGCCTTTCGAAACACCGTTTAAGCTGCCGATCACTGGTACACTGACAGCTTTCTTAACTGCGCTCAGGTGATCGAGATATTTATCCGGACCCATGCTGTAGGTGCCGGTATCTGGAAGATAGGTTAATGCTTCGGCAAATGATTCGGTGCCGCGGGTCAGATAATGGTCGAGTTCCAGGCTTTCGTGGATGATTTGTTCTTCAAAGAGCGAGTACATCACGATAGCGCCAACCCCGGCCTGTTCCAGTTTTTGGACAGTACTGATTTTCTTCGAGAGCGGTGAGGCCGAGGCTACGAGTGGGTTTTTGAGCTCAAGTCCAAGATAAGTGGTAGACAGATCCATCATGATTCCCTTCCTTATGAATACAATGGGGATAGGGATTTGTCCCTATCCCCATTGGCATCGATTAATGTTTTTCTTCGCTGCCGTTCTCATCGTTGTAGTGCATGGCGGCCATTTGCTGGTAAAGCGTCCAGCGGGATTTGACGTCTTGTTGGGCTTCTTTGAGTAATTTCTCGGCGCGCGCTTCGTTACTCTGGAGCAGCATCTTGTAACGCGTCTCATTGTAGACGTAATCAGATAGCGGAATGCTCGGCTCTTTGGATTCGATGATCAACGGATTGGTACCGGCCTCGGCCAGGCGTGGATCGTAGCGATAGATCGGCCAGGCGCCCGATTGGACTGCCAGTTTCTGCTGTTGAAGGCCGCGGGCCAAATCGTAACCGTGGCTGATGCAATGACTGTAGGCGATGATCAGGGATGGGCCATCATAAGACTCGGCTTCCAGGAAGGCTCGCAGCGTCTGCTGGTCGTTGTAACCCATTGCCACGCGCGCTACGTAGACGTACCCGTAAGCCATGGCGATCAAGCCCAGGTCCTTTTTGGGCAGACCTTTACCACTTGTGGCGAACTTGGCGACCGCACCCCGCGGAGTGGCCTTGGAAGCCTGTCCGCCCGTGTTGGAGTACACTTCGGTATCGAGCACCAGCACGTTGACGTTACGTCCCGAGGCCAATACGTGATCGAGCCCACCGTAGCCAATGTCATAAGCCCAACCGTCACCGCCGATGATCCAGACTGAGCGCTTAACCAGACTGTCGGCCAGGCTGAGCAGGTCCTTCGCACGCGGGTCGTTAACCTTGGCCAGTTTCTGCTTGAGTTCCACAACGCGTTTACGTTGTTGGTTGATACCGGATTCATCACTCAGATCGGCATTGAGCAGGTCGTCGACCAGGGAATCACCCAGTACTTTGGTAATCTGCGGCAGATTTACGAGTTCGCGGGCAAACTCAGTTTGCTTGTCAACCGTCAGGCGCATACCCAGACCGAACTCAGCATTGTCTTCAAAAAGCGAGTTAGACCAGGCCGGACCGCGGCCAGCTGCGTTGACTGACCATGGAGTGGTTGGTAGATTGCCTCCGTAAATGGATGAGCAGCCGGTCGCATTGGCAATGATGGCGCGATCGCCGAAGAGCTGCGAGACCAGCTTTACGTAGGGGGTCTCACCGCAGCCGGCACAGGCACCGGAGAACTCAAATAGCGGTCGCAGCAGCTGGGAATTCTTGATCGTCGATGGATTGACCAAGGTGCGGTCAACGTCTGGCAGGTTCATGAAGAAGTCCCAGTTGGCGGCTTCGGTCTCGCGCAATGCGGGTTGCGGAGCCATATTGATAGCTTTACGACCGACCTGTGTCTTGTCCTTGACCGGGCAGGCGTCCACGCAAAGTGTGCAGCCGGTGCAGTCTTCGGGCGCGACCTGGACGGTATAAGCCATATCCGGGAATTCGCGGAATTTTGAGTCCATGTGTTTGAAGGTTTTGGGAGCATCTTTGAGCAGTACCGTATCGTAGACTTTGTGACGGATCACAGCGTGCGGGCAGACCATGACACATTTGCCACATTGGATGCACAGGTCCGGTTCCCAGACCGGGATCTCAAGGGCGATGTTGCGCTTTTCCCACTGCGTCGTGGCTGATGGATAAGTGCCATCATCAGGCAGGGCTGAGACCGGGACGTCATCGCCTTCGAAGGCGATCATCGGACCCAGCACCTCGCGGACGAACTTGGGCGCCTGCTCCGGTACTGGGGCGCGGCGTGTGAGCGAACTTGTCGCTTTAGCCGGAACTTTGACTTCGTGAAGGTTGGCCAGGGTCTGGTCGACGGCGTTAAAGTTCTGTTTCACAACTGCCTCGCCGCGCTTGCCGTAGGTTTTCTCAATCGCATGCTTAATTTCAGCAATGGCTTGTTCACGCGGCAAAACGCCGGAAATCGCGAAGAAGCAGGTCTGCATAATGGTATTGATGCGATTGCCCATGCCGGTTTTCTCGGCTACCTCATAAGCATTGATGACGTAAAATTTCAGGTTCTTGTCTAAAATGGCCTGTTGGGCTTCACGTGGTAAGGTGTCCCAGATTTCGTCTGGACCGTAGAAGCTGTTCAACAGGAAGACGCTACCAGGTTGGGCATATTTCAAGATGTCGAAGCGTTCGAGAAATGTGAATTGGTGGCAGGCAACAAAGTTCGCAGTATTGGGGGCGATCAGGTACGGGGCTTTGATTGGTTTAGGGCCAAAGCGCAGATGCGAGATGGTCAGCGAGCCGGATTTCTTCGAGTCGTAGACGAAATAACCCTGGGCATAGTTCTGGGTTTCCTCGCCGATGATTTTGATCGAGTTCTTATTGGCACCCACCGTGCCATCTGAGCCGAGGCCGAAGAACAAGCAGCGAACGGTCTCGGGGTGCTCGACTGAGAAGGCTGGATCGTACAACAAGCTGGTATGCGAAAGATCGTCGTTGATCCCGATGGTAAAGTGATTCTTAGGCGTGGGCTTGGTGAGTTCATCCAGTACGCCTTTGACCATGGCGGGCGTGAACTCTTTCGATGACAAGCCATAGCGTCCACCGATAACTTTGATCCCGGTTTGACCGGATTCAACCAACGCATTGACAATATCGAGATAGAGAGGTTCGCCACCTGATCCGGGTTCCTTGGTGCGGTCGAGCACAGCGATGGTTTTAACCGTCTTGGGCAGGGCAGCGACGAAGTGTTCCATTGAGAATGGACGGTATAGCCGCACGCGGATCGCACCGACTTTTTCACCCTTCTCGGCTAGATATTTAACCGTCGCTTCAGCCGTCTCGCCGCCGGATCCCATCAAGATGATGATCCGCTCAGCTTCTGGATGACCGCTGTAATCGAACAGGTGGTAGGCGCGTCCGACAATCTGGGTGAATTGATCCATCACATCCTGGACAATCCCCGGCGTCTTGGCGTAATACGGGTTGACGGTCTCGCGGGCCTGGAAGAATACATCCGGGTTTTGCGCGGTACCGCGAATGAAAGGATGATCCGGTGAAAGTCCGCGTGAACGGTGCTGGCGGATAGCGTCCTCGTCGATTAACGGGGCCAGATCGTCATTGCTTAATTGTTCGATTTTGGTGACTTCATGAGAAGTACGGAAGCCATCAAAGAAATGTAGGAACGGTACACGAGTCTTCAGCGTCGCTGCCTGTGCGATGGCGGCAAAATCGTGAGCCTCCTGAACCGAGCCTGATGATAGTAGGGCGAAGCCAGTTTGCCGCGTAGCCATCACGTCCGAGTGATCTCCGAAGATCGAGAGTGCCTGAGCAGCAATCGAGCGTGCTGCCACGTTGAAAACCGTGCTGGTTAACTCGCCGGCAATCTTGAACATGTTCGGAATCATCAGGAGCAGGCCTTGCGATGCTGTGAAAGTGGTGGTCAGCGCGCCAGCCTGTAGGGCACCGTGCACTGCACCCGCTGCACCACCTTCGGATTGCATCTCGATCACCTGGGGAATGGTGCCCCAGAGATTGGGTTTGCCCTTGGAAGCCCATTCATCGGCAAATTCGCCCATCGGGGAGGATGGGGTGATGGGATAAATTGCGACAACCTCGTTCAGGCGAAAGGCAGTCGAGGCAGCAGCTTCATTCCCGTCGATCGTTACCACTGTTTTTTTCATAACAACTCCTTCAATGAAACGCAGGTGGGAATACCCGCAATTTAGCTAAATGTGAATTTTATCACTAATTTTGTTGGAGCTAATTTTACCCAGTTACAAGTTTATTCCCCATTCTCCTCTTATGTTAGTAATTAAAAGCCTGAATAAGCCTGCGAGTTGTCATATTTCGGATAAAAATACGCAGGATAGTGGGATTGATGGAATTAATGATTATGCCAGAAGCTTTGCTAAGTGTGTTCTGGTCATGAATAAAGCTGCCAATGATTTCGCATCCGGCATTTCCCCGTTTTCTGCCATGCTGAGAGCCTTTTTTATGGAAATCGCTTCTACCTGCAAGAATTCATCTGCGTCCGGATCAAGCGGGTCGTAATGCAAGTCGGTAGCCAAATATACGACCATGAGTTCGGTCGAATATCCAGGTGCAAGATAAAATTGACCGATTTCTTTCATTTGCCCTGCTGCCATGCCCGTCTCTTCCCGGATCTCGCGTAAGGCGCAGGCAAGGGGTTCTTCGCCTTCATCCAAAGTTCCAGCAGGCAACTCAAGCAAATCCTTGGCTGCTGCATGACGGTACTGCCGTACGAAGAGCACCTCCCCTTTTTCATTAATAGGCAATAACACGACAGAACCATGATGCTCGACGATATCGAAATCGGTTGTGCGCCCATCTGGTAATTTGACCTGGTCGCGGCGGATGGCAAAGGCGCGGCCATGATACATAGTTTCGCTACTAAGCAGTTCGAATGACATGCTCTTTCTCCCTAAGAAAACGCCCAAGCAGAGGTTTCTCCGCTTGGGCGTTCGGGTCAAAGTTTTAGGTTACGGGACCGTAATTTGCTGTCCGACCGTGAGAGCAGCCGAGAGCGCCAGGCTGTTGGTCTGCGCGATGGAATTGGGATCGATGTCACCGTAGTAGCAGGCCACGCCGTAGATGGTTTCGTCCGCTTTGCTGACCACGAAGGTTGCAGGATGGGGGTGCCAGGCGCGTGTGCCGGGGAAGGGATTCCCGGTCTGCGGGATCTTGAGCACCAAGCCCGGTTGGAAGACCATACCGTCGGCCAAACCATTCAGCGAAAGCAATTCATCCGGGTTGAGGTTGAAGCGGCGGGCGATGCAGTAAGGGAATTCACCGCTCTGTAGTGCATAGCTGGTAGGCAGCGTGCCGACAGCAGGCGGGGTGGAGGTGATCGAGGTCGTACCCGGCGTCGAGGTGGAGATGATCGAGATCTGGGTGGCGGTAGACGTAATCCCCGTCATCACTTCGGGTGTGGCTGTAGCTGTGACGCCAGTCTCTGGTGTAATTTCGCTGGGAGTCATATTGGGATCCACTGTTCCAGGTGTTTCAGCCATCGCCGTTTGGGTGATCAGACCCTCAACAAAGTCCATTGAGGTCGGTAATGGAGTTGGAAATACACTGGTTGGGATTAAAGTAGGCGTCGCCTGGGGGGCTTGCGAAAGCGACCGCTCGCATGCGGTGGTCGTTGTGATAAGAAGAATCAGGGCAAACACCATGATCGCCCGGCCTTTGTTTTGCACCATTTGCTCATCTCCTCGAAACGGTCGTTTGGCTTTAGAATTAGAATGATGGTAGCACAACCCCGTGAGCACGTCAAGTTGCACAGAATCCCGAAAAACCTAAAAAATAACCGAAATTCTTGACCCGACACGCGAAATATTGCCATATTTTGGGGTTAACCTTTTGGTCGATATCCAAACTGCTCAGGGTACTGCAGGCCTGAAGGATTTGGTGTCCATTATCCCATCTGGTCGGTAAGAGCAATGGCATCCACTCAAATGTATCCCCTGGATTCATCTTTTTATCAATACCAATTGTTGACATTTGCCCAGGTAATGCGCAAC
>CAYOUV010000106.1:0-6576 GCA_964407265.1 uncultured Anaerolineaceae bacterium | reverse complement strand
GCGCTGCTGGCCTAATAATCCCCCTGGAAGTAAGCATGGATCAGATCCGCAAAATTTGTGCTGGTGTGCTGGCGCAAGAGGGCAAAGAAATCGGCGGAGGTAGCCCGTCCATGCGCGTAACGCGCGGCGTAGTCCTGCAGAAAGCCGAAGAAAGCCTGGTCACCGATGCGCACGCGCAAATCTTCTAAAAACTCCGCGCCGCGCAGGTAGACGGCATTGACGTAGGGACGGAAGCCACCTGCGTCGTAGATATTGGTATCCACCCAGCCACCCGGCTGGAAGTAGTAAACGCGGAAGTTCCACCACCACGAAACCAGATAAGGGTAATTGTCCTCGTAGAAGACGCGTTCCGAATACAAGGCGAGAGCCTCGTCCAGCCAGGGCTGCATGGCCTGGTCGTTACCGACCAGCGCGAACCACCACTGGTGCGCCGCTTCGTGCACCCCGATCGAGGTCAGGTTGTTCTGGGGCGTGCCGTCGTATTGGCTGTAAAAGGCGCTGCTGAGGAAAATCAGGCCGTCGCTTTCCATGCCGTCAGGGTAATCTGTTTCAACGATGCTGAGTATCGGATAAGGCGCCGGACCGAAGCGGCTGCTGTAGGTTTGCATGGCCTTGCCGACATAATCGGCTACGGCCTGGCCGGCGGAGGCGTTGCCAGCGTAGTAATAGCTATTGACGACCACGTTCCCGGCCACGATGCTGGTCACCTGGAAGTAAGGACTGGCGGCCAGCGTAAAGGAGCGCCCGGCGTTAAGACGATAGCGCGTCCAGTCGCCGTTGGCCTCTCCCGGCGCGCTGGCGGCGATCACCAATCCTATGGACGGATCGGTCTGCCGCAGGTTGATCTCAAAGTCGGAGGCGTCGTAGACCAGGTGCTCGCCGTCCGGCCAGGCGTTGTGCAGCACCCAGCCCTGGCCGGGGACGTAAGGCACCACGAATGGGTACCAATCGATCAGGTTGAGCTGGTAACCGTCGTAACCAAAGATGCCACGCGCGGACTTGTAGGGGATGTATAGATAATATTGCATGGTAATGGTGATCCCGCTGCCAGGTTGGAGCGGCTGTGGTAACGTG
The DNA here is from genome assembly GCA_964407265.1 of uncultured Anaerolineaceae bacterium. GTDB lineage: Bacteria > Chloroflexota > Anaerolineae > Anaerolineales > Villigracilaceae > CAYOUV01. Next base: position 5,502 of record CAYOUV010000106.1, on the reverse strand, counting down.
ATCTGCATAGACTGGCCGGACAGGCTGTAATCGGCAACCGCATCGCCTACGTTCAGGCCGACCAGCGCGAAGGCGCCGCCCCACAGATTTGGCTCGACCGCCAGGATCAGCTCGTTCAGCACGCTGCCAGTGTGATTGGTGTAATGGATGGTCTCGTCCACTTTCATATTCTGACTCGCGTAATCCAGCACCAGGTACATGGTGTACTGCGTGCGCTCTCCGTTCGGACTGGGCGGCGGCTGGGTCGGGGCAGGAGTGGAGGTCGGCGTCGGCGGAAGTGGGGTCGGGGTAGGCGGGACTTGCGTAGGCGTCGGCAAGACCGGCGTGGGCAGAATCGGAGTCGCCGTCGGCTGGGCTGGCTGGAAAGGTGTCGCTGTGGGGGTCGCGCGCGGGTTGGCAGTCACCAGCTGGTAGGGTCCGAGCGCCTGCTGCGGCGGGGCCTGCACGCCCAGGTTGCAGGCGGACAGCAAAATTCCACACAAGGTGAAGGCGATGAGTAGAGGCTTTCGATGTGACGTGGACCGATGCATGCGCTAGTAGTTGTTCTCGAAGTAAGCTTTGAGTAAGTCGGAGAGATCGGCACTGGTGTGCTGGCGCAGGATGCGGAAAAAGTCCGCGCTGGTGGCGATGCGGCCGTCTTCCTGTTGGTAGTAGTCCTGCAGGAAGCCGAAGAAAGCCTGATCGCCGATGCGGGTTCTGAGATCCTCCAGGAAGTGCGCGCCGCGGAAGTAGACCGCGTTGGTGTAGGGCCGGAAGCCGCCGCTGTCCGCGACCGGAATATCGACATAACCCTCGGGCTGGTAATAGTCCACGCGGTAAGCCCACCACCAGGGCACCAGATCCGGATAGGCAGATTCGAAGAAGACCCGCTCGCTGTAGGTCGCCAGGGATTCGTCCAGCCAGGGTTGGGTGGCCTGGTCATTCGCAACGGTCTCGAACCACCACTGGTGCGAGGTCTCGTGGGCAGCGACGATGGTCAGGTAGCCCTTGGGCGTGCCGTCGTACAGGTTGTAGAAATCGAAGGACAGGAAGAACAGCCCCGAGAATTCCATGCCGTCGTTGAAATCACCCTGCACCACACTCAATTTCTGGTGCGGATAAGGGCCATAGTGCTGGCTGAAGATCCCGACTGCCTTGGTCGCCGCGTCCAGCGCAGCCTGCCCGGCAGCTTCGTTGAAAGCGAAATAATAGCTGTAGACCTTGACCGGTCCGGCCTCGGCACTGGCAATCTTGTACTCGGTGCTGGCCGAGATGGCAAAGCTCCGTCCGGCGGTCAGGCGGTAGCGAGTCCACTCACCATCCGGCTCAGAAGGCGCGCTGGTAGCCAGGACGGGCGCGTAAGCCGGATCGGCCGGCTTGACCTGCACATCGAAATCGGCAGCCGGGTAGACCAGGTGCTCGCCGTAATACCAGGGGTCGTGCAGCACCCAGCCGGTAGCCGGGTCGTAGGGCACGACGAACGGGTACCAGTCGACCAGGTTGATCTGGCGTGCGGTGAAACCGAAAATCTGTGGGCGTACTTTGTTGGGATCGAGGTCTGACGGAATTTGGGGAATGGCCAGGCTAAACTGAAGATTCAGGGTCAGGGCAGTATTGGGCTGCAAACCTCCCACCGGGCGGATTTCCAGGCGCTGCCCGTCCAGGGTGTAGGAGGGAGTCGAGCCATCCTCCAGGGTGATCGATTTAAGCGTAAAACAATTCGACCACAGGTTCGGCTCGACGGCCAGTACCAATTTGTCGAGCACCCCACCTGTCAGGTTGGGGTACAGGATACGCTCGACTACCTCAGCCTTTTTAAAGCGGTAGTCGAGCGTGAGCTGCAGGGTATACTGCGGCCTTTGATACGGCAGCGGGGTCGGGGACGGCTCAGGCGTCGGAGCGTCGGTCGGGGCGGCCTGGGCAGCGGTCGCAGACGGCAAAGCCGCTGTCGCGCTGGAGTCGGCCGAGGGCTGAGTCCGCTCCGCACAGGCGGTTATTAGAAGGCTTGCAATCAGGGTGGTCAAGAAAAAGCGTCGGAGGTGCATGCGTCTGGTCCTAAGGAAGATGCCTAAAGTATAGCCTGAGAAGGCCGGAAATGTCAGCCCCACTATGCGTTTCGAGCAGGGCGAAAAAATCCTGGCCCGTGGCACGGCGGTGACTGTAAGTCCGGGCATATTCGTTGATGAAGGCAAAAAAAGCCGCATCGCCGACCCGCTCCCGCAGCGCCCCCAGGAACTCGGCCCCGCGCAGGTAGACCGCGTCCAGATAGACCCGGTCGGTGTCATAGATGGTCGAATCGACCCAGCCGGCCAGCGGTTCGTGGCTGGCGATGCGCAGGTTCCACCACCAGTCGACGTCGTCCGGGTAAACCCACTCGTAAAAGATGCGCTCGGAGTAAGTCGCCAGCGCTTCATCCAGCCAGGGCTCGTTAGCCTGGTCGCTGCCGACCAGCGCAAACCACCACTGGTGGGCCGTCTCGTGCACGGTGATAACGGTCAGGTAATCGCGCGGCGTGCCGTTGACGTAGTGGTAAAAGGGGTGACCGACGAAGAACAGCCCGTCGTACTCCATGCTGGGCACGAAATCGCCCTGCACCGCTACCAGAGTAGGATGCTGATAAGGCGCAAAAAGTTCCCCAAAGAGTTGCAGCGCGCGGGCAGTCGCTCCCAGCACGGTTTGCCCACCAGCAGCGTCCTCGGCCAGATAGACCGAGTGGACATTGACACCAGCCACAGTCCTGCTGGCGACGACATAATCCGGGCTGGCAGACAGGGCAAAGGTGCGTGCGTCCTGCAGCACGAAGCGCTCTTCATCGGGCGCAGAGGTTTCCTGCCCCGGCGCGGCCAGGACCGGCACGATATTTCCCTCGAAGCGGATCGTGACCTCGAAATCGGCCGGGTCGTAGACCAGGTGCTCGCCGTAGTTGGCCGGGGGATGCCAGAGCCAGCCGCGGCCGGCTTCGTACGGCACAACGAATGGATACCAGTCGACCAGGTTGAGCTGGCGGTCGGTGTAGCCGAAGATCTGCTCGCGGATGCGGTCGTCCGGGCCGCGGCGCGTCTCGGGCAGCTTAAGTTGGTAATGGATATCGATCAGGAGACTGCCGTCCGGGGGCAGTACGGCCGGCAGGGGCAAATCCAGGCGGCCGTACTTGGGAACCAGATCGCTGAGAGCCTGCCCGTCCACGCTCAGGCTTTCGAGGACAAAGCAGCCCGGCCACAACCCCGGCTCGACTGCCAGCCTCAGGCTATCCAATACTCCGCCGGTCGGGTTGGGATAAAGAATCCGCTCATGCACATCGGCCGTATGTTTTTCGTAATTGAGTAACAGGTCGAGGCTGTATTGCGGACGCAGGTGGGGGGTAAAAGTGGGGGAGGCAGCGGGCGAGGGGATTGGAGTCCGGGCAGGCGGGATGACTGTAAATGTCGCAGCGGCTGGAGGAGGTGGTGGGACAACCAGAGTTACCGGAGTTCCAGTCGTGCAGGCGGGCAAGAAGCAGGCAAATAAGAAAAGGATACGGATTGTGACAGCCCGTATCCTTGGTTGCGATTTATTCGGGCTTATCTGTTGGCCGATCTCCACAAGACCCCCTGCCTGGGATTGAACAGGAAGACCAGCAGGAACAAAGCGGTGGCAGTTAGCACGATGGCGGCGCCAGAAGCGATGCTGATGTAATACGAGAGGTACAGCCCGATCACGCCCGAAAGCGAAGCGAAGAGCGCCGCCAGGGCCATCATGACCGGCAGACGATAGGTCAGCAGGTAAGCCGTCGCAGCCGGCGTAACCAGCATGGCAACCATCAGCGCCACGCCGACGGTTTGCAGCGAGACAGCGATGGTCACAGCCATCAGCGCCAACAGCAGGTTGTTGAGCAAGCCGACCGGGAGTCTGAGTGTAACAGCCAGGATGGGATCGAAAGACAACGTCAGGAATTCCTTGTAAAAAATGAAGATCAGCAGCAGCACCAGGGCACCGAAAATGGCAGTCAGCCACAGGCTTTGGGACGAGACGCCCAGCACGTCGCCGAACAGGAAATGGCTCAGGTCCACGGCGTAGCTGCGGACGGTCGAGATCAGGGCAATGCCCAGCGCGAACATGCCGGCAAAAATGATACCGATGGCAGTGTCCTCTTTGATCTGTGCACTCTTGCTGATGGCACCGATGCCAAGCGCAGCGATGACAGCCGTGCCCAGCGCCCACCAGAAAAGCGATTCGCGTGCCCCGCCGCTGACCAGGTAACCCAGGGCAATACCCGGCAGGATGGTGTGCGCCAGGGCGTCACCGAAAAAAGCCATCCCGCGCAGAACGACGTAGGTCCCGACTACAGCGCAGACAATTCCTACCAGCACGGCAGCCACCAGTCCGCGTACCATGAAGGCGTATTGCAGCGGTTCAATCAGCCAGGTGAGCATGCTTGGGCTCCTCCCCTTCGTCACAGCACCCCTCATCGCCCAGCGCCAGGACCTTCCCGTCCGGGGAAACCACACGCAAGCGTCCGCCGTAGGCTTCGAGCAGGCGCTCAGGCGCGAGAACATCCTCCGCCTTGCCAAATCCCAGCAGGGTATGGTTGAGCAGCATGATGCGGTCGAAGTGCTGCGTGGCCTGTTCCAGGTCATGCGTGGCAACCATGACAGTCACATTTTGTTCCTGAAGCCTGTCCAGCAAGGACAAAATGCCTTCTTGTGAGGGGACGTCCAGGCCGGTTAGCGGCTCGTCCATCAGCATCAGTTCAGCCTCCTGGGCCAAGGCGCGAGCGATGAACATGCGCTGCTGCTGCCCTCCGGAGAGCTGGCTGATCTGGCGTTTGGCCAGATCGTTCAAATCGACCGTTCCAAGCGCCGCATGGACGATATCCCAGTCGCGTTTGCGCGGCCAGCCGCCAATCCCCAGCTTGGCAATGCGGCCCATCATAACCACGTCCGCTACCGTAACCGGGAAGCTCCAATCCACCTGGCTGCGCTGGGGAACGTAAGCGATGCAGACGTGCACGTCCGGGCCTGACCCATAGACGGTAACCGTACCGGAGGTCGGCGGCATGACGCCTGCGACGACCTTGAAGAGCGTGCTCTTGCCGGCCCCATTCGGTCCAACCACCGCTATGCGTTCGCCGACGTGCAGGTGGAAGCTCACGTCCTCCAGGGCCAGATGCCCGTTATAGCGCACGCTGACTTTTTGGACGTCAAGGATTGGTTTATCTTGTTGATGATGAGAGTGGGGGTACATGCCGGACCTTAGCTTGAGTTCGATTTATTTCAAGGCATCCACAAATGCTGAAACATTATATCGCATCAGGTTCAGATACGAATCGGCCGAGCCTCCCGCTGCACTCAGCGAGCCAACGTAGACCTGCACGACTTTGATGCCAGTATCCTGCGCCACCTGGTCCGCCAGGTTCGGGTTGATGGTGGAACTGACGAACACGGCCGAAACTCCGTACGAGCGGATAGAATCCTCCAATTTGGCCATTTCCTGGGCCGAAGGTGAAGCGCCGGTAGTAAATGAAGCGACGATCGTGCCAGTCAG
>CAYOUV010000105.1:0-6760 GCA_964407265.1 uncultured Anaerolineaceae bacterium | reverse complement strand
TATATCTAGGTGACCGACCGGGGACTTGAACCCCGAACCAACTGATTAAGAGTTAATTTGTCGCAATAACATATGTTCCATATGGTCCAATGACCCATATATATGTGCATCGAAATTCATCTTACCCCCATATATAGTGTATCCGCAAGAGCAAACAATCCATATAGACCATAAGTTCTACACCAGTTGCAGTAAAATTGCAGTAAATTTTCAATCGTGAAACGGGGAAATCACAAAGAGAAAAAGCCGGCCGATTGTGCTTAGGGCGATGATGAATAGCTCAGCTATTCATCATCGCCCGTTCCATTTCTATTTCATATAAGGAGAAAGCCATGACGATCTTAACTATCGCCAACCAGAAGGGCGGCGTGGGCAAGACAACCACCGCCGTCACGATCGCCCATGGATTGGCCATCTCGGGCCGGCGAACACTGCTGGTAGACCTCGATCCACAGGGACATGTCGCCCTGTCTCTTGGCATGCCCAAGGACCCCGGTTTCTACCGCCTGATCGTGAATGAAGAACCCATCGAAAAGATTGCCGTGCCCACCAGGGAAAACCTGGACATTATTCCGGGTGATAAACGAACAGAAAAGGCCAAACGCGCCATTGTTATCTCGAACTTTCCAACCGAAACAATGACGCGCGCACTCAAACAAACTGCATACGACGTGGTCATCCTCGACCTGGCGCCCTCGCTGGACGTGCTGCACGTTTCGGCTTTGATGGCCAGCGATTGGGTCCTGATTCCCACCAAGCTGGATGCCATGGCCGTAGACGGCGTCAACGAGGTTCTGCGCTCGATGGCTGAGGTGGTCGCACGCGGCCATCGTTTGGGATACAGCATCCTGCCGACTTTCTTCGAGCGGACCACGCGCGAGACGGTCGTGCAGTTTCAAGCCCTGGTCGAGACCTTTGGGCAGCGTGTCTGGCCGCCCATTCCGCAGGACACAAAAGCGCGGGAGGCTCCCGCATACGGCAAGAGTTTATGGGAGTACTGCCCTCGCTCCCCGGTGGTTGAGGGCTTCGGAGATGAATATTCGAGTGGATACGTCACCACGATGGCGCGATTGATGGAGGTGTTGAATGGATGACTTGAAACGACGGCAAGCTGTCGACCCGGCTGTGGCTGATCTGCTCTCCGACATGGATCGCAAGAAACGCCTGTCGAGTCTCCCCAGGGCAATGCAGAAGAAAGCGCGCAGGGACGCAGCCCGTCACAAAATCGGGCTGGACTTTCCACCCGCTCTGCATGAAGAGTTACGGCAAATCGCTGACCGGGAGAAGATCTCGATCTCCAGCCTGGCGGCATTTTTTGTGCGGCGCGGATTGGACGCGTATGGGGCTGGCCGGGTTGATCTGGAGCCTTATCTGCGCCTCTCGCGCAGCCCGCGCTTCGAGTTCGTGATTGACTTGGAGAAAAACCAGGATTCATGAAGGCAACGCCAGCCTTATACGGAAGCCTAAAGGGTAGCCTATACGGTAGCCTATACGGAACCCTAAAAGGGTAGCCTATACGGTAGCGTTTACTTCAACAGGAAGGCCCAGGAGCGCGTTGGGATCGCTAAATGGGCTGCCGGTCTTGACCCAACCCGGGCCTTCCTTCACGGTCGCTTTGGAGAACTAGCATGGATTTCACCCGAGCATGGCAAATAGCACTTGGTCAGCTCCAAATGGAGGTGCCCAAGGCCAGCTTCGACACCTGGGTCAGGGGCACGCGTGCCCTGTCTTTTGAGAATGGCGTCCTGACCGTCGGGGCACGCAACGCCTACGCACGCGACTGGTTGGAAAGCCGCCTGACCAGCACGGTCTCGCGTTTGCTGGTCGGCATTCTCAATGCGCAAGTGAGGGTGCAATTCGTAGTCAATGACGCGAGTGACCAGGAACGCGATGAACAAGCGGACAGTGAGCCAGGCGGCTTTACCGCCGAGCCCGTGGACCTCACCCGCTACCGGGACGAGGTGCATCCCGACCGGATCGTCTTGCTGGATGCCTACTGCCTGCGGCTGCTGGAGCAGGGCGACATGACAGCCAAACAAATGTCGCTGTGGGTCGGTTTCCGCCAGGCGGTCTGGCACCAGTGGAAGACCGGTCAGGGAACCGTCCGCAACATCCCGCACTGGCGGGTGATGGAATTCGCCATGATGAGCCGGGCCTCTTATTTTCGGGAACTATCGGGCAAGACTTTCCTGGCTGGCGGCCACGTTGAACTGGTCCCGGAACCGGCACCGGTTCAATACCGAAGTACGGACCGCCGCATGGACAACGCCAATCGCTACCGGGTCCGGATGGCGCCCCGTCTGACGCGCCACGACTGCACTGTTATCGAGCAGATCTTGAGAGCCGAAGCCAGCCTGGCGAAGACTCAGGAAGAAGCTGAGAAGGCTGTGCTCGCTGCCCTGAAGAACCTGGCTGAACGTGACGTAGCGGATTGGATCAACCAGGAGCTGAAAACCGGCACAGCCTGGCCCCGGTCTGTGCAAGAGATCGTTCGCAGAGTGCTCAGCCTGAAGGGCGACCTGTCCGAAGAATTCCAGCAAGCCTGTGAAAAGGTCTACGACCGGATCATCGGTTCTTTCGGCAAAGTCTCGATCACGCATTATTTCCTGCGCGTGGTCGCGCCGACCCTAGGCTTCAGTCACGCCCAGGCCTGGGCCATTATCACGCTGCGCGATCGCTGCTGGTATGACCATCAGAGTCAGACCCAGAAAGAGTTCGCGATCGTGCGCGGTGGTCTCGATACCCTGGCGAGGTGGGTGGGCGCATCGCTGAAATCTGTTTCGCGCTGGTTGGAGCAGCCCGAGTTCTCCGCCTTCGTGCGCCTGGCCGATATGGAGAAACTTGAATTGCCGGACGAGTGGATCGCCTCGGGCACAAAGGTCTTCCTGGTCTACCAGCAGGAACCGCTCTTGAGTGAATTGTCTAATGAGCAAGAAATTGGGACAAAACGAGACTCTATTACGGACAAAGTGAGACCCTATTTTGATCAAGATGAGACTCTATCTCTGACAAAACGAGACTCGACCCTGGACAAAATGAGACTCTATCTTGGACAGAGTGAGACTCGTTTAAATAACCTCATTAAACCGCTTTTAAACCTCAAACAACCTCATCAAGCCACCACCCGCAGCGCAAGCGCATTGCGAATTGGAGACGGTTTGGAAAAAGCGGTGGCGGTGGATTTTTCTTCCTGGGACGTTAACCGGATTCTCGAGATCAATCACGTGCACCCTAAGCTGCGGAAGAAACTAACCGGGGTCGACGCACACTGGCTGCTCTCCTGGCTGTTGTATGCCATGAGCCAGGCCGGGCGGGGAATCGAGCAGCCGCTGAACTACGCCCTCGACCGGCTTTCCAGGACCCCTGGCAAAGGCGTTGGTGGAGCGTACGACGCCTTTGCAAATCTGCCACCGGCAGAACTGATCGACCTGATCCTGGAACGCGCCCGGGATAGGGAGTGGAATGAGATCATGGGAAGAGGGACCAGCCGTCCGCGCTTGCTGTTGCCGATCCTGTTGGGCGAGGATGCGCTGAAGGCAAGCGAATATACCTCGTTTGATCAACGGAACGACATTTTGTCGTAAGGAGTGGGAACACATGAACCGCGTATTTTTGGTTGGCAATATCACCGGTGATATTTACTTTGACCGCCTTCTCATCAAAGGCGTCGAACGCCCGTTCCTGCGGCTGATCCTGATGGCCAGCCGCCCGAGGGTGATCAGCGGGATGCGCATCATCTTGTGGGATGAAAAAGCGGAATTGTACTTCCCCTACCTCCAGCGGGGGTCGGAGATCGCGGTCCTGGGCTTTCTGCAGAGTCGCCAGTTCAAAGGAAAATTGGTGCATGAAATCGAGGCGGCGGACCTGCTCCTGCTGCGCCGCATCAACTGGGAACAGGGAGAGAGCGAACGTCTCCAGCACAACCTCACGCTGCCGTCTGGCTCAGAGAACAACGTCTTTATCGTCGGTAGTGTGGCAGACGATATCTACTACGACCGTTTCAGGTCCACCGATGGAGAGTCGGACTACGCTTTCCTGCGGCTGATGCTGGTCAACGACAAATACCTCAATGGGCTGCGGGTCGTGGTTCGCGGTTCGCTGGCCGAACTGTCTTATCCCTACCTGCAGGCGGGGTCGAAGATCGCGGTGGACGGGCACATCCAAACCCGTTATCGGGAATCCGGGAGAAAGGTCGTGGAAGTAACGGCTGAACACCTTTCGTTCCTGGAGAACATTGATTGGGAGGCCGGGGAGGCAGCCCAACGCACCGGGAGGATTCTGGCGCCTGAACAGGAGGCTGCTGCGTGAGCCTCGAACTGGAAGTCTCCAGGAGTTTTGTGCGCAGCACCCTCATGGTTCTGGCTGTGATCGGCTTGACAGTTATTGGTTATTACTCCTCGCCCCAATCCGAGAACCATCAGCCGCTGCTGCTTTCTCCAAGCCTGGCCAGGATCCTTCGGTATCAGGGTTTGGCACAGAAATGGATTTCACAATTGCAGCAGATCGATGCGGACCTGGCTGGCCTGCTGGATCAAAACGAGACCGACCTGTTTACCCAGGACCAACAGGTGAGCCGTGTTTATGGCTGGCTGGCGGCGCTGCAAGTGGAGCTGGACGGTACCGAAGTGCCGCCAACCCTGGAGACTCTGCACCTGCAGTTCACCCAGACCGTTAGCGCGTATCTGGAGGCTACCCGGTCGATCGCACAGTGGATCAGCGAGCCGACCCAGGCCAATCACTCCGCGGCGATCACGGCCCTAACAACGGCCTCACAATCGTTCCAGCACATCCGACAAAATCCCTGGCTACAGGTTGGACCATGAATGTTCGCAACGTCACCGTCCGTCAATTGCAGGACAGCATCGAAGCCCATCGCAACCTCCTGGCGAGTGCTACCAGGAGAGCTGAGGGGGCGCAGCAGCAATTGATCCGAATCGGCCTTGAGTTCTGCAGCGGTCAATTCGACCAACTGCAAAAGAGCGGCACGATCCTGGAGCAGGCATCACCGGAGACGCTGGGGACGCTCATCATCAGCACGTTCAAGTCGAATCTATCGGCCCAATCTCTTCAAGAGGTGAACTGGCCGGAACGCCTCGGTGAGCTCAGCAAAAAGATTGAAGCGTTACAGAAGGAAGTGGACATGCAAACGCAACGGGCGAACTTAGCGGAAGACAGAGTTCTGCGGCTGGAGAAACAGGCTTCCTCTTTAGACCAGAGTCTGGCTCACGAACGAAAGAAGAGACAAGACCTGCCCACAATGAAAAGTCCTGAACCGGCAGCCGGTCATTATGAAGAATGGTTTGAACTGTGGACGAAAAGGAAAGGCTTTGAACGGGACAAACAAATCGTGTTGCTGATTGGCCAAACGGGCTATTCGCGCCTGTCTGAGGTCCAGCAGTCCATCGTCCGGAAAGGCATTCTTGCGGAGCGAACCGCCTATCGCGGTATCCAGGCTTGCCATGAAGAAGAGCTAATCGAGCGCCGGGGTGGTGTGTCAGTCCAGGGACGTCCGACCGATCTGGTGCTGCTTACCGATAAGGGCAAGTGGGTCTATACCAAGCTATCAGGTGAATCCCCAGCACCGGGAGAATACGAAGCGCTCTTGAAGGCGCACAAATCCAACCGGCATACGACCATGATCTTGAAGACGGCGGATTATCTCTCGGCGCTGGGGTTTGAAGTCGAGCGCGAGCCCCTGCAGATCAAGCTTGGAGAGAACCGCTATTCCCAGCCGGACCTGGTTGCCAGGAAAAACGGCGAAGTATTCTATATCGAAGTGGAGAGCGGCGAGCGCGCCGATCGGGCTTCCCAGCTTCACAAGTGGGAAAATGCCTACCTGGCCGGTGCCGGACGGATCTGTGTGGTCACCCCGCGGCTGGGCGTGATGAACACAATTCAAGGCAAGATCGTGCAATGGGCCACCGAGAACGGCAAAAAGCCCGAACTTTATCTGACCCACCTGAATGCGCTGAAATCCTGTCAGCCGGGAGATAATCCCTGGGTACGTATGCGCTGAGGAAATGTCATAAACAGGAAAGTCTTCCGTCAAGGAGCTAAAAATGGCTGACAAAAACCTTTTCCAACTGCCAAACAGGTTGCATTCTTCTGGCACATGGCTGCAAGATCACTGTCCGAAACCCCGGCCAACTGACGAAAAGTACGAGTACCGTTTTAAGTCGAGTTCCTGACAGATATGAGCCCCTGTGGGAGTTTGGTTCTGCGAAGCTCAAATCTTCTCATGGATATATGAAATTTATATTCGGGAGGCATATGCTATGAAACCTATCGGTATCTTTGTCATCAGGGCTTTTACAATTGTGATCAGGGTGGTATTCGTCGGTGCCATCTTGATGGTGTCAATTTCTTTGGCCTACTTAATCTGGAGAGCCAGCCAGCCTATGGAAATGCCACAATTCAATGATTTGAGTTATTACCAGCTCGTCAAGGAACGGCGTCAGGCTTACATCGACTTAGCCAAGCATTATCAAGCCAGTAATCCTGGCCAGGTAATTCATTACGAGGACTGTTTTCTCCCAGAATCGGGTGTTCAAATTATCGTGGCCCTTCCCACTGCTGGTTTCTACGTGTTAGCTGGCATGTATCCTGACTTACAAAAGTATATAAATCCACGAGACATCCAGAATGGATTGATGCCGGAACATGCCACCTGGTTCGGATATCTTCCTGCCTGGTGGAGCACCTTTGAAAAATTCGTCTGGGGAATGGTAATCCATGCTCCGCATGGCCCCGTTCCGTATTG
>CAYOUV010000104.1:0-6846 GCA_964407265.1 uncultured Anaerolineaceae bacterium | reverse complement strand
GGTATATCCCCTACGGGGACGATGTCCTTTTCAGGATGCTATCGCAAACCGTTGGGCGCTAGCCAGATTTTCCGATAACTGAGATTTCACATTTCATAGAACCAACCTTGCAGATTTGTTGAAGAGCTTGTGCCGCTTTTTTCTGCACTGGGTTTCACGTGAACGAAACTTGATTGGTCAGAACCTTCGCCTACAATTTTGTGAATGGCTTAACTTCGAGGAGGATTCTCAATGACTTCTGTAGTAGCGCTTTGTGCCGTTACCGGTGGTATAAATCTTATCACTAGCCATGCGGAGCTTCGCGAACTTGGCCTTATTCCAGGTAGTTTTACGATTCTTTCTGTGGATCGAATGGAAGAGATTCGCCTTGCACTTAAAAATAATCGCGGTAATCTTCCAGACCCTCGTGGCGGTGGGGGAGTTGCAAACACTGCTGACCTTATAGCACGTGCTGGGGTTAGCTGTGGGATTATGGGTATTGGTGGTGATGACACCTTCGGCAGAGCCTATGTCTCAAATTGTGAGAGAGACTCGCTTGAGTTCCTTTCCGAACTTGAAGATGGAGCCGTTACGGGTTATGACTTTTATCTTGTCGATGATGATGGCGTGCGCACTATCATCTTAACTCATGGTGCGAACTCCCTGTTGAGTCCTACTCGAATTGACATTGGAGCAGTTCAGGGCTCAGAGCTAGTTTTGCTTGATGGTTCTGCGCTTTCTTTTGGTCCAGAATCTGAAGCAGCAATGTCGCGTTGTGCACAAGCAGCAGAAGAGGCAGATGTTCCATTTGTGCTTACCCTTGAAAGCACTAAAATCGTTGATGACTACCGTACTTTCTACGATACCTTTGCGCCAAAAGCTCAGATGGTGGTAGGAAACCTTGAGCAAGCAGCCGTGCTGGTAGGCCTTGAACCAGAGGTAGCCCTTGACGAAGTAAGAATCGAACTCGCTAAGACTCCCATTGATGCGGTTGTTACCCTGGACGCAGATGGTGCTTTTGCTCGATTCGGTGATGAAGAGTTTTTGCTGCCTACACAGGAGATTGAAGCGGTAGATTCCACCGGAGCTGGAGATGCTTTCCTCGCGGCTTTCCTCGTGGCGAAAAAGAAGGGCCTCTCTGTACGCAAGGCGCTCGCCGTCGGAAATATTGTTTCTGGTGAAGTCATTCAATATGAAGGTGCTCGGCTGCCGATAAGCCTGGATGTACCTGGGCTTGTGCAGGAAGCGATACGAATCGCTGAAAGTCTTGACGATTAAATTTGATTCCTGTAAATTTTACCTAATGCTCCTTAATTTTAGACAGGCAAATAAAGGGCTTTACATTTAAATAAACAACGAGCCGCCTAACAAGGGCTTGCACCTGACCTACCGGCAGGTGAAGCAGGCGTTGAGCGGACAATCAACACGAAATAACAGATTGTTTTGTGAAAGATTCTCAGGATATGCAAGGAGATATTATTTTATGAGAGATCGACTGGCGCGTTGGATATCCATTCTATTTGACAGTTCTGTACTCTCCATCCCGATCTTTCTGGCTTTCGGCTGGATTGAGTCTGATATGTCTGGCTTAGGCTGGGCAATCCTTATACTTATCATCGTGACGGGTATACCCTTAGCCTATTTGGTGATTGGTATCAAACGCGGTTGGGTCAGCGACATGGAAATGACCGAGCGCTCCGAACGTCCGCGTTTTATTTTGATTAGTCTGAGTAGTGATGTACTCGCACTCTTGATTCTTCGCGTCCTACATGGACCGCACCTGTTGAGCGTAATCGTTTTAACCTACTTTTTTCTAGCAATCACCATGTTAACTATCTCTAGTTTCTGGAAGATCAGTTTGCACATGGCTGGGGTGGGTGGCTTCTCGACCGCATTGCTATACGTCTTTGGGGCACCTGCAGTATGGGCTTTTTTGAGTCTGCCTCTGGTAGCCTGGGCACGTCTACATCGTCGAAAACATGAGCCTGCTCAGTTAGTGGCTGGGGCAATAGCAGGCGCATTGGTTACCATCTTGATATTTGGCTGGGTAGGGAAGTGGTTCTAGTCTCACAGTGTAATTCCAAGAGAACCCGCCCAACTTAGCGCACTCCGTACTCGCGATACCCTGATGAGACGATTCCGCAAGCCGCGAGGCTTTGTTCTAAATCGCAATCCCCTTGAACTGGCTGACATATAGATCGTAATAGAAACCTTTGGCATCCAGCAGCGCCTGGTGGCTGCCCTGCTCGACGATCTGGCCGTCGTTGACGACGATTACCTGGTCCGCGTCGCGAATGGTGCTCAGGCGATGGGCGATGACGAAACTGGTGCGGCCCTGCATCAGGCGCAGCAGCGCAGCCTGGATGTGGGCCTCGGTGCGCGTGTCGACGCTGCTGGTGGCCTCGTCCAGGATCAGGATGCCGGGGTCGGCCAGGACGGCGCGGGCGATCGAGAGCATCTGGCGCTGTCCCTGGCTCAGGTTGCTGGCCCGTTCCGATAGTTTGGTCTGGTAGCCCTGCGGCAGCTGGCGGATGAAGCTGTCCGCGCCGGCCAGCTGCGCGGCCCGCATCACCTCTTCGTCCGTGGCCTCCAGCCGCCCGTAACGGATGTTCTCCATGACCGTATCGGAGAACAGGAAGGTATCCTGCAGCACCAGTCCCAACTGGCGGCGCAGGTCAGCCTTCTTGAGCTGGCGCAGGTCGTGCCCGTCGATGGTGATACGCCCGCCGTCCACTTCGTAGAAGCGCATCAGCAGGTTGATCAGGGTGGTCTTGCCCGCCCCGGTCGGCCCGACCAGCGCCACGGTTTGCCCGGCTTTGGCCTGCAGTGACATTCCCTTGATGACCGGCGTATCCGGCAGGTAGCCGAAGCGCACCTCTTCGAAGCGCACCTCGCCGCGCACGCGCTCGAGCGGGACAGCGTCCGGTGCTTCGTCGATTTCCATCGGCGTGTCGATGATCTCGAAGACGCGTTCTGCCCCGGCCAGCGCGGCCTGGATCGAGTTGTACATGTTGGCCAGTTGGCGCAGCGGCTGGATGAAGTTGCGCCCGTAGGCGATGAAGGTGGCGATGATGCCGATGGTGGCCAGTCCCTGCAGCGCCAGGTAGCCGCCCAACCCGACCAGCACAATCACGAACAGATTGCCCAGCACGTTGGTCAGCGGCATCAGCAGCAGGGCGTAGCTGTTGGCGTAGATTCCGGCCTGGTAGACCAGCTGGTTGTGGCGGCGGAATTCCGTGATAGCCGAATCGCTGCGCCGGAAAGCCTTGACCACGCGTTGCCCGCTGATGGCCTCCTCCATGACGCTGTTGAGCCCGCCCAGTTGTAGCTGCAGGTTACGAAAGCCCTTGCGGGTATAGCGCGCCACAAAATCTGCGAACCATACCATGATCGGCACCACGATCAGGGACGCCAGTGCCAACCAGGCGTTCAGCACGAACATGGCGATCAGGATGCCGATCATCGAGAGCGTGCTGGCCGCCAGCGAGACGATATTTTGGGAGACGGTCTGGTTGATGGCGTCGATGTCGTTGGTCAGGCGGCTCATTAACTCCCCGGCCGTGTGCTGGTCGAAGAACTGGATCGACAGGCTTTGCAGGTGCCCGAACAGGTCGCGGCGTACCTGTTTGAGCGCGTCCTGCGAGATGCGCGCCATGATCCAGCTCGAGAGGGCTTTGAAGCCGTTGTCCAGCAGATAGACCAACAGCAGGATCAGCGCGATGCGCACCAAACCCTGGGCCTGTCTGCTGGAAATGAAGCGGTCGATGGCTACCCCGATCAGGTACGGCTCGAACAGTCCCAACACGGTGTAGATCAGCACAAAGACCAGGACCAGGATCAGCGGAACCTGGTAGGAGCGCAGGTAGAGCGCCAGCCGCAGCAGCGCCCGGCGTGGGTCACGGGCCTTTTCGATCGTACCGGGCCGCATGGGACCGCGTCCCATTGCGGTGCGCATAGTCTTGAGATTATCCTGCGGGGAAGCTTTGGATTGGTCGGCCACCTAGCGCACCTCGTCCAGTTTGAGCCCGTCGCCCAGCTGCGAGGCGTAGATTTCCTGGTAGATCGGGCTGGACTGCATCAATTGGCTGTGGGTTCCTTCAGCGGCGATGCGGCCCTGGTCGATGACCAGGATCTTGTCGGCTTTGAGCACGGTGCTGATGCGCTGCGCCACCACGAAGCTGGTCCGGCCGTGCATGTACACCTTCAAGGCTTCCTGGATTTTGGTCTCGGTCGCCACGTCTACCGAACTGGTGCTGTCGTCCAGGATCAGGATCGCCGGGCGCACCAGCAGGGCACGGGCAATGGCAATGCGCTGCTTCTGTCCGCCAGACAGGTTGACGCCGCGTTCCTCGATGTGGGTGTCGTATCCGTCCGGCAGCTTGAGGATAAATTTGTGCGCCTGGGCCGCTTTGGCTGCGGCTACCACTTCCTCGTCGCTGGCCTCCGGGCGGCCGTAGCGAATATTGTCGCGCACCGTACCCGAGAACAGGACTGTCTCCTGCGGCACGATGCCGACCTGGGCCAACAGTTCGTCCTGCGGGACCTGGCGGATATCGACCCCGTTCAGCAGCACCCGTCCGGCCGAGACGTCGTAGAAGCGCGGGATCAGGTTGATCAGCGAGGACTTGCCCGAGCCGGTCGCACCCAGGATGGCGATGGTCTGGCCTGGTTCAGCCACCAGGTCGACGCCTTGCAGTACCGGCCGGTCGCTGGCACCGTTGTAGTGGAAGCTGACCTGCTCGAAGACGATGCGTGGTTCAGTTCGTTCCGGCAGCTGCAGCGGATGCGGTGCATCCTGGACCTCGGGCGTGGTCTCCAGCACCTGGTTGATGCGTTCGGCCGAGGCGCTGCCGGCCGCCAGCACATTGGCCAGCATGACCATGATGGTCAGCGGCCCCAGCGTGGTTTGCAGGTAATTGATAAAGGCAACGATTTGCCCGACCGTCACCCCCCCGCGGATGGACTGCATCCCGCCGGCCCAGATGACCGTCACAATCCCGACGTCGACCAGGATGGTCATGATCGGAGAAAGGGTCGACATGAATTCCATCACCCGGATCGAGTGCTGGGTGTAGGCTTCATTGGATTCTGCGAAGCGCTCCGCCTCGCGCTCCGCGCGCACAAAGGCCTTGACCACCCGCACCCCGGCGATGTTCTCCTGCAGGACGGTATTAAGCCAGTCCAATTTTTGCTGCACGCTGCGGAAGAGCGGTTCCATTTTAGAGACGAAGAAAACAATCACGAGTGCGGTCACCAGCAGCACCGGCAGCATCATCAGCGCCAGATGGGTGTCGGTGTTGAACATCAGGATCAGGCTGCCGACCATCAAGAGCGGGGCGCGCGTGCCGATCCGCAGCGAGATCTGTACCAGCCGCTGAAAAACGCTGGTGTCGCTCGACATGCGCACCATCAACTGTCCGGTGTTGTGCCGGTCCAGGTTTCCAAAGGAAAAGGACTGGATCTTGACGAAGAGTGCTTCACGCATGTCGCGCCCAACGCCCTCGCCGACTTGCACCGACAGGATATTGTTGCCGACCGCAAAGAGGGTCTGCAGCAGCGAGATGCCCAGCATCCAGGCCGTGGTGCCGACCACCACTCCCATGTCCCTGGGGGTGATGCCCTGGTCGATGATGCGTTCGATCAGGCGCGGAATAGCCAGGTCCATCAGCACCACCGTGGTCAGCAGGAACAGCGCCAGCAGGCTGCGCTTCCAGTAGGGTTTGACGAAGGAGAGAAGTTTGCGGATGTGTGGCATTTGGATTTAATTGGCAGTGAGTCGGGTTACAGGAGTATTTTCTTCAGCGATTCCATGGCACAGTCGACGTTCTCCAGCAAGGAAGTACGCGGCACCTGGTTGAGAGGCAGCGGCGGGGCAAAGAGTTTAGTTTTGAGTAGGCCTTCGGGCATGAATGGATTATATCGTCATGCCCCATGATAGTCCATCCACCCAGCTGAGGCGGCCCGCGTTCAGCAGACGCAGCAAGGTAGCGAGCTGGTAGATCAGAGCTACTTCCGCCAAGAAAGCCAGCAGGCGCGTCAGAAATATGGATGAGAGGGGTGAATCGCGTAAGACGACGTTACCCTGATAGTTGACCTCGACCACCTATAAGAACCAGGAAAATGCAATCTTTACACCCTCGCAGTCTGCCATCATGCATTTGTAACGGTAATTCTCTTTTTATTGGGTAAAATGGAAAATGACTTACAAGGAGCAGATATTCTCATGGCCGCACAAGAGTCAAAGTCTCCACTAACTGAAAAATCCATGCGTACCCACAGGGTGGTCCTCATCCCCGCCTATAACGAGGAACGCTTCATCGGCAGCCTGGTCATCCAGGCGCGCCAGTACGCTGCGACCGTCATCGTGGTCGACGACGGCTCGAAGGATGATACCGCCCGCATCGCCCGGGAGGCCGGGGCGGAACTTGTGCAGCATAAAGCCAACCGAGGGAAAGCCTCCGCCTTGAACTCCGGGTTCTTCTACATCCGCCAGAAGACGAAGGTAATGAAGGATAAGCACCTGGCGGTCATCATCCTGGATGGCGACAGCCAGCACTCCTGCAGCGACATCCCGGCTATGACCGCCCCGATCTTCGCCGGCGAAGCGGATATCGTCATCGGCTCGCGTTTCCTGCAAGTGAAAAGCCGCATCCCCCGTTGGCGTATCTTTGGGCAGCATGCCCTCACCGCCGTCACCAATCTCAGTTCCGGTTTCAACGTCACCGATTCCCAGAGCGGCTTCCGCTCCTTTTCCCGCCAGGCGTTGAACGCCCTTGATTTCGAATCCGAGGGCTTTTCGGTCGAGTCGGAGATGCAGTTCCTTGCCCGCGAAAAACAACTGCGTCTGGTCGAAGTCCCCATCCACGC
>CAYOUV010000103.1:0-6860 GCA_964407265.1 uncultured Anaerolineaceae bacterium | reverse complement strand
ATTAATGCGCCTGGTGAAGATCACAATTTTATAAAAAACAGTTGTCTTATAATTGCCCCATGAAAGCCTATCGTTTATTCGAACCTGCACCTGTTGAAGAAAAGCCTATTCGATCTGTCGAGATACCAGTTCCCGAACCCGGGCCGGGACAGGTGCGCCTCAAGGTCAGCCTGTGCGGCGCCTGTCACACCGACCTGCACACGGTCGAGGGGGAGATCCATCCGCCTGCGCTGCCGGTCACGCCGGGACACCAGGTGGTGGGGGTGGTCGAAGCGCTGGGCGCGGGCGTGCAGGAGCGCCAGCTCGGTCAGCGGGTCGGCCTGCCCTGGCTGTATTCGGCCTGCGGAAAGTGCGAGTTCTGCCAGCGCGGCCAGGAAAACCTGTGCCCCAATGCTAAATTTACCGGCTTCCACGTCGACGGCGGCTACGCCGAATACCTGCTGGCTGAGGCGGATTACGTGCTGCCGCTCCCGGACGGCATTCCGGACGAGCAGGCTGCGCCGCTGCTGTGCGCTGGCATCGTCGGCTACCGCTCACTCAAGCAGGCTGAGATCCAGCCGGGAGAACACGTCGGCCTGGTCGGTTTTGGAGCCAGTGCGCATCTGTGCCTCCAGGTTTTGAATCACTGGGGCTGCCGGGTCTCTGTCTTCACCCGCTCGGAAGAGCACCGGCAGCACGCCCGGGACCTGGGCGCGGACTGGGTCGGGGAAGCCGGCCAGAGCCCGGAGCGCGCACTGGACCGGGCGGTGATCTTCGCCCCGTCCGGGAATCTGGTCCCGCTCATGCTCGAAAAGCTTCGCCCGGGTGGGACATTGGCCATCAACGCCATCTATATGAGCGATATCCCGTCCTTCTCCTACCGGACGATCTACGAGGAACGGACGCTGCGCTCGGTGGCCAATGCCACCTACCAGGACGGGCTTGAATTCCTGGACCTGGCGGCGGAGATCGGCATCCAGTCAACTGTCAAGCTGTATCCCATGGCGGAGGCCAACCAGGCTCTGGACGACATGAAACACAGCCGCTTCAACGGGGAGGCAGTCTTGACTTTGAACTAGGGATTTTTGTCACTTCTCGGGACCGGGATGGGATTGTATAATAACTTGTACGATTCTTCACAGTAAATTAATACCAAAGGGAGTGATCCATGACAGCTCAATTAATTGATGGACAAGCGATTGCACAAAAAGTGCGAGACGAAGTGAAGGTCAAGGTCGCTGAACGGATTGCGGCGGGGAAATCCCAGCCCGGACTGGCGACCGTGTTAGTCGGCGAACGAGTTGACTCGGCTACCTATGTCAGTATGAAGCAGAAGGCTTGCGCTGACCTGGGTATGACATCTTTTCACCACCCGGTTCCGGCTGACATCAGCCAGGAAGACCTGGAAAAACTTATCAAGGAATTAAATGCCGACCCGAAGGTGAACGGCATTCTGGTGCAGTTACCGCTGCCTGATCATCTGGACGAGGAGCGCGTACTGCAGCTCATCAGTATTGAAAAAGACGTGGATGGCTTCTCGCCGATTAATATTGGTCGTTTGGCGCAGAAAGGCCGTGAGCCATTGTTCGTGCCCTGCACACCCTATGGCTGTATCTACCTGCTCAAGGAAGCCGGGGTGCAGATTTCCGGCGCCAATGCGGTTGTTCTAGGCCGTTCTAACATTGTGGGTATGCCCGCTGCTCTATTGCTTGTGAAGGAAAATGCGACAGTGACCGTCTGCCATTCCCGCACAAAGAATATTGCCGACGTGGTGCGCCAGGCCGATATCCTAATCGCAGCTATTGGCAAGATGGAATTCGTGCGCGGCGATTGGATCAAACCTGGGGCAGCCGTGATTGACGTGGGTATGAACGACAAACCTGACCCAACCAAGAAGCGTGGTTATCGCCTGGTTGGTGATGTCAATTTTGATGAGGCCAAAGAAGTTGCTGGTTACATTACCCCCGTCCCCCGTGGTGTCGGCCCGATGACGATTGCCATGCTGATGGCCAACACCTTGCGCGCCGCTGAAATCCAAGACGAGATGTAATCCAGTACCCGGGAAATATGGTTTATTAAATACATACCCCGCCGGGTTCTCCTGGCGGGGTATGTATTTAAATCCTTGACATATGCCTAAGTTAACGCTATTATTAAGTCAATAATACTAGGCAGTAATTACTATAACGAACTAATAGTAACCACATGTGAAAGGAGTCAAGGTGATCGACCAGGATGCACTCACCAAAAAATTCCAAAAGGAAATGAACGCTGGTATTGCCTCGCTGGTCCTGCTCAGCGTGATGGAGCAAGCCACCGAGCCGCTCTATGGCTATCAGGTTGCCAAACTCCTTGAGGATCGCAGCCAGGCTACACCGATGATGAAACAAGGCGCGCTCTACCCGGTGCTGCGCTCGCTGGAGAGCAGCGGCCTGCTGGAAAGCAAGGTCGAACCATCCGTTTCTGGTCCGCCGCGCCGCTATTACACCATTACCAAAGCTGGTCGCCAGTCCTTCCAGATCTGGCTCCAGGCCTGGGAGCAGACCAAATCTTACGTCGATAACATTTTAAAAGGAGTCAGCCATGACTAAGACCGTAGAGGAATATTTGCAGGCTCTCAAAGCCGAACTCAGGGGCAGTGACAGCGCCACCGTCCAGGATGCGCTGGCTGATGCTGAAGAGCACTTGCGGACGGCGCTGGCCTCCATGCAGGAGGGTCAGCCGGACTTGGACCAGGCGCAGGCCTTGGCGCAGATCATTACGCAATACGGGACTCCGGAGGAGACAGCTGCCGCTTATGTGGAAGTCGAACGCCGCACCTTCTCCGGCCTCACACCGGCGTCCGTTAAAAAAACGGGTTCCTGGCTTGGACGTTTTTTCGCTATCTACGCCGACCCGCGCGCCTGGGGTGCGTTGTTTTATATGTTGATTGCCTTCGTGACCGGCGTGGTCTACTTCAGCTGGGCAGTGATTGGGCTGTCTTTGTCGGTTTCGCTTGCCCTGTTCATCTTCGGATTGCCGGTCATGCTCTTGTTCCTGCTGTCGATCCGCGGCGTGATCTGGCTGGAAGGTCGTTTGGTGGAAGCCCTATTGGGCATTCGTATGCCGCGCCGCCCGTTGTTCATGCCCCAGAACGCCAAGCTGCTTGAGCGCATCAAAGTTCTTGTAACTGACAAGCATACCTGGTTGTCACTTGTTTACATGTTGCTCCAGTTTGTCCTGGGAATGGCCTACCTTGCGGTTCTGGTGATGGTGTTCTCCTTTTCCATTTCCTTTATCGCCTTACCGGTTTTACAAGAAATGTTCGATATTCCGTTGTTTCAGAATGTGAACGGCATAAACTACTACTTGCCCCAATGGGGGTACCCCCTGGCGGTGTTAGGAGGCATCCTGCTGTGGACTGTGACCATGCACCTGGTCAAATGGATTGGCAGCCTGCACGGGCGCTACGCCAAATTTTTGTTGGTCACAGAATAAGAAGCCCATTTGTGATTAAAGAGCCTCGATTCCGTTTGAGGCTCTTTGGTTTAATCTTTTTGGTGTCTATTCATACCGGAAATGCCAAAAATCCAACTAAAAAATACTGTTGTGAAACCCAGCAGTCCATCCGCGACCACAAGCCCCTGTCCGTGCAGGAGCTTGTCTAGGATGGAATAGCAGCATAGCATTTAACGGATAAGAACTTCTATCGCCGAGCGGGGGCTGTCTTATGTATACACCCCTTTACAATAAGTAAAGCTTACTTGACATTTTGCGGGGATTGTTGTAAACTATGAGTGTAAAGGATACTTTACATAAGGAGAATGACATGAAATCAGATGTGCAGAATCAAGCAATGAGCGAACTGACGAAAAACCTGTTCGCGGCTGGTCTGACCGGGGCGTCGTTTGGACTGCTGTATGCCAGCGGATTCGGGGTCAGCCTTGTATTGGGCGTTCTCATCGGGGGTTTATTTGGCATCGCCCTCGGGTTTCGCTTGACTAACCGACCGCCCAAGATGCGCTATCCCATGCGCTTGGCACGCCGTATGGGGTATGCCGCCACTTTCTTCCTGCTGGCCAGCATGGTCTACTCGTATCTGATCGATCTGGACCTGACCCGTTCTCAGGCCTTGTTGGTGACTCTTCTGCCAACGCTGGGCTGGACTGCCTTAGTGGTCTCGATTGGGATGGCCATTGCCAGCCTGGACGAACTGCAGCGCCGTATCCAGACCGAAGCGATTGCCATCGGATTTGCAGGTACAGCCATTTTTGTGGCGGGTTATGCCCTGCTGCAATTTGCCGGTTTTGCGACAATCAACGTCGGTGTGGTGTTGCTGGTGATGGCAGCCATGTGGCTGGTTGGCAAACTGTGGACCTTGTGGCGCTATCGATGAAAAATCGCCTGAAGGTGCTGCGGGCAGAACGAGACTGGTCCCAGGCGCAGTTAGCCGAGTTGCTGGACGTTTCCCGCCAGACGATCAACGCCATCGAGAACGGCAAGTATGACCCGTCGCTGCCGCTGGCGTTCAAGTTGGCGAATCTTTTTGGCTGTCGGATTGAGGATATTTTCAAGCCGGTGGCGTCTGATAAGTAAGTTTTGTCGGGCGGGACTGGGGGAAGAAAAACGGGTGACATATTTGCGCGTCACCCGTTTTTTTTGTGGAGCAGGTTGATGGGTCAATCTGCAGCCATGGCTTGTTCCTCTATCGAGGCGGGAGCAAACCGTTTCTGAGTCCCGAGCCGCAGGTGCAAGGCGTAGAATGCCAGGGCTGCCACCGCGCAAAGGATGCCGCCCAGATACCACAATAAGTTCGGGTTGTAATTGTCCAGGATCAGCCCGGCTGCGCCTGGTCCGATCGTGGCAGGCAGGGCCCAGGATAAGCTGAAGAGCGCCATGTAGCGCCCGCGCATCTCTTCGGGGGCAAAGCCGGCTGCCAGCGCCAGGCTGGTGGGCATAATCATCATCTCGCCGAATGTGATCACGACGATTGCCAGTGCGAACAGGAAATAGGCCGAGACGAAGCCAAACATGCTGAATCCGACCATGTAAAACACGGTCCCGGCAGCCATCATCAGGAAAGGTGGACGATGTTTGATCTTACGCGTCATCCAGAACTGGAGCAGGATGACTGTAATGGCGCTGGTGGTTAACAGAAAACCGTACCCTTGCGGCGTGATGCCGTGATTGTCGCGCAGGAAGACTGAGAGGGAGTTGTACATCTGCTGATACACCAGGCCCATCAACATGGCTGCCAGCAGAAAGGATCCGTAGGCGAAATCGCGCAGCACAAAAGAATACCCTGCGAAGGTTTGTAACATGCTTTGCGGCTGGGCCTGGTCCGGGGCTTCTGGTTTGGTTTCGGGCATCAACAGGTAGAAAAGTACAGCCACGAGGCAGCTGATGACGGCATCCATCACGAACAGCAGGAAGAATGAGCGGTTGGCGACGAAGCCGCCGATGGTCGGCCCGATGATCCAGGCCATGTTCCCAGCCACGCGCAGGATGCCGAAGCCCTCTGCGCGCTGTTTTTCGGGCAGCAAATCGGCGATCATGGCTTGATTGGCCGGACCGGCTATATCGGAGAGCAGACCGATGACGACCGCCAGCGGATAAAGAGTGGCCAGCGTATTGGCCAGCCCGAGCGAGAGCGTGGAAAGCGCGCTGAAGACCAGTCCGAACAGGATCAGACGTCGGCGTCCGAATCTGTCGGTCAGCGCACCGCCGACCATGCTGCCGACCAGGCCGAATACCGAAAAAATACCCAGAATGATTCCGGCCTGGGTCATACCGACGTTGAATTTCTGGGTAATGTAGAGTGAGAAGAACGGAAAAAGCAGCGTCCCGCCGATGCGGTCGATGAACGACACCAGCACGACGACCCAAAATTTTGAAGGAAATTCGTGATAGATGCGATTTATCCGGGTAAACATGAAAACCTTTCAGGGATGAATCAAGTCGCAATCATAGCACAGCCTTGGGATTTGGGAAATCGTTTAAAATAATATCTAACCGAATCCAGGGATATGTTTACTCAAGGGATAAAAATTGCTGGCGGCTGTTTTAGAAAACAACCGCCAGCAGTCATTACCGTACCAGTTTTTTGTTACTATTACAAGCCGAGGTCGATCGGAGACAGGTCACGGAACCACAGCTTTAGGTTATTCGCGTTGGAGGGCATATCGAAAACCAAGCGGTAGGTGTCGCTTTTTGAACCACTTACTCGAGAAATCCTCCACTTGCTCTTCTGGTATTGGGCCTTGTCTGAGAAGGAAGTGAATGTACCGCTTTCGTAGATCATGCCGGAAATAGCGTATTCCTTGCCCGTTTTATCCACCAGCATAAAATCCACACCTTCAATCGAATGCATCTCAGTCAAACCGTTGGCTTTCCACTGCACATCGACCAGCAGGAACTGGTCGTTTTGCGGTTTTAGCCCATCAAGTTCGGTCGCAGTGTCTACCTTGACAACCTTCACCGACCAGAAGTGGCCATCCACCCAGTCCCCGATTTGGATATTGGGGGTGGCGGTCGGTTGTGGTGTGTTGGTAGGCCGCGGCGTGGAAGTCGGTTGTGGTGTGTTGGTTGGTTCGGGCGTCGCTGTGGGTCCCAATGGGATGGCGGAGCTCGAACACACCACCGTGGCGAAGATGATTAGTATAGCCCCTATGAGTGTACTTAACTTTTTGAAATTCATTCCCTACTCCATTCAATATAATTGGGCCATTGGATTTTATTCGTCAGATGGTTGTCTAAGGTAATCACCTTCCTTTGCCGTTGATACAGTTATCCTTGCAAAATTTCCCTAAAAGCCAGCCACATTGCAGGTTTGGCAAATAATTAAAGCCCGAGGTCGATCAATGGGTAACTGCGGAACCACAGCTTCAAGCCCTTAGCCGTAG
>CAYOUV010000102.1:0-7073 GCA_964407265.1 uncultured Anaerolineaceae bacterium | reverse complement strand
CGGTGTGCGTGTTGGGGGTCAGGTCGTTCATGCGGTTGAAGGTGCGCAGCAGGGTCGATTTGCCGCAGCCCGAAGGCCCGATGATGGCTGTGATCTGTTTTTCGCGAATGACGAGATCGATGTTGGAGAGTGCACGAAATTTACCATAGTACATCGACAGGTTTTTGACATCCACTTTAACGGGAGCATCCCCGTTGGTCAGGTGTGCGTGATTGGTTTGAAGTTTCATATCCATGGTTATTTTCCTTGCAAACGGCGTTTGCGGCTTTCGATCCACAAGCGCGCGCCAATATTGATCAACAACACAAAGATCATCAAGATCAACGCCACAGCCCAGGATTGGTCGATACGCTCGGGGTATGGCTGCTGGGCATACTTCCAGAGCGTGAGCGGCAGCGAATCGGCTGGTTGGTCGACGATGCGCCCAATGATTTGAAATACGGATTGATGAGTCTGTATCCCATTGTTGATAATCAAACCGAGATCGTAATGCTCGTTTCCTAGAGCTGTGAAGAGCAGTGGGGCGGTTTCTCCAGCAGCACGGGCGATGGCCAGTAAGAAGCCGGTGATAATGCCGTTCAGCGCAGCCGGGAAAACAACACTGATCGAGGTCTTCCACTCAGGCGCACCCAGAGCCAGCGAGCCTTCCCGCAAGGTATGCGGCACCAGCTTGAGCATCTCCTCGGTGGTGCGAATGATAATTGGCAGCATCAGAACAGCCAGGGCTACACCACCAGCCAAAGCCGAGTAGTTTCCCATCGGCTTGACCATAACGGCGTATCCAAACAAGCCGATCACAATCGACGGCACACCGGATAACACGTCAGTGCCGAAACGCAGGGCGAGGCCCAGCGGCGTGTTTGGGTTGCGGGAAGCGTAAAAGGCTGCCAGTACCCCGGGCGGGATAGCGAACAGCCCAGCTAAAATGGTGATAACGATTGTGCCTTCGATGGCATGTCGCACGCCGCCACCAGCCATCCCCAGTGGTTTGGGGAGTTGCGTGAAGAAATCCAGGTTGATGGACTGGCCGCCACGGTAAATAACGTAGCCGATGATCCAGAAAAGCGGAACCAGTGCCAGCAGTGTCAACAAACCCGTAATCGTCAGCATAATGACGTTGGTGGCTTTGCGACGACGCCCGCGGCGCGGTTCGTTCCTGGCAATCAATTCCTGGAAGTGGGTCATGCGCGCGCCTCCTGCGGCGTGCGCCGCGCTACGCGCCAGACCAAGAGACGGGCGATCATGTTCAAGATCAGGGTCATGAAGAACAGCACCAACCCGATCTCGATCAAGGCCTGGGCATGCAGTTTACTGACCGCTTCTGCAAATTCATTAGCGATGATACTCGACATGGTATAGCCCGGCCGCAACAGCGATAACGAGCCCTCGATGCTGTTGCCGATCACCATCGTCACCGCCATGGTCTCACCCAGCGCGCGTCCCAGGCCGAGGATGACCGCGCCCAGGATGCCCGAAAGCCCGTAGGGCAGCAGCACCTGCCAGATGGTCTCCCACTGCGTGGCTCCCAGGGATAGGGCAGCCTCGCGCTGCGAATCGGGGATGACCTGCAGAACATCACGAGTCACGGCTGTAATGGTCGGAATGATCATGATCGTCAGGATCAGAGCTGCAGCCAGGCGCGAAGAGCCGCTGACCGGGATCGTCCCGGAAAAAAGGGCGCCCAGCAAAGGAATGGGCGCAAGGATCGATAGTGCATTCCCCAGCGGTGCGACTACTATTGGCAGAAACACGAAGATACCCCACAGACCGTATACGACGCTGGGGATAGCAGCCAGCAGCTCCACCATCCAGTTAAGCGGTGTCCGCAGCCAGGTTGGGCAGAGCTCGGCCAGGAAAATAGCGATGCCCAGGCTGACCGGTAAGGCCAGCAGCAGGGCGACGACGGAGGTCAGCAGCGTGCCGTAGATGAAAGGCCAGGCCTGGTAATGGTCCTTGACCGGATTCCAGGAGGCGTTGTTGGTCGGGAGAAGGAAGTTCAACCCGAAAGCCTGACGTGCGTCGACCGAGTCGCGCCACAACATCCAGCCGATCGATAGCATTAAAACGATAACGCCCAACGAGACCAGCACAATCAGTCCCCGCCAGGGGCGGTCACCGTGCTGGAGGGCGCGGCGCAGGCGATCAAGCCAGCGATCGCTTGAAAAAGGTGTCGTTGTTCTCATTTTATTTTCTTTTCATGTCATTCCCCGTAACAGCACAAAGCAATTTCTACCAACTGGTAGTCCCTGCAGGTTGAGAGAAATCCCTTCGTTTACGGGGTGAAACAGACTTGGAGGGTTCCCCATACGGGCAACCCTCCGGGGACTATGGGAAGTTGGCGATTATTTGC
The DNA here is from genome assembly GCA_964407265.1 of uncultured Anaerolineaceae bacterium. GTDB lineage: Bacteria > Chloroflexota > Anaerolineae > Anaerolineales > Villigracilaceae > CAYOUV01. Next base: position 4,723 of record CAYOUV010000102.1, on the reverse strand, counting down.
TCATGACCGGCTGGCCCTTGCAGGTCAGCTCGCCTAATTTGGCGAAGACCTTGTCACGCACGGTGGGCGGCAGCGTCGCATAACCGAGATCGGTAGCGCGCTTGATTGCGCCGGGATCCGTCTGGGTCCATTGGATATATTCGATCAGTTTTTGAGCCTTGACACAGTCGGTCATGCCGGTCTGGTGCAGCACCAGGTAGGTATAGCCGGCGATCGGCCAGGTGCCGTCGCCGGGGCCATCAACGATGATGTTGGTCAGTTTGTCGGTGAAGCTGTCGGCGAAGTCGTTCATGGCGGAACCCAGGCTGTCGGCGGTGGCCGAAACGGTCTGGCCAGCTTTGTTGATCATCTTGGCATAAGCCAGTTTATTGGCGACTGCGTAGCTCAATTCAACGTACCCGATCGAGTAGGGGGTGTTCTGGACAGCCGCGGCTACACCCTGATTGCCCTTGCCGCCCACGCCTGTACCAGCTTTGTCAACCGGCCATTCGATCGAGGTGCCGAAGCCAACGCTGTCATGCCAATCCTGGCTGAATGAGGACAGGGCGCGGGTGAAGATCTCGGTCGTGCCGGAACCGTCCGAGCGATGCACGGCAGTGATGGGCTTGGCGGGTAGCTTGGATGCCAGGTCAGGATTGAGCGCCACGATCTCCGGATCGTTCCACAAGCTGAGCTTGGCGCTGTAAATATCGACTAAAGTCTGGCGGTCGAAGATCAGGGCAGGATCGCTGGCGGGATCGAGCTCGGGGATGTTATAGATCATGACCTCGGCGCCGGCCAGCATCGGGTACATCTGGAGATCTTTGCCAGCCGCATACTCATCATCGGTCACGAGCGAGTCGGAACCCGCGAAATCGACAGTGCCATCGATGATGGCTTTTTTGCCGCCACCCGAACCGATGCCCTGGTAGTTGAGCGTCACGGAAGGATCTACGTATGGATAGGCGTAGGTCCACTCAGTATAGACGGGCAGGGGGAAGGTCGCGCCGGCGCCGTTGATCTGGACCGATCCAGCAGGGAGCGATGCTTCGGATGCCGGTGTGGCCGGCGTACCGCAGGCGGCCAAAAGCAGAGCGAGCGCAGCCAATGTAAGAAACAACGGACGGAAAACACGGGACATAATTCTCTTTTCTCCTTGGTGTATGTTTTTCTACAAAGCACATCATACCGGGTGGTGTTTAATGACAAGGGAAGAACAGGTTAACACCTTGTTAAGGCTTAAAAGCAAACGCCCGCCAGGAATGGCAGGCGTTGTGAGGCTGAATCGGGCTAATAATTATGAATTGTGGGAGCCTTGCTCTTCTTGTTTCTGCAGGAAGTCGCGCCGTTTGTGGGCTACGTCCACTCCGAACACCACCAGCAAAGCCATGGTAGCGATGATCAAAAAAGCGTACACTGTCAACTCTCCTTACTATTATTGTGTGAATTCTAGCAGAACAACATTAAGTATAGATGAAGCTTGAAAGGTTTGGGATATTTTGAAAACTAACTGAAAGGTGTTAATGTTGCGGGCTGGGCAGGCTGAACCAGAAGGTGCTGCCCTGACCCTCGAGGCTCTCAACCCAGATTTTTCCCCCGTGTCCTTCGATCAGGTGCCGCGCAATCGACAGCCCCAGCCCGGTGCCGCCACTGGAACGGGCACGGTCGATTTTATAAAAACGTTCGAAGATGCGCGGCAGGTCCTCGGCCGGAATACCGATACCCGTGTCCCGCACAGCGAATCGGACCAGGCTTTCGTCGGCTTCCGCCAAAAGGGTCACGCTCCCGCCTGGACGGGTGAACTTGACCGCGTTGTGGATCAGGTTTACCAGCACTTGCTCGATGCGCGGTTCGTCGGCGTGGACATTGGGCAGGTCGGGCGGACAGTCGACCAGCAGGGCCAACCCGGCGCGTTCCGCCTGCAGCCGCATGCGTTCTGCGGATGAGTGCAATAATTTGCAGGGAGCGAACGACTTGAGGTCCAGCGCCACCTGTCCAGATTCGATGCGTGAGAGATCGAGCAATTCCTGCGCCATCTGGGTCAAGGCATCCACTTCAGCCTGGATACGGTCGATGAAGCGGCGGGCAGCCGGGGGATCGTCCAGGGCCCCGTCTTGCAAGGTTTCGGTCAGGGCCTTGAGCGAAGCCAGCGGCGTTCGCAATTCGTGAGACAGGTTGCTGATGAAATCCCGACGGACGGTTTCCAGACGGCGTAGTTGAGTCAGGTCCTGTACCAATAGCAGGCTGCCGCCCGGCGTGTGCAGGTCTGGCATGGCAACCAATTGCAGCCACTGCCGGCTGGCCGGTAGTTCGACTGAGTCGGCTTGTGTTTCGCCGCTGGCCTGGCATTTCTGCCAGATTTCCACTAATTGGTGGTGGCGCAGCACTTCGGTGAGGGAGCGCTCGAGCAAATGCTCCCCGAATATTTCTTCTGCGGCCGGATTGGCAAATTGAACGCGGCCCTCCTCGTCGGCGATCAAAACGCCGTCGGTCAGTTGGTCCAGCACGGCGGCCAGCTTGGCACGCTCGGCATCCATCCCGTCGATCTGGGCTTGCTGCGCTTCGGCTAAGGCCCTGATTGCGTTGGAGAGATCTTCGATCCCGCGTACGTCCGCGGGGATGGCTAGGGATGGGTATTCCCCATGCACCGTGCGATGGATTGTTTGTGTCAACTTGTCGATCCTGCGGCGCAAAGCGGCATAACGCCAGGCCAGCCAGATCAGCAAGGCAACTGCGAGTGCGATCAGGACGGAGAGCAGGTTATTCATGAGGATAATAAACGTTGGAGTATCAGATCCAACTTTCAACCTTCGAAGCGGTAGCCCCCACCGCGCACAGTGACAATGCGAGCGGGGTGGGCCGGGTCCGGCTCGATCTTCTTTCTTAGCCAGCGTACGTGTACGTCCACTGTGCGACTGTCGCCGATGTAGTCCCAGCCCCAGACGCGTTCGAGGATGAACTCGCGCGAGAGTAATTGTCCGCGGTGCTGGCCGAAGAAAACCAGCAGGTCGTATTCCTGGGGTTTGAGCGCCAGGGGCCGGTCATCCAGAAGTGCTTCACCGCGAGTTAGATTGAGACTCAGGTTTCCGAAGCTGAGAACATCCTGGGCTGGAACGGTTTCCCCGGTGCGAGCAAATTCTTCGCGGATCAGGCGCGAGCGCCGCAGCTGGGCTTTGACGCGCGCCATCAGTTCCCGCATCGAGAAAGGTTTGGTCAGGTAATCGTCCGCGCCGACCTCCAGCCCTACCACCCGGTCGATCTCGTCATCGCGAGCGGTCAGCATCAGGATGGGAGTCGACATCTCTTCGCGCAGGAGGCGGCAGACTTCGAAGCCGTCCAGTTCAGGGAGCATGATGTCGAGCACGATCAGGTCGGGTTTCAGGCGCCGAGCGGCGTCCAGAGCGGAACGCCCGTCACCGACTGCCTCGACCGCATAACCTTGTTTTTCGAGGTTATACGCCAGAGTTTCCTGCAGGGAGATTTCATCTTCGACGATGAGAATGGTTTCAGACATGTAGTTTCTGCGCCAAGGCGGTTATCCAAATCTTCCAGTGACGTAATCTTCCGTTTTCTTGATTTTGGGTTTGGTGAAGATATCCGTGCCTTCGTCATATTCGACCAGTTCGCCTTGCAGGAAAAAGGCTGCAAAATCGGCAGCGCGACCGGCTTGCTGCACTGAATGCGGCACCAGCACGATGGTGTAATCTTTTTTTAATTCCTGCAAGGCCGCCTCGACTTTTCCGGTTGAGATCGGATCGAGACCGGAGGTCGGTTCGTCGAGCAGGATGATCTCGGGCTGCAGCGCCAGCACGCGCGCCAGACAGATGCGCTGCTGCTGACCGCCAGAGAGGGCAATGGCGGGATCCTCCAGCCGGTCTTTGACCTCGTCCCAGATGGCAGCCAGTTTCAGGCTGCGTTCGACCGCCTCGTCCAACCGTGACTTGCGCTTCTCGCCGGCCAGTTCCAATCCGTAAGTCAGGTTCTGCCGGATGGTGAGAGGCAGTACCACTGGCCGGGCGAAGACCATGCCGACTTTGCGGCGCAGGGCGATCACGTCAGTTTTGGGATCGAGAATATTTTCCCCGTCGATCAGGATACGTCCGGAAAGTTTCCGAATCTCGGTCAGGTCGTTCAGGCGGTTCAAGCAGCGCAGCAGGGATGATTTGCCGCCACCGGCCGGTCCAAATAGAACCGAAATGGCATGTTCGCGGATGTTTAGCGTGATATCACGCAACGACTCGGTGCCGTCTGCATATTGCAGGGAAAGGTGCTCGATAATGATTTTATTCATCATCTCTTTACCACTGCCGTTTGGCCCGGGCCCGCGAGCGGATCGCGGTTGCGATCAAATTCATGCTCAGCACGAAGGCCAGCAACACTAAGGCCGTGCCATACTGGATTTTGATCGGCATCTCGGGTACCTGGGTGGAAATGACGAACAGGTGGTACGGCAGTGCCATGGTAGCATCGAAAGGGGAATTGGGCAGGCGCGGCAGGAAAAAGGCCGCCCCGGTGAATAAGATTGGCGCGGTTTCGCCTGCAGCGCGCTCCAGCCCCAGGATCACGCCGGTGATGATGCCGGGTATCGCCTGGGGAAGCACGATGCGCCGGATGGTCTGCCATTGGGTGGCGCCCAGCGAAATCGAAACCGTCCGAAAGGCCTGGGGAACGGCCCGCAGTGCTTCCTCCGCCGTGCTGATGATGACGGGTAGGGTCATGATCGAGAGCGTCAACGAGGCGGCCA
>CAYOUV010000101.1:2866-8422 GCA_964407265.1 uncultured Anaerolineaceae bacterium | reverse complement strand
TTCAATTCATTATATGGGTATTGTGACGGAAAGGCAAGAATACCACCTCTTTTACAAAACCACGGACAGATTTTCCCAATCGAGGTATGATTGGATTTGCACGGAGGATTACCAAATGATGAAACGCGCATACCTGGTACTGATCGTTGTTTTCCTGCTTAGTGCGGCCTGTATGCCGACCGCGCAGCTTTTGCCGACCCCGACGGCGACAGCCACGTTCACCCCGGCATACACCCCGACCCCGGCTGTGACCGATACGCCGACCCCCACCCAGACGCCGCAGCCTACGGCTACCCCGGATTACCCGCCGGAAGGGTATGGCCCAAGCAATTTCCCGCCTGAAGTCGACCCGCTAACCGGCTTGAAGGTGACAGATCCGTCTCGTCTGGAGCGGCGGCCTCTGATCATCAAGGTCTCGAACCTGCCGCGCACGGTCCGTCCCCAGTGGGGGCTTTCGCTGGCTGACATCGTCTACGAATACTACACGGAGGAGGGTTCAACGCGCTACGCTGCTATTTTCCTGGGACAGGATGCCGAGCAGGTCGGATCGATCCGCTCTGGACGCTTATTTGACGATAATCTGATCCGCATGTATAAGGGCGTATTTGCCTTTGGCAGCGCTGACTTCCGCGTGCTCCGGAAACTTCTTAATTCTGATTACGCCAACCGCCTGATTTTCGAATGGACGGTAGCCTGTCCGGCCATGTGCCGCTATGATCCGAAGGGTTTGAATTACCTGGTCGCGAATACCAAAGTGCTCAGCGAAGCCGTGACCCGCAAGAATATTCCCAATAGCCGTCAGAACCTGGACGGCATGACCTTCCAGTATCAGATCCCGGCCAGCGGGACGCCCGCCACGCACCTTTTTGCCCGTTATTCGTCGGCAATTTATAATCGCTGGGATTACGACCCGGCCCAGGGCCGTTATCTGCGTTTCTCTGAAACCCAAAACGATCCGACCAACGGGCAGAACGAAGTTTACAAGCAGCTGACCGACCGCCTGAACAATCAGGTCATCGCGGCAGATAACGTGGTCGTCTTGATGATGCCGCATTCGTATTATTTGCGCACACCGGAAATTGTGCAGATGGATTTCAGCGGTAGCGGTGTGGCTTATGCCATGCGAGATGGCCAGATCTACAAACTGACCTGGCATCGCCCTACAGCGGATTCAGTTGTCTACCTGACTTTTGACGACGGGCGGCCATATGCCCTGAAACCCGGCACCACCTGGTATGAAGTGATGGGCTCTTCGTCCAAGATCACGCAAAGCAATCAAAGCTGGCGTTTCACCTTCAGCATTCCCTAGATCGACGGGCGGCCTTGGCCGCCCCTTTTTATTTTGCGCCGAGCCCGCAATATTCTATAATGTAAGCATCAGAATCAGGAGGATGTATGAAACGCATAGGAGTGTTAACGGGTGGCGGCGACGCACCCGGATTGAATGCGGTCATTCGGGCCGTGGTCAAAACGGCGATCCGGGTATATGGCTGTGAAGTCTTTGGCATTAAAGATGGATACGACGGATTTCTGGCGCCGGACGGCATTCTCCCGTTGGGAATGAATGAAGTGCGCGGGATTCTACCGCGCGGCGGAACGATCCTCGGGACGGCGAATCGCGGCAATCCGTTTGCGCGCAAGGTGATCCGTGATGGAAAGGAAGTAATCGAGGATGTTTCGGACGAGATCGTAGCCGGGATCGAGCGCCTCAATCTGGATGCTCTGGTCGTCATTGGTGGCGATGGGACGCTGCGTATTTCACGCGAACTATTTGACAAAGGTGTCCCGGTGGTGGGTGTGCCCAAGACGATCGACAACGACATCGGCGGGACAGAGGTCACGTTTGGATTCGATACAGCGCTCAATACCGCCACCGAAGCCATCGACCGCCTGCATACCACCGCCGAATCGCATCACCGGGTCATGGCCTTGGAGTTGATGGGACGGGATGCCGGTTTCATTGCTTTGCATGCCGGCGTAGCCGGTGGGGCGGATGTGATTTTAATTCCCGAGATCCCCTTTAATTTCGAAGCGATTGCTGCCAAGATCGAGGATCGCGCGCAGCGCGGAACCCACTTCAGCATCCTGGCCATTTCGGAGGGAGCCAAGTCTTTGGGTGGCAAACAGGTTTTGTCGCGCAGTGGGGATGCGGTCTACGTTCCGCGCCTGGGTGGGGTGGCCTACTCGATTGGGGATTACCTCGAAACGCTTGGCTACGAAACGCGCGTGACCGTGCTCGGCCATCTGCAGCGTGGCGGGACGCCGACCGCCTTCGACCGTTGGCTGGCAACCCGCTATGGGGCTATGGCTGTCCACCTGGCAGCGGAAAGTGGATTTGGGCGGATGGTTGCCTTACGTAATGCCACCATCATCAACATCAGCCTGGATGAGTCGATCGCAATCACCAAGCGCGTGGATGTCAATGGCGATGGGGTGCGCACCGCCCGCGACCTGGGCATTTCCTTCGGGGACGAGTGACTTAAAACCAGAATGCCGCCCAAAAAGGACGGCATCCATGGCGCGCTGTGGCTTCCTTATCGGAGACCGAGGAGGGATGCCACAGCGCTGTGTTGGTTACTCTTACTATCCATTGTAGACACCACCTCCTCATCGTTAGGATGGCGAATTAATGTAGCAGGCTCGGCCTGCATTGTGGGGGTAGTATGACATATTCTGAATTGGATGTCAATAGTAGACTTTGAAAGTCTCAGAAATTACTTAATAATGGCAAAATCCGTCAAATAGATTATTCCACCTGTCAGCACTTAATGCGCACATCTATTGCCACAGCCCCCTGCTTCAGTACGCTCAGCGGGTTGATCTCGATTTCGGTGATGGCAGGTTGCTCGTATGCCAAAGCCGCAAGCCTCACCAATACATCCACGGCTGCAGCTTTGTCGGCTGGTGGAATATTGCGGAATCCGTCCAGCTTTTTTCCGGCCCAGGTGCGGCCGATCAGCGACTCGGCCTCGACCGGGGTCAGCGGGGCCAGGGCGAAGGCCACGTCCTTCAGCCCTTCCACTTCCACGCCCCCGGAGCCGAACATGACCAGCGCTCCGAACTGCGGATCGCGCACCACCCCCAGGATGACCTCCTGTCCCTCTGAGACCTGGCGCTGCAGGTGAACGCCTTGGATGTGAGCCTCCGGTCGGGCTGTGCGGGCGCGCTGGCTGACCGTGCGGAAGGCTTCGGCAGCGGATTCGGGTGAGGTTACGCCCAGCACCAAGCCGCCCACGTCCGATTTATGCGGGATGTCCGGGCTGGCGACTTTGATGACCAGGGGAAACCCCAGTTCTTCGGCCAGGCTGGCGGCCTCGTCCGCACTGTGAGCCAGTTTGACGGGTGCGGTCGGGATACCGTATGCACTCATTAACTGGTCGACCGCCTCAGCTTCCAGCCATTGGCCGCGTGGGGCCGCCTCCAGAATGGCGGCAGCGGCCCCTGCGTCGACCTGGATCGCGGGCTGTGACTCCGCTTCAGGTTTTGCCAGAAATTCGGCCCGTTCTGCCAGGCGCGCCAGCGTAGCCGCCGCACGTTCGGGAAAGGGGAAAGTGGGAATGTGGGAACGCTCGAAGTGCCTGGCAGCGGTCTGGACCAGATGCGCGCCCATCAGCGCCACCAGCACCGGTTTGTCCGCGGCGCGGATGAGCGGGATGAGCGCATCTGCCACCTCTTCAGCCGGGTAAATAGGTGGTGGCGGCAGGACCAGCAGTACACCGTCCACCTGGGGATCGTCGAGCAGCAAGCGCAGGCAGTTGGCGTAGTCGGCGGGGGAGGCCGAAGCCAGCATATCGACCGGATTGTTGGGGCTGGCGGCGGGCGGAAGCAGTTCTTGCAGGGCGCGGATCGTGGTGGTGCCAAGCGCGGCCAGTGACAGGCCGTGGTCCTCGAGCGAGTCGGCGGCGATCACGCCGGGTCCGCCGGCATTGGTCAGCACGGCCATGCGCCGTCCGCGCGGCAGGCGGCAGGCAGCCAGAGCCTGGGCCCAGTCAAAAGCCTCTTCGACGGTCAGGGCGCGCAGTACGCCGGCTTTCTCGAAGGCGGCGTCGAAGGCGGCTTCAGCACCGGCCAGGGCGCCCGTGTGGGAAGCGGCAGCTTTTTGCCCGCTCTCGAAGCGTCCGACCTTGAGCGCCACGATCGGCTTCCGGGGAGTCACCCGGGCGGCTTCCTGCAGGAAGCGCCGCCCGTCCTTCAGACCTTCGAGATACAGCACGATCGAGCGGGTGTGCGGGTCGCTGGCGATATGCGCCAGCAGGTCGGTCTCGGTCACATCGGCTTGGTTGCCAAGCGAGATCAGGCGCGAAAAGCCGAAGCCCTGCCAGCGCGACCAGTCGATGATGGCGGCGCAGAAGGCCCCGGAGTGTGACAGGAAAGCAATGTCCCCGCTGGGAGGCGGGGGCGGGGCCAGGAAGGTGGTGTCGAGCGGCAGGTGCGTGTCGAGCAGGCCGATGCAGTTGGGACCGATCAGGCGTATGTCGAAGGCGCGGCAGACCCCCAGCAATTCTTCCTCCAGTGCGGCGCCCTGCGGCCCGGTCTCGCGGAAACCGCTGGAGGTCAGGATGGCGGCGTGGATGCCGCGCTGCCCGACCTCGCGCAGGGTCTGGGGCGCAACGGCAGCCGGGACGATCACAACCGCCAGATCGACCGGGTCCGGCACCTCGGCCACGCTGCGCTGCATGGGGATGCCGAACAGGGTCCCGTCTTTGGGATTGACCAGGTGGATGGCGCCCTCGTAGCCGCCCTTGAGCAGGTTGCGCGCCACGCCGTAGCCGAGTTTCTCGGGGCTGGAGGAAGCGCCGATGACGACAATGCCTTGCGGATCGAAAAATGGGGTCAGCGAAGAGTCCATGAGCAGATTATACGGCTTTTCGGATTTTTACCAGCGGTCCCAGTGCACCATTTCGTCGAACGCGTTGCGCCCGCCCGGCTTGGGTGGGGCGGTCAGGGCCTCGGTTTCCTGCGGATAGCCAAACGAGAGGGCAATGCGCAGGTGCCATTCGGGCGGGAAACCAAGGATCTCACGGGCTTTTTCGGGTTCGTAAATGGAAGCCGGGCAGGAGCCAACACCCAGTTCCCAGGCGGCCAATTGCATGTAGGCAGCCGCCTGCCCGGCGTCGAACAGCACCTGGAATTTCTGGCTCGGGTCGGGGGTCAGGATGGCCACGCCCAGCGCGGCCCCGGCCAGGTGGCCGGCCCAGGTCCCGCATTCGGACAGGGCTTTAAGGGTATCTTTGTCCCGGATGGCGATGAACTGCCACGGCTGGGTATTCTTCGAAGATTGCGAGCGCCGTCCGGCGTTCAGGATATCGTGGACGCTCTGCTCGGGCAGCGTTTCATCCCGGAATTTGCGGACTGCACGCTTGGTGCGGATCGCTTCGGAAACATTCATCATGACCTCCATCTCATAAAGGCTGGCTGACGAGGCCATTGTACCGCAGCTTGGAATGATGGAACCAATACATCGAATCCCCCATGAATTCAGTATATCTTTCTAATGGTTTAGGATATCATCCTGAAAGGATATCATCCTGAAAGGATATCATCCTGCCGAAGGTC
>CAYOUV010000101.1:0-2766 GCA_964407265.1 uncultured Anaerolineaceae bacterium | reverse complement strand
AGGATATCATCCTGAAAGGATATCATCCTGAAAGGATATCATCCTGCCGAAGGTCCCCGACAGGGGGTAAGGATAACATCCCGCCTGCACCCGTAAGGGTGTCAGGGGCATCGGCACCTAAGGATGGAAAAGCAACGGGGCGCAGGCTGAATTGGGTGATGTATGCAACTTAGTTGTAACCATAGTTAGTGATGATCCAAGCGTCACGCTTCACGTCCCAAGTCAGGTAAAACTTCATTTGGGTTTGACCACTTCCTTTATTGGGGTCTGTATATCGAACATCATATCGAACACGGTAAACACGCTCTGCTGGAGACGGATTTGATATAAGTTGAATACCCAGGATTTTGATCGAATCTATAGGCTCGAACACATAAGATGGAGAACTGCGACCGAGAAGTGAATTCATAGTATCGCCATCTTGACGTATCCAGGCGTCAAAATATGCACGAATTACTGCTTCTGGGTCATGGCGATCAAATAAGGGGGTTTGTGTGGGTGGTATCGGTGAAGCTGTTGGAAATTGAGGCGAGGGTGTGTATGTAAAGATAGGGACTGTCGTCAGTGTATCAACAATCTCTGTTCTCAATATAAACATCGGTGTTTTGATCAAATCGGTTGGGTTTATCTTGGGTGGCAGCGTATAGCTGCTACAGGAGGTAAACATCATTGACAGAAGAAACAAAGGAATTATGGCATTTTTGATGATTATCACTTTTCCCTTGCCTTTGATGCTTGAACTAACAGTCCAACGGCTTGCGACATCGTCCTGCCGAAGGTCCCCGACAGGGGGTAAGGATATCATCCCGCCTGCACCCGTAAGGGTGTCAGGGGCATCGTCCCCTTAGGGGATACTGGCGCCGGGGTTCCCCGCCTGCCCGTCCTGCCGTTCCTGGTTTGCCCATTCTCTTTATTATCCCGTCACTGAATAGACTTGAACTTCATTTTTAAGTCGGTCTTGCAAGCGGTCCTTTTCAACTTCGAGGTCATAGCGGGTTTGGAGATTGATCCAAAATCGCTCGGACAACCCGAAAAAGCGTGATAAGCGTAGTGCTGTATCGGGAGTGACAGCCCGCATCCCATGAACAATTTCATTGATCCGGCGCGGTGGAACGCTAATGTCCTTTGCTAACTTATACTGGCTTATGCCCATCGGTTTGAGAAACTCCTCAAGCAGGATTTCTCCTGGATGAATGGGGGGAAGTTTTTCAGCCATATCTTGCTCCTTGGTAAATATCTACTGGTTAGTGATAATCTACAATTTCAACGTCATCTGCGTTTCCCTGCCGCCAGGTAACGCAGATACGCCACTGATCGTTGATGCGGATGCTATGCTGACCTTCACGATCACCTGATAATTTCTCTAGACGATTCCCTGGTGGAACACGCAAATCCTGTAAAACTTCTGCGGCGTCCAAGATCTCCAATTTCATGCGGGCTATGACGAGTATGTTTTGAGGTAGCTTTTTTGAAAATATACGTCCAAAAAGCTTCTCGGTCTCTTTTCCCGCAAACGTCCTGATCATCGCTAATATAATAACGCTTGACGTTAATAATGTCAAGCGTTATTATATATCCTTGCATGGTCAGACTCTCGCTCGAATGAACGGACTAACGGCCTGTGATATCATCCTGTAAAGAACAGGATGGGGCGCACTGTGCAGAGCAGTGATGGGGTGTACGCTGTGTTGGGCTTTTTTTGTTGCGCAGATTCGCTGGCTAATAAAGACGCGACTGCTAACACGATTAGATTTGACATATAATTTAACTCTTGGTAATGACCAAAAGCTAATTTTAACCATATTCAGGACTTCGGTAAATACAACCGTATCCCATCTCGTTCATCTATAACATAGGCTGTGTTTGCATAACGCAGCACTAATCCCGTTATCCACATATCTCCTACTGCTCCACTCGCATTGATAGTTCCACATATTCCCAATAAGACGACCCATAACGTTCCCTGCAATAACCACATTCCCAAAACGACTAGGATACTTATGAAAGTTAGCGGCGCAAGCGCTATGACTACATAGTTGTTTCGATGATAAGCATATTCGGGGGATGTGGCATAAAACATCAACCCTTTCCAGATAATGCCATACTTTGGCTTTGCGCCAAATATCTGCATTGCCATACCGTGTGTTAATTCATGTAATACCAATGTCAGCAGACACCCAGCGATAACTAAACTGATTTTGCCTAAACCGAAACTGAATTGGCTTTCCAGCGGCAACTTTCCCAGACTGATGGCTATACTGGAAAAAATTACGCCAAAAATGACAAAGAGGATTAAGCCAAATATATTTAAAGTGATAGCGCGTTTAGGTTTTTCTGTCACTTTCCAGGACAGGGCTTCTTGATAATCATTGGGTAATGCCCCTGATGCAGGAATAGCGTTATTTATTTTTGCCATAGATTTCCTTGATGTTTCAAACGCCCAACGGTTTGCGATATCATCCTGTAAGGACATCGTCCCCGTAGGGGATACCCGCTGGTGGGCGGGACTAGACAACGCTCATAAATCAGTATAAACCTAAAGCCAGAAACAAAGCTTGAAAAACGCAACGAATCCCACAGGTCAAGTGCGCGCTGTGTTACTAGAATGTCATGAGTGGGGCGCGGCGGTGGTATCCTGTGGAGTTGAGAGACACCACACCGGGATGCCAACCGGGGCTCATCGGGACGATGTGGCGCGGTTGCTGGCGGCCAACCTGGTGCCCACAGTCTGGGTGCCGCCCAAGGAAGTGCGCGAGTTGAGGCAGT
>CAYOUV010000100.1:2256-8435 GCA_964407265.1 uncultured Anaerolineaceae bacterium | reverse complement strand
TGCCGTCGATCAAGATCTCTATGCGCGCATTGTGCGACCTGGAGTTGCTTGCAACCGGCGCCTTCTCTCCGCTTGATCGTTTTATGGGCAAGGCCGATTACGAAAATGTCTTGCATGAGATGCGTCTGGCCGATGGTGCGCTCTGGCCACTGCCGATCACGCTGACGGCCAACCCCATCGACCTACCCACTGTGGGCAGCGAGATCGTGCTGCGCAACGCGCTGAACGAACCACTGGCGATCATGAAATTGGAAGAGGTCTTTTCATGGAGCCCGGAGAAAGAAGCTCGCCTGGCTTTGGGCACCAACGATCCACGCCACCCATTGGTTTCAGAGATGGGCACCTGGGGCAAGGTTTGCCTCTCAGGCGAGTTGAAAGTCATCAAACTACCGAAGTATTACGATTTCATCGAATTGCGCCGCACGCCGGCTCAAGTACGCGAAATGCTTGAAGCTATGGGGAACGAAAACGTGGTCGCCTTCCAGACCCGTAACCCACTGCATCGCATCCACGAAGAATTGACCAAGCGCGCGGCTGCCAAAGTCGGCGGATCGCTCCTGATCCATCCGGTGGTTGGCATGACCAAGCCCGGCGACGTGGACCACTATACCCGCGTGCGCATTTACAAGGCTTTGGTCGAGAACTACTACGACAAGGATAAGACCGCCCTCAGCCTGCTGCCACTGGCCATGCGCATGGCGGGACCCAAGGAAGCCCTGCTGCATGCCATCATCCGCCGCAATCATGGCGCCAATCATTTCATCGTCGGCCGCGATCACGCCGGGCCGGGTAAGGATTCGAGCGGCAAGCCGTTCTACGGCCCGTATGACGCCCAGGACCTGCTCAAACAGCACCAGGAAGAGATCGGCGTTACGATGGTGCCGTTCGAGATGCTGGTTTACCTGCCCGACGAAGATCGCTATGTTGAGCAAAAGGATGTCCCTGATAACGCGCGCACGCTTAATATCTCCGGGACTCAGGTTCGGGAGGATTATCTGGCCAAGGGCAAGCTTCTGCCCGAATGGTTTACCCGCCCTGAGACCGCCGCCATCCTGCGCGAGATGTACCCACCCAAACACCAGCAGGGTTTCTGCGTCTGGTTCACGGGTCTGAGCGGGGCAGGCAAATCTGCCACGACCCAGGTGCTGGCCGAGCTGCTGCTCGAGCGCGGCAAGACGACCGTCACTGTTCTGGACGGTGACGTGATCCGCACCCACCTTTCCAAGGGCTTGGGCTTCAGCAAGGAAGATCGCGATACCAACATCCTGCGCATCGGCTACGTGGCAGGTGAGATCGTGCGTCACGGCGGCACTGTGATCTGCGCTGCCATCAGTCCATACCGTGCGGCCCGTAATGAAGCCCGTAAAATGGTTGGCGATGAAAACTTTGTCATGGTCCATGTGGACACCCCCGTCGAAGTGTGTGAGCAGCGTGACGTGAAAGGCTTGTATGCCAAAGCGCGGGCAGCAGTCGCAGATGGCAAGCCGATGGGATTTACCGGTGTGGATGATCCCTACGAGCCTCCGATCGAACCGGAGATCACGCTGGTCGGTGTCGGCATGTCGCCGGATGAAAATGCTCGCAAGATCATTACCTACCTGGAAGAGAAGGGCTTCTTACAGCCCGATGGAAACCACGCATAATGTTTCGGGCAGGATGGGTTACCCCCATCCTGCTTTGCTGATTGAATACCCGTGATGCAAGCTAAGCTGAAACAGAACGTACCGATACCGACACTCATCTTCTTGCTGGTCCTGACGCTGTTGGGCGCGGAGGCCATCTGGACCTTGACCCGGGCTACGCCGGCCGGAATCGGATTGACCAATGATTCCATCGCCTACATCGCCGGCGCGCGCGGCATACTCAGCGGACAGGGGTACAGCGACATCTGGCTGGCCACCAGCCTGGAGCCAATCACCCATTACCCACCGATGTTTTCGCTGGTCCTGGCCGGTGTTGGTTTGACGGGCCTCGACCCGCTGCGCGGTGCCCGGCTGGTTAACGTGCTGCTTTTTGGCCTGAATACGATCCTGATGGGCCTGACCGGCTGGAAAATGACCCGCTCCAGGGTGGCCGGGCTGGTATTGGCTGGACTGTTCAGCTTCAACAATGCGCTCTTGTACGTACACGCCTTCGCCTTGAGCGAGCCGTTGTTCTTGTGCTTCAGCCTGCTTTCTTTTTTGGCCTTTACCTTTTACATCGAACGAAGCAGCGCGCGCTGTCTGGCCGCTTCGGGAGTCGCTGTCGGCCTGGCTTACCTGACGCGCTATTCCGGGCTGGCGCTGGTGGCTACGATTCTGGTCGCGCTGGTCTTTCTTGAATCCGGCTGGCGCAAACGGCTTAAGGCTGGCCTGATTTTCATGGCCAGCGCCGTCCCCTGGATGGCCGCCTGGATGCTGCGCAATCGCCTGCTGGCAGGCACGGCTACCAATCGTAACCTGGACTGGCATCCGGTAATCCTCGATCGCCTCGATCTGGCTGTGTACAACTTCTCGCAGTTCCTGCTGCCGGTCGAGACTTGGCGCCGGGGATTGATGAAGACCAATGCGATCGACTGGATCATGATACTGCTCGGCCTGGGGATTTTGGTCTGGCTGCTGGTCGTCGCCTGGCGTTCGTACTTCAAGCCTCAAACGATCTCCCGTCCCGAGCCGCTGGCTTTCCTCAATGGCCTGTATATTTTCGGCTACCTGGCTGCGATCGCTTTTTCGCTCAGCCTGTTCGATGCCAGTACCAAATTCCACCAGCGCATCCTGCTGCCGGTCTACATTTCGCTGCTGGTCTTGAGCGTTGCCGCCGGAACCTGGTTGTGGCGGCGGCAGGGCCGTTCGTTGCAGGTATTGGTTATCATAATTTCTTTATTTTTCCTTGGAACTTCGGCGGTTGGCCGTTACAATACAGTCGCAGGTTTAAGTGAAGGCGGGCAGGGGTATGCCTCCTGGAAATGGCGCGATTCGCAGGTCATGGCCACCTTGCAGATGCTCCCGGTGGATAAAATCATCTACACCAACTCACCGCCGGCGGTTTATGCGGTTCTCGGGCGCCCGTCGCGTACCATCCCGACCCCGACCGACCCGGTGGATCAGCAGCCGCGCAGCAGTTACCAGCGCAACCTGGCGCAGATGCGGGGCGATATCCTGGCTGGACGCGCCGTGCTGGCGCTGTTCAACACCAGCGACATCGAAGACGCGGCCAGCATGGGCGATATCCGCGCGTTGACTGCCGAACTGAATGTGATCGAAAAGACAGGGGATGCCGTGTTGTACGGCCAGCCCTGAGCGAGGAAAATCTATGCCGATTCAAGACAAATTCGATCTGACCGGCCGCACGGCCGTTGTGACCGGGGGCGCCGGGCTGCTGGGGGCGCAGTTCTGCCGGACACTGGCCGAGGCTGGCGCAAGTGTGGTTGTGGTGGACCTGAACGCCGAAGCGGCTCAAGCCGTGGCCGACGACCTGACCCGGAACGGGTTCCGGGCTCTGGCTGTCCCGACCGATATTACCCTGCCCGAGAGTGTTGATGCGCTGGTCGAGAAAACGGCCTCATTTTTCGGCGGCCTCGACGTCCTGGTCAACAGCGCCGCGCTCGATCCCAAGTTCGATCCGCAGGCGCTGGCGAAAGGCATCGCGCCTGGAAAATTCGAGGACTACCCGCTCGAACAGTGGAACGCAGCCCTGAACGTTAACCTGACTGGCATGTTCCTGGTCACGCAAGCCAGCGCCAGGCAGATGGTGGCGCAGGGCAAGCGCGGCAGCATCATCAACATTTGTTCGACCTACGGCCTGAACGGCCCCGACCAGCGTATCTACCGCAAAGCGGACGGTTCCCAGCCGGCCTTCAAGCCGGTCTATTACACCGTCACCAAAGCCGGCGTGCTGGGCTTCACCAAATACCTGGCCGCTTATTACATGGAGACTGAGATCCGCGTCAACGCGCTGACGCCCGGTGGCGTGTTCAACGACCACGACGAGACCTTCGTCAGAAATTATTCCGCCAAGACCATCCTGGGCCGCATGGCGCGCAAGGACGAGATGAACGGTGCGCTGCTGTTTTTGGCCTCGGAAGCTTCATCCTACATGACCGGCAACAACCTGGTCGTGGATGGCGGTTGGACGGCCTGGTGATGACCGAGGTCCTGGCCATCATTCCCGCGCGCGGC
Organism: uncultured Anaerolineaceae bacterium; assembly: GCA_964407265.1. Classification (GTDB taxonomy): domain Bacteria; phylum Chloroflexota; class Anaerolineae; order Anaerolineales; family Villigracilaceae; genus CAYOUV01. Next base: position 4,278 of record CAYOUV010000100.1, on the reverse strand, counting down.
GGCTCGAAGGGCATTCCGCGCAAGAACATTCGCTCCTTTGCGGGCTATCCGCTGATCGCCTGGAGCATCGCGGCTGCCCGGCAAGCGGAGGCGGTCACGCGCGTCATCGTCAGCACCGACGACGAAGAGATCGCAGCCGTGGCGCGCGAACACGGCGCTGAGGCGCCTTTCCTGCGTCCGGCCGAGTTCGCCCAGGATAACTCCACCGACCTGCCGCTCTTCGAGCACGCGCTGATGTGGCTGGCCACCAGCCAGGATTACCATCCTGAGGTGGTGGTGCAGCTGCGCCCGACTTCACCCATCCGTCCGCGGACCTGCGTGGACGATGCTGTCCGTATTTTATTGGAGCATCCCAAAGCCGACTCAGTGCGCGGCGTGGTCCCGGCCGGGCAGAACCCGCACAAGATGTGGCGCCTGCCGTCCGGCGAGCAGGGTCCGATGCGGAATTTGCTGCAGGTGGAAGGCATTGACGAGCCGTACAACGCGCCGCGCCAGAGCCTGCCGCAAATTTACTGGCAGACCGGCCACATCGACGCCATCCGCCCGGCGACGATCGTCGAAGGCCATTCGATGAGCGGCAAGGTCACCTACCCGCTGCTGATCGATCCGCGCTACACGGTCGACCTGGACAACCTGAACGACTGGCTGAAAGCCGAATGGCTGGTCTCGTTCGGCGGCCTGGACCTGGTCTGGCCGGGACGCCCGCGCCGCCCGATGCCGCAGAAGGTCGAGCTGATTGTGCTGGATTTCGACGGTGTGGTGACCGACAACCGCGTCTGGACGGATGAAGCTGGCCGGGAAGTGGTAGCCTCTTACCGGAGTGACAGCCTGCGGCTGCGTCAGATGCGCGACTTCGGGATCGAAGTCGTGGTCATCTCGTCCGAGGTCAATTCGGTGGTCGAGGCGCGCTGCAGCAAGATGGGCATCCAGGCTATTAAAGGCGTCGGCATCCACGATAAGGGACGCGTGCTCCGGTCCCTGCTCGACGAGCGGAAGATCGATCCCGCACACGTGGTTTTCGTAGGGAACGATCTTAACGACCTGCCCTGTATTGAACTCGCTGGCTGGGGGGTAGCAGTGGCGGACGCTATGCCGGAGGTGCTGCACCAGGCGGATTTCGTCCTGAGTAAACCCGGCGGGCATGGCGCAGTGCGGGAACTTTGTGATTTGATTCTTTCGGCCACGAAATGAGTGGCGAACTCTGAAAACAGGAAGGCAAACATGGCACGTGAAGTAAAAATTGGTAACAAACTGGTCGGAGATGGGCATCCTGCTTACCTGATCGCTGAAATTGGCATCAACCACAACGGCGATATCGAAATCGCGAAGGCGATGATCGATGCGGCTGTCCATGCTGGCGTAGACGCGATCAAGTTCCAGAAACGCACACCTGAAGTCTGTACCCCGCCCGAACAGCAAAAGCAGATGCGTGACACGCCCTGGGGCTACATCACCTATCTGGATTATCGTTACAAGGTGGAGTTTGGCCAGGAGGAATACCGCGAGATCGACCGTTACTGCAAGCTGCAGGGCGTAGACTGGATGGTCTCGGTCTGGGATGAGCCATCGGTGGATTTTATGGAGCAGTTCGACACGCCGGCTTATAAGATCCCGTCCGCATCGCTGACCGATCACGGTCTATTGAAGTATGTACGTCAGACCGGCCGCCCGGTGATCCTTTCCACCGGGATGTCCACCATGGATCAGATCAAGCACTCGGTCGACATCCTCGGCACGGACGATCTGGCCATCACCCACTGCACCAGCACCTATCCCTGTGAACCGGAAGAACTTAATCTAAATACCATCCAGACCCTGCGCGAGACCTTCCCGAACGTACCGATCGGCTACTCTGGTCACGAGGTGGGACTGGTCCCCTCGGCAATTGCGGTGGCGCTGGGGGCCTGCATGGTCGAACGTCACCTGACCCTCGACCGCGCCATGTGGGGCAGCGACCAGGCCGCCTCGGTCGAGCCGCTGGGATTCGAGAAGCTGGTCAAGTACATCCGCGTGACCGAAGAG
>CAYOUV010000100.1:0-2156 GCA_964407265.1 uncultured Anaerolineaceae bacterium | reverse complement strand
AACCTGGCCGTCCTGTGCCAGCCGGGGCGCGTGAATTACTTCATCTACCGCGACCCGCGCGACATGCTGGTATCGCAGGTCTTCTTCGCGACCGATATGCACGAGCAGCACGGCATGCATGCCTACTACCAGTCCCTGCCGGATTTTGGGGCGCGGCTGAAGGTCGCCATCACCGGTATCGAGCGTGACGGGCTGAAGATGGTCAGCGTCAAGGGGCGCTATGAGGGCGTCTTTCAATGGCTGGGGCAGCCGGGCGTGATGTGCCTGCGCTTCGAAGACCTGATCGAAAAACGCGACGCTACCCTGAGCGCCATGCTGGATGAGGTGGAGCGGGCTGGTTATAATATCCCGACACAGCGCGAGCAGGCGCTGGAAATTTTGATCGAAGCCATCCAACCCGGAAAAAGTCACACTTTTCGCGCGGGGAAAACAGGCGGTTGGAAGGAATACTTTACGGAAGAACATAAGGCGTTGTTCAAAGATGTGGCCGGAGATTTGCTGGTCAGGTTGGGGTACGAGACGGATAATGATTGGTAGGGGCGGGGTCATCCTGCCTGGGCGAAGAAACATCACCCTCTACGGCAAATGATGAATTTCAACGAATTTCTCACCCAACACCTTAAACGCGGACTGGTCCGCAGGGTCAATAATCTCAAGATTGCGGCGGTCGCGCGCGGCGTGGCTCGCGGTGAGCCGGTCCCCGCGGGTGCGCCAGTAATCTTTTTTAAAGCCTCGACCGGCATCGACGATCTCTCCTGGAACAGCGGATTTCACCTGCTGGCCTCCTGGGCATTGCGCTTGCGAGGTGTACCGGTGGTTTATTTCACCTGCCGGGCGGGTATGAGCCACTGCGTATTGGGCACAGACCGCGACGATCCGTACCGGGCGCCGCCATGCAAATCCTGCATCTACCAATCAAAAACCCTATATGCGGGTGTTCAATCCGCGCTTCCCGACAGCCTACCCGCAGGGTATTCCCAAACAACCGCTTCCCGCATTAATTGGTTTGATTTCCAGCGCGACGCATCGCTTTCGGAAACGCTTGCGAATCTGTCGCTCCCGGAATTGAGGCACTTCGCCTGGGAGGAAATTCCGCTCGGAGCTTTATCTCTGCCAGGCCTGCGCTGGATCCTGCGCATCCATCACCTGAAGGATGACGATGACACGCGCTACCTGCTGCGGGAATATATCCTCTCAGCCTGGAATGTTGCGCGGGAATTTGCGGACTGTCTGGATCGGACCCGGCCGCGGGCGGTGGTGGTCTTCAACGGCCAGTTCTTCCCCGAAGCGACCGCGCGTTACGTGGCGCAAAAGCGCGGCATACGGGTCATCACGCACGAGGTGGGGCTGCAGCCTGCCTCGGCTTTCTTCACCGATGGTGAAGCGACCGCCTACCCGATCCACATTCCGGATGAGTTCGAATTGAATGAGGCGCAGAATGCCCGCTTGGATGCCTACCTGGCCAAACGTTTTCAGGGCGATTTCACGATGGCGGGCATCAAATTCTGGGCGCAGATGCAGGGGCTGGACGAAGCCTTCCTGCGCAAGGCGGCAGGATTCAAGCAGATCGTACCCGTCTTTACCAACGTCATTTTCGATACCAGCCAGCCGCATGCCAACACGGTTTTCGAAGACATGTTCGATTGGTTGGATATGGTTCTGGAAGTCATCCGTGTCCACCCGGAGACGCTGTTCGTGATTCGTGCCCACCCGGACGAGTTGCGCGTGCGCAAGGCCAGCCGCGAGACGGTGGCAGCCTGGGTCGAAGCCAGCGGCGCGGACCGCGAGCCGAACGTGGTCTTCGTCGGGCCGCGCGAGACGCTCAGTTCGTATGAGTTGATCCAGAAGTCGAAGTTCGTGATGGTTTACAACTCGACCATCGGGCTGGAAGCCTCTATCATGGGCGCGGCGGTGCTATGCGCGGGCAAGGCACGCTTCACGCAGTACCCGACAGTGTTTTTCCCGCAGAGCGTGGAAGCTGCAAGACAAAAGCTGGAAGAATTTCTGGATGCGGAAACGATCGAGATTCCTGCGGATTTCAAACGGAACGCACGCAGATTTTTGTATTACCAGCTGTATAAGACCTCACTGCCGTTTGGGAAGTTCCTGGAGCCGTCCGTACGCACCACGCAGACCAGGTTGAAGTCATTTGCATT
>CAYOUV010000099.1:0-8544 GCA_964407265.1 uncultured Anaerolineaceae bacterium | reverse complement strand
CACATTCATCCGTTTGACAGGCACCCGGCGCTGTGGTAAACTCCCGCCCAACAATTTAGGATTGTACTCATCCAGAGAGGCAGAGGGACCGGCCCTGTGAAGCCTCGGCAACCGCGAAAGCTGGTGCCAATTCCGGCAGACAAAGGTCTGGAAGATGAGGATAGATACGAGTTAGAACGTGTCGCCTCTCTGCGCCAGAGAGGCGTTTTTATTGGACAGAGGATTGAAAAATGAGACCGAATGAAATCCACTCCGTTTTTGAATACGGCTACTGGGCATTCGAAAAAGTCTGGGACTGCGTCATGCAGCTAACCGATGAGCAATTTGTGCAGGAACTTGGCTATTCGCGAGGTTCCATCCGTCATCAAGTAGTCCACATGATGAGCGCCACCCAGCGCTGGATCATCCGCCTGAAACAGGAACCGGTGCGGCCGCATCTGGCTTTCGAAGATTACAACACGCGCGCTGCGGCCAAAGCAAAGTGGGACGAGTTGCGCGACGAAGCGCTGGCTTACATCAATCCGTTGAGCGAAGTCGACCTGGACGGCATCATCCATTGGGAGCTACCCGCCCGCAAGCTGGCCGCCGACAACACCTGCTGGGAAATCCTGCTGCACGTTGCCAACCATGCCACCGATCACCGCGCCCAAATCCTGGCGATGCTCAACCAGCACTTCGGCATCCTTACACCGGAACAGGATCTGCTGTTCTATTTACTGGAAGCAAAGTAACGTGAATCCCTGTTCCGAATGCGGTGCACCTGACAATGCCTGCGAAGCCCGCTTCAACGAATGCCTCGCGCTTGAATTCAGCGATGCGGCTTACAGCACTGTCCATCATTTAACTGTTGCAGCTTACCTGGTCCAACACTCCAGCAAATTGACCCGCGAAGGCTGGCTCTACGAGCGCAACTTATTGAAGGAATTCCTCGTCAAAAACAAACCACCTGCCTTCATCCGCCAGCAAAACAGGGACCTGGTCGACAGCGGCAAGCGCACGTTCAAAATCAAATCGAAAGACGGCAAACCGGTTATCAACATGACCGAGTGGACCAGGACGATATTGGATATTCGGATGGAGAAGGCCGAAACCTACTGTGTCAGCGTGATGGACTGGGCAAAATCCGTCCTGGAAGATACTGAAAAGATTGAAATATGAGAATGATTCTGCTGCAGATTTTCGAAAGGATTAATTCATGACCGAACGCAAATACACCAACCGCCGTTACCTGGAGGCACTCAACGATCACGTGCTGGTCTATGACGGCGCCATGGGCACCAGCCTGCAAGTCATGGATCTAACCGCCGAGCACTTTGGCGGCGAGCAGTACAACGGCTGCAATGACTATCTGGTCATCTCCCACCCGGAAGCGGTGGAAAATGTTCACCGCTCGTTCCTGGAAGTCGGCGTGGATGTGATCGAGACCGACACCTTCCGCACCAATCGCATCACCATGGCGGAATACGGTCTGGCGGAGCGTGTGATCGAGATCAATCAGACGGCTGCCGCGCTGGCCCGCCGCCTGGCCGACGAGTATGCCGCCAAAACGGGACAGCCGCGCTTCGTGGCGGGCTCCATCGGACCGAGCGGCAAACTGCCCTCCGCCGACGATCCCCAGCTGTCGGATGTCGATTTTGACGACCTGGCGGACGTCTTTCGCGAACAGGCCCTCGGCTTGCTGCGCGGCGGCGCGGATGTGCTGCTGATCGAGACCTCGCAGGACATCCTGGAGGTCAAAGCGGCCATCACAGGCATCCAGCAGGCCTTCGCAGAGACCGGGATCTGGCTGCCGATCCAGGCCCAGGTCACGCTGGATACCACCGGACGCATGCTGCTGGGCACCGATATCACCGCCGCGCTGACGATCCTGGAGGACCTGCCGATCGATGTCATCGGCCTGAACTGCTCGACCGGCCCTGAGCACATGCGCGAGCCGATCCGCGTGCTGGGCGAACTATCCACCCTGCCGGTCTCCTGCATCCCCAACGCCGGCCTGCCGCTCAACGTCGACGGCCAGGCCGTCTACCCGCTCGAGCCGGAACCCTTCGCCGCGGCGCTGACGGAATTTGTCGAAAAGCATGACATCTCGGTCGTGGGTGGCTGCTGCGGGACGACGCCCGCCCACTTGAAACTGCTCGTCGAAAAGCTGGGCAAGCATCCGCATCCGGCCCGCCCGGACCAGTCCACCCCGCGCCTTTCCTCCTCGATCTCGGCCATTTCCATGCGCCAGGACCCGCCGCCCACCCTGATCGGTGAGCGCTGCAATGCGCAGGGCTCGCGCAAGTTCAAGCGCATACTGCTCGAGGAAGATTATGATGCCATCCTCGAGCTGGCCCGTGACCAGGTGGCAGGCGGCGCGCACGCCCTGGATATTTCCTGCGCCGTCACCGAACGTCCGGACGAGGTGGACTTGATGCGCAATGTGGTCAAGAAGCTCGAGATGGGTGTCGAGGTCCCGCTGGTGATCGATACCACCGAACCGGACGTGCTCGAAGTTGCACTCAAGACCGCGCCCGGGCGCTGCCTGATCAATTCGACCCATCTGGAAAGTGGCCGCGCCAAAGCCGACTTAATTTTCGACCTGGCCAAGACGCATAATGCGGCCGTCATCGTGCTGACCATCGACGAGCAGGGCATGGCTAAATCCGCCGAACGCAAGCTGGAAGTAGCCCGGCGCATCTATGAGATTGCGGTCAGGGATCACGGCCTGCGCCCGGATGCGCTCGTCTACGATGCGCTGACCTTTACGCTGGCTACCGGCGACGCCGAATTCCTGAATTCAGCTGTCGATACCATCGATGGCATCCGCTTGATCAAACAGAATTTTCCCGGCGTGTTGACTTCGCTGGGCGTTTCCAATGTTTCTTTCGGACTCTCACCGGCTGCCCGCCCGGTATTGAACTCGGTCATGCTGTATCACTGTGTACAGGCCGGACTGGATATGGCCATCGTCAATCCGGCCCACATCAAGCCCTATGCCGAGATCGAACCGGTCGAGCGCGAACTGGCCGAGGATATGATCTTCAACCGCCGCCCGGATGCCTTGCAGCGCCTCATCGAACACTTCGAAGACGTAATTCCCGAAGCCTCCGACGCCAATGCCAACCCGACCGAGGGAATGACCCCGGAGGAGCGCCTGCACTGGAGCATCCTGCACCGCCATAAGGAGGGGGTTGAGGCGGCCATCGACGAGATCATCGGGCGTGATGATTTCCCGAGCAAACATGAGAGCGCCGTCCACACGCTCAACACGGTCCTGCTACCCGCCATGAAGGAAGTCGGTGACAAGTTCGGCGCGGGTGAGTTGATCCTGCCCTTCGTACTGCAATCGGCCGAGGTGATGAAGAAGTCGGTTGCGCATCTCGAGACTTATCTCGAGAAGGTCGAGGGCGTGACCAAGGGCACGGTGGTGATCGCCACTGTCTACGGCGACGTGCACGACATCGGCAAGAACCTGGTCAAGACCATCCTGGCCAACAACGGCTACACCGTGCACGACCTGGGCAAGCAGGTCCCGGCCGAGACCATCATCAGCAAGGCCGTCGAGGTCAAGGCCACGGCCATCGGCCTGTCCGCGCTGCTGGTCTCCACTTCCAAGCAGATGCCGCTGATCATCAATGAACTGCAGCGCCGCGGGCTGTCGATCCCGGTGCTGGTGGGCGGGGCGGCCATCAACCGCCGCTTCGGACGACGAATCTTGTTCACTGAGGACCAGCAGCCTTATGATCCGGGTGTCTTCTACTGCAAGGACGCCTTCGAGGGGCTGGAAACGATGGATGCACTGATCGACCCACAGCGGCGCGAGGCACTGCTTGACCGCATCCACCGCGAGGCTGAGCACGAACTGGGCCTCCAACCGGTCAAACGGACTTCCCGGCCGGGCGACCGTTCGGGAATCGTCCCCGCTCCGATCCCGCTGCCCGAGAAATGGGGAGCGCGCCTGGTCGGGGAAATGCCGCTCGAAATTGTCTTCCAGCACCTGTACAAGAAAGAGCTCTTCCGCCTGTCGTGGGGCGCCAAGAACGCGCACGGCGCCGAATGGGAGAAGCTGCAGGCTGAATTCGATGCGCGGCTGGCGAAGATGCAGAAACAGGCGCTCAAGGAAGGTTGGCTCAAGCCGCAGGCTGTTTACGGTTTCTGGCCCTGCCAGTCCGACGGCGATGATCTGGTCATCTACCAACCGAACTCGATCCAGTCCGCCTCACCAGACGAGCTGATGCGCTTCAGCTTCCCGCGCCAGCCCCATGACGACCACCTGTGCCTGGCGGACTACTTCGCTCCGCGCGACTCGGGCCAGATGGACGTGGTCGCCTTCCAGGTCGTGACCGTCGGTCAGCAAGCCACGGACCGCTTCGATAAGCTGCAGGCGGCGGGCGATTACTCCGAGGCTTACTTCATGCATGGACTGGCGGTACAGACCGCCGAGGCGACGGCCGAGTACCTGCACCGCCACATCCGCCGTGAGCTGGGCTTGCCCGAGGAACAGGGTAAACGCTATTCGTGGGGCTACCCTGCCATCCCTGAACTGGAGGACCACCGCCAGGTCTTCGACCTGCTGCCAGCTGAAAAGGAACTCGGCATGACCCTGACGACCGCTTATCAACTCGTGCCGGAGCAGTCCACCGCTGCCATCGTGGTCCACCATCCCGAGGCCAAATACTACGGCGTGGGTGAGAGCCGCGTGGAACAGTTGATGAAATGAAGGCGTACAAGTTTTGCCCGCAGTGCGGCGCAATGCTGGTCCCGGCCGAAATCGCCGGGCGGCCGCGCCAGAAGTGCTCGTCCCCGGACTGCGATTATGTCTACTGGGAGAATCCCACGCCGGTCGTGGCCGCGCTGGTTGAGCACGATGGACAGGTGATCCTGGTGCGCTCCAAGGGCTGGCCGGAGAAATGGCTTGGCATCGTGGCCGGCTTTCTCGAAAAAGGTGAGACCCCCGAGCAGGGCGTCTTGCGCGAGATCAAAGAAGAACTTGGCTTGGACGGTCAGATCATCAGCTTTATCGGTGATTATATTTTTGAGCAAATGAACCAGTTGATCCTGGCCTATCACGTCAAAGTCAGCGGCAAGATCGTGTTGGGCGACGAGCTCGAGGCGATGCGCGCCATCCCGCCGGAAAAACTGCGTCCCTGGGATTTGGGCACCGGCCAGGCGGTCAAGGACTGGTTGCAGGCGCGAGAGAAGGATGCACATGGCTAAATTTCAGGAGGTTCTCAAGCAGGGGATTTTGCTGGCCGATGGCGCGATGGGCACCATGCTCCACAGCCGGGGCGTGGGCTTTGACCAGTGTTTCGATGAGCTTAACCTGACCAATCCAGCCATTGTGGCGGAGGTCCATCGTGAGTACATCGAGGCCGGGGCGGGTCTGATCCTGACCAACACCTTTGGGGCCAACCGCTACAAACTGGCCAAGCACGGCCTCGACGAGCAGGTGGCCGAGATCAATCGCGCCGGCGTGGAGCTGGCACGACGGATCGTATCTTCTTCTTTCAAGGATGTGCTGATCGCCGGGGACCTGGGTCCGCTGGGCGTTCGCATCGCACCCTTCGGGCGCGTCCAGCCGGAGGAGGCTCGGGCTGCCTTCGCGGAGCAGATCGCTGCCCTGGCGCAGGCTGGGGTCGACTTGATCGTGATCGAAACCATGAGCGACTTGTATGAGATCCAGGAGGCGATCCGGGCGGCGCGCCAGGTCTGCAGCCTGCCGGTGGTGGCTTCGGTCACCTTCACGCGTGATGACCGCACCTTGTTGGGCGACGACCCGGCCAAAGTCGCTCGCACCTTGCACGAGAGCGGAGCCGATGTGATCGGGGTCAACTGCTCCGGCGGTCCGGCCCAACTGCTGCGTCTGCTCAAGGGGATGCGCCAGGCCGTGCCGGACGGTCATTTTTGGGTCAAACCCAACGCCGGCTGGCCGGAACAGGTCGGCGGGCGCATCATGTACCCGGCCGACGCGGACTACTTCGGCGATTACGCCCTGGCTTTCTGCCAGGCTGGCGCTGATATCGTCGGGGGCTGCTGCGGCACCACCCCCCAGCACATTGCTTCCATGCGGGCTGCCCTGGACAAGTATCCGGACGGCTGCGGACCGAGTACGGTCGCGTTCGTCGTCCCAACGGAAACGGACGAGCGCGAGCCTTCTGCCGAACAGCCCTCGCGCCTGGCGCAAACCCTGTCGGACGGCAAATTCACAATTTCGGTCGAAATGGATCCGCCGCGCGGCCTGTCCACTTACAAGCTGATTGCCGGCGCTTCGCTCTTAGCTGAAGCCGGTGCGGATGTGATCAATGTGGCCGACAGCCCGATGGCACGCATGCGCATGTCCGCCTGGGCGGTGTGTGACGTGGTCCAGCGCCGGGTGGGGGTCGAGACCACCCTGCATTTCCCGACCCGCGGACGCAACCTGCTGCGCGTGCAGGGCGACCTGTTGGCGGCGCACGCCCTGGGTATCCGCAACGTCTTTGTGGTAATGGGTGATCCGACCGCCATCGGCGACTACCCCGAGGCGATGGACAATTACGACCTGGTACCATCAGGCCTGATCAAATTGATCAAGCAGGGCTTCAACGTCGGCCTGGACCACTCCGGCACCTCCATTGGCCAGCCGACCAATTTCTTCGTGGGGGCGGCGCTCAATCTCTCCGCCCAGAACCCGGAAGCCGAGTTCAAGAACCTGAAACGCAAGTTGAAATCCGGGGTGGATTTCTTCCTGACCCAGCCGATCTACCGCCCGGAGACCGGTTTGGAGTTCGTCCGCCGCTTCGAGGCCGAGCACGGTCCGCTCGGGAAGCCGATCCTGGTGGGAGTCCTGCCGCTGGTCAGCGCGCGGCACGCGGCTTTCCTGCATCATGAGGTGCCCGGCATCCATATTCCCGACCAGACGCGCCAACGCATGGACGCGGCCGGCGAGGACGGCGCGCAGGAAGGTCTCAAAATTGCGGTCGAGTTGATCGAACAGATCAAAGTCTGGGCGGCGGGAGTATACATCATGCCGCAGTTCCACCGCTACGATCTGGTGGCTGAACTGATCGATGCGGTGAAATAAAGAAAGACACCAGGTTTTTTTACCTGGTGTCTACCTTTATCCGAGTAGTTGGTCGATGACCGTCCGCATTTGCTCGCGGTAGGTCTGGATGGCATCCCGTCCCTGGTCGGTCAGGCGGATGAGCGTGCGCGGGACTTTATCCACGAATTCCTTCTGGATGCTGACGTACCCGGCTTCTTCGAGCGTGGTCAGGTGCGAGGACAGGTTGCCGCGTGTCAGCCCGACCTGGTTCATCAGGAAGATGAAGTCCACGCTGTCGACTGCCGCCAGGTAGGCCAGGATCATCAGCCGGGCCGGCGAGTGGATGGTGCGGTCGAGGTCGGCGATGGGTTGTAAATCTTTATCCGCGGACACCACTGCCAGCTTCCTCGTCGAGAGGATATCGTTGCATAAATTTTGCCAGCAGCCAGATGCCGGTGGCGGTCACGAGTAACCCCAGGGTCAGCATCGGCAGGTAGGTTTCGGTCCCGAAGAACCCGCCCAGGGCGGGCAAACCGACGGCCAGCAGGGCGTACAGGTAGAAGCGCCTCGGTCCGAGCAGCAGGGCCACGATTGCACAGGGCAGTCCGAAGACCATTCCACTGATGATCACCATATGATACTGATCGAGCAAGGCTTTTGTTACCGGTGACGGGTTCATGCGCGGTAAGATAGCCCCAGCGAGGAAGGTGATGAACACCAGTACCCCGATTGCGACCAAGATGGTCAGGCGGCGCGACACAGTACGGTCTCGGCCGAAGTCCACGAAGCCGAAGCGAGGGATGGTGATGCGCTGCTTCAGCAGGATATACAGGATGGCGGACATAGCCCCGAGTGAGAGAAAGACGACACTGTCCATCAGCATGGAGAGAGCGAAGCCGGTCGCGTTGATCCCTACCAACAGGTCCAGGATGCCGTCCTGCTGGTAGGCGAGGAAGACCCTGCGCTGTAGTTTCTCGAAATCGATGTTCTTATTCATCTTGCACTCCATTTTTTAGTTTGATTTTTATATTAGTTTGTTTTTCAAACTAGTCTGGGAATATTATACATACCTTGGAAAAAAAGTCAAGAGGTAATTTTAGCGAGCAATGGTAAAATCTTGTCAGCGATCACGCGCCCATTCAATGTATTCTTATGCTTCTAACAATCGACGTCGGTAACACCAACGTAACACTCGGCCTGTATCAGGGCGATCAACTTGGCGCCCACTGGCGGCTGGCCACCGACCACACCCGCATGCCGGACGAATACGGCATGCAATTCCTGGGTTTGCTGGAACGCGCCAATTGTGACTCCGAATGCCTGAGCGGGATTTGTCTGGCCTCGGTCGTGCCCCCCCTGACCGGGCGCGTGGCCCAGGCCTGCCGCGAGTATCTCAAGCAGGAGCCGCTGATCGTGGACGTGGGTGTCAAGACCGGCATCCGCATCCGCTACGAAGACCCCCGTCAGGTGGGCGCGGATCGGGTTGCGGACGCGGTCGCCGTTCATCACCTGTATGGCGGTCCGGCCTGCGTGATCGACTT
>CAYOUV010000098.1:0-8703 GCA_964407265.1 uncultured Anaerolineaceae bacterium | reverse complement strand
TTCGATTAAATATTATTTTATCAAAATATGGGGGATGTGGGCCAGCAGTTCTCTTGCAGATGTCTGGCAGAAAGATTTAATGCCCGACGATAAAAAAACCAGGGAAATGACGCCACTAAAGTTTGGGATCGTCTATTAAATAAAAAAGACCGGGAAGCCGTGACTTTCCGGTCTTTTAGCTGAGCGAGCCCGCCATCAGCAAGTGCTCGTTTTCCAGCATGGCTTCCATATCCGGCGAGCGAGGTACAAAGTACTCGCGCAAACGGTCGGCACCCGGACTGGCCAGGGTCAATAAATATCCTTGGCCCTCATCGTTGGCACCATGGGCCAGCACAGTTGCCGCTTTCGAAATCGTCCAACCCTGATGCAATGCAGTCGTTACTGTGTTCATTAAGCGTCCTCCTTTCTGTATTGTCTGAGTTTATATTACTCGATTTAGATAAACAACTGCTTAATTGAATGTCAACAATGGGTTAACGTTTACGCGGATCGAATATTTGACCAGGTTGCCCAGCGGCTAGTTCGGCATCAGCAGCAGCTTCACCCTGACAAGCATCCAATTTTAGTAGCAGTTGGTTGGATATGCGCATTAGTTTTTGTTGTAAAATAGACCTGTTGGCCCCAACCTGCCAAAGGCGTTCAAGACCAAGTGCAAAGCTGTTGGAGAATGCGATTGCCAATAAATAAAATCTAGCCGGACAGCCCTGCCCGGTAGAAAGAGTGTGCGCCGTGCCAATGATAGAATGCGAACTGTTCACTGCCAACCATATCCTGCATGGATTTGTAGATACGCGCGATGATCGGTTGAGTGACCTGCTCAACAACCAGAAGGAATCCAACCTGATGATGACCGAAACCCGCATTGTGCGCCTGCTCAATATCGGTGGTCCTCCACCTGCCAAAGTGCTGGATGCCTGTATCGATAAAAGTTCGATCATCTTTGCCCGACCCATCTCGCAAGATATGACCCAGAAAAGCATCTTTCGCCGGGCGACGCGTCAGATCTATCCGATCGCAATCAATCTGCCGCGCTTCGAGATCCAGGGTATGATTCACCAAACTGACCGGCTCGACATAGAACGGGTATTGATCGATCGGCCTGAAAACTTCATCCCCCTGACCAACGCCACTGCAATCTTCATGCTAAACCCCAAGTTGGCTATCCGGTCCAGCATGTTGATCATCAATAAAAACCACATCCATTTGATCGCCGAAATCCTGCCCGACAAAGACGGACCACCTCTCACCGAGGAATCGCAACCGAACGACCAATAAAATATTCCTTATCGCGCGCGACCTTCGCCGCCAGGACACTTGCCGCACTTCCTTTTTCTGGTATAATCCAAGCCGTGACTGGTCCTGTCTGTGGTTTCGGCTACGGGCACGGAGACCTGCAATAAATCTTAGAAAGGAAGCATACGTCATGCCGCTCGACAAAGAAGTAAAAAGCAAGGTCATTGACGACTACCATCGCCACGACACGGATACAGGATCGCCAGAAGTGCAAATCGCCATTCTGACCTCCCGCATCAGTCAGCTCACCGAGCACCTGCGGGCCAACAAACACGACGAATCCTGTCGCCGTGGGCTGCTCAAGCTGGTCGGTCGACGCCGCCGCCTGCTGGCATATCTGCGCAAGATTGAATACCAGCGTTACCTCGAAGTGACCGAACGGTTGAGCCTGCGCCGCAAGTAAGCCCAATGGTTCAACCCGAGTAGGTGGGCTTATCGCCCATCTACTCTTTTTATATGTCATCCGCCGGTTGGGAATTGAAAAGTGCCGATAACGCCATACACAAACCATAAAACTGTTATCGCTGCCTTTCAGTCCCTGACCGAGCGGGGAATATTCAGGAGAAAAGTATGATACCCGAAGTAAAAAGCTACTCCACGACCGTGGGCAGCCGCGAAATTACCATTGAAACCGGTAAGCTCGCCGGCCAGGCCAACGGTTCCGTCACCATTCGTCTGGGTGACACCCTGCTGCTAGCAGCAGCCACCATGAGCAAGACCGCCCGCGAGGGGATCGATTTCCTGCCGCTGAGTGTGGATTATGAAGAGCGGATGTATGCCGGCGGACGCATTCCCGGTTCTTTCTTCCGCCGTGAGGGACGGCCCGGTGCAGATGCAATCCTGATCTCACGCCTGACCGACCGGCCGCTGCGCCCACTCTTCCCGGACGGGATGCGCAATGACATCCAGGTGATCATGTACTCGCTCTCATCCGACGGCGAGATCCCGATCGATATCCTGGCAATCAACGCCGCCTCGACCGCCATCACCATTTCCGACATCCCCTGGGGCGGACCGGTCGGCGCAGTGCGTATTGGGCGGGTCAACGGCGAACTGGTGGTCAATCCAACCTTCCAGGAAATCGATCAATCTGATCTCGACCTGCGCCTGGCCGGAACGCGCGATGCGATCCTGATGGTCGAATGCGGCGCGGACCAGGTACCCGAAGACGTGATGGTCGCGGCCCTGGAGCTGGGTCACAAGTCGATCCAGCCGCTGATCGATCTGCAGGAAAAAATGCGAAACGAGATCGGCAAGCCCAAATCCGAACCGATCATCAACCTGCCGGACCCGGAATTCCAGCGTAAAGTCTTCGAGCGGTTAAGCGGTCCGATGAACGAACTGCTCGACAAGCCGCTCAGCAAAGAAGAGTTTTACAATGGTATGGATGCCCTGCGGGATGCGTTGATCGCCGAATTGAGCCCTGAAGGTGCAGACCCGGCCAGCGTACCCTCCAAAGCGGACATCAAGAACGCCTTCCAGGAAACCGAAAAACAAGTGGTGCGTGAGCGCATCCTGAATCTGGGCAAACGGCCCGACGGCCGCGCCCCGGACGAGATCCGTCCGATCTGGTGCGAGGTCGGCATCAGCCCGCGAGCCCACGGTTCCGGGTTGTTCACGCGCGGGGAAACCCAGGTGCTGACCCTGGCTACGCTCGGCACGTTGAGCGAAGCCCAGGAGCTCGACAACCTGACCCCGCAGGATTCGAAACGCTACATGCACCATTACAACTTCCCGCCCTTCTCGGTCGGCGAAGTCCGCCCGATGCGTGGACAGTCCCGGCGTGAAATCGGGCACGGAATGCTGGCCGAGCGGGCGCTCGAACCGGTCATCCCGGCCGAAGAGTCCTTTCCCTACGCCATGCGGCTGGTCTCGGAGGTGCTGTCGTCCAACGGCTCGACCTCGATGGCCTCCGTCTGCGGCTCGACCCTGGCACTGATGGACACCGGCGTGCCGATCATGGCTCCGGTGGCGGGCATCGCCATGGGTTTGGTCATGGAAGGCGATAAATACCAGATCCTGACCGATATCCAGGGCACCGAGGACCACCTGGGCGACATGGATTTTAAAGTCGCCGGGACCGAACAAGGCATCACCGCCCTGCAGATGGACATCAAGATCGGCGGCCTGAGCAGCCAGATCATGGCCCAGGCGCTGGAACAGGCTCACCAGGCACGGCTCTTCATCCTGGGCAAAATGCTGGAAGTGATCGCCACGCCGCGGCCGGAACTCAAGCCGCACGCCCCGCGCATCACCACGGTCAAGATCCCGGTCGACAAGATCGGGGCGGTGATCGGCCCGGGCGGCAAGATCATCCGCGGCATCCAGGACGAATCCGGTGCCAAGATCGACATCCAGGAAGACGGCACGATCTACATCGCAGCTGTCGACGGTGAAAGCGCGCGTATTGCCAAGGAACGCATCGAAGCCCTGACCGAGACCCCGGAAATCGGGCGCATCTACACCGGTAAGGTGGTGCGCACGGCCGATTTCGGCGCCTTCGTCGAAATCCTGCCCGGCACGGACGGCATGGTGCACATCTCGCAACTGGCATCCGAGCGCGTCGAAAAAGTCGAAGACGTTGCCCGGTTGGGCGAGGAGATCACCGTGATGGTGATCGATATCGACCCGATGGGCAAAATCCGGCTGTCACGCCAGGCTGTGCTGGAAGGCTGGACGGCCGAAGAAGCGCGCGAGCACGACCGCCCGCGCGGCGGGAGCCGGTCCGGGGGCGGGAACAGGTCCGGAGGCCGCGGCGGCAGGGACAACCGCGGACGCAGATAATCCTACGCATCAGAACCCCTGGAGTCTGGCTCTTCTCCAGGGGTAGTTGAAAAAGAGAAGCCCTCTGAGTAGAGTTTAGTTGATCGACTAATCTACAACAGGAGGCTTCTATGATTAATCATACAACGCAATCGAGTTTGGTGCAAAATCTTTTTGAGTTACTGGCAGCGCATCGGCCGGCCTTCAACAGGAGCAACCATTTTGACGAGCGGTTGGACTGATGCTGGGGGAAGTCTTCAGTTTTGGGCGACATATGATAACGCAGGAGTTGTTATCGTTGGGGCTCACAGATGGAGAATTGAAGGTGGATGTACAATGGAGGCTCTTCGCTCTGGTACACAATATCGGCAAGATCCACACCTTTGGGGCACTGGCGTGAGCCTTGGCGGAGCGAAAATAACGCTGGCTGCCTACAACGCGAGAATTTGGTCTCTTGATGGGACCTTGGACGGTGAAGGCTCTCCCCAAAATCGGTTTTTCGACAGTCTCGTTGGGAGGCTTGTTCGATTTCAGAGCCAAGTCAATTGCAGTACAGAGCATTACTTTAGCCGTGCGGCTATTGCCCTATGCTCCAACAATTTTACAGGCGCATGCAGTAAAGCCAGCAGAAAGCCCACACAACTTTCCACATCCTGCATATCGATTATTAGCAAAGGTGAATTCAAATAACGGACCAGGATTGAAACCGCGAGAGGCACCTCACGCGGTTATTTTGCTGAATTCTCCCCCATTTGTCATATTGACTTATCTCATGGAACAATATATAGTGGGCATAAACATGAAAGGAAAAAAGAATGAAATATCTTACGTGGCTCACGTTGATTTTGTTTGCAGGCGGCAGTCAGCTGTTCGCAAATGTGAATGGCAATAAGCCTGTGCATGGCAATAAGTTTACCGGTAAGTGGGTGATGAACATCGGGACAGTGAGTTTTGTGCAACACGGAAATAACGTCACCGGCACCATCGCAGGATATGGAGGAGTCTGGAACCAACCGATGACGGGAAAGGCCAAAGGCAAGGAAGTATCTTTCAGTACGTCCTATCTTGGTGACTTCACACTGGTCCTCGATAGCAGCCACAACCAGCTCAAGACCAAGTCGCCAGATCTGTCCTTTTGCGGTATCCGCTCCGATGTGACACAGGAAGTACCAAAAGGTTGTGGCTTTACCGACAAGTGGATTGTCGCCCCCAACAATATTTTCCCTCAAGGAACCTATATTGTCCTGACCCAAACCGCTGACCAGGTGACTGGCAATATGTATGACGGCAACGGACAGATATTCGATTCGGTCACAGGCTCGGTGTATTGGGGCAAGGGCTGGCGAATGAACGGCACGACCAATCTCGATCCGGTGACATTCGTCATCAATGCAGCGGAGACGGGCTTCGAAATCGTGTTCGATCCGAGCAGCAACCTGCAGCTGTGTGCTGTGAGAGAAGGGCAAACCAGCGCCTACCTCGGCTACTTTACCTGCCAGCCTTAAATCAAAGAGACCGGGCTCTTTGAACTGACCCCCAAAAACAAGACACGAAACAAGAAAGCCCCTTCTGCGAGAAAATAGAGCAGGAGGAGCTTTTTTATGTCAGAGAAGAAGGAAATGGTTCGCTATCCTCGGGAAGTGTAGCTGGAAGCGGTACGGCTCTTTTACGAGG
This sequence comes from uncultured Anaerolineaceae bacterium, assembly GCA_964407265.1. Taxonomy (GTDB): domain Bacteria; phylum Chloroflexota; class Anaerolineae; order Anaerolineales; family Villigracilaceae; genus CAYOUV01. Next base: position 2,973 of record CAYOUV010000098.1, on the reverse strand, counting down.
AAAGGAAAACGTATGCAGAGATCACGGAACAGTTGGCGATTCGTGACCCTGGGAGGGGAAAGAAATGGATGCGTCGCTATCGACAAGAGGGGGAGCAACCGTTTGAGAAGAAGCGACGGACGGGCTTGGTCGGGCGGCCATCGAAGAAGGAGAACCAGGAGGCAAACATTGCCCGGCTGGAAATAGAGAGAAGCAATAGCAACGGCAAGGCGATCAACATAGATATGGGAATGGCAGCCATTAGCCAGAACCCGGCAAGAAAGGGACGTTGGGCTTCGGTTATTTCATGTGTTGTTTCCATTTCAATCTCCTAAAATGTGTGTCTATTCCTACGCTTATAAATCTGTCCTCTCAGTTCCTTGTTCCAACGCAGGCAGAGACTGAAGATAAAGCCAGACCGCTTGTATTTCATCATCTGTCATTTGTCCAACATATCTCCACGGCATGATTTCATTCAAGCTGTGCCCGCTGGGAGTCACACCTGTGCGCAGAGTTGTCATGAAATCAGCCTCGGACCAGCCTTGTAATTCTCCGCCGGGGGTTAAATTGAGTGCGGTTACCAGCTCACCATTGAGATCACGAATTGTGCCACCGTTCAAGTTTGGTCCGTGACAGGTGGTACATGTGAGCGCGAGATACTTGCCATACTCCGGTGTGATACCAGCCTCCGGTGCAGGGGGACGCGATGCAGAATGATCGATCAAAGAGGCTTCAGAAACCGGAGCCTTGCCCAAAGCCAGCGTGAGCCGGAATGCCGGTCCAATCTTCCGTTGAGGAAGTTCATTATCCACAGGTGGGACACTTTTCAAATAAGCGATCAGTGCACCCAGGTCTTTGTCACTCAACTGATTCCAAATACGCGCAGGCATACCGATCAAGCCGCGTTTATCGTGCCCAACCCCATGACGAATGGCGCGAATCCAATCTTCGTCCGTGTTGGTTTGACCGACTCCACCCAGACCAGATGTTAAATTTGGTGCAGGGATAACCGCCAAAACCGGCTCATTCATTAGATAGCCGCCTGCGAGATTGTCGCCATGACAACTTCCACAAATTCTTGTGGTGGCAATATGCTTTCCATATGCGATTGCTGATTCATCTGTGGGAATGGATATCATTTTTACTGAAACATCGACGTTTTCATAATCTCGATTCCAGCGCACTATGCTGACAACAGAAACCATCACGATCACAAAAATCAATATGCCCACTACCCCGATACCGATTCGTTTTAGGACTTTTTTCATTTTGTCTCTCCTTTTCTAAAATTAGACGCGCTGAATAGAGCCGAAACGCGTTCACATATCAGCCAAAATCTTTTTATTGCCTTTACTGCTTTTATTTAGTTTTGTCGAACCTATTCCTTTGTATCCAGCCGCAGTTGTGCTTCGATGACAAATTCTTCACGGTTGAGTGTTTGCAGGGGTCCGCGATGATGTAAATAACGCACGAGGTTGTGAGGCGTATATCCATGGGCAATCGCCCAGCGACGAAGCAGAGTAACCTGTTCAATTGCTTGAAGTCGACCACAATCTTTGCCACTAAGCATAAGGGTGGCGGCTGTATCGATGGCTGGTTCTTCCCAAATCTTAAGTGAACCGATACCATCGAGTGTTACTGGCTCCTGGGATTTGGTTACGCCTAATAAAATCTCATGTTGGTCGTCGCCGAGTTCAGGCGATTCGAATGGCAGGATCGTTTCACCGTGAAAAACATCGATGACCGTGCCTGTGTGTTGGATCGTTCCATTGGCTGTTGCCTGCCTGAGAACGCTTGCTACTTTCTTCATTGAATGGGGTCCATCCGCCCTGCTTTTTCGCGTCTCCACAAAGAATGACAGGAATCGCATCGGCTCCAATTTTTTGATGACCACATCGAGGTCGGGGAATTTTGTCTCTGCCTCGATCATCCTTAGTCGGAATTCAACCAGGGCCAGTCGCTGCTGTTCCTCACGCATCTCCTGCTGGATTTCAGCCTGCTTTAACCTCAACATGCCGCGGATCTGGTCGGTTGGCATGTCATCATCCAGCATCAAACCAATCTGTTCAAGCGACAGTCCCAATTCCTTGAGGGCCAAGATGCGATGGATGCGCGGCAACTGTTCCACTTTGTAGAACCGATAATTGGTTGCAGGGTCTATGTGGGCAGGTTTGATTAGTCCCAATTCATCATAATGATGCAGGGTCTTGATCGTCACCTGGCTTAAGCGAGAAAATTCACCGATCTTTAGCATATAATTCAAGCTGCTGCCATTTCATAGGACGCGCCTGCCTGCAGCATGTATCCGAGCATAGCCTGGGTAACCGCCATCATGACAAAAACTGCAATGACGAAGACGCTTGAGGAGGGCGAGCCTCCGTCTCCCAAGACTCCCGACAGAAGCAGCAGGAGGGGAACCCACATCCCGGCAACCAGCGGAAACCAGTTCCAACGCGGCTGTGGTTTTTTGATCAACATCAGAATACCGAATATGAAGAGGCTGAAGTGCAGGACAAGCAATCCACCAATCCAGACTGCGAAATAAGGAACACCCGCGGAATAGCTAGGGGAGAGAGATTGCCCCAGTATTCCAACAATGAGCAATAATCCGCCTATGATAGCACCTAACAAAAAAAACGCTGCCACCGAGCTTGTATCGGGCCTGCAAACCCAACAGACTTACGACCAGAAGAATGGGGGTCGAAAAGAAGGTATTTGTCATGAGCGGACTAATTGTCCGAGACCCATAATCCAACTATAAAATGGCTGCTGGCAGGAACGCTATTGCTCCGACAAGAAAAGGCCAGCCGCTCAATCGAATTAAATTTGATTTTGACATCTTAGACTCCCTTGCAGTCGTTTGTTGGGCACATTACAATACGATAGAATTGCATTGTAAGTCTACAACCTCCTGTAACAGGAGAGTCAAGGCGTGAATTACATTAATAATATATCCCATAACACGCGATAAAATAAAAATCCCGAAATAATTTT
>CAYOUV010000097.1:0-8891 GCA_964407265.1 uncultured Anaerolineaceae bacterium | reverse complement strand
CATCGAGGTATTCATGACTGTCCCATATTGGGTGCAAGATTCTGTTTTCTATCAGATTTTTCCTGACCGCTTTGCTAATGGCGATCCGTCCAATGACCCGCCCAACCTCCAAAAATGGGGTGCCCCACCGACGATCTGGGGTTACCAGGGCGGCGATCTGCGCGGGATCATCCAGCGCTTCGACTATCTGCTTGACCTGGGCATTAATGCCATTTACCTGAACCCCATCTTTCAATCTACATCCAACCATCGCTACAACGCATCCGATTACTATCGGATCGATCCCAGGCTTGGCACGTTAAAAGATTTTCAAGCCTTGCTGGATGCAGCTCATCGCAACAACATTCGTGTGGTGATCGATGGCGTCTTCAATCACTGCGGTCGAGGCTTCTTTGCCTTTGCCGACGTCCTTGAAAATGGCAGCCATTCGCCCTACAAAGACTGGTTCCATATCAAGCAATTTCCTCTGGATGCTTACGGGCCGGGAGATGCTGAAAACTATCTGGCGTGGTGGAAATTCAAATCCCTACCCAAATTCAATACTGACAATCCGCAAGTGCGCCAATATATCCTCGGAGTTGCCCGCTACTGGATCGAACAAGGCGCGGATGGCTGGCGGTTGGACGTGCCCAACGAAATCGATGATGACTCATTCTGGGAAGAATTTCGCCAGACTGTCAAACAAGTCAATTCGGATGCCTACCTGGTCGGCGAAATCTGGACCGCCGACTCCCGCTGGGCGGATGACAGTCATTTTGATGGTCTGATAAATTATCCGGTAAGAGACGACTTGCTACGGTTACTTTATGCCGGCACACTGAAAACCGTCGAATTTGCGGACAAAGTCGAGGATTTGCTCAAGCTGTATCCCAAAGAAAACGTCTATGCCATGTATGTGCCGCTTGGCTCACACGACACCGAACGGTTATGGTTCAAACTGGGTGGCAACCTGGATAAGGTCAAGCTGGCATTTATGTTCCAGTTTGCTTATCCTGGCGCCCCAGCTATCTACTACGGCGACGAGATCGGCCTGGACGGTGACAAAGACCCGGACTGCCGGCGCGCTTTCCCCTGGGATCCAGCTGACTGGCAAGGAGACTTGCAGCCCTGGGTGCGGGGTTTGGTAGCAGCCCGAAAATCGCGCTCATCCCTGCGACGCGGAGATTTCATCCGCATCCTGGCAGACGACGAGACGAACGTATATGCATTTTCACGAACGCTCGGCGAGGAAAAAACCCTGGTGGTGCTCAACTTCAGTGAGAAATCTCAAGATGTCCAGATACCGGTTGGGAGCCTTAACTGGCACGACGGTATGAGTCTGAGCAGCATTCTGGACCAACGTCCCTTCTCGGTACGTGAAGGTAAGCTGGCGATTACCCTTTCCCCATGGAGTGGCGTCTGGATCGGATAAGCCAAACGCACTAAATAGCATTGCTTTCCGCCTCAAATCTCTGTATAGTAATTAATATAGAGCTAATTTATCGGGATTCGATTAATGGCCTTTGAAAGGAGAATGCCATGAAATTCGACCTGGTTTTTGAAGGCGGTGGCGCCAAGGGAATGGTCTTTGTTGGCGCAATGCAAGAGTTTGAAAATCGCGGTCACCTGCACGATCGTTTGCTTGGCACTTCAGCTGGTGCCATTACAGCAGCGTTGATGGCAGCCGGTTATTCATCGCAGGAGATGCTCGCCGCTCTTGACGAGAAAAAGGACGGGCATTCGGTCTTTGCCGATTTTATGGGCGCTCCCACTCCCCCAAACGAAGCCGACGTCCAAAGGAGTGCAATCTACTCCCTGCTCAAAAACTTTGATGCCCCGTGGATCCCGAACGCCCTCGAAAACAAACTCGATTTTCACATCGCCCTCTGGCTCGGCAGACAGGTTTACGGGAATCACCTATTTTCTTTCGTGGATCGCGGTGGCTGGTATTCTGCTGACAACTTCCTGGCCTGGATTAAAAAAAAGATGGACAGCGGCGAATTAAACGGCAAACCGCGAAGTTTCAGCGAGATGACGCTCAAACAATTTTTCAAGGCAACCCAGAAAGACCTCTCACTGGTCGCCTCGGATACCACTGCCGGCGAAATGCTGGTGCTCAACCATCGCACGGCACCCAAACTGCCAGTGGTTTGGGCAGTGCGTATGTCGATGAGCATCCCGCTGTTATGGCAGGAAGTCGTCTGGCAAACAGCTTGGGGTACTTACCTGGGTAAAAAAATGAGCGGTCATACCATTGTGGATGGCGGCCTATTATCCAATTTTCCAATCGAGCTATTCCTGTCGGACCTGGATACGGTTACCAAATTAATGGGGCCGAAGCGGCAGGATAACGTGATGGGTTTCTTGATCGATGAAACCATGAAAGTAAAAGGCATCTCCAGCAAATCCAGCCAGGCCTCGAAAGGTATCAAACTGGGCAGCTTGCAGACCGTGCAACGCCTCAACAACCTGGTCAATACCGTCCTGGGGGCTCGCGATAAAAATGTGATCGAAACCTTCGAGAAACTGGTGGTGCGCATGCCGGCCAAAGGCTTCGGTACAACCGAATTTGACATGAGTGAAAGCCGTAAAAAGAAACTGGTATCTGCCGGACGTGAGGCGATGAAATCTTATTTGAACCGCATCGAAGCGCCCGAAGCGGTCTCCTTCGCAATTCCGGAGGTGCTTACACGTAAGAAAACGGCCGATCGCATGGCACAGAACTTGTTAGCTGTGGAATAAGATCAGATCACAAACAACCGCGGGGATGTGAGGCGCAACAATCCTGCGGTTGTTTTTTTTAATACCAGCTTCAAGACCGAATCCAGGTTTCGCGCACTAATTCCGGCAATATTTCCCCGGAGCGGGCACGCAGAACGAAGTCTGCTTTTGCGGATAACGGCGTGGGGTCAAGATTGATTTCCACCACCACAGCACCTTTATTCCTGGCAGCGTGCGCCAGTGAGGCTGCCGGCTGCACTAAACCGGATGTGCCAATCGAAAAGAACACGTCACAGCGGCGAGCAGCTCGAACTGCCTCCTGCAAAGCAGCCTGGGGCAGCCTTTCGCCGAACCAGATCACGTCCGGGCGCAGCAGCCCACCACAAAAACGGCAATGAGGAAGATCTTCATCGTCATCATTCCAACTGTCAACCTGCAACCCGCAATCGGAGCATTTGACTCGCCCCAGATTTCCGTGCAATTCAATCACGCGCGGACTGCCAGCTTTGCGATGCAAGCCGTCCACATTTTGAGTGACTAGCACAAAATCGGGAATATGTGTCGCCATCTCAGCCAGTGCAAAGTGACCGGGATTGGGCTGCACCTCGGCCAGTTGCTCACGGCGCATGGCGTACCAATCCCAGACCAGCCTGGGATTGCGCTGAAAGGCTTCGGGAGAAGCCAAATCTTCGGGACGGTGCTGGGTCCATAGCCCGGATTGGGCATCACGGAAGGTACGCAGGCCGGATTCCTGGGAAACACCCGCGCCTGTCAATGCCACGACACTGGTTGCCCTACGCAGGAGGAGAATCAACTCGGGCGGAATGTGCATACATCAATTTTACAACAAAGGGAATCTACCATCATTGTTCCCCTTTCGAAGTAAAAATTTACGGGCGGAGAATAAATCTCCGCCCGTTGTCTTATTTCCAGGCCTGGGATCGGGCCAGCTTGCTCAGGGTTTGCAAGAGCGGCTGCAATTCGGGTGGTGCGGAAGTGTCTCCGGTGATGACTGAGTGCTGCCATTCTTTCGTTTCGACGGAAATCGTATAAGTAAACTGGTCTGGAACAGGCGCATTTGACACGATCTGCTCAGGGAGTTTTCGAAAATCAGCCTGATCGAGCAATTCACGCAGCTCGCGCGATTGTTTTTCGTCCATCTGATCCAGATTGAATAAGCCGGTAAGCAGCATCCCGGCAAAACCGCCTGAACGCTCGAATTTAATCCGCATCGATCCTCCTTGTTGATTTGGCCGGAGCGGCGCCAATCAGACGCAACATCTGGGACAAGCAGCCATCGCCACTGGTTGGTGGCGTGGTTGCCGTGGCGTCGATGCCGACCCCTGCCCAGCCTTTCGACACCGCTTGCTGTTCCAGGCTGTCAGGTCCGAATTGATCAGCTGCCACCTGGTAAGTCAGTGCAGCAGCTTCCTGGAAGTTCGAAGTGGCGCCAAGTTTGTCTCGCAGGGTCAGGTACCAGATCAAGCCAGCTTTTTCCCAGGCAAAGCCGCCCAACTCCATCGCGATCAGGTAAAAAGCATGGTTCGGAATGCCTGAATTAATGTGCACGCCACCATTATCGTTGACGGTATTGACGTAATCTTTCATGTGCCCAGGCTGCGGATCTTTGCCAAGCACGGGATCGTCGTAAGCGGTCCCGGGGGCTTTCATCGATCGAATCCCAACCCCATTAACATTGGAGCTAAACAGGCCCTCGCCAATGATCCAGTCGGCTTTGTCCGCCATCTGGCCGAGGTGGTGCTGTTTGACCAGCGATCCAAACACATCTGAGAAAGATTCGTTCAAGGCTCCCGACTGCTGGGAGTAATTCAGCTTGGCCTCGAATTGGGTCACGCCATGGGTTAATTCGTGCCCGATCACGTCGATCGCAATCGTGAAACGATTGAACAGCCGCTGGGCTGGAGGCGAGTCCTCATCACCGTCGCCATAGACCATCTGCTGACCATCCCAGAAGGCGTTGTCGTAGCCTTGTTGGTAATGGACGGTCGAATCAAGCTTCATCCCATTACCATCGATCGAGTTGCGGCCATAGATATCGCTGTACAAATCGTAGGTCGCGCCGCTGCCATCATATGCCTCATCGACGGCCAAATCACCGCTGGGCAGATCTCCCTCGTCCCGAACCTTGGTGCCCGGGAGGGATGATCCGTGCTGGGCATCATAGACGGTGCGATGCTTTCCGGCCGCCACCAGCGACGCGACTGCCGCTCGAAGCCCGGTCAGACCTACGCGTTGACCACGGAATTGCTCGGAAGCCTTGAAAGTAAGAATCGCGAAATCACGCTGAGAGGCGCTGCCGTTTTCAATGATCGCCTGTAGCATGTGGGGGGGCAAAATACAAGTGAGGGGATGTCTGTGCATAATTAAACCCTTTCATTTATCACGGGTAAGGACGCGCACATCCAGTATACGGTGAATGAATAGGATTTACAATATCCGAATTGAACCTCCTTGTTTGTTCGGCCGGCGCGGTGCCGATCAGGCGCAACACTTGGGGCAAACAGCTGTCGCCACTGGCAGGTAGCGTGGTTGCCGTGGCGTAGATGCCAACCCTTGGCCAGCACAATCGCACTGCATCCTTGTCGACCTACTGGCGCATGGAGCCCAAGGCATCATCCAGGAAGTATTCAGGCGTATTGCTACTCTGCTGGAGGATGCAGGCTAATGCGAACTACGTTTAATTTACTTCTATTTTGAGAGCCTAGGCCAGCTGACAAATCCAGTTCGTTCGTCTTTTTCGTTTGAGAAGACCTTGGCGGGCGACGGCACCCCACCCAGCAAAAAACACAAAACAGCCGAGACAGACCTTTAGCCGTATTTACTGAGCCACACCAAAGCCAATCGCTTTCATATTCTCGATAACAGAATAATGTCCCGTATTAAGGTTGAGAATCACGATATAGTAAACGTCCCTATCCAAAAATTCAACAACGGTGAATGCTACGAACTGCTCATCGGGAGAAACATCTACAGACACTGATGATTGTACCAACTCAAGGCAGTAGTCTTTTAATATGTTAGCCTCGTAATCATATAAATATATTGGGGTGGGTTTTTGGTTATCAGACAAATCATTCGCGCCTGTTAAGATCAAAATATTGGACTTCGTAAGACTGAACATCGGAGAGATAATCAGGTTATGCGCACCGCCAATCGATAAGTGTTTCATTGCTTCGTTGTAGCCATTGATATGAGCGATCTCATCGAAATTCAAATCTAGCGCAAAATCGACCCCAGATTTATATGAGGCAACGTAATATAGACCATTAGGTCTGATTCCAACTCCAATTGTGGGGTCGGAGAAATCAATCCAAGGAAAAATTGGTGTTGAGGTTCCTTTTGTATAATCATAAAGAAAGTAGGCTTTCTTTTGATTATCTTGGTTGTAATACATTGCGTAAGAATTGCCATCTTCTGAGTGATAGCTATTAGGGACATAAATTGTGCCTGCAGGCAGCGGAGATAAGATGTGTGTTATGAGAGTAAACGGGTCAATACTGATGAGTGGCATAGTATCTTCCTCACGAATTCGACCCTCATAATCAGTTTCATTAGGAACACCAGTGACAAGTATTTCATTGTCGCTGACCCAAAACACCCGCTGCCCGACAGAAATGTCGGCAGCTTTCCACAGTTTTTTACCGTCTATTGTTCTTATCCAGATACTCTCTGTCAGACTGCCTTTTTGCCAATAGAATATAGCCATCCATAAGCCACTCGGACTTAAGCGGGCATCTATTATTAAATTTTCATCCGTTGGAGGAACTACCTTTTCTATCCGACTCGGGGTTGGGCTCGTTCCTGAAAAAAGCAGTATTTTGGAATGCAAAGGTTGGCTGCTATCTCCGAGATTTTCGGTCCCATTTACAGCAAATACAAATAGATCGGCTGGCAATCCAAGTTCAACTAGGGGGATTTCTGCGATTACTGGGCAGATTTTGTGGCGATTTGGTTTGATTCCCTCAATACTTGAAGGTACTGTGGGTGTAGATGTAATAATCGTCGCTGTCGGTTCCGTCGCCTTTGTTTTTATATTATTTTTAGGTATTGTCGGAATGCAATTTGAGGCTACGATCAATAGTAAGCTGTGAATAACCACTTTTTTAGCATAGGACATCCTAATTTACTTAAAGGCAAAGTATAAAATATCTCCACTGGAACCTGACAGACCTGGATGTTTTACTGTATGGATTTTAGTATATTGACTGAAGCCCGATTCTCCAGGTGTCCACCAAGTAAGTTCCTGAGTAATTGGATCTAAGTTCCAGTAAGCATCCACAGTATTAAGAAATGTGTCAGCTGGCTTTTTCATTAATTCATTCCAGTCTCCCTGGTCAAACACACTCCCGCCATTAGGATTGTAAAAAGAAGTAAACTTGCCCAAACCATACTGGTCAATCCCGTCCGCGAATAAGCGATGCATATAACGAATCATCAATTTTGCACCGAGTTGCCCACCTCCATTATTATAAACGTCGTCACCGGGGGTTTCAGTGAACATCTCTACTCCCTCCTCACCAAGTAGCCATGCAGTTATCTCTTTCGCATCAGGATATTTTCCGCCCCACCATGTTCCTTGAGCATCACCCAACCACCCCCAAACGAATCGGGCGCGTTCGATATCCCAGGAATTGCTGTCTATTTCGCCCCATTTTGGTCCAGGAATGCTATTCGATGCTGCGTCATAATCCTTATATCTTTTCCAAGGCTCAATATAGGGAAGAGGAGAAGTAGGCGGGGTAGAAGTAGGATCTGAAATCCGGTAACTGGTGACGAATTTTTTTTGATAGGATGATATCCAGACGGCATCGCTCTGGTTGCCGCCCAAGGCAATGATATGACCGTCGACCTCGCCCAGGTAGAAACTGACGTGCTGGCCGCCATCCGCCCAGCTAAAGGTGACCACACAGCCTCGGCGGGGCGTATCCACCTCCTGCCCCCAGCGAGTCCAGGGGTAAACCAAAGCCGATTCAGTCGCGGCGACACCGGCTTTCTTCACAGCCCAGTTGACGAAGGCAGCACACCAATCGGTTTCATCCGGCAAGCTGGGGTATTCCTCACTCAAACTAGTGCTCATAATATATTCCTGGATGCGCTGGTTACTGGGCGCACCCGCCACTTCCCGCTCGCCGAATTCGCCAAAAGCAATTGGCAGCCAGGGAAACTCTTCTTCCGTCTGAGGTTCGCTCAGCTCGCCCAGGCTCACTAAGAATTCGTAATAACACCAGCCTTCCAGCCCGGCCGCGGTCTGGATTTTCAACCACTCATCGAACTCGGAGCTATCGACCACATTGACTGTCTGCTCGTTCTGCAGCTCGCCCAGGATGGGATAATTCACTCCGGGTCCGCTTCTGATATTGAGGCGAGATACGATGACGCGATGCATGCCTTTCATGGTCGAGCCGGGTTCGGGTGACGGATTTTGAGCCTCCACGGGAACCAGGTAACTGACAGCACACCAGCCGGTCGAACCATTGGCCATGCGAACCTGGAGCCAGTTGCCGTCCGTGGACAGGCCCAATCCGCCGATCAGATCATCGCGACGCAGATAACCGACCACGGCATAATGCGTCCCCGGCCCCTTGCGGATATTCAGCGCATCGGCAGTGACGCGGTAATCGATGACGGAACCGGGGTCCCCCGGGGGCGTCTGGGTCCCCCCAATCATTTCGAGGTATTTCAACGAACACCAGCCCATGCGCCCATCATCCAGGAGGACTTGTGCCCAATATCCATCCGGTGAAGTTCCGTAGCCGGGAACGACTGTGTCTTTGACCAATAAACCGATGATTTGATACTGCAAACCCGGGCCATGGCGAACGTTCAGCGCGCTGGCAGTCACGCGGTATTTGGCGGACGGTTGCCCCCCTGCCGGCGGCGGAGTGGGTTCTTCCTGGATTTGCAGGTACTTACTGGAACACCAGCCAATTAACCCCTTGGAGGTTTGAACATTGACCCAATCCCCGGCTTCGTTCAGTCCCAAACCATCCACCATGTCATGAAAGAGCAGGAAGCCGATGGTTCTGGTGTTCGTTCCCGGCCCTTCCCTGACCCGCAAAGCGAAGGCCGTCACTTGATATTTTGTCATTTCGGCTCCTTGATCGATACATCTTGGTTCGATTAAATATTATTTTATCAAAATATGGGGGATGTGGGCCAGCAGTTCTCTT
>CAYOUV010000096.1:0-9125 GCA_964407265.1 uncultured Anaerolineaceae bacterium | reverse complement strand
GCAATTAGGAATTATGGTAAACTCATATAGATATACGCCATAACTCAAGGAGTATCCTCGTCATGACCAAATCTCGTAGCGAACAGATGGTTGATCGGCTGCGCACCATGCAGGCTGCTGCGCCTGACATTGAGGCTTCCGCTATCGTCTCTGTGGATGGATTGATCATGGCCTCGGCTCTTCCAGCTGAAGTCGAAGAAGATCGCGTTTCAGCAATGTCGGCCGCCATGCTCAGCCTGGGTGAACGGATCGCCGGAGAACTCGGCCGGGGCAGCCTGGATCAGGTATATATCAAAGGTGACGCTGGATTTATCGTTCTGACTTCGGTCGGCGAAGAGGCAGTTCTAACGGCCCTTGCACGTCAAGACGCTAAGCTGGGTTTGATATTTCTAGAAATGCGCCGCGCAGCGGAAGATTTGATCAAATTGGTTGGATAAATGGCAAAGATATTCTCTCGGAGAATTCAACTACGCAACTCCTAGTGGGGAGGGCTCAATCGCCCTCCCCACTTCCTTTGTAATCAAAATCGTTACTTTTATGAGGTTGGTATGCAAACTAAATACTTATTTTTCACCGGCGGTGTAGTCAGTTCGGTTGGCAAAGGCGTGACGGCCGCTGCAACTGGTTTACTACTTAAGGAGCGCGGCTTCAAGGTTGCAGTACAAAAACTGGACCCGTATATCAACGTTGATCCCGGAACCATGAGCCCATACCAGCATGGCGAGGTCTTCGTTCTGGATGACGGTGCCGAAACCGACCTGGACCTTGGACATTACGAGCGCTTTATCGACATACGTCTCAGCCGGGTCAGCAATTTCACAACAGGACAGGTTTACGCCGAAGTGATCCAAAAAGAACGTCATGGCGACTATCTAGGCGGCACAATCCAGGTCATTCCGCATATCACGAACGAGATTAAACGTCGGGTTGGATTGGTGGCCAAGACTACCGGAGCCGAAATTGTCCTGGTCGAAATTGGCGGTACAGTTGGCGATATCGAATCGCAACCTTTTCTGGAGGCCTTGCGCCAATTGCGAAACGAATTCGGACGGGAAAACGTCTTTTTTATCCACGTCACCTGGCTGCCATATATCGGCGCAACAAATGAAATCAAGACGAAACCCACTCAACATTCAGTTGCAGCTTTGCGCTCGATCGGTATCTCCCCAAACATGATCATCGCCCGATCAGACCACGAGGTCGAGGACGGTTTGCGCGACAAAATCGCCTTGTTTTGCGATGTGGAAAAAGAGGCTGTTATCGCAATGGTGACCACGCCAGTTCTCTATGAAGTTCCACTATTACTAGAGCAAATGGGAGTGGGCGAATTTTTGGTCGACAAACTGAAATTAAACGCTACAAAAAAACCGAATTGGAAACCCTGGAAAAAATTAGTCGAGGAAGTTCGCAAGCCTAAGCCGACGATAAATGTCGCTCTGGTTGGCAAGTATGTCGAACTCCATGACGCTTATATGTCGGTACGCGAAGCGCTTAAACATGCCGCGCTGGCTCGCGGTGTTGAAGTTGAGATTGGATGGGTACATTCGGCCGACCTGGAAAAAGGCAGGGGCTGGGATATCGTAAAATCCGCCGACTGCATCCTCGTACCGGGGGGATTCGGATCGCGCGGTATCGAGGGCAAGATCCAGGCTGCAAAATATGCCCGCGAAAACAAAATCCCGTATCTTGGCTTATGTTTGGGAATGCAGCTGATGTGCATCGAATTCGCCCGCCACGTGCTAAACCATGAGGATGCTAACTCGACTGAATTCGACCGCAGCACCTCTTATCCGGTGATTGACTTGATGCTGGAACAACGTGCCATCGCCGACCTGGGTGGCACCATGCGCCTTGGTCTATATCCCTGTGTGCTCAAACAAGATTCGAAAGCCGGAAAAGCTTACCACGAGCAGCAAGTCGACGAACGCCACCGCCATCGCTTTGAATTCAACAACGCTTATCGAGATGAATTCGAAAAACACGGCATGGTCTTCTCCGGCATCTCCCCGGATGGAAAACTGGTTGAAATTTCGGAACTTGAAAATCACCCCTTTATGGTTGGCAGCCAGTTCCATCCAGAATTTTTATCGCGACCCATGCGACCACATCCATTGTTTGTGGGATTCGTCAAAGCCGCAGCCAATCGAAAGGGCATAAAATAAAAACAGTTAATGCCCAAATCCCGTGGGAATTTCGGCATACACACCTCGCATCGAGACAGGCAAAACTGCAGCCATAGTGAACATCAGCCGATCCGTGAGGGTTAAAGGTGTTTCATCGGGATAAGGCAAAATTGGTGGAAGTAAGTTAAGTGTCACAGAAGTCCGGCGCGGAAAACTATTAAAGAATTGGTCGCTCCCCACAACCAACATCGGCACAATCGGACAACCCTTATCAATTGCCAGACGGGCTGTACCGGTTTTTGCTACCCCCAATCCAAGGCTTTTAGAGCGTGTCCCCTCTGGAAACATTCCCAAAACCGCCCCGTGATCCAGAACGCTACGCGCATGTTCTAATGCCCATTGATCTTTTTCACCGCGATAAACTGGGAATGCCCCTAAATTACGCAAGGCGTAATCCATAACCGGATTGCTGAATAATTCCGCTTTTCCCATGAAAAAAATGGGACGTGGGAGAGAAAATTGCATTGGAAACACATCGAAATTCGTGACGTGATTGGCTGCAATGATTACCGGGCCGTCCAAAGGTAAATTTTCAAGACCCTCGACATTAAATTTCATGATCAAGCTAAAAGCCCGGGCAAGAAGAAATGTTAAAGTTGCCCGAAACGGGGTCATGGAATAATAAAAGTGCTTGCTGTCTCGTGGGTCAATCTCTCGTCCATCTGAGCTCAAAACAACCTCTCGATTTCCTGTAACAAAGTGGATTATACTTGATGGGGTTTTTTCAACGATAAAAACACTAGGAGAAACAAATGGAAACGATTATTGAAAGCATCTCCGCATTAGAGATTCTCGATTCGAGGGGCAATCCCACAGTCGAGGTTGAAGTTGTACTTGCAGACGGTTCGTGGGGTCGGGCAGCTGTCCCATCTGGGGCGTCAACTGGAATACACGAGGCACTTGAAATGCGCGACGGCGACAAGGAGCGTTACAATGGCAAGGGGGTTTCTAAAGCGGTTGCAAACGTCAATGGACTGATATCCGATGCCCTATTTGGTTGGGACGCCACTGAACAACGTGCCATCGACCAAGAACTTATCGCGCTGGACGGCACATCAAACAAATCCAAGTTGGGCGCGAACGCCATCCTGGGCGTCAGCCTGGCGGTTGCCAAAGCTGCAGCTAATTCACTCGGATTGCCGCTCTACCGCTATCTTGGGGGTGTTCACGCCCACGTCCTGCCAGTGCCAATGATGAATATTCTCAACGGCGGTGCCCACACGGCCTGGCAATCAACCGACATGCAGGAATTCATGGTCATGCCATTTGGCGCGCCAACTTTCGCAGAAGGGCTGCGCTGGGGAGCTGAGATCTACCACACGCTCAAGAGTGTATTGAAAGAAAAGGGGTATGTGACCCTGGTTGGAGATGAAGGCGGGTATGCACCAGCATTAAAAGCGAACAACGAAGCCGTTGAAGTGATTTTGGAAGCCATCGCCAAAGCCGGTTTCAAAGCCGGTCGCGGTCAGGAGGTAGCTCTTGCACTCGACCCGGCTGCCTCCGAACTGTACGACGAGGATACCAAAACTTATAATCTGCGTAAAGAAGGTAAAAAACTGACCGGCGAACAGATGGTCGAATTCTGGTCCAAATGGGCGGCAGATTATCCGATCGTCTCAATCGAAGATGGTCTGGCCCAAGATGACTGGGATTCCTGGAAGCTGATGACAGAAAAATTGGGGGATAAGATCCAGATCATGGGCGACGATCTGTTAGTAACCAACCCCGAACGCATTCGCCGCGCCATCAAAGACGGCTCGGTAAACTCAGCTTTGATCAAGCTCAACCAAATAGGCTCACTCACCGAAACGCTGGAAGCGGTCCAACTATGCCACCGAGCCGGATGGACAGCTATTGTTTCCCATCGCTCCGGCGAGACAGAGGACGCCACCATTGCGGATCTGGCAGTTGCGTTAAATACTGGTCAAATAAAGACCGGCGCTCCGGCCCGCTCGGACCGGGTTGCCAAGTACAATCAACTCTTGCGCATTGAAGCCGAATTAGGGGAGAGTGCGGAATACGCCGGCTGGAGTGCGTTGAAGTAAATCCCGCTATGTGATTAATTGGCGCAGGGCTAAGTTCCCTGCGCCAATTAATTTAAGAATTGCGTTTATTGACAAACACGGCCAATGCGCTATAATTCAATTAGTTGGTTGCCACAACATACTAATTATTTCCCCTTCTATGCCCAAAAAAAGAACTGCCAACCAAACATATGTACGTGAAGTCAATTTGTCATTAGTGCTTCGTCACCTTCACAATGAAGCACCAGTTTCCCGTGCACAAATTGCTGTTGTTACCGGTTTAAACAAATCGACAGTTTCCAGCCTTGTCGAGGATCTCTTAAAACGGGGACTGATTCGCGAAAACGGAATTAACTCTGTCGGGCAAGGACGACCTGCGACTCTACTGGAAATCAATCCCGGAGCTGGTTGCATTATCGGGGTACAGTTAGGAGTGGATTTTGCAGCAGTCGCGCTTACAGATTTTGTGGGGAAAATTCAGTGGCGGCAAACAATTGAGACAAATCCAAGCGAAGCGAAGGAACAAATCTTAGCTCAGACTTTATCTTTAGTTAGCAAAGCCATGGACGCCGCGCGCCAAAAGCAATGTAACCTGCTGGGGCTTGGACTTTCAGTGCCGGGAACGGTAGATATAGAACAAGGCGTATTGACATTTGCTCCGAATTTACATTGGCAAAACATACCTCTGCGAAAAATATTTTCAGATCATACCGGGTTGAAGACCTTTGTTGATAACGATGCCAATGCTGCGGCGATAGCAGAGCATCTCTTTGGCGTGGCACGTCAAATAAAAGACTTTATCTTTGTCTTTGCCGGTGTAGGAATTGGCGGCGGGTTATTTATGAACGGGAATTTGTACCGGGGGAAAAATGGGTTTGCAGGTGAGATCGGTCACTCCCCCATCATAGGTGACTTCCCACCCCTGACCTGCCATTGCGGCAATCGCGGCTGCTGGGAAACTTACGCCAACAAAGATTCCATCCTTCATCGGATGCAAACTTACCTGGACGAAAAACGAAGCAGCACTATTCCGGAAATGATCTCAGACCAAAATGTTCCGCTTTCGATTTCGATGATCAAACAAGCTGCTGATGTTAATGACGATAATGCCATCCACGCTCTTGCTGAGGCAGGTGTGGCCATGGGACAGGGGTTCGCTGGTCTTACTAATATTTTCAATCCAGAAAAAATAATCTTAGGAGGCCCATTAGCCAATGCTGGTGAATACATGTTGCCTTCTATTGAAAAATACATGGTGAAGCACTCGCTCAACGAGGCTGGATCACAGGTCCAGGTGCTGCTTTCTTCTTTTGGCGCAGATGCGAGTCTAATCGGTGGGATTGCCATCGTCGTGGACGACATTCTTTCAAATCCGATACAAGTAGAAAGGAGGTGATCGCTAGGGTACATACATTCAAAAGCAATACTACTCTAACACTTTGAAACAATATAAAAGGAGAAGAAAACATGTCTAAGAAAAGTATGTGGTACAGCCTGTTTGCTGTGCTGATGATAGCTGCAATGGCCCTCACGGCTTGCGGACCCCAAGCAACCCCAACCCAGGCCCCTGCCATGACCGAGGCCCCGGCTGCGACGGAAGCCCCCGCTATGACCGAAGCCCCGGCGGCTGGCGGCCAGGTGGAAGTGTTTTCCTGGTGGGTAGGTCCCGGTGAGGCTGATGGCTTGGACGCGATGATCAAAATCTTCCAAGCGGAATTTCCCAATGAAGAATTTGTTAATGCAGCCGTCGCTGGTGGTGCTGGCACGAACGCAAAGGCAGTCCTGGCAACCCGTCTTTCTGCTGGAGACCCGCCGGATTCCTGGCAGGCTCACGCTGGTGAGGCCACCTTCGCCTATGTCGATGCAAATCAGATTCAGCCGCTGGATGATTTCTTTAGTTCAACTGGCTTTGGCGATGCATTGCCCGCTTCTCTGCTGCCCCTGATTTCCAAGGACGGTCATCCATATAGCGTACCGGTGAACATTCACCGCTCGAACGTGATGTGGTACAACCCGACAGTCTTGGCGGATGCCGGTGTTACCATGCCGGATGGTGGATTCACCAGTTACGATGATTTCTTCGCTGCTTGCGACAAGATCGTTGCCGCTGGCAAGACCTGTCTGGCGTTAGGACCTGCCTGGACCGCTGAGCACCTGTTCGAGAACGTTATGATCGGCACGCTTGGCGCGGATGGCTGGGCTGGCTTATGGGATGGTTCTACGGATTGGGCCAGCGCTGAGGTTACCACCGCGTTGGA
Source organism: uncultured Anaerolineaceae bacterium (assembly GCA_964407265.1). Taxonomy (GTDB): domain Bacteria; phylum Chloroflexota; class Anaerolineae; order Anaerolineales; family Villigracilaceae; genus CAYOUV01. The sequence continues at coordinate 2,660 of CAYOUV010000096.1, read as the reverse complement.
CAATTATGCCAAGGCACTGTCTTACACCAACAGCGATGCTGCGACTCTATCCGATTGGCAGCCGGCTGCCCAACTCATGACCAATGGCGATGCTGCCTTCAATATCATGGGCGACTGGGCCTACGGCTACTTTGCCAATCCCGCCCCCAATGGTCTCGCCCTGACGCCGCACACCGACTTCGATTGGACTTCGCCTCCCGGAACGCAGGGCATCTTCGTGTTCCTGGCTGACAGCTTCGTTATGCCTGTGAACAACAAGAATCCTCAAGGTACCCTGGATTGGCTGACTGTAGCTGCTTCCAAGGCAGGTCAAGAAGCCTTCAACCCGCTCAAGGGTTCGATCTGTGCCCGCACCGATTGCGATCAATCCCTCTTCAGTGAGTATTCGCAAAACGCGGCCAAGGATTGGGCCAGTAACAAAGTCGTCGGCAGCTTGACGCACGAGGTTGTTGGCAATCCGTCCTGGAACAGCAAGGTCGCCACGGCTTTAGGCGTTTTTGTGGCAGATCCCACCAAGGTGTCCGATTTCCAAACGGCGCTTGTTGACGCCTGCAAATCCGATGGCGCTTGCAAGTAGTAAGTGAGTTAGCGTAAGTTAGAAAATGGGCGGCTCAGTGAGCCGCCCATTTTAAAGGGAAAGAATGGCATTTTGTCAGTTTACGGCCCGTGCTTGACAGTTCCGACCTCGACCACTAATATTATGTTGAAATTCGGAATCAAGAGGTAGTATATGGTTCGAAAATTCGAAATCGATCTGCGACAAATCATTCTGGCAGTTGCCTTAATGGTTGCAGGCTTGGCCTCGATTTATACCCTCAAAGTTACTGAGCTTATCATTTTTGGGAAAAATTTCACATCGATTGGCCTGCTAATATGTGGCCTGGTCTTTTATTCCGGTGTTTTAGTCATCGTGGCCATGTTCAAAGACGAAACTTATCTCTCGATCGCCCTTTTACTGCCATCGATCATTGCAGTCGCGATTTTTGTTTACGGTTTTATCGGCTGGTCAGTTCGAGTTTCACTTAGTCAATGGAAAGGCTTACTACCGGATTATACATGGGCAGGTTTGAGCCAATACACTTACCTCTTCCATGATGCACGCTTCTTGATTGATGTTCGCAACACGGCAGTCTTCACTGTTGGCTTTATTGCTGGTTGCCTGATTCTCGGACTTGGGATAGCCATACTTTTGGATCAGAAACTCAAGGGCGAGTCCATTTTCCGAAGTATTTTTCTTTTCCCGATGTCAATTTCGTTCATAGCCTCAGGTGTGGTCTGGGGCTGGTTGATGAATCCTGCGACTGGTAGCCGCATCACTGGGATCAATCTCATTTTTAAGTCACTCGGCTTGGACTTTTTAATCAGTTTGTGGCATTCCACACCCATGCCCTGGGGTATGGCTTTTACAGTGATTCCTGCTGTCTGGCAGCTCTCGGGTTTTACCATGGCACTCTACCTGGGCGGCATACGAAGCGTCTCGGAAGATATTCGTGAAGCAGCTCGCGTAGATGGAGCAACTGAATTCCAGATTTATCGTTATGTTATCCTGCCGATGCTCCGGCCTGTCACGCTCAGCGCGGTGATCATCCTGGGGCACATGTCGCTCAAGATCTTTGATTTAATCGTAGCCCTTGGTCATAAAGACATTCGCCTGGATGTCCCGGGCATTTATATGTGGACGACCACCTTCGACGGTACCAACTATGCCCAGGGTGCGGCGATCGGCATTCTGATGCTTGTCAGCGTGGCGGTGCTTGTCGTTCCCTATCTGGTACAAAATATGCGCGCGGAGACTGAGCTTTGAACCGACGGATTTCGCTAAAATTTCTTTTTTATTTTATTTTGATCGCGCTTGCCTTGGTATATTTATTGCCGGTCTATCTGCTGGTGCTAACAGGTTTGAAGCCCCTCAATCAAGTTGATCTTCAAACAATGTGGGCTTTGCCAATCAGCGGCCTGCACATTGACAACTTCATCGCAGGCTATAAACAGCTGGCCCCTAATATCAATAATAGTTTGATGATGGTCATTCCAGAGGCATTGCTTTCGGCATTGCTTGGCTCTTTCAATGGTTATCTGCTTTCCAAATGGAAATTCCGTGGGTCGAATTTGATCTTTACCTTGATCTTATTTGGAATGTTCATTCCTTACCAGAGCATTCTGATCCCGCTGGTTAAATTTATGCAATACATCAAACTGTACGGGGACTTGCCCGGACTCGTCCTCGTGCATATTATTTACGGTATCCCTATCACGACTTTGATCTTCCGCAATTACTATGCCGGGATTGGAACGGAAATCATCGAAGCAGGACGGATTGATGGGGCCAACCTGATGAGCGTTTACCGTTATATCATGCTGCCTCTCTCCGCTCCGAGTTTTGCCGTGGTAATCATTTGGCAGTTTACACAGGCCTGGAACGAATTCCTGTTCGCTGTGATCCTGACAAACCAATCCCACTGGCCCGTAACCGTGGCGCTGAATAATCTCGCGGGCAGCCAACTGGTTCAATGGAACGTTCTGATGGCAGCCACTCTGCTGGCGGCTTTGCCAACGCTGTTGGTTTACATCTTCCTTGGACGTTACTTCCTGCGTGGTTTGATGGCGGGTGCGCTCAAAGGCTAAATCGGGAAATTCAGACTTTTTTCTTTGGAGATGTA
>CAYOUV010000095.1:0-9362 GCA_964407265.1 uncultured Anaerolineaceae bacterium | reverse complement strand
CCACGCCCCGAACGGACTGCATTATAACTGTCCGGTTAAGTTTTGACAAGCCCGGGCCAGTACTATGGGGGTAAGGAACTTTTCTTAAGATTTGGGGTATAATGATTTAACCTTAAAATCTGTTCCGTCCTGACCATCATGTTCCTGCTTGCCAACGATGGTTGCAATCCGGTCAGGGGGGAAGAGCAGAGAAATCCAAACCAGGAATCATTATCCGGCCAATGACAGATGCTACCCTTCTGATCATCGAAGGCAAACACGCGGAAGTTCCTTCTTTTGCCATGGGATTGCAAAAGAAGGGGTTCATCGTGGAGACTGCCCCCAGCGGCAGTAAAGCCTCCGAGCAAATGGGCGAATTGGAACCAGACCTGATCGTCGTTAATGCCGCCTCGCTGCGCAGCAGCGGCGTGCGCATCTGCCAGTCCCTGCGTGAGCAGGATGAAAAAACCCCCTTGATCCTGATCGTTGACCCTGAAAAAGAGATCGGCAAAGATGTAGCCGATGTTATTTTGAAGTTACCATTCACGGTGCAGAAACTGTTCAATCGGGTCAAGCACCTGCTGCCGGGGGATGGCAGCAACGTTCAACACGTCGGACCGATCCGCCTGGACCTGGAACGCCGCCGGGTGCGCAGCCTGGGCAAGAACACGCGCCTGACCCCGCGCCTGATCAGGTTATTACAGGTTTTGATGGACCATCACGGCGAAGTCGTCGAGCGCGAGGCGCTTTTCAAGCAGGTCTGGGAAACGAATTACACCGGCGATACGCGCACGCTGGACGTGCACATCTCCTGGCTGCGGCGAGCCATCGAACTCGACCCGGACCATCCTAAATTATTGAAAACCATCCGCGGCGTGGGCTATCGCCTGGATGTGTAATCAGGCGATAATTTGAAGTTGACGACCTTCGGTGGTCACCATTCGGACACAGACGCTGCGTCCGATTTTTATTTTTAATTCCAGCGGGATCTCCGCTGATCGCACCGGACGCGTGGCTTGAGCCGCGCTCCGGAATATTTTCCCATCCCAATCCGGATCCACCTCCCAGTAATCCAGCGCGAGTTCCGTCTCCAACCGGAGGCCTCCGTTCGAAACTGTCACTTTACAATCGGGAGTGGATTCTGTCATAGGGAATGGTTGTGCAGCCTCGCATTCCAACCTGAAGGGGTCAGCCCCGGCAGCCACCAACCGGCTCCGGGTAGTGTGCACCGCCCGCCAGGTAGCATCCGTTGCCAGGAACCGACGTCCAAGCTTGACTGACGTGGCTGCCGTTGTCCCCGATCCGCAGAAGAAATCCGCTACCAGATCGCCGGGATTGGATGAGGCTCGGACGATGCGTTCCAGCAAGGCTTGAGGCTTTTGCGTGGGATAGCCGGTCCGCTCGCTGTGCAGACGGGCCACGACCGGAAAATACCACCAATCCTCCGGAACCTTGCCGCGCTCCAGATCAGGCACCTTGCCGAAGCCGGCCTTTGGGGAAGATGCGAAAGTTTTAACGGTGTTGGGATTGTAAGGCTCGCGCACGTCATCGACGTTGAAGGTGTAGCGGGCGCTTTTGGTGTAAGCCAGGATGGTGTCGTGTTTGCGATTGAAGGCACTCCGGATCGGCGAAGGACCGTGATAAATCCAGACGATCTCATTCAGCAGCCGCTCGGGACCGAAGAGTTCGTCGAGCAGCAAACGCGCATACGCATCAGCATGCCAGTCCAGATGCAGGTAGAGCATACCAGATGGGGAAAGCAGGCGCTGCATCAGCGCCAGGCGTTGGTAGAGGAAATCCAGGTAAGCATCCAGATCGGGCCAGTCATCAGCGTAACCTTCGCTCAATTGCCATTGACCAGGCTTGCGTGAGTCTTCTCCGCGACCGATGCGGGCTGAAAATTTGCGATTTGTGAAAAAAGGCGGATCGGCATAGATCAAATCAATCCGGCCTTCATAGTTCGGCAGGAGCGCCGCCATGATAGACAGGTTGTCCCCCAGAATCAAGCGATTTTCAAGATGGGCAGACGGATACCCCTGGCTGTCCGGATAAACCAGCGCATCGCTGTGCAGGTCAGCCGGCGCAGGTTCTTCGAGCCGTTTACCAGGCCAGGTCAGGGACGGCATGCTTCAGCCAATGACCTCCACCGACGTGCCAAAACCCTTCTTATCCAGTGTAAGCGGATTGAGATCCTCCGCGCCGGCTGGCGGCAGGCACCAGCGGAACAGCCACTTGGCTTCCTCGGTACGCATATTGACACAACCATGACTCATCGGCACGCCGAAATTGTCGTGCCAGTACGTGCCGTGGAAGGCGTGTCCCTTTTCGGTGAAGAAGGAGGTCCAAGGAACACCGGGCAGTTCGTAGGCTTCGATGTCAGCCGCCAGGTTGCCGTCGCCCATGTGTTTGGAAGGCATCTTGACCTGTACGTTAAATTTGCCACTCGGGGTCTTGGTTGGGATGCCATTCGAGCCAGGATTGCCGTTCGGCAGGCCGGAGGAGATGCGCGTCTGCAGAACCACTTTACCGTACTCATAAGCCGTCAAAGTCTGGGTTGTCAGATTGACTTCGATGCGTTTCTGCTCGAAAGGCACCTCCGGAGAAATCGGCGTGTACTCATCCGGCGGGATGATGCGCAGGTGCTTGGCCGGGACATTGTAGGTGATGTCGAGCAGTTCATCCAAGACCCGATACCAGGGGCTGCCGTCAGGACCTTCGTCCACGCCAACGACCCAATGTACCGTGGTGTAGTACAACCGGTAAAGCATCTGCCACTGGTCCTTGATGTATGGGCGCAAAGCCTGCGTATATGGTACCGTCACTTCAGCCAGCTGGCGGCTGTTATCCTTGAGGTCGGTCTGCGGGTCGTTGTACAGGATCTTGACTTTCTGCAGGTGGGCACGGTGCATGTATCCGCCCCAGACCCGGTACCAGATAGGGTTGTAATCCGGTGTGCCCGAGTTGACTTCTTCGTAGACATGCACCAGTTCATCGCGAAACCACTGACCGGTAATTTTATATTCATCATTGGGCTGGCTGTGTACGCTGACAGAAGTGGTCGCCACGCGTATCAGCGGCGTGTCGTTAAATTCGCCCAGCTGCGGCAGGAATGGCGAGAAAGCCAGACTGCTTAAAGCCGCCCCGCTGAGTTTGAGAAAGTCGCGTCGTGAAAGCATTTTCATAGGCAAAGATTGTACTCGAATTCAGTTGAAATTTAAAGGAGGCCTGCCTCTCCTAAAGGACGGTGTGGCCGCAGCCAATATTACCGGATTTAGATTTAAACGAATCTGCCCCCAGTACTGGGGGCAGATTGTCTCAACTATTCAATTGTCGGCTCAGGCCTCGGTTCGAACCGGAAGCATGTCTTTGAGCACCTCTTCCATCGCCATCGTATGGCTGCAAACCCCTCGGCTGCGGAAAAATTCGCAATCACAATCCCAGATACCATCTGTAAACTGTACGTGATGAGCATTATTTTCGCCATCAATCGCGACAGTGAAGCTCTTGAAGTGAATCCGCCCGCGTTCCTGTGCATAACGCTTGGCTTTTTCGATCTTACCGATCATCCCATAGTCCATGTTCACTTCTCCTTTTGCCTAACGGCATGGATTAAGCAGAAAGGCACGCAAAAAATGCGTGCCTCTCAGGATCAAAACTTAGTAATTTTTGGTTAAATATTCGCATTGGACACTTACCTGACCAGAGTATATTAGGTTTTGGGCTGAGAGTCAACACCCAGTCAGGAAATGGATAAAAATCGTAGGGTAATCGTCAGGTTACCTTCAGTCGGCCGATGCTCCCGCCATGACCGGCTCGTCCCCATTGTAAGCGCGCAGCATCGGCCACTTGCGAGCGATCAGCAACACACCAACAATGCTGCCAATCCCACCGGTGACAATGGCTATCGGTGCACCAAAAATTTGAGCCACGACGCCCGCTTCGATCTCGCCTAACTGTGGCCCGCCCTGAAAGAAGATTTGATTGACGCTGGTCATGCGTCCGCGGATTTCATCCGGGGTCTGCAACTGGCGGATCGTGTTGCGGATGATGGTGCTGACCGAATCGGCTGCCCCCGTGACGGCCAGCGCAATCCAGGCCAGCATAAACCAGGGCGACAGTCCAAACACGACCGTCGCAATCCCGAAGACGATCACCGAGCCGAGGAACAGGGCCCCCTGACGCCGCAATTCATTGATCTGCGAGACGATCAAGGCGGCCAGCACCGCCCCTACCGACTGCGCTGCTGAAAGCCAGCCATACTGCACCACGCCCACGTGCAAGACGTCCACGGCCACGATCGGCATGAGCGTGTTGGCCGAAGCGAAAAAGGTGGCGACAAAATCCAGCACCATCGATGAAAGGATGATCGGCTGGTGGATAATGAAGGAGACTCCTTCGCGGATCGCCTCCAGGCTAAGGCCCTGCCGCCGCGCCCGACTGACGCGCTGCGGGATGTCGCCCATCATCACCAGCGCCAGGATGACTGCCAGATAGGTCACAGCATTGATGTAATAAACTACCTGCAACCCGCCATACGCGATCACAAACCCACTCACTGCCGGTCCGAGGATCGCGCCGGTCTGGAAAGCGATGGAGGTCATGCTGAAGGCATTTGGCAAATCCTCGGTCGGGACCAGGTTGGGGACCAACGCCTGGCGCGCCGGCAGGTCGAAGGCAATCGCCACAGCCTGGATGGCCGTCAGCAAATAAATGTGCCAGATAGTGATATGCTCGAACTGGGTCAGCAGTCCAAGCCCGACGGCTACCAGCGCCATGGCGGACTGAGTCAGGTAGAGGATGCGCCGACGGTTGAACGAATCGGCGATCGCCCCGCCGATCAAGGAAAAAACGACCACAGGCACGATCCGCGCGGCGCCGATTCCGCCCAGCGCAATCGGCTGGTCGGTCAACGTGCGAATGTGCCAGAACAATGCCCAGACTTGCATTTGTGAACCAGCGACCGAGACCAGCAGGCCCAGCCAGAGCAATGTGAAACGGCGATGACGCAATGCAGGAGGTAGATGCAGACCCATGAGGTATCCCTGGTAGGAAGATTGGTGTAGCAGGCCTTTGCCGGCGAACTACTTATAAAACCCTGAGGTTAAGTCCCCCAGTCTCTCAGGTAAAGGAAATCATATCCGATGGTACGGTTGCTGAGCTTGGCAATCGGCGGCAAGACGCGCTTGAACTGGTTGCGCCGGATGCGCTCCACAACGGCTCGGACGAAGCCGGAGTCAAATCCCGCTTCGACGCATTCATCCGGGCTGTAGCGTTGGTCGACCAACAGGTAGAGCAACTTATCAACCTGCTCATAAGTAAAACCCAGATCGCCCTCATCGGTCTGACCGACCCACAGGTCTGCCGAAGGAGCCTTATCGATAATCGCCTGCGGGAGGCCGATCCCGCGAGCCAACTGGCGTAATTGCGTTTTATATAGATCACCGATCGGATTGAGCGCACAGGCTGAGTCACCGTAAAGCGTGCTGTATCCGAGCAGGATCTCGGTTTTATTGCCCGTGCCGACCACCAGACCTTTGAAGGCCTCGGATTGATCATAGAGCACGATCATGCGCGCCCTCGCCATGATATTGCCCTTGCGCACCCTGGACATCTCCGGATCGCGAGCAATGATTGGATCGACCATCTCGGTGATCGGGATAGTCAGCGACTGGACTCCAATCTGGTCGATCACCAGTTGGGCGTGATCGAGCGATTCGGGGCTGGAGGTCTTATACGGCATGCGCAGGGCCAGGACGTTATCCGATCCCAACGCCTCAGCGGCCAACACACATGAGAGTGCCGAATCGATCCCCCCCGAAAGTCCGACAACCGCCCTGGAAAACCCTACGCGGGTGATCTCGGATTTTATAAAACCAGCCAGGATTTTACGCGCCAGGTCGGAATTGATTGCCAAATTGATGTCGGGAGTGCCCAATTTACATTATCTCGCTATGTTAAAAATCGTGAACGCCAGTATTATACCCTTGGGTAAGCGTTAACCCTGGTCTTTTCCAATGGCATCATACCGGGTGACCAACTTCCCATCCTGCACGACGATGAATTCAACGCCGGTCTCGAGATTCATCTCCTGACCCAAATCCTGCAGGTACTCATCCGTTGTCACACGTTTCCCCCTGGATGAACTTCCCAGCACTACGGTGGTGATCCCTTCTTCGGCAATGACCTCTTTCAAGACCTTGTTGAATATCCCTCTGCGTACAGACACCTCGGTGGGAACCTTGGCCTTGACAGCACGTTCTTGCGCCATTGCCAACAAAAACTCGCCCACCTCATCCAATTCAGCTTCAATATCGACCACAATTGGAAGCGCAGAGCGGCTGATAAAACGAATGTCAGAAACATACAGAAACAGCAGCCGCATGCCGCGTTCTTTGGCAAGGTTGATCGCAAAATCCTGATTGGGGCGGCTTTCTTTCCCGCCGCGGGTAGGACAAAGGATGGTCTTCATCTCTTGGTTAGCCTCCCAATAACGGAACTAAAAACGCCATAACAGCCATAGAAACCCGACTGCCAGCGTTAGATAAGTGACCGGCAATCCCACTTTGAGAAATTCTTTAAATGAGATGGGATAATCAGTCTGTTCGGTAATCCCAGCAGTGACCAGGTTAGCCTCTCCGCCGATCAAAAATCCATTCCCACCCATTGCAGCCCCCATCGAGAGGGCATAGTACAGCACCAGGCTGTTTGCACCCGGGATGGAATTGGTCAGGAAGCGCACAATGGGCAGCATCGAGGCCGTCAGGGGAATGTTGGCCACGACCGTTGAAAGGGTACCGACCCCGAATACAACCAGGAAGGTACCCAACACCAGATTCTCACCGACAATCCGGCTCATCCAACCGGCTACTATGCTGATCAATCCGACTTCCTGTATGGCGCCAACGATCATGAACAGAGCCATGAAGAAAACCAGTGTAGTCCAATCGACAGCCTTGATCATCTTGTGTATGTCGGGATTAAGCCAGATCAGCAGCATGGTGGCACCAGCCAATGCCGATACCGCCGGGACTAGCTGCACTCTCTCGCCCAGGATAAAGCCAGCCAAAACCAGCAGGAAAACCAGGCCTGATTTCCACAGGCTCTGCTTGTCTTCTAATTGGGCATTCTCTTCCAGTTTCGCATACAGCGTCGGGGAAATACCGCCACTCCGTTTGCGCCACTCTTCGCGATAGTGATATATGACAAAAGCTCCCATAGCAACCAGGGCAACCAAGACCCCTAAGGTCTGGTTGGCAAGAAAATCATTAAATCCGATCCCGGCATAAGCTCCAATCATGATATTCGTTGGCGTACCAACCAGGGTCGTAATACCGCCCACATTCGAAGCCAGCACTTCCGGAATGATCAACGCCAGCGGGTTAATCCCCAGAGCCATGCCGATTTGCAGGCTGATTGGCACCATTAATAGCATGGTGGTGAAGTTGTCCAATAAAGCCGATGCTACGGCAGTGATGAGCATCAAAATCAGGACCAGCAGCCAACTGCGTCCACGACTTAGGCGATAGGCCTGGAAAGCCATCCACTGAAAAATACCCGTCCCTTCGATGATGGCGATGATGATCATCATACCCATCACCAAAAAGATAACTTCCCAATTGATGTAACGCAGCGCCTGGTCAAAAGAAAAAATAATCAGGTCAGGCTGATATGCACCCCCAATATAAGAAACCAACATAATAACTGAAATGCCGGCTAAGGCAGCCGTGGCACTGTGTAAGAATTCGAATGCGATCAGTAAAAGCACCGCCAAAAAGACAACCACAGCGACCCAAAATCCGGCGTCGATTTTTCGCTCCAGAGCCAGCGTACCGATCCGAAAGAGTCCGGAGCTTTTCAGTCGGGTCAAGTCGAGACCCTGCAAAATCGTGGACTGGGAAATGTAATGCGGCCGTTCAACTGTAATTTTCAGCTCCTGATCAGGTACTGCATCAAGTTGCATTGACCAGCTTCCGTCAGTCAAACTTCGGGTCTCAGCCAGGGGAGGGGCTGTTTCAGAAACCAAGGCTTTAACGATTGCCCCATCCACAGGTTCGCCCTGGGGATCAGTCAACCGTCCAGTAACGAGAAAACCGTTTTTTTCGATCGCATGACCGGGGCGAACGATCAAACCTGTCAATACCACAAACAATAATAGGCCCATTCCAAGCACAAACAATACGCGCAAAGATCGGTTAGGCAGGTTAAGATTTTTTACCCTTCCAATCACCAAATCTCCTTTCTCTTCTCTTCAAAAATCATGCGATCCAGAAAGGACCGCAAATCACCCTTTTCCATCCGGCTGGTAGAGCGAGTCATCCCCGATAATGTGTTTGAGTTCACGTACGACCAACGAAGTTCGTTCATCCCGTAACAGGGGCAGACGCGCGCGTGTTCGATGCAGCTGGTTCAGATCCAGCCTTGCCAAAGTCAGAGCTTCCTCCTGGTATGGTCCCTTAGCGACCAAGTCCCCATTGGGATCGAAAACCGTCGAACCGCCCCAAAAATGCAGTCCATCCTCGAAGCCGACGCGATTACTGTGTGCCACGAAGGCTGTAAACAGGCTGGCATAAGACTGATTGATACGTTCCACCCAACGCGCCGATTCGAGCCGGTCTTCATCGTTCAGACCACGCCCGGGTGAAGCGGAGGTCAAGAGCAGGATGTCAGCGCCGTCCAGCCACAGCAGGTAAGGCGGCGAGGCGTGCCAGAAATCCTCGCAGATCAGAATACCAATGCGCCCGAAACGCGTGTCGAAGGCACGGATTGCATCTCCCCAAGCAAAAAAGCGTCCTTCATCGAACAGGCCGTAAGTCGGCAGGTAGACTTTATGATGCACATGCAGGACTTTTCCCTGCGAAAGGTAGGCCGAGGCGATGAAAAAACGGTGACGCCGGTCTTCATCCACAAAACCAACCACCATGTCGATCTTCCGGCTGGCTTTGAGTAACTGCTTGAAAACCGGGTCGTCGTCTACGGGTCGGTGCGATACAGTTGGGACAATGTCCTGCAGCACGTAACCGGTCAGGGAGAGTTCGGGGAATACGATCAGGTCGGCACCTTGGGAGCGTGCATCCCGGATCAAGCTCAAGTGTTTATCGAGATTTGCTTCCACATCCCCAAGCCGGGTATTGATTTGGGCGAGAGCAAGGTTAAGTTGCATAGGCCTCGTTCAACTATTCTTTTCGGGTAAAAATGCCGGTTTACAATCTTACCATAGCGGGGTGAAATTTATTTGGCACCGAATCAAAACTGAATGGAAAATATTTCGATTTACGAAGAAGAGTTTCCCTGAGCTGGGAAACTCTTTTCTGCTACTCAGCGGAGAGGGTGGGATTCGAACCCACGGTGGCCACGAGGACCACAACGGTTTTCGAGACCGTCCC
>CAYOUV010000094.1:0-9417 GCA_964407265.1 uncultured Anaerolineaceae bacterium | reverse complement strand
ATTACGCTGAGCAGGATCAGCGTTAGCAAAAGGATCAAGGCAAGCGTTCGAAATTTTTTTAAAATCTTTAACATTTTATTTTCCCGGTTCTTTCTGAGACGCGGTGGAGTCTGTTATCTGTGCGTTTAGTCGAAGTAAATCCGCGGTTTCGTTCGCTGCAACGGGTCGTCCCAGCAGGTATCCCTGTGCCTGAGAACCTGATTCTGTCAGGAAAACTTTTTCTTCGTTGGTTTCCACTCCCTTTCCTACTACGCTCAACCCCAGAGAAGCGGCGACCGCGATCAGTTGCTGGATTTTGACCAGCTCGGCCGGGTTGTTGATTTTCTTGACCAGCAGACGATCCATTTTTAAACTGGTAATCGGCATCTGGCTGATCGAAGAGAGCGCGATCTCGCCATCGAAATCATCAATGGTCAGACTGATGCCCATCTCTTTTAGCTTTTGTAATTGTTGTAATACGCCAGGTGTAAATTCGGTTACCAGCGCTTCAGGAATTTCTAATTGGAGCTGGCTTGGGTCAACGTCCGTCATGTGTAATATGCGCTGGACGGATTCTGCAGGCTCGTGTTCCAGGTAGTACGCTGAAAGGTTGACTGCAACTTTCAAGTCAAACCCCGCATCCTGCCACCGCTTTAATTGCGTGCAGGCCATCAGCATGACCCACTCGTCGAGTTTGCCGATGAATCCTGTCGATTCGGCTGCCTGAATGAATTCTCCGGCTGAGATGAATCCGCGTTGTGGGTGTTGCCAGCGAACTAAAGCCTCGACGGCAGTGATCCGGCCAGTTTCCAGGGATACGATGGGTTGGTAATACACCATAAACTCGTTGTTATCCAGCCCGTGGATGAAATTGGATCGAAAATCATCCAGCGCTTCAGTCATGACCGCCAGGTGCTGTCTCCCTTGCGAATAGACGTATGCGACCCCGTTTACGTGAACCAGGTAATGTTCGGTGTCAGCTTTTGACCCGTGCAGGATCATCTCATTATGATTCTCGGCCAGTTTTGCCAGGTCATCGATGGAATTGACTTCGATCAACTGCATATTATCGTGTAAACCGGTTTCTTCTACATCGATCACCAACGGGTTGTACTTCATGCGGATGAAGGTTTCGCGGTCGTTGCGAGCGATATATTCCAGCTGCAAACCCAGGATTGCCAGCCCGCTCAAGGATAAGACCAGTCCGATGACGGCTATTGTACGAAGGATGGGCACCTTCAGTTGCAGCCCGAACAAGGAGAATGTATTCGGCACCTGTGTTTCTGCGTGCAGGGTCTTCGCTTCTCCCGGAATCAAGGGGTTTGCACCCTGGCTTTGCGCGACCAGGTAGAATTGGGTCCGGTCATACTGAAATGCCAAATTGGGCTCAAAGGTCGAATCCAGCGCGCGACCTGCAATCAGCCCGGTCACGTGTACTTGGGGATTTATGGAAAGTAAATAATAGCCTGGGTGTAGCGTTGTGATCTGCTCGAAGGATTCGACCAGCTTTTCAACTGCACATAAATCCAGTTTTGCCTGCGTGTCGAAGCCGTTGCCCGTGAAAGCAGCCTGTTCCTGCAGGGGAATGGTTCGCTGCCAGCCGCTTTGCGGATTTGCTAACAAGGCGGTTAATTGATATGTCCCGCTAATATTTTCCAGCGCCTCGGCAGCCAGGGTGTATTTGAATTTGATATTGATTGAACAAGTCAATGCCGGGAAGATGGGTTCTCCGCTCTGGATCGTGTTCGTATCGTACACGCCCTGGGGAGCTATGGCAGAGTAAGCAAAGGACCCGAGATGCTGATAACTGACGTCATCCGAAACGGTCTGGGTCGTCGGGCGGGTAAAAGCGATGATGCCCAGTATCAGGCATAGAAAGGCGATCACAGCCAGCGCAAAGAAAATGGTCTCGACCCTGTTCCCGTACTTGACGTTTTTGGGGTCAGGACTCTGGCCTGCCGGCAGATATTCCGGCTCCTGCGAGCGCTTGGTTTTGAATTTCTCAATTAAGTTCTTCGGGCTGATTCTCTGGCCCAATCCCGCCAAACTCTTACGGATGGTCAGATCTGATCGTTTTGAATTCTTCTCCATATGAGGTCTTTTTCTCTGCTTTGAAGCAAATAAGGTCGTTGCAACCACAATCCCGATCAATCCGGAAAACAGCGCCATGGGCAGCGGTTTGCGGAGCGCCAGCATGTAGGAGCCAAATCGGGGCAAATGGATCCACAATTTACCAAGCACTTCCTTCTGGACGGGTTCATAGTCGTCGGTCCAGGAATTGTTATCGCCTTTGAGTAGGAAGCGTCCGAGATTTTCGCCAATGATACGATGAATGACATAATGACCGAGGTCGGCGTTGTTATAGGCGACGACATCTCCAACTTGATAGTTGGTAGCCTGGTGTACCACCACCAGGTCCCCGTAATGCAGCTTGGGCTCCATGCTTTGCCCGGCAACAATCACATAGGTTGCCAGCCCGCCAGCCTGCACGGGAGCAAAGAAAAGCCAAAACGCTGCAATCAGAGAAATCCATAAGGCCAGCAGAAGCGCCTGGTAACGCCGGTGATAGATCGACATTTTAAAAATTATACTTTACAAAAAAGAGAACCTGCCAAACGGCTGACCTTCGACGGGCTGCCTGTGACAGGTTCATTGCATTCTCACGCCAGAAGTCTCATCTGGCTTTGTCTTACCTGTATTGGGTGTCGTGAAGTGACGCCTCTCTTATTGGGCAGCAATCACACGCAGACTTACAGCTTCCAGAACAGTTGGTACATTTACACCAGTGAAATTGCAGGTCCAGTGGTAGGTGCCACTGTGGGTGCAAGCATCTGAATATTTTTCATTAGCGGACGAGTCTGCTATGCCGGCAACTACATTGGTTGCAGTATCATCGAGATCGAAATCCACCGAGGCGATGTCGGACGGGGTCGAGCCCAATGTGTAGGTGATGCCGGTGACTGTGTAGTTACTGACGGCCGCGCTGCCGTCGCCTGCTTTACTGGTATCGACCGTATTTTGGGCGGCCAGGGCGAAAGCTGTGGTGGTTAGTCCTAAGGCTACGACGAGGATGATGAAGCTTCTTACCATGCGTGTACGAAACATTTTTAACTCCTTTTGAATAAATGAATATATTGCTAGTATATGGATTTATTCAAAAGATGTCTGTCGGGAATCCTTGATTTTGGGTTTGCAGTTCTGATAGTTGAAATGAGGGTTTTTGAAGGTCTGGGCGAATAGTTTTAATCAGTCGATGGGTGTGATGCCATGTTTGATTGCGAAGCGGACCAGCTCCGGCAGGTCGTGCAAATCTAATTTCCCCATCAAACGGCTGCGATAGGTTTCAACTGTTTTTGGAGATAGCTTTAGTTTTTCGGCGATTGCAGCGCTTGAATGCCCTTCAACGGTCAGTTGCAGCACTTCCCGTTCCCTCAGGCTGAGTAATTCAAGGGGACTTTGGGTTTGGTCTTGCATGAATTGGGAATCTTCAAATTTGTCCCTGAGGCCACTGCTCAAAAAGCGATCTCCCAGGTAAACAGCCCGAACGGCAGAGATTACTTCTGACCCGGCTGATTCTTTAAGTAAATATCCATGCGCGCCACCCTGGAGGGCGCGAAAGATATGCTCTGTATCCGAATGCACCGAGAGGATGATGATCTTGGTTTCGGGTAATTTTTCGTGGATAATCTTCGCGGCATCAATACCGTTGAGTTCCGGCATGGTAATGTCCATCAGGACGACATCAGGCATTATCTTTGTGATCCCCTCGATAGCCTGCTTGCCATTCTCGGCTTCACCAACCACGGTAATGTCTGCTTGTGAGGCCAGGAGCATGTGCAATCCGTCGCGCAGAACGCGGTGATCATCTACCAAAAACACGGAAATGGTCATGATTCTCTGCCTACCTTTACTAAAATTTGTGTACCCTGGCCGGGAACGGACCTGAGCAGGAACTGTCCGTTGATCGCTCGGGCGCGTTCTCGCATGTTGGTCAGTCCCCAATGCCCTTCGGAACTGATCCCCTGCATCTGTGTGGCGAAACCGACACCATTATCCGTGATGGTCATTAAGATGCTGTCATTGTTTTCCAGTAATTCAATGTCTACCTTGGAGGCCTGTGCATGCTTGGCGACATTGGTGAGCGCTTCCTGGACAATACGGAACAAGGCAATTTCGATTTCCCCTGGCAGTCGAATTTCCTTGAAGTAACGATCATTGATGTTGACAGAAATGTTCGCGCGACGGCTAAATTGCTCACCGTACCAGTTGAGGGCAGCTATCAATCCATATGCATCCAGCATGGGAGGGCGGAAATCTGCCATGATCGAACGCATACGCTGTACGCTCTCTTGCACCAGGGTTTCAATGTCATCGAGTCTGGAGGTAATGTTTTCAGGCATCGTTTTGGGCATTGTTTCGCGAATGATATTCAAATTGATATTGATGGCGGTCATATCCTGCCCGATGCGATCGTGTAATTCTTTTGCCAGATGGCTGTATTGATTTTCCTGCACCTGCACCAGTTGTTGGGAAAGACCGCGTAACTGTGTTTGACTCTCCGTGAGCTTCTCGACGAGCCGTGCGTTTTGGATTGTGAGTGATATTGGACTGATCAGATTGCCGATGAAGGAGATTTCATCGTCTGAATATGGTTGTCCATGTTTTCTGACGATTGCCAATACGCCCAGGGGTTGATCGCTCGTTTGCAATGGGTAAACTTCCAAATCACTTAGATTTCTTTCCCCAAAATTTACTTTTAACAAAGATGGAAAGATATCTGCCCGACTTTCGGGAGAGATTTCTTTTGCCGAATATCTCTTCCCATTAAGAATGCTGCTGAATATCGGACTTGTATCGACCGGAACGGTTTGGTGGATCAATTGCTCAGGTTTTAGATCTAATCCGTCAGGATCGCGATCAGTGAAAGCCAGAATTTCTATGAAAGCCCGGTCAGATGTAAAAAGTGCGATCAGGCAGGCATCGCCAATCAACTCAGACAACTCCTGCGTAATGTATTTGAGTAAACCTTGATAATCCTGTGCCTCTTCAATCAACCTTTGCGACAGGTTAGCCAGCAACTCTGCGTGCTGGCGATCCTGTGTCAGCTTTTGGTTCAGTTTCTCCAGTTCCTCGGTGCGTTCGCGAACTTTGCGTTCCAATTGCCCCGCCAATTCGCGGACTTGTTCTTCGGCGCGTCTTTGCTCGGTGATATCCTGACCAATGACGATCAGACGCATCACCTTATCGTCGCCCGTAATGGGAATCAGACGGATGTTCATGAAGTGATCACCCAGGCTGGCGTTCCCGTTGTAAATTGTTTTTTTACTGACAGCTTCGTGTACCCACTCTCTGATTGGGACCCCAAATGAAGTGAGCAGTTGGAACAGGTTTTCACCAGGAAGTAAGTCCACTCTCATTTGAAGCCAGTTTGCGCTGGCAAGGTTGCCCATCAGGATAATCCCATTCAGCTCGATCAACAGGATCGATTCGGATGTGGACGTGAAAAGAATCTCCAATTCCTGTTGGACATTTGCCAAAAGACTGGCTGTATGCAGGGAGCGCGATTGATTGGGATTTGTCATGTCTTTTTACGATAAGCGAATCTTTGGTTTAGGTTACTTACACCATCATAACAAAAAAACGCCGGTAATTTAATAGCCGGCGCTTTCTTTTCACGATTGTAATTTACGATTTATTTCTTCCCAAATTTATCTTTCAGGATATCTTCCAGTGTGGGCTGGCCAATTTCCTGCAGTTCATAGCGCACGCGCTGGTAGGGCTTGTCGATTTTGATCACGCGCGTCAGGTCGATCGGCGTCCCGATGATAACCAGGTCCACATCCGAGGCCTTGATGGTCTCTTCCAGGTCTTTCATCTGCGCCTCGCCGTAACCCATGGCTGGCAGGATCGGACCCGTCTTGGGATACTTTTGGTAGGTGGCTGCAATCGATTTGACTGCGAAGGGGCGCGGGTCGACGATCTCAGCCGCTCCAAAGCGACGGGCGGCTACAAAGCCGGCGCCGTAAGCCATCCCACCGTGTGTCAGCGTGGGGCCATCTTCGATCACCAGGACGCGTTTGCCGCGGATGGTTTCGGGGTGATCCACAAATAGCGGTGAAGCAGCTTCGATCTGGATAGCGTTCGGATTGAGTTGGCGTAAGTTCTCCCTTACCAGGATGACATTGTCGGGGTCGGCTGTATCGACCTTGTTGATGACGAACACGTCGGCCAGGAGGACGTTCGTCTCGCCGGGATAATAGGTCGATTCGTGGCCCGGACGGTGCGGATCAGCAACAACGATCTGCAAGTCCGAAACGTAGAAGGGAAAATCGTTGTTGCCGCCGTCCCACAATACGATGTCGACTTCCTTTTCAGCCTGGCGCAGGATGGCTTCGTAATCCACACCGGCGTAGACGATCACCCCGTTATCGATGTGCGGCTCGTATTCCTCGCGCTCCTCGATTGTGCATTCATGTTTGTCGAGGTCGCTGTAATTGGCAAAGCGCTGCACGGCCTGCTTGACCAGGTCGCCATAGGGCATCGGGTGGCGGATAGCCGCAACTTTGAAGCCCATTTCGCGCAAAATTAGAGAGACGCGGCGGGTGGTCTGGGATTTTCCGGAACCAGTGCGCACGGCACAGACTGAGACGACCGGTTTGCTGGATTTGATCTGGGTCTCTTTGGTGCCCATCAGGCGGAAGTCCGCGCCGGCAGCATTGACCAGAGCGGCTTTGTGCATCACGTATTCATGCGGCACATCGGAGTAAGCGAAGACAACCTGGTCGACGTTGAACTTCTTGATCAATTCGGGCAGCTCGCTTTCGGCGTGGATCGGGATGCCTTTTGGGTAAAGTTCTCCGGCCAATTCTTTCGGATACAGGCGGCCTTCGATGTCGGGGATTTGCGTGGCGGTGAAGGCCACCACTTCGTAATCCTTGTTACCGCGGAAGAAGGTATTGAAGTTGTGGAAGTCGCGCCCGGCGGCCCCCATGATGATCGTGCGGATTGGCATAAAGGTTTCTCCTTGCTAGGGTTAGATTGGATTACTGGATACATAAAGCGAAATGCGTAAAACAATTTGAGCCTTACGCATTTTGCAAGCTTACATGACCTCCGGAGCCTGGATAGCCAGCAAATGCAACGCATTGGCTAGCGTCTGCTTGGCAGCTGCAACCAGGCGTAGACGCGCTTCCCGGACTGCCTGCGTCTCCGCCTGGATGACGGGCACGGCGTGATAGAACGAATGGAAAGTGTTGGCCAGGTCATAGGCGTAATTGGCCATAATCAGCGGACGATATTCCAGTGCAGCCTGTTCAACTGTGGCCGGGAAGCGCGAAATCAGGTCGATCAGTTCGATCTCGTGGGAGTCCAACGGATAGCCGAATTCGGCCTCGGCTGGGAACGCCCCGGCTTTCCTTAGAATGCTGGAAGCACGTACGTGCGCGTTCTGGATGTATGGTCCGGTACGGCCCTCGAAACTGAGGGCCTCGTTCATATCGAAGACCGTGTCTTTGCTGTTGTCGACCGACAGCATGGCGTAAGCCAGTGCGCCCAACCCGATCAGGCTGGCGACCTGCAGACGCTCAGACTCGGGCAGGTCGGGGTTCTTCTCGGCGCTCTGGACCAGTACACGTCGGACGGCTTCGTCGGCGACCTGCTTGAATAGCACCACACGCCCGCGCCGGGCCGACATGGCACCCTCCGGCAGGCTGACAAATCCATAACCGAGGTGATGGCATTTCTCTGCTTGCGGGAAGCCCCACAATTCGAGGATTTTGAATGCCTGTTGGAAGTGCAGGCTCTGGCGCGTGTCGACCACATAGATGGAGCGATCGACTTCATACTGCTCGAATTTTACCTTGGCCAGTGCCAAGTCTTTGGTCAGATACAGGGAGGTACCGTCGCTGCGCAGGATGACGGCCGTGCGGAATTTTTCCTTGGTCAAACCCAGTTTTTCATCGATCCTGACAATCACTGGCCCTTCTGGGCGTTCGTCCTCAGCGATATCTCGGGCGATCAGTTCGTCGACGATCTGCTTGGCCAGTTCGTCCACTTCGGACTCGTAGAACCACACATCAATGTGGATATCGAGCATCTCGAGGATGGCGCGCAATTCCTCCAGGCTCCACTCGCGGGTGGTCAGCCACAATTCACGCAGGTATGCATCACCTGAGTCCAGGCGGTGGTAGTACTCGCGCCGTTCGGCCTCGTAAGCCTCGCGCTGTGCCTGCTCTTCAGGCGTCTCGTTTTCCTGCTCTTCAAGCAGCGAAGTCGCGTCGGCATAGATCTTCAGCAACCATTGCCCGCGCTCGTGCACGCCTTGCGGCTCCTGATTTTTATGGAAGCGGTCGTAGGCCCATAACACGGTCACCACGCCCAGTCCCTCGTCGCCGGGGTATGAAGCGCGGATGGTTTCGAAACCAGCGAACTCGACCAGCCGAGCCAGAGCCTCACCCAGGATGGCGTTGCGATAATGACCGATGTGAAAGGAATGGTGGGTGTTTGGCTGGGCGTATTCGACCATCACACGATCGGACTTGGGTGTGCCTTTGCCAAACTCGGGACCTGATGAGAGCACCGTGTCAACCACGCGCCGGGCATACTCTGTGGTAGGGAAGTACAGATTGAGATAACCTTTGACTGCTTCGCTGTGGCTGAACCCCTGAGGCGATCCGAGCTGCGCCTTGACTTGTTCGGCAATTTCCTGGGCGCGTTGCGGCACCGGTCCCTTGCCTTTTCCACTGCGCGCCTCGTTGGCTGCGGTCTGAAAGAAGGAGGTCGAAATACCCCACTCCCCTGAGAAGGGAATGGGAACCCACTTCAACTTGGCCAGGGGGATGTCGTTCGCGAGGCAGAATGCCCGGATTTTTTCTTCAATAGCGTTTTGTTCGATCTGGAACATTGATCACCTTGAAGGTAAGTGGATGGATTATAACATTCCTTGAAAGTGGGATTATCGCAGGAATGTTTTTTTTGAATGTCGTTCGAAATCGGGAACGATATGATCTGGTGGTTAAAAGCAAAAGCGGGAGCTGACGGCTCCCGCTATGCATGCGGCGTTAATGCGCGGAAAAGCGAGCTAGGCTTTCTCTTTAAGAGCGGCCAGATGCTTCATTAAACGACTCTTACGGCGCGCAGCATTGTTTTTGTGAATGACGCCCTTCTGAGCAGCCTTATCCAGGCGGCTGATAGCCTCCATGGTGGCGGCTTGGGCTTTTTCTGGATTTTCGTCCTTGAATGCGGCCCGTGCTTCCTTGATTGCCGAACGGGCGGTGCCGCGGTACGTGCGATTGCGCAGGCGACGTTTTTCGTTCTGCCTATTGCGCTTGATTTGAGACTTGATATTAGCCAAAGGTCTTCCTCCAAAAATTCCAGTTACAACAACGGGGCAGAATTGTAACTGAGGGATGCGATTTTGTCCAGCGTTTAAGGTGTGCT
>CAYOUV010000093.1:0-9776 GCA_964407265.1 uncultured Anaerolineaceae bacterium | reverse complement strand
GGTAAAAAAAACCCGCCCGGAGGATTGCGCTGGTGTCGGTGTTGTTTGGATTGTTACGCATCAAGGCAATATCGGGTGTACCGTCATCGGCGGCCAGGCGCCAGCCGGTCAAATCGATTGGTGCGCCGCTGGGATTGTATAATTCGATCCACTGGTCGTCCGCATTTGCCAGCGTCCCCGCCCAGGCCACTTCGTTGATCAGGACGCCAAGGCTGGGGGTGGGGGTCATCAGGGGCGTCTTGGTCGGGGTGCCGGTGTTGGTGGGCGTGAAGGTTGGGGTCACGCTGATGAACCAGATAGCCCCCCTGGGCGTACCGTAGATCAGTTGGTCAGCGGCATCACGGGCATAGCGATTGGCGTCGTCATCGAAAGTGATCCAGCCGTCGTCATCATCAGCGGCTATATTACCGCTCTTGCTCACCCGTTCCATGCTACGAAAATCAGGTGAACCGGTTCCGGCCGGCCAGGCGCCGCCATTGGCATTGGCCGTATCGATCTGGCTGCGATCCGGTGCCAACAGGTAGAGCGTTTCCCCGCTGTCGGCGAGCAGTCCGCTGTTGTAGATCTGGTTTGCGGTGACATTGCTGACGACATTGTCATCGCCGCGCTCGAGCAGGAAAAAACCTTTGAGTGGGATCGTCCCGTTTAGCGGAATGGATGGGTCGCCATCGGCGGCTTCCAGGCGCCAGCCGCTCAGGTCGATGTCACCAGAGGTGGTATTGTACAGTTCGAGCCACTCATCGCCTTCGAAGGCCTGGGTCCCGGCCCAGGCAACTTCGCTGATAATGATGTCCTGCGGGTTGTAAATGTCGGCAGGTTCAGCATTTCCTCCGTTCAATCCCCGGATACGAAAATCGCTGATGGGCACATGCTCCGCGACGGATTGCAACACAGGCGCTGCATGAACGGACTCCTGATTGATCGCCAGGACCGGCGAAAGGAGATTTCCCATAAGAGCCAGGCCAAGCACAAATACGGCTGCCCAGCGGAACAGGGCAGAGCGTTTTTCCAAGGCAGGGGAAACGAAGTGATTCGACTTTTGGTTCACGGATTTCATTTTAAGCATAAACCGCCAAAGCAGCAAGACACGGCACAAAATTTGCTGTGCCTGTCAGCGCTTGACGGTTTGTGAGGGCCACCCTAATCAGATGTTATCAGGCAGCTTGCGTGGTTCAATTACCAGTTTGATGGCAGTCCGAACTTTCCCATCAATCTCGACATCCACGAACTCAGGGACGCAAACAACGTCAATCCCATCCCCCGCAAGATAGCCGGTCGCCAGAACCAGTGCCTTCACAGACTGGTTGACAGCCCCGGCGCCAATCGCTTGTACTTCCGCCCGTTTGTGCTCGCGGACCACGCCCGCGATTGCCCCGGCAACAGCAGATGTACGGGAGTTTGCTGAAACTTTAATGATATCCATTGAGAACCTCCCATTCGGTTCGTAGAGGGGCTAACTGCTCTAGACAAAATTGTACAGGATTAAGTTGTTAGATTCAAGCAGGTATTTATTCAATAAGTATATATATATAGTTGTCTTAGTAGGAGGTGTGGATAATGTGGATAAGATCCCGGATCTCTTTTTTTGCCTCACACCTGCAACAGGTCAACAGAATTTTCCTGTATATGGGGATCCGGCGTAATTTTTAACCCAGGCCAGGCTGTGGATAGTTCTTGGACAAGAAATATAAACTCCGCATCATTTTTCGACTCATTCTAGATATTGGACCACGGAAAAGTGTGCCCCCAGATATGGGGTTCGGGTTTTCGCTCAAACCTCGAACAATTGAGCAGTTCTCCACAGGGAAGGGTAGTTATCCACAGTTTTTGGACACTTATCCACAGGTTGGCACGTTCCGGGAGGGTCTGGCCTGCAATCAAGAGCCCTAAATGTGGGCAGTTTTAAAGGCTGGTTCCCGTAATTTCCAACCCGTTGGAGGTCGCCATTTCTTCCAGGATTTCTTCGATGTCATCCAGGAATTGGTCCAACCCCTGTACGCGGTCGTAGAATCCGCCCCCGGTCAGGCCCAGGTAGTCGCAGGCGTCCTTCCAGGCTACAGATTGCTCCGCCGGCAGGACAGAGACCGCCAGGGTCCAGGTGCGCAGCAGCGGCCACAACATGGCCGTCGGGTCCTCGCCCTCCAGCATGGCCAGGAAAGCTTTCTGGTAATAGCCCACGCGGGCCGGGTGGATGCGCCCGTCCACGCGGGCGCTTTCGGTGGCGGCATCGAAAGCATCCCTCCACTGGGGCAGCCAGTTGGTCAGGTAGACCGTGTCGGCGGCTTTGGTCCCGCCAATCAGGCCAAGCAATCTGGCCGCGAAGTGCGAACGCTCGATGGCATCGGCGCGTTCGGGAAACTGGTGCAGCATCCGCCGTTCGGAAAGCGGTGGTCCGCTCAATTCGGCCACAGCGTTGACGGCATGGTTGAGCGATTTCAGATACTTGGCAATGTCATTGGGACCGGCGTTTTCGATGAATTGCAGATCCATCCATATCTGGCGGGCGTGACTGAGCAAACTATACGCGCGTTGGATGACGGCTTCAGGGTCCGTGAAACCGGCCCGCAAGCTGGCCTGGGTGAATTCGAAGAAATGCTGGGTTTCGTACAGCAGCATGGGATCGTAAATTTCATAACCCAGCCAGGGATTGGCACGCAGCTCGCGCGGCGGGTCGTATTCTTTTTTACTGTGATGGGTGATGTCGAGATGGAAATCCTGTGACAAGGCCACGACCTCGCGCACCGCAGCCGGCGGTTCGGCATGGACAAAAACCAGGTCGATGTCGGTCGTGCCACCCAGAAAGGGGTTTTCGTTCAGCAGGGATCCGGTCAGGTAGGCGGCGACGATCTTTTTATCCTTGAAGGTTCGCTGCTGGACGGTCTCTTTGGCAATGCGGAGCAGGGTCTCTCGCGTAATGCGCATTCGGGATTCCTCACGCAGGGGATGGGCCAGCCCGCTCGTTGAGAGGCAGGCTGGGTTGGTATGGATCCAGGCCGAGGCTTTGTCTGATACGGTTCTCGATCAGTTTGAGGTGTTCGGGATAGCGAACGAAATCCAGCGGATTGGTGTCGATCACCAGTACCGGCGTGTGGTCATAAGGCGTGGAAAAGAATTTTTCGTAGGCTTGATTGAGAGCCTCGATATAATTTCGTTCCATGTTGCGTTCGTAAGAGCGATCGCGCAAAGCAATCCGTTGCATCAGCACGTCTGTGTCGGCATGCAGGTAAACGATCAGGTCGGGTTGGGTGATTTTTTCGGCCAGCGCCTCATGCACTTTGTAGTACATGTCGAGCTCGTCGCCCTGCAAATTGATCTGAGCGAACAGGGCGTCTTTGGCAAAGGTGTAATCCGTGATCAGGTTTGTGCCTTTTTCCAGGATGACCGGGACGCTGCGGCGCTGCTGGTGGTATCGGCTGAGCAGGAAGAAGGTTTGTGTCTGGAAAGCGTAACGGGCACGGTCAGCGTAGAAATCCGATAGGAAGGGGTTTTCTTCAAACACTTCAAGCAGTAGCTCGGCGTCGAATGAGCGCTGGAGCAGGCGTGCCAGCGTGGTTTTTCCAACCCCGATGACTCCCTCGATCACAATGTACATGCACGGACTCCGATGGTGGTATGGGTTAAGCATACCATAATTCAGGCCCTCAAAAGGCGAAGCCTCGGCGGGTATAATAACTGCATGTCGCTTTACACCTCCCTGATTTATTCCCGGCAGATACCCTTGATCGGCCGGATTTCTTACCTGACCCTAAAATTACTCGGTGCAGAAATCCCCCGCTCGGTGCAGGTCGGTCCGGACTTCTTGCTCGAGCACGGTGGCTTCGGCGTGGTCATCCACCCGCACACACGCATCGGCGCGCGGGTCAAGATCTACCCGGGCGTGACGCTTGGCCGGGCTGACGTCCATCGTCCGGCCAGCGAGTCAGCCTTCGAGGGCTTCGAGATCGCGGATGACGTCATCCTGTCTGCCGGGGCGAAGGTGTTGGGCAAGGAAGGTGTTTTTAGAATCGGACGTGGGACGATCGTGGCCGCCAACGCGGTTTTGCTGGAATCGACAGGTGAGTACGAGATTTGGGGAGGCATCCCGGCCCGTCAGATCGGAAGCCGGGAGCGGCTGCCATGAGCCCCAGGATTTGTCTGGTCCCGCGCGTGAGCGGAGTGGGCGGCATGGTCTCGTTCCAACACAAACTTTCCACCGGGCTGGCGGCACGCGGCGTGGACGTGTGCTACGACCTGGACGAGAGACCCTATGATGCGGTGCTGGTCATCGGCGGCATGCGCCAGTTGAGCAAGCTGAGGCGAGTCAAGCGGCGCGGCGTCCCCGTGGTGCAGCGCCTGGACGGCATCAACTGGATCCACCGCAAGCGGCGCATTTCCTGGCGGCACACGCTGCGCGCGGAGTCCGGCAATATCGTCTTGTCCACCATCCGCCGCTACCTGGCGAATCAGATCGTCTACCAGAGTGAGTTCTCGCGCATATGGTGGGAAGACTGGTACAAACCTACCCGCGTAGCCTACAGCGTGATCCACAACGGCGTTGACCTGGGCTTGTATTCGCCCGACGGACCTGGACAGCGCCCGCCCGATCGCTATCGTCTTTTGGTGGTCGAGGGCAGTCTGGGCGGCGGCTACGATATGGGACTGGAAAGTGCGGTCAAACTGGCTGAATTGCTGTCTGGCCAGCACGGCTTTCCGATGGAACTGATGCTGGTTGGCAAGGTCTCGCAGGCGCAGCAAGCTGAATGGAGCTCGCACAGCCGTGTACCTATCATCTGGAGCGGACAGGTTCCGCACGAGTCGATCCCGCAGATCGACCGCTCGGCACACATCCTTTTCTCCGGAGACCTTCACCCGGCCTGCCCGAATTCGGTGATCGAGGCACTGGCCTGCGGCTTGCCGGTGGTGGCCTTTAACACCGGCGCGCTGTCCGAACTGGTACCCGCCAGTGCCGGTCGGGTGGTCCCGTACGGCGGCGATCCGTGGAATCTCGATCCGCCGGACATGATCTCCCTGGCCGACGCGGCTGCTGAAATCCTGCACGACCTGCCCAAGTTCCAGGCCGGGGCGCGAGCGCACGCCGCATCCGCCCTGGGATTGGATAACATGGTTGACCGCTATCTCGAAGTTCTCTTACCTGGAGGTTGATATGGCACACGATCCCGAAGTATACGAATTCTTATGCAAGCATCTGGGAGCCATCCAGGACAACGACGTTGAAACCTATTCCCAGACGACCGGCGAAGATTTGACACTGTACGAATGGTGGGTCACACCACACCGGATAGACGGGCTGCCTTTTCACGAATTTATGATGACTGCCAATGACCGCAGCGGTACGGTCTTCGGCGCCGAAGGAAAAGGCGCGCAAGCTGTGACACGCTTCGACCTATCCAACCTGCACATCCAGCGTTACGGCGATGCGGCCATTACCAGCTACACCCTGCTGACCAGTACGTCTTCGGCGGACGGGGTGCAGGTGGCGGCTCACAACGAAACGCGCGTGATGGTCAAACTGGAAGGGGAATGGAAAGTGGTGCACGTGCACAAGTCTCCGGCTTATCAAGCTCCGCACGTCGCGCCTCACAACTGATTTATGTCCAATCCCTTGTTGTCGATCGCATCCTTCACCGCCCGCATCCTGCCGGCCCCGGTCAAGCGGGCCATCTATCGCTTCGAACCGCTGGCGCGTCTGATCCGCGGCTCATTGAACAAGGTGGCTCCGTCGGGCTTGACGGTGGTCGAAATCGCAGCCGGGAATTTGGCGGGTTACAAATTCTGGCTCGACCTGCAAACCGAAAAGGATTACTGGCTGGGTACTTACGAACCCGAACTCCAGGCAGCGGTGCGCGAGCTGGTCCCGCCTGCGGCAGTGGTCTATGATGTCGGTGCCAATATCGGCTACATTACGACCGTCCTGGCTGAGGCAGTTGGGGATCAGGGCTGCGTCTTTGCTTTTGAGGCTTTGCAGGGGAACGTCGAACGCCTGCGGAAGAATCTCGAACTCAACGGGTTGGAGGCACAGGTCAGTGTCTATGCTGGAGCCGTCGCGGACTCGACCCGGCCGGTGACCTTTCTGGTCCATGCCTCGGGCGGGATGGGCAAGGCTGCCGGTTCGGCCGGGCGCGACGAACCCTACCAGGCTGAAGTGACCGTCCCCGGCCTCGCCCTGGATGACTTTGTCTTTGCGCAGGGCAACCCGTCCCCGCAGGTTCTCAAAATGGATATCGAGGGCGGCGAGGTGCTGGCTTTGCCCGGTATGGCGCGCATCCTGAAAGAGAACCCCCCGTTGATGCTGCTGGAACTACACGGCCCCGAGGCCGCCAGGGTTGCCTGGGAGAAACTGACCGAGGCCGGCTATACCATCCACGAGATGCGGCCCGGCTATCCGGCCGTCCCCTCACTGGAAGCGCTGAATTGGAAGGCTTACCTGGTGGGGATGCCGCCCGCCAGGTCATAGGAGACTGCCATGCAGGCACGGCTGACTGCGATTACCAAAAGCAACGATTTTTTGTGGATGAGCCTGGCTTTGCTGGTGTTGATTACACTGGCATTGCTCCTGCCCGTGCCTCCCAACGATTACTGGTGGTACATGCGCATCGGCCAGGACGTGCTGCGCACCGGGCAGGTGCCGGTCGTGGATACGCTCAGCTTTACCCAGGCCGGGGGACCGGTGGTTTACCAGTCCTGGCTGTCTTCGGTGTTCTTCTGGCTCGTCTACCGGACCGGTGGCCTGCCGCTGACGGTGTTTTTACGCGGCGCAGCGATCGCCCTGACCTTTGGCTTGTGCTTTCACCTGATGCGCAAGGTCGGGGCCGGGCCGAAACTGGCGCTCATCCTGACGCTCGTAGCCGGGATCGCCAGCACGCACAACTGGTCGATCAGGCCGCAAATGCTGGCCTATCCGTTATTTATGCTCAGCTTGTGGCTGCTCTGGTTGTGGCAGGAGGGCCGGACGAAGGCCGTTTGGTGGCTGCCGCTGATTGCTTTGTTGTGGGCAAACCTGCACGGCTCGTTCGTGCTGCTGTTCGCGTTGGCCGGAGCCGCGCTGGTCTTTGGAAAGGGGCAGCGCAAAACCCTGGCCTTGGTATTTGGCGCCACCGTCCTGATCACCCTGGTCAATCCGCGTGGCGTAACGCTCTGGAAAGATGTGCTTGGTACTTTCACCAGCACAACCCAGGCGCGGAACTTCAGCATCGAGTGGAAACCGCCATCCAACCAGGATTGGCAGATGAATATCTTCTTTGGCTGGCTGCTGCTCTTCGGGCTGTTGACCGCCCTGTCGCCTCGGCGTTTGAACCGCCTGGAGTGGGTCTGGTTCCTGGGCTTTGGCTGGCTGGCGCTCTCCGGGGTGCGTTACGTGATCTGGTTCCTGTTCATCCTGGGGACCTTGACGGCGGCTTTATTGGCAGAATTCGACCGCCGCTGGTTGGACCGGGGCGGCGTACGCACTTCTATCCCCACGCTTAACTACATCCTGGGCTGTTTGTTCCTCTTGATGCCGTTGAGCGTCCTGCCGGGCGTGCGCGGGCAATGGTGGCAGCAGTCCCCGCCGGTTCTGTCCGAAAACACGCCGGTGGCTGCGACCGAGTGGCTGTCCGAAAATCCCGATATACCGGGGCCGATGTGGGCTGACATCAGTTTCTCGAGCTACCTGATCTTTGCTTTGCCTGCGCGACCGGTGTGGATCGATCCACGCTTCCAGGTTGCCTATCCAGCCGACCAGATCGAACGCTATCTGGTCATCATGCGCGCTCAACCCGATTGGGAGCAGGAACTCGACCAGGATGGGATCAATTTGCTGTTCCTGTCGGTCAGGGACCAGCCGGTCTTGCTGCCGGCGGTGGAACACTCACCCCAGTGGTGCGAACGCTACCGGGATGAGGCGGCCGTCATTTTTGTACGCAGGTCGGTCAATCAATCCTGTTAGGCGAGAGGTGCACATCAAGCTCAGCTGGAAGAAAGAATGGACCGGAGTCCTGCTGCTTTTTTTGTCTTTGCGGCTGATCTACGCTGCCATGGGGGTCTACGTTGCCCTGGGCCCGGAGCCCTACCGGCTGGCGCGCGAACCGATCTTTGATACAACCCTGCCCCTGCTCCGACACGATCCCCTTTCTGAAAAGCTGGTCAATATCTGGTTTCGCTGGGATACGGGCTGGTATCTCAAGATCGCGGCGCAGGGGTACAGCGCCCAGGACAGCAGCATCGCCTATTTACCGCTTTATCCGCTGAGCATCCGCTGGCTGGCGTCCTGGCTGGGGGAAGATTACCTGCTCTCCGCCCTGCTGGTCTCGAACCTGGCCACCCTGGTCGCCCTGCTGCTCTTTTATGAGTTAGTGCGCCGGGACGGTGCCTCGCAAGAAACCGCCACAAAATCGATCCTTTCTCTATTGCTCTTTCCCACCGGATTTTTCCTGTTTGCGGCCTACACAGAATCTCTCTTCCTGGCCTGTGTGCTGGGCGCCTGGCTATTGGCCAGAAAAGAAAACTGGCTGCTGGCCGGAGCACTGGGGGCGCTGGCTACCTTAACCCGCTTACAAGGCGTGGTGCTCACCCCCGTATTGCTGTGGATGTTCCTGTCCGCGGGTGCTGACCAGCACGGTGAAAATCCAGCTGCACAGGTGAAGGCGGTCTGGAATATGCTTGCCATCAGGGAGAGCCGGAGGCGTTTCCTTCAAGGCCTCAAACGCTTGATCTGGCTGGGGGCCTTCCTGCCTATGTTGGCTTTTATGGCTTATTCGGTGTGGGTGCAGTATGCGCATCTGGGCGGCATTCAGCAGGCGCTCGAAAATCACTGGAGCATCCAAACCGTCATGCCGTGGACGGGATTCTGGAAATTCTTGGAGCGCTTGTTCACCCAACCCCACTTCTTCATCGATTGGATTGAACTCTGCCTCTTTTTGCCAGTATTGGGTTTATTAATCCTGGGGTTCTTCAAACTCAAACCGGCATACTCACTTTATAATTGGCTGACCTTGTCCATTCTTTTTATGCGCGGCACCCCGCCGCATCTGTTGGACAGTTTCAGTCGTTATTACTTAAGCATGTTCCCGCTCTTTATTCTCATCGGGCGGATAAAAAATCGGAAGATGCAAATCGTACTCTGGTCGTTGTCTTTTTCCCTGCAACTCTTCCTGCTGCGCGGTTTCCTGGACTGGAGGTGGGTAGCGTGAATCAGCCTTTCTTCCCCGGTCGCCTCGGTTTGCAGCAGCGGGTGCTGCCGGCTTACCGCGTTCCCTTCTTCGATGCGCTGGCCGCTTCCTGCGCGGACGGACTTTCGATATTTGCCGGACTTGCGCGGCCCAGCGAAAGCATCCTGCCAGCCGCGGGGTTGCAGACCGCAGGCTACGTCCCGGCGCGCAATTTGCACCTGTTCACCGGACCGCTGTATCTGTGCTATCAACGCGGCTTGATCGATTGGTTGGAAGCCTGGCAGCCTGAGGCCCTGATCGTGGAAGCCAACCCGCGCTATCTGGCCACGCCCGCGGCTGTGGGCTGGATGCATCAACGGGGCAGACCGGTCGTCGGCTGGGGCTTGGGCGCCCCGCCGCTGTCCGGACCCCTGGCCGGGTTGCGCGGGGAGCGGCGCGCGTCTTTCCTGGGCCAGTTCGACGCGCTGATCTGCTACAGCCGGCGCGGCGCAGGCGAATATGCCGCTACCGGATTCCCGAACGATAAGATCTTCGTGGCTCCCAACGCCGTCGCGCCGCGGCCGGTCGATCCGCCGCCCGAACGTCCCCCGGACTTTAGCGGCAGGCCGACGGTCCTGTTCGTCGGGCGCT
>CAYOUV010000092.1:0-9840 GCA_964407265.1 uncultured Anaerolineaceae bacterium | reverse complement strand
GCGATCCAGGCGAAAGGCCAGTCATCCCAGTAAAAGCCGGTCCATGGCAGCAGCAGCCCGTAGGCCAGGAGTGTCAATCCCAGGAATAGAAGGGGGAGGCTCTTTTCTGAGAAGCTTTCTCGGCGAAGACGATCGAACATTCTGGTCATGGGATAGATTGTAAATCGGATTCGAAAAAATTACTCACTGGTTTGGGGGTTGACAAACCACAACCGCTTTTTATCCGTAGACCAAAAATACTTTGTTTCGTACTCAACTCTCAAGCTTCGTCTCCACCATCTCCACAAACCGCCGTGCATACAGCGGCGCGTCCAGCGGCCAGCGCGAGGTGAGCAGGTTCCGGTCCTGTACGATGAATGGCCAGACCATCAGCGGCCCGTTCTTGAAATTCTGTGGATCTTCCAGCACCCCTCGCACTTCGTCTGCCACGTAGCACTCGTAAGTGCGATAGCGCCGTCCCAATAGCCAGAAGGTGAGCGCATAGCCCGAGAACTCCAGGTCCTTGGTCAGGGCGGTGACCCTGTAATCCCACAACACGCTTTTTCCCGTTGCCGGGTCGATTGCGCGTGCCAGCACCAGCACGCCGTGACAGATCGAGCCGATCGCCTTGCCCTGCTGGAAGAACCCGACCATCTTGGCTTGGAGCACTTCGCTTTCCAGATACTGCTTCATTCCCGGCGCGTGACCACCCGTCAGCGAGACGGCATCGAAATCATCAACGTTGATCTCGGCGTAGCGGATCGGGTGCTGAAACTCAGGGCTGGCGACCATTTTTTTGTAGTAAGCCAGGCCGCGCGGTCCGGCCCCGAGCGGACCCAGGAGCGGTCCCTTCAGCAGGCGCGGGTCGCAGGCGGCTACCTGCCCCTGCTCGGTGGCAAAGGTCACCTGCAAGCCGCGTTCGGTGCATACTTTCCAGGGGAAGGCGGATTCGGACGGGTCGAAATCGTGGTCGGGCAGGGGGATCAGGATTCGGGCTTGGTTCATCACGCCTCCAAATTTGTGCTTTTTTTATGCTCTGTTTGTATAATAGATTATATTCGAAGCGACTAACTCTCAGCTAATGTGTTAAAACCCACAGCATGAATTTCAGCAACGAACGTTACTTCGCCCTCCGGGAAACCTTCAAGGGCCAGCGGCTGCCGCTGGCGTTTGTGGACCTGGACGCCTTCGATGCCAACGTGGTTTATGCCGCTGAAATAGCACGTGCTGCAGGCAAGACCATCCGGCTCGGCACCAAGTCCATTCGCTGCGAGCCGCTCATGCGGCGCATTTTGGACTACGCCGACGTCTATCGGGGATTTCTGACGTATACCGTCGAAGAGACAAAATTCTTGGCAGATAAGGGTCACGACGACTTCATCGTCGCCTACCCGACCGTCCAGCCGAGTGACATCGCCTTGCTCGTGCGCCTCACACAGGACGGGAAGTCGGTTTCTGTGATGGTTGATTCACGCGAACACCTGAGTGTCCTCTCCGCCGCAGGCCAGCAGGCGGGACTGACGCTTTTGGCCTGCCTCGAAGTCGACCTGTCCTACCAGCCGCTCGGCACGGACAGAGTCCATCTCGGCCTGCGCCGCAGCCCCATCCGCACCCCTGAGCAGGCGCTCGACCTGGCTCGTCAAGCGCAAACGCTGGCAGGCGTGCGGATCAATTGTTTAATGGGTTACGAAGGCCACATTGCAGGCGTCAACGATGATGTACCCGGACAGGCGCTCAACAACTTTGTGATGCGCACCCTGAAAAACGCCTCGGTTCGCGAACTGACCGCCAGGCGGGGAGCGGTCGTCCGGTCTTTGGAGGAAGCCGGCCTGAAATTGCGGTTGGTCAACGGCGGCGGCTCGGGCAGCCTGGTCTCGACCCTGGCGGACGAATCCGTCACCGAGGTCACGGTCGGGTCGGGATTCTACGCTTCCGGATTGTTCCATCATTTCAAACAGGTCAAATACCAGCCATCGGCATTTTTTGCGCTGCAGGTGGTGCGCGTGCCGAAGCCGGGCATGATCACCTGCCAGGGCGGCGGATACATCGCTTCGGGGCCCACCGAGGCGAGCAAAGCACCGCTACCAGTGATGCCGGTTGGGATGCAGTATCTGCCACTGGAAGGCGCAGGGGAAGTGCAGACCCCGCTGCAGCTGGGGGAGAATACGCCTGAAATTAAGTTGGGTGATCCCGTTTTTTTTCAACACGCCAAGGCCGGCGAGTTGTGCGAACGTTTCAATGAGTTGGCTTTATTGCAGAATGGGAAAATCGTGGAGGTGATCAAGACTTATCGTGGAGAAGGAATGAATTTTTTGTAAGCCAAAGGAGAATGCCAATGAAGAGAACGATCAAGTACATCAGTTATTCGATGGGGAATTTTGCCAACACGATTGCTTACCAGGTGTTTGGCAACCGCATCCAGTTCTATTACGTGGACATCCTGGGACTGAACGCGGCCACTGCCGGTGTATTGTGGACGATCTACGGCCTGTGGAACGCGGTCAACGACCCGCTGATGGGACAGGTTTCCGACCGCACCCGATCGCGTTTTGGGCGGCGCGTGCCCTATGTGGCTCTGGGAGCGATCCCGCTTGGCCTGTCCTTCTTCTTCCTGTGGACGCCGCCAGGACAGAGCCCCTGGATGCTGGCTGCGTATTTCCTGATGATCCTGTTCATCTTCGATACGCTTTACAGCCTGACCATCATCGCCTATAACGCCCTCTTCCCTGAAGTGGCTCCCACCGTGCGCGATCGCGTCGATCTTTCGGCTACGCGCGAAATTTTGGGAACGATTGCGCTGCTGGTGTCTTATATCCTGGCCCCCATCCTGGCCGAAGAGGTCGGCTATCTGATGATGGGCGCCATCATGGGCGGCTTGATCGCGGTGGGGTATATGCTCGCTATGATCGGCGTCAAAGAAAAACCGATCGATGAGACCAAGGAAGAGAATCTCGGGCTGGGCGCGTCGCTAAAAACCGTGATGTCGAGTATTCCCTTTCGCTGGTTCCTGGGCGCTAACATCGGCAAGGAATACATCTGGCTGGTGTTGGGCGCCATGCTGCCCTTCTGGCGCAAGTACGCACTGGGCATCCAGGCCCCTGTCAGTGTGTTCGGCGCGGAACTTGGCCCCGGCGACGCCGAAGCCGTCCTGCTGGGATTGGCGATCCTGCTGGCCATCCCCTGTCTGCTGATATGGCGGCCGATCGTGCTCAAGTTCGGCTATCGCCGCACCTGGATTATCGCTGCCTTCACATTTATCCCAGGGTTGGCGATCATGGGTTTCGCCAATAACTTCTATACGGGACTGGCTGGTACGCTGCTGGTTGCTCCCGGGTTGGCTGGCTCGATGATCATGCCCTTCCCGGTCATCGCCGAGGTGATCGATGATGACGCCCAGAAGCACGGCTTTCGCCGCGAAGGCTTGTTCTTTGGTATGAACGGTGGCATCACCAAGCTGGCCTTCTCAGCTCAGGGCGTGCTGTTTGCCTCGATCATGTCCGCTGCTGGATATGCAGCGGGCGAAGTGGTGCAGACCCCGAGTGCAGTAGCAGGTATCCGTTTTATGATCAGCGGTACGGCCATCATCGCCAGCCTGTTGATTGCGTATTGTATGTGGCGTTACCCGCTCGGGCGTGAGTCGCATACGGCTGTGGCGGTAGCGCCGGTCGGCGATTAATTTATTCTTAAGGAGACTGCAATGAACGAAGAATCCAAAATTACCTGGCTCAAGCGCGTGCTGATCTTCAAGATGCTGGTCGTGCTGCTGATGTGGGGCCTACCGACCTGGATTGCGCCCGAATCCGTGCTTAAACTGTTCGGCGAAACCCTGCCCAGCCCACCCTTCTACATGCGCATCTTCGGCGCCACGCAGATCGGCTTGGTCTTTCTCTACTGGCTGGCTTACAGGAACCCGGTCAAGAACCGCGACATGATCCGTTACGCGGTGGTGGATAATACGGTTGCCTTCCTGACCATGATAGGCTACGCCTTTACAGTCGGTATCACTAACCCGACCGTCTGGGTCTCGGCCGGGCTGGTGCTGTTCTTTGCGGTCGCCTTCTACGTGCTGACGCCGCAGGCAGCCTGATTTTTGGACCCCATGGGACTCACAGTCCCTAGAGGTCTTCATCAATGATGTTAGAAAAGGCCCTCACTTTTGCTCGCGAACATCGAGAGGCGCACCTGTCACAATTGCTGGACTGGCTGCGCATCCCCAGCGTTTCCACCCTGCCCGAGCATAAGGACGACGTGCGCCGCGCGGCTCAATTCGCGGCCGACAAACTGTCCGCCATGGGCTTCCCGCGGGTGGGTGTCGACGAGACGCCCGGCCATCCAATCGTCTACGCTGAACGGACCGGACTCCCCGCCCCGACTCTGCTGATCTACGGTCATTTCGACGTCCAGCCGGTCGACCCGCTCGACGAGTGGACCCGGCCCCCGTTCGACCCGCGTGTCGAGGGCGAAAACCTTTACGCCCGCGGCGCCTCGGACGACAAAGGCCAGGCCTTCGCCGTGCTGGCCGCGCTCGAATCGTACCTTGAGACCAGCGGGGAACTTCCCGTCAACCTCAAGCTGCTGTTCGAGGGGGAGGAGGAAGTCACCAGTCCCAACCTGTTCCCGTACATCCGGTCGCAGGCCCAGAAACTTGCAGCGGATGCCATCCTGATCGCCGACCAGGACATGCTCGACCCCAAAGTCCCGGTGGTGATGTGGGGGGTGCGCGGCAACCTGTATGTTGAGATCGAAATCCGTGGACCGGCGTATGACCTGCATTCCGGCACATTTGGCGGAGCGGTGGATAATCCCTTCAATGTGTTGGTCCGCCTGCTGGCGCGATTGCAGGACGGCGAGACGCGCCGGGTCTTGATCCCCGGCTTTTACGACAAGGTCCAGGAGCTGAGCGACGAAGAGCGCGCCTTGATCTCCCAGGCGCCCATCAATGATCAGGTCGGTCTGTACCTGACGGGTGCACCTGCGCTGGCTGGCGAGGCTGGCTATCCGCTGGCAGAACGCGTCAGCGTGCGCCCCACCCTGGAAATCCACGGCATCGCCGGCGGGTTTACCGGCGAGGGCTCGAAGACGGTCCTCCCGGCCAGGGCGACCGCCAAGCTGAGCATGCGCCTGGTCCCGGACCAGAGCGCTGATGAAATTGCGGGGCTACTGGAGACCTATCTGCGCGAAATATGCCCGCCCACCGTGAAGTTGGATGTGCGCGTGATTGGCCGGGCCGAACCAGTCAAGATCGACTACAAGTCCCCGGCGGTCCAGGCAGCAGCGACCGCTTACGAGCGCGGCTTCTATGCAGCGCCCGTCTATCTGCGCGGCGGCGGGTCGCTGCCGATCGTGCGGGCAATGATCGACGAACTAAGCCAGCCGGGCCAGGGCGAGATCCCGGTGGTGATGATCGGCTTCGGTCTGCCCGACGACCGCACCCATGCGCCTAATGAGAAATTCTATTTGCCGAATTTCTATCACGGGATCGAAACCGTGATCCACTATTTGGATTTGTTCAAGAATATATTGCCTTGACTGGAGCGAACATAGGGAGCGTAGCCGAAGGGGATTTGCGCTAGCGTTTCGGCTGCGGACAATACCCTCCGCTCACATCGTCTCGACGTGCTTCGGGAACGAGACAATCAGAGCAAAGATAATATCCGCCCTGGCGGCAGCAATCATAAAGCTACGAAAGGAACGAGGAGAATCATGCAAATCCCGGAAAAAGGTCTATCGAAAGAACAAGTCTTAAACACACTCCAGGCGTTTAAATCCCGTGACATGGATTGGAAAGCGGGCAAAGTCTGGTGCTACGTCTACAACCCGGGCGAAGACCCGGCCGAGGTGGTCAAGGAAGCCTACCTGACTTTCCTGACCGAGAACGGGCTCGATCCGTCGGTCTTCCCGTCGATGCTGAAGCTGGAGACCGACGTGGTGCGCATGGTGGCCACTTTGCTGCGCGGGGACGAGGCGGTAGTCGGGCACATGACCACCGGCGGGACGGAGAGCATCATGCTGGCGGTCAAGACCGCCCGGGATATGGCGCGGGCGCTACATCCCGAGATCACGCAGCCCGAAATGGTGCTGCCCAAGACTGCCCACGCTTCGTTCCACAAGGCGGCGCACTACCTGGGCCTCAAGCCGGTGCTGGTGGACATCAACCCGGCCACCTTCAAGGTTGAAGCCGAAGCCATGCGGGCTGCCATCACGGAGAACACGATCCTGCTGGTGGCCTCGGCCCCGAGTTACTCACAGGGCGTGATCGACCCGATCGCTGAGATCGGCGCGCTGGCGCAGGAGAAAGGCCTGCCGTTCCACGTGGATAGCTGCGTGGGCGGCATTCACCTATCGTTCATGCGCAAGCTCGGCTATGACCTGCCCGACTTCGACTTTACGGTGCCGGGCGTGACCTCCATCTCGGCCGACCTGCACAAGTACGGCTACGCCGCCAAGGGCGCCTCGACCATCCTGTATCGCAGCAAGGACATCCGCCGCTTCCAAATCTTCGCCTGCACCGACACCACCGCCTACACGCTGATCAACCCGACCGTGCTGAGCACCAAGAGCGGCGGTCCGATGGCGGGCGCCTGGGCCATCCTGAACTACCTGGGCGAAGACGGCTACAAGCAGATCGTCAAGACCGTGCAGGAAGCCACCCAGAAGCTGATCGCTGGCGTCAACGCCATCCCCGAGCTGGAAGTGCTCGGCCAGCCGGCCATGTGCATGTTCTCGTTCAAGTCGGACGTGCTCAACGTCTACCAGCTGACGGACGCCATGGCCAAGCGCGGCTGGTACATCCAGGGCCAATTCTCCACCCCGCTGACGCCGCGCAACCTGCACCTGTCGGTCAATTATGGCACTACCCACCAGGTCGAGGCCCTGCTCAAGGATTTGCGCGAATGCGTGGAAGAGGTCAAGGCGGCCGAGCCGATCGACAGCGACGGCATCCGCGCCATGGTGGCTGCCGCGCTGCAAAGCCCGGACCTGGAGGCCGCCTTCGGGCAACTGGCCCA
Organism: uncultured Anaerolineaceae bacterium; assembly: GCA_964407265.1. GTDB lineage: Bacteria > Chloroflexota > Anaerolineae > Anaerolineales > Villigracilaceae > CAYOUV01. Next base: position 2,854 of record CAYOUV010000092.1, on the reverse strand, counting down.
GGCCGCGGGCATCGGCGGGACCGACCTGCCCGAAGAGATGGCCTTCATCAACGAAGTGCTGGACGCCCTGCCGGACGAAATGGCGAATGTGCTGCTGATCAACTATTTCAACGATCTATATGTCTGATCCAGCATTTGAAACGCATGCGTGCCATCCCGGTGCACTGGAAATAAAGCGTTGTATGCCAATAAGAGCAAGCTAATTCATGTTCAACTTATAAAGAGGAACCGCAGGTGATGAGCCTGCGGTTTTCCTTTTGGTGAGGGTGCAGAACAACTAAGTTTGACCCTGGTTGTGCATACTTCATTCGTAGATGCCTGAAGTTTTTTTGTTGACTTTCGATATTAATGTCTATACAATCAAAGTATGTTCGATGTGTTTTTTTACGTTGGACGAGCGTGCCTTTAGTCTAGAGGAGGAAACCATGTCGAAAAAACGTATTTTTACAATCATCATCATCATCATCCTGACACCTGCTTTGGTAGCGGCCAAAAATTACAAACCCAAAGCAACCGTGTACATCCGTCCCTGGAGTAATGAGATTACCATCAATTTGGGAACGCAAGAGGCCGTAGCCCGCGTAGGCTGGGGCAATTGTTCCGCTGGCCTGGCAGCCGACTGGATCGAAAATAGTGTGGTCCACCTGGAGCTTTATCAGGGTCTGGTGCTGCTGCAGACAGTTGATACGGGGGACGCCAGATGGGTGACAGTTCCGGCTTCAGGCGATCCTTACGCTGCCACCTGCATGCATGCCGGCCTGCCATATAATTCCTATTGGGATTTTGCAAGACTGAGACTGCGAACACCTGGCGATTACATCCTGCGCTTTACGGTGGAGACCACGCTCCCCCTGACCGACGGAGCGGATTTCAATCCGGCCGATGGCGTCATGGATCTCTACCCGGCGCAACTGTGGTTTGACCAGCAAGAGGTCCTGATCCACGTGGTCAGGTAAAGTACGCGCACTTGCAGCGGTACAAGGCGTCGAGCGCGCCTTGTACCGTGGTTGATCGGGTCAATTGAAAGAGTATGCTGGGCTCACCGTAGCGCAGGTCGTGTCGATCGAGAGGACACGTTCCATCACCCGCGATAAAGCGCACATCGCACTTCCATTGTGATACAAACCAGGGCAAACTCAGGTGAATTTTTTGCGGATATCCTTACCGCAAGTTTTTGGATTCTCAGGATTAGATAAAAGTGGGGGTTGACAGTCTGACCCCATCCCTGCGGGACGCGATCGTCTTCTTCAACAAATCCGCTTGTTTCAGTGTCTTTCACTCCAAAACCACCAAATAGACCACAAGACAATTAATGCTCTTCTTACGTTTGTTAAATTTATTTTTAACAGCTATTTCCTATACTTTTGCATGCAAGACAGATTTCAAATCCTATCAAAGGAGGTAGTTGCTATGTATCGACGTTTTCAGGTGCCCAATATATGGCAGGAAATGGATCAACTCCAGCGCGAGATGAACCGCCTCTATGATACAACCAGCAGAGGGCGGGTGTTCACTGCTCCCGGCTATCCGGCCATCAACATCTGGACGAACGAGGATGGCCAGCTCATCAGCGCTGAGATGCCCGGAGTCCATCCCAACCAAATCGATATCGATGTGACCGGAGACGCGCTCTCGATCTCAGGCGAGCGCATACCGGATGAAGTGGTCAAGGATGCGCGCTATCATCGCCGCGAGAGAAGCTACGGTTCTTTCAGCCGGACGATCCAGCTGCCCTTCATGGTGGATACCAGCAAGGTGGAAGCCAATTTCAAAAATGGTGTCCTGATGATCAGCTTGCCGCGCGCAGAAGCGGACAAGCCCAAGAAGATCACGGTCAAGAGCAAATAATGCGGAGGTGTTTCTATGGCTAAGCAAGATCAGACAATGGAAGTCCAGAAACAGGAAGAGACCCCGGCTGACGAAATGGAACGCACCCGTTCGCGTCGTAGTTTCATACCCAGAACAGATATATACGAGACCGAAAGTGAGATCATCGTTCTCGCAGACGTTCCGGGTGCAAACGAGAAGGCAGTCGATATCACGCTTGAAAAGAACGTGCTATCCATTACCGCTTATGTTGAACCGGCTATTCCCAGCGGATTTGAGATCGCCTACGCTGAATACGAGGAGGGCGACTACCAGCGCAGCTTCCGCCTGTCAGACGAGATCGACCAGGATAAGATCAAGGCTGTGGTGAGCGACGGCGTCTTGCGCTTACGGCTTCCGAAGTTCCAAGAAGCAAAGACCAAGAAAATCGCAGTGAAAACGAAATAACAAATCAAGCCGCCTGCAAGGCAGGCGGCTTGATTTCGAAACCATTTTGCGCTTCTCTTGACGAAAGTAATGTAAAAAACGTCCCGTAGATTTTAGTCTCTACGGGACGTTGGATTTTATGCAACCACTTCCCCTTCCACGACAGGCACATCGGCGTTAAATGTCAGCCCTGCCTCACCACGATCGACCTGGATGGTCTGGCCTTCGTGGAATGCGCCGGACAGGATCTTGAGCGCCAGCGGGTCCTGCAGCTCGCGCTGGATGGTGCGCTTGAGCGGGCGGGCGCCGAAATCCGGGTCGTAGCCGATCTCGGCCAGGTATTCGCGGGCGGCCTCGCTGACTGCCAGATGGTAGCCCTTGTCGGCCAGCAGCTTGCTGACGCGCCGCAGCTGGATATCGACGATGCCGGCCAGGTGTTCCCGGCGCAGCGGATGGAAGATCACGATCTCGTCGATGCGGTTGAGGAACTCGGGGCGGAAATGCCCTTGCAGCACCTTGACGATCTCGTCGCGCGCCACCGTCTTGCCGCCCTCCCAGAGCTGGTTGCCCAGGTTGGAGGTCATGATCACGACCGTGTTGC
>CAYOUV010000091.1:0-10025 GCA_964407265.1 uncultured Anaerolineaceae bacterium | reverse complement strand
TCCGACCTCTTGCACCCCATGCAAGCGCGCTAGCCGGACTGCGCCACGCCCCGATAGTTACTCGTTTCGAGCGCGTAAAGTTTACTCTGCTTTCCCTATTTCGTCAACAAAGGCAAAGGCAAAGCCAGCTTATGGCACCGAGCGCGGTGGACGGGAAGGAGATGTTTCAGAAACCCAAATTGAAATGAATACAGGCGGAGGATATTATTAATTTAACGATTGTTTAATATGTATAATGGAATAGATATGGACATGAAAAAATAGTTTGGTTGGGAGTTTGATGAGGAGGGGAATCGGGGAGTTGGTCGATTAAATTCGGGGCTGAGGGGCAGCCGCGGCCGGTTAGCTGCTGATTGTCCTGGCGGCGAGTAGTTTTTGATATCTCCCCTCAGTTGTCGTATTCTGAAGTAGAGCAATCTCCCGGCATCTTACAACTGACATCAACGTGCACCCCTAAGGAGGAGATCATGAGGCGTACCTGTATTGTGTCGTGTGGATTGGTATTGATACTGTTTGCTATGCCGCTTGCTGGCTGCCAGCCATCCCAGTCAGATACGCCGCCCGCCATCACCCCGCGGCCTGAAAGCACAGACGCGCCCGAACCGCCGCCGGAACCGACACCAACTGCGACACTCAACCCGGACACACCCATCTATCACGTCCAGTTCAAGGTAACCACCACCTCCGACTGGACCCATCTGGCGCTAGTCTCAGGGGCAAGCTGGTACGATCTGATCATCACCTCACGAAGCGGTCAGATCCAGGATGCTACCATTGAAGACAACCGCATTTCCCTGAATCAATCATTATCCAATGCGGAACAGGGAAAGGAGGTTGAGATCGTTGTGGATGCCTTGCTGGCCTATCTCGACCCAGAGGAACCGATCCGCTTCGCGATCGAGCGGGGCTTTATCGGCGCCACGCAGGCAGAAATCCTTCGATTCAATGATGAAACCATCTCGTCCGTTGCAACAGTGGTGTGGGATGGGAGTAAGGAATCTGGCCCCAACACTGAAATCTACGAAGTCTCCCCGCAGCCGATCCTGGGATCCAATCCGAATGAGTATGTCACCATCGCCCAGCTGAACCTCTGGTTCTCTGGTGATGGCCCGTATGGCGGTTTCGAGAATCCTGATGGCTCCCGCGCAACGCCCTTCACGCCGTACTACGGCGAAACCTACCATGCAGCCGATCCGGATTGGATGTATCAGCAGATCGAGTGGGCGGTGGAGTACGGTGTGGATGCATTCTCGATCGAATGGACTACCCCGGCGGGAGCTGAAGAAGGCGGCGGCACCATGGAGGATATAATCGACGATGTCTTCCTGAAGTCGCCCAACATCCACAAGGTGCGCTGGGTAATCTTTTATGATTTCGTGCTGCGTATTTTCCAGACGGAAGCGCTGGCAGATCTGGAACCCGGGGAATGGCGGAACTTTGACAATCCCAGGGTCTATGACACCTTCGTCGAGGATATGGTGCATTTTGCCACCAAGTATTTCAGCAACCCCCAGTATCTGACGATCGATGGCCGGCCGGTGATTTATGTCTGGGCAACTCATGCCTGGCATGGGAATTATGCCGGCGCAATCGCCGAGGCGCGGGAAAAAGTCGCTGAGCTGGGCTATGATGTCTTCATCGTTGGCGATCTGGTCTGCTATCCCTGTGATTTCAACCGGGCGCTTGTATCCCAGTTCGACGGTTCGACTGCCTTTGTCTCTTTATATCGTCCGCCAGACAAGCCGGGTCCGGTGTTTGATCTTGGGCCAACCATCTCATTCACAGATAAGGGCTTTACTTGGTGGCAGAGACAGATCGCCAACCTGAAGGTGGCAGGACGGGACGAAAGTGTTAACTTCCAGCCGGCCTGGTCTCCCCAGTTTGATGAAAGATCCCATAAGAGCGTGGAAGATCCCATGACGTATCTCGCCGCCAGCCGGGAGCAGGTGCAGCAGATGGCCGAAGTCGGGAGCAAGCATGCCCAACCCGCCGGTGAGGAAGGTTTGAAGCTGGTGTGGATCAACACCTGGAACTGCTGGAAGGAGTCGACCACGATCGAGCCGACGATCATTGACGACAATCCAAAATACCCCGGCGGCAACTACGGCTTTGACTTCCTTGAAATCATCCGGGATGTGTACGGCGTGGAGACGTATTACACCTCACCATAAACGGTCGTTTACTGAAGTAGAGCAATTGTCCACTCCGCTTGGTCCCCCTTTGCCGCTCTTGTCACGGACGCCAGACAGGCGAGTTGCTCTCGATTTCGACCAGACGTTTTTGCTCTGAGCCGTCGGCGTTCATGATGTAGACGTGATAGAAGAAATCCGAATCGCGATTCGACTCGAAAATGATATGCTCCCCGTCAGGTGACCAGGACGGCTGGCGGTCGTGGTCAGGGTTGTCGGTCAGGCGGCGGATTTCCGTGCCGTCGGCGCGCATGACGTAGATATCCAGGTGCTGCCCTGGATCCTCGCGGGTTGACTGGAAGGCGATGTAGGCGCCATCCGGGGACCAGACCGGAAAGCTGTCGCTGAACTGGTCGGTCAGTTGCCGGAGATCGGCACCGTCGCTGCTGACCAGGTAGATCGCTTCAAAGGTGCTGAAGGCGATCCATTTTCCATCCGGTGACCAGGACAGCTCGATGTAGTAGGCGTAGGGGGTCAGCTGCCGCTGGTGGCTCCCGTCGCGGTCCATGACGAAGATGGCCAGCGGACCGCCGCCTTTGTAATTGAGCGCCTCGACGTAGGCGATCTGCTTCCCATCGGGGGACCAGGTTGGAGAATAGCGGCGCCCTTCGCCGCTGGTTAATTGTCGCAGGTTCTTCCCATCCGCAGCCATGACGGCAATCTGGTAGGGCGGCCGGCCGTGCTCGTCCGCGGACGAAACGAAGGCGATCTGGCCCCCATCGGGAGACCACCTGGGGTCCGCGATCGGACCTGGGGCGATCAGGGTGGGTCCACCGTAAAGCAAATTCAGCCGGTACAACCCGTATTGCTCCCCGTGATAATCCCCGATGAAAGCGACCTGCTGCCCCCGCCATTCCCGGTAGACCCATAATGACCCGGTCGCGATGAGGGCCAGAAGCGCTAGGATTGAAATCGGAATCAGGTAAGAATTACGCAGTCTTTTCATATCTCAATTTTAGGTGGTGGACTGGCCACCTGGGAACGGGCGGCTTTGTCCTGATAGGGCATCGTCCTGCCTGCACCTGTAAGGATGTCAGGGCGCCACCTCAGGGCGGCGAGCGTCGCTTGCGCACTATTTCCGTCCGTTTTTAGCTAGGCCGTTCGCTCCGCGAAGGTCTCGGCCCAGGATCAGGGGTGCAGTGGTTTCGGCGTGCAAGCTGGGTTGAGCGTTTTTGGCACTTCTGCTACCACTTAATTTTACCTTCGTGCCACCACTGAATAAAGAGTTTCAGGGATGGCGCGCACCAGGAACGGCTGTCATTTTCGTGATTCCAGGCAAAAATATCTTTTCCAATCTTGCCCTCCCGTGAAATCGGGAAACCGAATTTGTCGCCATTCCCCGCATCCGCGAAAAAAAGGATATTGTCGAAAGGCATATAAAAACTCAGCGCCGATGAATTGCGCATTTCCAGATTATCTTTTTCGATGCGTTCTACGGGCAAGAGAAACAAAAGATAGGCGCTACGTTGCTCAACGCCATTTGTCTCTGTAAGGAGTTTGCGCAGCTCTGTCGGTAAAATGAGGCCAAGGGTAGACTCGGCTTTTGAAAGAGACTGCTCGGAAGCTCCTTGTGAAAATTCGAAGTCGTCAGAAATGCTTTGTATAAGTTCGCGCCACATACCGCACAAGCTTTCCTGGTCTTGTTTGGGGTGCTGGATGAATGTCCGGCCGCTCACTCTCAAGACATTGTACCCGCAGGGTAATTATCCTATCAGCAGGTCTCCGTAGGGGATACCCGCGGACAGGTGGAAACTCTTATTCCAATTCTTTCCAGCCAGATTTTTCAGGGTTGGATCGAATCCGGTCGAGTTTTTCCTGATCCACAACATAGTTTTCGAAATAACCGCAGTCCAGGCATAAATAGGTCATCCATCTGGAAGTAGCGGACATCCCCAAGCCAAGTGAAATATAGATTTTTTGACCGTACCCGACTCCTCCCCCGTTGGCGCTCATAACGATGGATTCCGAATTGCATTTTGGGCATTTACCATTTTTCATGTCGTTTCTCCTGCCTCTGAAGGTTCGCTTCTCCACTACGCCCATCGGAACGGCTCAACAGCCGGACGAACCTGGCGAGACTCGCTGTGTTGGACGGCGAAATAACCAAATAGTTTTTAACCGCAGTTCAATCATAATTGAAATATTGCAGGCAAGATAAAGGTGCCAAATACAACCGCTCCTAGAACAATAAAAATTCCATATCTTGTTGCTCCACGAATGTCATATTCATAGTCTTGAATTGCGTCTATTCCCTCATTTTGATATTTTTTATATGCACCAGACTGGAGACGGGACAGAGCCATTGAAAACCCAAAGTTACTTCCCAGTGCGATAAATGGCATAAGTAAACCGATTTGATTTGGAACACCCGGCATTCCCGCAAAGATAAATATCCACCCAACAGCTATTAAAATTGTGCCTACATTAACCAACAGAGAAAGCAAAATTGTTTTTAGGCGCCATTCGGGTTTTCCTAAGGGAGCCCAGTTTAATCCCAACAAAATCCCCACGCCGATGGTTGTAATACCAAAAAATAATCCGAAGATAGAATTGGGATTCCAGGGCTTTTTTGGAAAACTGGATTTTTGTTCGTTCATTGCACTCCCACGTATTGACCAGTGATGGGGTACGCTTTGTTTGCCGCCGCCTTTTGTGGAAAACTCTTAACTCGTTTGAACTTTAATGTTATCAATTTGCGAAACAGCATATTTTATGAAATCCAGCGTTTCGTCAAGTAGTGTTTGTTCTGCTCGCTGATGAATTTTTACCAAAAACCGAACGCCTTCCCGTTCCTTCCATGCTTGGTCGATTAGTTTTACCCATTTAGCGTCTACAAATTGTTTGGCCCATGTCATTCCTGCTTTTTTTGATTGTACTGTACCTGTTTGCAGGGTATGTAACATGCGGCAGTATGTCAATACAAAGAAGGATTGACCAAATCTGGAATTACAAAAACTAAGAGGACGATTTATTTCACTTTGAAATATTTCCATGCTTTGAAGCATACTCTTTTTTATTTCGTCAACCAACGCATTTAAGGGTAATGCCCCCAAAATTATTTCGGGTTTTTGACCAACCAGAGTAATTCCACACTCTCGAAGAATCCACCGAACATGCCATTGGTTGTCATGAGTTGATAGTTCATATGAGGTGCTACCGTTATCAAAATAATAGAGTTTCTTTTGCCCTACTGTACTCCAATCGTTGAGGTCATTGATACTTATATATGATCCTTCCAAATGTTTTGCAGGATAACAATCAATTTCGTGAATTTTTATTTGAATATCTTGAAGCGGTTTCATATCGGCTTCGGTTAATTCAGTATTTGTCACAACTAAGAAATCCACATCGCTATCTAAATCAAAGTCACCTGAAGCAATTGAACCAACAAGATATATGCCAACAAGATTTTCTTTTAGTTCTGCTGCAATTTCATCCGCAAAGACGTTGAGTACTTCTCGTAATTCGGGATAAGGATGAGTGGGGATTTTTACGTCGTTGAGGAATTTCATGCGTAAAATCTTTCAGTTTTAAATAAGCAGAGAATGCGGCTAACGGTTAGCGTTCGCGCAGCGTCCTGTAAGGACATTGTCCCCGCAGGGGAAAGCGCAGCGGAAGAGGCGAACACGAAGTATGACAGGGTGCAAAGTGCTGGACGAATGTCCAGTACGCCTTGTCGGGCAAGTAACGTTTGCCAAGTATCGTTTTTAATGAAACACATTCAAAATATACAGACTCCTTTTTTATATTTGTGTAGAAAGAGATTCGAAGTCGAAACCGATAAAAGGTACATCATTTTCAATTCTGGATTTGCGGTTGTGCATAAAGCGCGCGCACCACTCATCATCAATGTTAGTTACATCAAAATCTCGATGCATGACAGCATACAATTCGATTTCACGGATTTTCAGAAAGTTTGGAATTTCTCTAAGCCAGGCTGAGTTAAGCGGGCAAGCCTGAACATATCCACGAAGAAAATGCGACATGAATTCTCCTGTGAAGGCGTGCCAATCTTCTGCCTCCTGCACAATATAAAATAGCACAATCGCTATTTCATTGATGAACCAATTGTAGGCACATTCATCGAAGTCAAATAGTGTGATCTGACCCGTCTCGTCCACAAAAAAATTATTACCATGCGCATCTTGATGGGTCAAACCGTAGGATTCACGATCTTTCGCAAGCGTGTTGACATGTTCGCAAATATCCTTATATTTCTTCTTCGCTAATGATTCAGATTCGGGCAAGTACCGCTCTACAAATTCAAAGAGATCATTGTTCCAGTCTGGTCGTTTCCAGGCAAGCTGTTTGGGTTGGTAGCGTTTGGACAGGGTGTGCATCCGCCCGATTATTTCACCATACGATTCGTAGAGTTCAGGTGTCCATAAATTCCACGGGGCTTGTCCTTGCGCTTTCACAAAAGCCGTAACTAGAAAATTTCCACCCCGTTGATCTTCGATCACTTCCACGAGTTTTCCAGATTCAGAAGGCATTGCTTTTGCAACAGAAATACCGCCCTCAGCCAGATAATTGATCCAATCCACTTCCCCTAGAACGAGTGATTCGCTGCGCCGAAAACTGTGAGCGATACGAAGGATATAAGCATGTGAATCGCGCTCGAATTCATAGATAAAACTCTCAAATGCGTCCAGAGATCGGATCTGGTCTGTTGCAATGCCATAACGTCGCATGGCTTCCTGTAAGATGGTGTCGTTGTAGCGGTCTTTGATTAGTTGATCCATGAATGAGCTCTATTATCCTGTTGCCCAATGGTTTGCGTTCGCGGAATGCAATGGAGCACCCTGCCGCAGGTCCCCATCAAGGGGGAACGGGTACCGGCTCGTGGGCAGGACTTGGACAACGCCATTATAGCGGTATTCCCAAAAGCCAGAACTAACTCAATTTAGCGATGCAAATCCTCCGCATCCGGGTGTGCGCTTTTTGGGGCCGCTCGTAAGATGATACACGAAACTGGATCAGAACCGCCCGATCCATCGACGTACGGAACGCTTGTGTTCGAGATAATCATCACCAAATAGTGTTTCGAGCAGACGCTCTTCGTGAGGTATCACACGAAAAGCAAAAATGGACCAGAGAAGTACGAGCGCAACGAAGACTGCAGGACTTCCATAGAAAATCGCCCATCCGAGCCATGTAAACAAGCCTGACACGTACATCGGATTCCGAGAGACCTTATAAGGTCCGGTATTTACTAGATGTGGCGGTGAAAAGCCAATGCGCACCGAATCGCGATAGCTCTTGTAATGGAATGCAAGACACCAGGTGTATACCCCAAGACCAACGGCAACTGCAATGAGACCGGTAAGATTCCACCATAGAGGGATTTGTTGAGACCATCCGAAGCGAGGCCCAATCGTAGCAACAACCCACGGCAGAAGAACTTGGATTACCAGAACGATGCCTGCCCAAACAAGGGGAACCGCCCATTTTGGAAGGAGTAACGCGCGATGACCTTTGGGTTTTGGAATTTCGGGTTTCATCATTTGCCTTCAGTCGAATTTAGTTCCTGCGCAGCTTGTCAGCGATCCAACGGTTGGCGACAGCGTTATCATCCCGCCTGCACCCGTAAGAGTGTCTGGGACATCGTCCTGTAAGGACATTGTCCTCGTAGGGGAAAGCGCAGCGGAAGGGATGAACCGCGGAGCGGTTACGGAGTACCCTGTGCGAGGCGGTTTTTGTGTTAATTGACCTTACGCTTAATAAAATCTCCTATTTCTGTAATTGCCTGCAAGGATTCGGGTACGAATGGTGCAAAAAATGGGAACACATGCCACATGCCTTCCCAGATTTTTATTTGAACGTCAACGCCAGCACTTCTCGCTTTTTCAGCAAGCCGTGTCGAATCGCTTAACATGATTTCATCCCCACCGACAAAAATGAGCAAAGGTGGAAAGTTTGTATAATCGGCATACAATGGCGAAATAAGAGGATCGCGGGGATTGTTTTGTCCGATGTAATATTTGAATATGCTTTTGGCTTCCTCTTTTAGCCAGGGGTCGCGCCTGGCATTTGCTATTACAGATTCTCCCGTGCCTTCTACATCGATCAGGGGTGACATACAAATTACCAGTAAAGGCATTGGCGATTGACGATCGCGCAGGGAAGTTATGGTTGAGAGCGCCAGACCTCCACCTGCCGAATCGGCGACTAGAACGATCTTTTCGTATCCATTTTTTTGCAACCAATCATAAGCAAGCAAGGCGTCCTGGAGTGCGGCTGGAAAGGGATGTTCGGGAGCGAGACGGTATTCAATGAGCAAAGCCCGGATGTTTCCTGCTTCGGCAATTCGCCCTACGAGTGCTCGATGGGATTTGATCGAGCCGGTTGCAAAGCCGCCGCCGTGTAAATATAAGATTGCTGAAAGAGCGTTTGCTTGCGGGGGGATTAGCCATTCGGCAGGCATGTGTTCAATCGCTGTGGGCTGCGATTGGATCGACTGGGGCAGGCTGCTTAAACGCGCACCTTCGTCTGATGCCTGACGGAGTTTTTCGATTGGTGCATTCCAATTCGTCGTGGCTTTCAGATAATTTAGATACAACCTGAATATGCGACTTTGCCAACTTGGCATGTTGATCACCTTTCAATAACTCACTCCGGAGGAGTCTTAGTCAGGATCTCGATCTCATGCCAGGCGGGCCACAAATCGAGGACGCTCGTTGTCACCACTTTTACCAGATCGACCCCAATCAGCGGCTCTTCTGGGGTGAAAGTGAGCACATCGCCCTCATCGGTCACGCCGTCGAAGGTGTGCACCAACTTGAGTTCCCCGCCTGTCTGCCGCACCCAGATCTGGTGCACGCTCCGCCCGGACGGCTGCTGGGCAACGGTCAGAACGATGGACTCGACCACAGTGGGGGCTGCCAGTGACAGCTGCACCCATTGCGGGGAAAGCGCGGCGGCGTTCCAAAGATTGGACGTCTCATCGGCTACATTTTGGGCAGGAGAGCCGGCGATTGCGCTTGAAGCAGTGATGACAGCCTGCGGAGCCACGTTGAAGCGGATGAAATCGAACTCGCCGTAGACGCAGGGATCGGGGCGATTGACCGGGGCGAGCACGGTCGCAACAACCCCATCGCCCTCATAGGCATTCCAGAACTCGTCACCCGGGTTCTGGCCCCAGGTCCAGAACAGCCAGCCGTCGAACCCGTACTTGCAGGATTCCACCTGCCAGGCCTGTAAAGCTGACGCGCCGCGCTCGGCCGCAGCGTAGTTTTCTTTGTCGGCCCCGAACTCTCCCATCAAAACCAGCTTGTCCCCGGCTCCGATCATGGCGAAGTTTTCTACATGCCCCTTCATTGATAGGTCGTAGCCAGGATAGGCATGGAAATCAAGAAAGTCGAGCTGCGACTCACGCACCACCCGGTTTAAATAGACCAGGCGAAGATCCCCCTCACGTACTGGGTTCGGCTCCTGCTGGACGAAGAAACCCATCGTCACCAGCGCGGTCGGATCAATAAGCTGGATTGAATCCCGCAACTGCTCGATCCAGAAAAGCCAGCCCTCCTCCATCATACGCTTATGGTCCTGCGCATCGGCCATGTCATAGGTCTCCCCATTCGCCGTGGTGACCGAGCCCGAGGTCTGGTTCAGGGGTGGGGAATCCGCCTCGTAGAAAGCCTCGTTCTTCAACTCATAAGCCAGTATGGCGTCAAGCGGTGCGCCGCGCTCGACCAGCCCATGGATAAAATCTTCCCAGTACATGCGTTCGGCCTTGATGCCATGCTCATCTAAATAGATGCCGTTATAGCCCACGTATGCGCCACGGGCGAGTTCCTGGCTGTAGCCGCCGTCATCCGGAACCCAGTCATCCGTGAA
>CAYOUV010000090.1:0-10737 GCA_964407265.1 uncultured Anaerolineaceae bacterium | reverse complement strand
GAAGTAGCTTCAGATGAATCCCCGGTTGTACCCGAACCCGGCCCGCCAGCGCCCCCTTACGCGGACCAAGCTCCCGGCCCGGAGGCGATCAAGCCTGAAGAGTTCCCGGATGAATCCCGGGATGAGCCAGCGCCCAGCCCACATTCGCCTTTTTACGCGGACCAAGCTCCCGGCCCGGAGGCGATCAAACCTGAAGTGCTCCCGGATGACCCTCGGAATAGGCCATCACCTTTTTACACGGAGCAAGCTCCCGGCCCGGAATCGCTCAAGCCCGAAGAGCCCCAAAATGAATCCCCGACTGCTCCCGCGCCTTCCAAGGATGATGATTTCAGAGATCAACTGCTTGACGCGCAAAAGCCTTTACCGCCTCTGCCAATCTCGGCCGCCGTACCCCGTGAAGTCCAGCCTGCTGCGCCCCCGCGTAAACGCTCGCGCACGGGTCTCGTCATTGCGCTGCTCTTCATCGCGGCGTTGATCGTTTGTGGTGCAGGGGTCGTTTTTCTGTATCTAAACGGCCAGTTGACCCAATTGCTTTCGCCGGTTCCCGTCAATATTTCGACAGCCATGCCGCTCCCGACGCAGACGGCCACGAATAACCCGGCCGAACCAACCTCCGAGCCGACAGCGACGCTCATCCCGCCGACGAGCCTTCCCACCCCAAGACCGACAGTCGCCTACACCCCCGTTTTCCAGGAAGAGGCCTGTGCCTTTGACACCCCCCTGGGAGTGGACGTTAAATGCGGGTATGTGGTCGTCCCCGAAGATCGCAGCGGCGATCCGTCGCATACGATCCGTCTGGCAGTGGCGGTTTACCGCAGCTTTAGCGACAACCCGCAGCCCGACCCGGTCATTTTCCTGCAAGGGGGACCAGGCGCCCAGGCGGTCCAGCTAAGCGCGGATGCCTACCACGTGCTGGTCGAGCCCTTTTTGGCTGAGCGCGACTTCATCGTCTTCGATCAGCGCGGGACCGGTTTGTCCGACCCCTCCCTGCCGTGCGATGAACTGACCAAAACCTATTCCCAGGATATTCACGGCCTGATCGCAGGCAGCACCCGCGAGCTGGTCTATTCCACTTCCTTTTACTCGTGCCAGGGGATCATGACCGCCAAGGGGATCGATTTAAAAGCTTATACGACCCTCGAAAGCGCAGCCGACGTCAAGGATATCATCGACCTGCTGGGCTATCGCAAAGTGAATTTGTACGGCGCTTCCTACGGGACACGCCTGGCGCAGGTCATCATGCGTGATTATCCTGAAATCGTCCAGACCGCTGTGCTGGACTCGGTCGTGCCGGTGGAAACCAACCTGTTCAGCAAGTATCCGGAGGCAATCGATTCGGGACTGAAGACCTTATTCGCAAACTGCGCGCTTGACCCCCGCTGCAATGCGGCTTATCCCGACCTTGAAACTTCATTTTGGGATCTGATCGATAAATTGGATGCTGATCCCGTCACGGTGACCACTTCCAATTATCCGAGCGGAACGATTACGGAGACGGTCACCGGCACCACCGTGATGGACATCATCCTGGGCTCGATCAAGAATTCCCGCTTCATCTCCACCGCGCCCCAGTCCATTTATCGCTTCAAGGCGGGTGATTATTCCACCCTGGTCATCGAACAATCCGGCCTGCCGTTCATGTTCGATGGCATCAGCCCCGGCTTGTTCATCAGCATGATGTGCCATGAGCAAATCCTGTCGACCACGCCGGAAGAACTGCAGAATGCATCCAACCGCCAGATCATCAAAGAGTATGCCTGGCTGCCATTCTACGGGGATGCGAAGAATATCTTCAATACCTGCAAATCCTGGGGGGCGAGCGGACCTGTGGCGGGCGAGAATGATCCGGTGATCAGCGATATCCCCTCCCTGATCATCACCGGCGCTTATGATCCAACCACGCCGCCCATGTATGCCAGGCAGATCGCAACCCAACTGAGCCACAGTTTTTATTTCGAATTCCCAAACCAGGGTCACACGCCGACAGCCAGCGATTCGTCCGGTTGTGCGATGCATGTCGTGCTCCAGTTTCTGGATGATCCATCCACCGAGCCGGACCGAACCTGCCTGAATGAATTGCAGCCGGTTGATTTTGTGGTCCCCTATACCGGGGAGCCTCCCTTAGAGTTGAAAAATGTGCGCGTAGATGGGGTCAGCCTGGATGTCCCGTCAGATTGGAATCCCCTCGAGGGCGGCTTTTACTACCGGGGCAACTCGCCCTTTGATATAACCGAGGTGGGAATCCTGCGCGTCCCGATCAGCTCGACGGATATCGAAGATTGGTTGTCACAGAAGGCTTACGGCTACCGGGGTCTTGACAGCGCGCTCGTCCCGGCCGGTCAGCGCATAGCCCATGGATTTACCTGGAAGCTGTTTACTTCCTCATCCTATGGCCGCCCGGTAGATATCGCCATGGCGGATGATGGGGGCTGGTCGAATGTGGTGGTCATGTTCTGCAACCAGGATGAACACGATGCGCTCTACCAGACCGTCTTTTTGCCGATGCTCGATTCTGCCAATTAATAACGGTTATAATAGCAACTGTGGCTTGCGAATATTCCCGGATCATCTTTTGTCGAATTGCCTGCAGGCTGCATGAACCTGGTTTGAATTTTACGTAAAACGCTGCAAATCCGGCAGTCATCGTCATTCTTGTTGACGATTCACAGTGGGATATGGTATTATCTGTCCGCTAAAAACCAGCCTTGGGCTGGTCGTAGGTTTTTAGATGAAGTAGAAGGAGAAGCATATCAGCGCTAACGAATTTCGAGTAAATGAGGGCATTCGCGTTGCAGAAGTACGCCTGATCGGCGCCGATGGTGAGAACGTCGGTGTGGTACCGATCAATAAAGCACTCGAAATTGCCCGCCAGGCCGACCTCGATCTGGTAGAAGTCTCACCCAATGCAGACCCGCCTGTTTGCCGTGTGATGGACTTTGGAAAGTTCGTCTACGAACGGGCGAAGAAGGAGCGGGAAGCACGCAAAGCGCAGATCAAAGTCGAGATGAAAGAGATCCGTCTGCGACCCAAGACCAACGAACACCACCGCGGCTTCAAGGTGAAAGACGCCCGCCGCTGGCTGGAAAACGGGATGAAGGTCCGGGTCACGATCCGCTTCCGCGGCCGCGAGATGGATTACCCCGAAATTGCTCTCAATGATCTCAAAGAGATCGCCCAGGAGCTGTCCGACATCGGTGTGATCGAGCAAACCCCTTCGATGGAAGGTCGCACGATGACTCTGGTTCTGGGTCCAAACAAGAGCAAGAAGACTTAAACCAAGCGCTGAAATATTCCCCAAGGAAGTGGATTCCCGCGGGAGAACGACCGACCCCGCGGATTTTTTATGAAAGGAGTGATTCGCTGTGCCTCGCAAGCAAAAATCCAGTAAATACAAGCTAAAGACCCATAAGGCGACGTCCAAACGTTTCCGCCTGACCGGGGCCGGTAAGCTGGTACGCACCAAGGGTGGCAAGAGCCACATGCGCCGCCGCACATCCAAGCGCACCAAGGCCTTGTTGGCTGAGATGATTCCTGTGGAAGGTCGCGGAATTATCAAGCGTGTCAAGCGCCTGGCGCCCAATATGGAAGAGTAAGAGCACATTTCGACGTGTTCTTGCGGTTATCGGATCCAATTAATTTGCGGCTTCTGGGTGTACGCAACTGGCGCAACCCGCCGACGCCCCGGGGTACGCAGGAGGTAGAACATGGCAAGAGTTAGAGGCGGTCCGCAAGGATATCGCCGTCATAAAAAAGTTTTGAAGCTGACCAAGGGCCAGCGCGGCACCAAGAGCAAGCTCTTCCGTCGCGCCAATGAGGCCATGCTGAAGAGTTTGTGGTACTCACACCGTGATCGGCGTGTCCGCCGGCGTGATCTGCGCAAGCTGTGGATCGCCCGCATCAATGCCGCCGCCCGTCAGAATGGCACCACGTACAGCCGCCTGATAGCAGCCCTGAAAAAGGCAAATATCGGTCTCAACCGAAAGATATTAGCTGACCTGGCCGTGCGCGACCCGCAGGCTTTCGCCGCAGTGGTGGCCCAGGCCTTCAAATAACAACTTGATCATTGATCACCCTTCCGGGGCACAGCGTCGCTGTGCCCCGGTTATGTTTAATGGGATAAAATAAATTCATGAATAGCGTGTTGAGTGAACAGACTTTCCCCTCCGGGCAGATACTGCAAATCGTGCAGGGCGATATCACCGCAGAAGCAGTGGATGCCATCGTCAACGCGGCCAACAGCCATTTGCAGCACGGCGGCGGGGTGGCAGGCGTCATCGCGCAGCGCGGCGGAGCGGCCATCCAACGCGAATCGGATGAGTGGGTGCAAACCCACGGCCCGGTCTCGCACGCGGCGCCAGCCTGGACTTCGGGCGGCTCACTGCCCGCCAGGTACGTGATCCACGCTGTGGGTCCCGTCTGGAGCGGCGGCGACGAGGCCCGTGGTGAGCGGAGTCGGAGTGATGCCAACCTGGCGGCTGCCGTCGACGGTTCGCTGCGCCTGGCCGACCGGCTCAAGCTGGCCTCGATTTCCCTGCCGGCCATCTCAACCGGCATCTTCGGCTTCCCCAAAGAGCGTGCGGCCGGCCTGATGTTCACGGCCATCGAGGGGTATTTTGTCGAGCAACCTGCTTCCGGGATCAAGTCGGTACGGCTGGTGTTGTTCGACCAGCCCACCCTGGAAGCGTTCCAGAAAGTCTGGCGAGAGCAGGGCAGGGGCGGGTGATCACTTCATCTCAGAACGCCAAACTCAAGCTGGTGCGCGCCTTGCAGGGCCGCCCAAAGGAACGCCGTGAAGCCGGAGCTTTCCTGGCTGAAGGCGTGCGCCTGTTGGAAGAGGCCCAGGCGGCGGACTGGGGCTTCCGCTTTGTGCTGTATGACGAGACGCTCAGCGAGCGTGGCCGGGAACTGCTCCAAAGCCTCCAGGCGCAGGGGGTCGATGTGGAGCAGGTCGCAGCCCACCTGATGAAAGCCACCAGCGAGACCGA
Organism: uncultured Anaerolineaceae bacterium; assembly: GCA_964407265.1. Classification (GTDB taxonomy): domain Bacteria; phylum Chloroflexota; class Anaerolineae; order Anaerolineales; family Villigracilaceae; genus CAYOUV01. The sequence goes on along the minus strand of CAYOUV010000090.1, from coordinate 5,752 downwards.
GACGCCGCAGGGCATCCTGGCGGCGCTGACCCTCAAGCCGCTGCCTGTCCCTGCTAAGATAACCTTTGCGCTGATCCCCGATGAAATCCGCGATCCCGGCAACCTGGGTACCCTGCTGCGCACGGCGCTGGCGGCGGGCGTGGAAGCGGTTTTCATCCCGCCCGAAACGGCCGACGCGTTCGCGCCGAAGGTGGTGCGGGCCGGGATGGGAGCGCACTTCCGTTTGCCGGTGCTCACCCTGGGCTGGGACGAGATCCGCACGCGCCTGTCCGGGCTGCAAGTCTATCTGGCAGATGCGGCGGGCGATCAAGCCTGCTGGCAGGCTGAATTCCGTTACCCGCTGGCGCTGATCGTGGGCGGGGAAGCCGAAGGCGCCAGCCGATCCGCGCGGCAACTGGCGGATGGGTCCATCCATATCCCAATGCCAGGCCAAGCCGAATCGCTTAACGCGGGGGTGGCGGGAGCGATCCTGATGTTCGAAGTGGTGAGACAGAGACAATGAAAATTCGCTCGATTACTTATTTTTGCAATCCCGGCTGGCCGTTGGAGGCGAAGAAGCTGAAGGCGGCGGGGGTCTTCCTGGCCGAAGCCAGGAACAGCTTCGAAGCTGCAGGTTTTGAAGTACAGACCACGCGGCTGGCGTGCACGCCTTTCCCGCTGCTGCTGGAGGGGAAGGAAATCGATCGTTTGCCGGAGCTGGCGCAAGCCATCGAAGCCGCCGCCCTGCAGGCCGGCATCGATTATGCAGCCCTCGGCCCGGCCCTGCCGGACCTGCCAGAAAGCTATACCCTCATCCCGGATGCCATAGCGGCGACCCAGAACGTTTTCTTTTCCGGCCTGATGGCGGAACCGGTGAAAGGTCTTTCGCTGGCGGCTGTCCGGGCCTGCGCCGAGGTGATCACACGCTGCGCCCCCATCACGCCGGACGGCTTCGCCAATCTGCGTTTCGCGGCCCTGGCCAATGTGCCGCCCGGTGCGCCGTTCTTCCCGGCGGCCTACCACGAGGGACATGAACCGGCCTTTGCAATTGCCACCGAAGCCGCTGACCTGGCGGTGGAGGCCTTTGCGCGAGCCAAAAGCGTGGCCGCGGGCAGCGAGAGCCTGGTTTCCGCCCTGGAGGGACAGGCCCGGCGCATGTGCGACGTGGCGGATTTTTTGAAATTCAGGTTTACCACTCGCTTTGGTGGGATCGATTTTTCCCTGGCGCCCTTCCCGGACGAATCAACCTCACTTGGAGCGGCGGTTGAGCGTCTGGGTGTGCCCGAGGTTGGACTGCATGGTTCGCTGGCCGCGGCCGCCATCCTGACCGAGGCGGTCGAGCGAGCCGACTTCCCGCATGTGGGCTTCAGTGGTTTCATGCAGCCAGTGCTCGAAGACGCCGTGCTGGCCCGGCGCGCCGCCGAGGGGACGCTGACGGTCAAGGATTTGTTGATGTATTCGGCGGTCTGCGGCACAGGACTGGACACCATTCCATTGCCGGGCGATACCAGACCCGCTCAAATTGCGGCACTGCTGTTGGACCTGTCCGCGCTGGCCTTGCGGCTGGATAAACCCCTGACCGCGCGCCTGATGCCCATTCCTGGCAAGCAGGTCGGTGACCCAACCGCGTTCGATTTTGGTTATTTTGCCAACAGCCGGGTCATGGCGCTGGAAGCGCAAAGCCTGAAGAAGGCGCTCGGAGGCATGGAAAGTTTCCACCTGGGATACAGAAAGCAGCAGGAGTGATCCCGCTGCTTTTCTAAAGCTCGAATATTCTAGCGCTTATTCTCGACTCGCCAGTAATCCCCGCCTCCGCCCTCGCGCTGCATCAAGCCGTAACCGACCAGTTCGCGGCGCAGGCTGGCGGTGTCCGCGTGGAAGCGGGCCAGGATTTGATTGACTTGTTTCTCGCTGTAATGCTGGCCCGGCTTGAAGGACTTGACCACGTAGCGCAGGACGGCCTCCAGCTTTTTGCGCTGGGCAGGCAGAGTTTTCAGGCTGCCGTCGGTCCGGGAGTAGTCATTCACGACTTTGCGGTCGTAGGCGTCCAGGTCGATATCCTCGGCAACGCTGGTCAGGTCGTCGCGTGAAAACAGCAGGCGGGTCTTGAGCAGGGCGGCTTCCTCCAACTGATAGACGCTGTAATAGCCCTCTGCCCGGGCGCTGACCAGGCCGACCTCAGCCAGTTTCGATAAATGATGCGAGACGGTCGGCGGCTTGAGTTCCAGCAGGGCAGCCAGTTCTTCCACGCTGTAAGGCTGTTGGGCCAGCAGGCCGACGATTTTCAAGCGATTCGAGTCGGCCAGCGCTTTGAAGAAGGCCACCAATTCGGTGTTGGGGGTGCCGGTCATCGGGGGCCTTCTTCGGCATCCGGTTTTTCCGGTCGCCAGTAGCGCGAGCCGTCGCGCTCGCGCGCCAAAAAGCCGGCATCAACCAGGTCGCGGCGCAGCCCCGAAACGTCCAGGTGGAAGCGGCGGATCAGGGTGTTGACCTCCTTCTCGGTGTAGTTCGCGCCGGGTGTAAAGGCGGTGATCAGGTAATCCAGGATCACTTTCAGCTTGGCCGGTTGCTGCGGGATCTGGCGGATCGTGCCGTCCGGGTTGAGGTAGGTAGCCAGCACCTTGCGCGTCTTCTGGTCCAGGTCTGGCGCGGGTGTGTAACTTTCGCGCCGGTTCAAGAGCTGGTTGCGGGCCAGCTTTTCCATGCCAAGGGTGTCCAGTTCGTAAACGCCGTCCTGCTCGCGCAGGATACCGACCTGGGAAAGAAAGACCAGGTGGTTAAAGGCGTCTCGAAAGGGGAGACTGAGCTGCTCGGCTACCTGTTTGGCCGGCGCCGGGGTCTGGACCAATACGCCAATGATACGCAAGCGATCGGAATCGGAGATTGCCTTGACGAAATCGACCATCTCCTGCGAGGGTTGGTTCTCTGTATTCATTTTTATATATCCTAATCTAATTCGATATTTATCGAATTAGATTATATACACATCCCCCGGCATGTCAAGGGTAATTCGTGGATAACCTCCCTCAGACAGGGCTCGGAGTAAGATAAGCGCGTTAGAGTATAATTGTGCCCGCCAAGCTTGTCTCTCATTCCAAAGGAGGTGCTCAGTGGAGCTTCCCATTCATGCATATTTCGAGGGAAAGATCGTCCCTTATTCTGAGGCGAAGGTCGGTGTGGCGACACACGCTCTCAATTATGGTACTGGTGTATTTGGCGGTATCCGCGGTTACTGGAACGAAGAGAAGCAAAAGCTCTTCGTTTTTCGTCCCTTTGACCACTATCGACGCTTGCTGCACTCAGCCCACATGATGTGCATGGAGATCGGACACGATGAGCAGAGTTTGATCCAGGTGACGCTGGACTTGCTGCGGGCTGACGCTTACCAGCGCGATGTCTACGTTCGCCCCCTGATTTATAAAGCCACTGAAGGGATCGGGGTGCGGCTGCACGATCTGCGCGATGCGATCACCATTTTTGCCCTGCCGTTTGACAAATATGTCAAGAACGATACCAGCGCCCACGTGACGATTTCATCCTGGCGGCGGATCGACGATAACATGATCCCGGCACGCGGGAAGGTCAGCGGGGCGTATGCCAACTCGGCCCTGATCAAAACGGATGCTGCCCGCGCCGGCTTTGACGAAGCCCTGGTTCTCGACCAGGTCGGGCATATCTCTGAAGGCAGCGCCATGAACGTCTTCATGGTCCGCGATGGCGTCTTGATCACCCCGCCGGTGACCGACAATATCCTGGAAGGCATCACGCGCCGTTCGATCATCGAACTGGCGAAAAATGAACTGGGTCTGACGGTTGTGGAACGTTCGATCGACCGCACCGAGGTGTTCATTTGTGATGAGCTCTTTATGACCGGCACAGCGGCGCAGATCACGGTTGCGACCAGGGTGGATTACCGCACGATTGGCACTGGCGAGATGGGGCCGATCTCCAGCAGGATACGCGAGCTGTTCGCGGATATCTTGCACGGTAAGAATCCAAAATACGCTGACTGGAATGTGGCAGTATAGGTTCAACAAATATGAGCGCGGCTCCTGCCGCGCTCATATTTTTAGTTGGTTGTTTTTGTCGCTATTTGACTTTCTTGAAACGGATCAGGGTCAGATTCTTGTCACACGCAGTATAGGTGTTGAAGTAGATCTTGTCCGAAAGTGGCAGCCCGCTCTGGTCGAGCACCTGGATCCATAGGGTGTTTTTAGACTCGATCGGCACCGTCCCTAGCTGGAATTCAAAACCAGCCGGCCCGTATTGGGGGGATGTCCCGCTGACGGTCAGGTAATCTTCGTTTTGATCCCCCAGCTTCCCGCTCAAATGAACCGTAATGGCATTAATCGGGCTGTTGTCCTTGTCCAGCACCTGTCCGCCTACGCCCAGCCAGTTACAAGCCGCTTCGGGATGAATGATCGTGCTGTCGATCGGGATCACCGAGGCCGTGAAAGGAAAACTCGGTTTGGAGGTTTTGGAGGGAGCGGGCGTCTTGGTCGGGGTGTAAAGGGAGGCGGGTGACTCGGTCCAGAATGGTGTCCAGGTAGGGGCCAGGGTGCGTGAGGCGGTTGGCGCGAATGTGGGTGTGGCGGTCCAGGTTGGCTCAAGTTGGATGGGGGTGATCGTGGCTGTTGCCAGACTGTTTACCATTACCCCGGCAGGTGGCGCCAGTGGGTTGATCGGACTGTGGGGATTGACAAAGATCAGCAAGAAATAACCAGCCATGCACAGCGTAACCACCAGAACGCCGATAGTTAGGATGTCCCAAAAGGATATGCCGCGCCGAGGAGTATCGGCGTCATAGGGCTGATCGGTGAAGTCGTAATTGTCCATTTATCCTCTCCTACGGCTGTATGACGATCTTGCTATTCTGCCGTTGTTGTTGCAACCAATCTGTAAGCGCTTTCTCCTGCATGGCCAAATAAGCGTCAGGTGTGAGCGGATGTTGCGGATCGCGTTCCAGCACTTTGATGATGTCGAAGCCTACCTCGGTGCTGATGATATCGCTGTACTGGCCAGGCTGTAGGGCAAAAGCCGCGTCCTCTATTTTTGTGTCCAGCAGGTAGCCGCGGGGGAACCAACCCAATTCGCCGCGCGTAGCCGGATCGTTGCGGGCTGCCAATTGGTCGAAATCGGCGCCGGCCTTCAACTGGTCTAGCACTTGTTGTGCTGTATCTTGATTATAGAGCAGAATTTGCTGAACGTGTACTTGATCGGCAGTACCGGGAATGCCGTTAATGATTTTATCGCGCATCCAGGCAGCTTCAATCGAGCGGCGTAAGGCGATCTTGAAGCTCTCGTCCGTATAGCTGTGAGACGCGATCCAGGTATTGAGCGCTTCCTGTCCCCCGGCTTTTTGCGCCAGGGTACTCAGGCGGGAGGCGAGGCTGGCGTCATCGACCTGGAAGCCGGCCTGGCGCGCTTGCTGTGCGAGCAGTACCTGATCGATCAAGTCGTCCAGTACGCGGGTCTTGGCATCCTCGGGTGAGGCGGTTTTGCCCAGAGCGGACTGCGAGGCCAGGTAGCGTTCAACTTCCGCGTTCAGTTCAGCGACAGGGATTTCCTCGCCGTTAACAGTCGCCGCTGCCGGTTCCGGTGTGGCGGTCGGGGGTGCGATGGTAGGAGTCGGCGCTTCGGGCGTCGGGCTGGCTGTGGGGGATGCCAATCCGCAGGCAGTCAGGCTCAAAGTTGTGAGCAGGATGATTGGAATAAGCAGTTTACGGGAAAGCATTCTTCCGATTATACCAATGAAAAAAGTCGAAATTCGGGT
>CAYOUV010000089.1:4512-11238 GCA_964407265.1 uncultured Anaerolineaceae bacterium | reverse complement strand
TATATCTAGGTGACCGACCGGGGACTTGAACCCCGAACCAACTGATTAAGAGTCAGCTGCTCTACCATTGAGCTAGTCGGCCCTTTGACGGCCGTCCCCTGGACAGCGGCATGATTATACTACAAAGTGATTCGACGTCAACTTGGGGGCAGCCAAGGGTAAACAAATCACACAGGCACAGAATCCACAGGGTTTTAATGCGCTTTTAGGGGATTATTTCCGCGTGCTGCTCCGGCAGCAGCGCCTCCACCAGCATGGCGGGGTCTTCCCCCTCCCCCCCCGAAGCCAGCCAGGCCAGGAATTCGGTGTTGCCTTTGGGTCCCAGCAGCGGGCTGCGGATCAGGCCGCGCAGGGCAAAGCCCTGGCTCCGGGCGAAGCCCAGCACCTCCAGCAGGGTCTGGCGATGGACTTCGGCGTCGCGGATCACACCTTTGCCCTTGGCCGACTGTTTGCGTCCGGCCTCGAACTGCGGCTTGATCAGGGCGATCACGTCTCCCGGCGTCCCGGCCTTGTCCGGGGCAGCGGGGGCGAACCAGTTTTTGATGACCGGCAGCAGGATTTTCAATGAAATGAAGGAGGCATCCACGGTGACCAGCGTGACCGGCTCCGGCAGGCAGGCGACGTAGCGCGCGTTGGTCTTTTCCATGACCACCACCCGCGGATGGTTGCGCAGCTTCCAGTGCAGGAGGCCCTTGCCCACATCGATGGCGTAGACTCGCGCCGCACCGTGCTGCAGCAGGCAGTCGGTGAAGCCGCCGGTCGAAGCGCCCACGTCGGCGCAGGTCCGGTCCTGGACCGTCAGCGGGAAGGCCTCCAGCGCGCCCTGCAGCTTTTCGCCGCCGCGTGAGACGTAGCGCGGGCCGTAGTCGAGCGCCAATTCCGCTTCGGAGGCGACGCCCGTGGCCGGCTTGAGCACCAGCTGGCCGTCCACGCGCACCTGACCGGCCATGATCAGGCGTTGGGCCAGGCTGCGGCTTTCGGCCAGTCCGCGTTCAACCAGCAGGAGATCCAGACGAGTTTTGGGCATTTTACAATCGATTACGTTCTGGTAACGACGAATTTACCGGCTTCGGGTATGATTGGGATAACTTCCTGACCGTATTGTACCGCTATCAGTTAAAATAGTCTTATGTTGACAGCCCTGCTCAAAACCATGCGCCCCCGCCAGTGGACCAAGAATGTCTTTGTCTTCGCGGCTCTGGTGTTCGACAAACAGCTCTTGCTGCCCGGTCCGTTCCTGCGGACCCTGGCGGGCTTTGGGCTTTTCTGCCTGATCTCCAGCTCAGTCTATATTTTCAACGACCTGGCCGATATCGAAGCCGACCGCCAGCATCCGGAAAAGCAGCACCGTCCGATCCCTTCGGGCCAGTTGCCGGTCGGCCTGGCCTGGGTGGCGGGACTGCTGCTCGTGGGCCTGGCGCTGGTTCCGGGCTACCTGCTGGCGCCGGATTTCGCGGTTGTGCTGGGCATCTATTTTGCGCTGATTATGGCCTACTCCAAATGGCTCAAGCATGTGCCGATCGTGGACGTGCTGATCCTCGCGGCTGGCTTCGTGCTGCGCGTGCATGCCGGGGTGACCCTGATCCACGTCGAGCGCTTCTCGCCCTGGCTGTACGTGGTCATGACCCTGCTGGCATTGTACCTGGGCTTCGGCAAGCGCCGCGCCGAACTGGCCCTGCTGGCGCAGGGCGCCGGTTCGCACCGCAAGGTGCTGGACGGCTACACCATCCCGCTGCTGGACCAGTTCATCCTGATCGTCTCGGGCACCACCATTGTGGCCTACAGCCTGTACACTTTCTCGGCGCCCAACCTGCCGCCCAATCACAGCATGATGCTGACCATCCCCTTCGTGCTGTATGCCATCTTCCGCTACCTGTACCTGATCCAGGTCAAGCATGCCGGCGGCGCGCCGGAGGAAATTTTGCTCTCCGACCGGCCGTTCCAGCTCTCGCTGTTTCTATGGAGCCTGACCGTGCTGGCCGTCTTCTACCTTTCATGAGTTCCGCTTCCGCGCCCGGCAAGATCATCCTGTTCGGCGAACACGCCGTGGTCTACGGCCGGCCGGCGCTGGCTGTGCCGGTCAGACAGGTGCAGGCCACGGCGGAAGTCGAGGCTTCGTCCCGTTCCGGTGTGTGGATCGCAGCCCCGGACATCGGGCTTGCATCCGAGCTGGCGCAGTTAGCCTCCGACCAACCCTTGGCGGCCGCCGTGCGGGGCGTTTTCTCGGCCCTGGGTATTGCCGGCTTCCCCGCCATCCAAATTCGAATCAGTTCCAGCATCCCGGTCGCTTCCGGACTGGGCTCCGGAGCGGCGGTCTCGGTCGCGCTGATCCGCGCACTGTCGGCCCATCTCGGCCAACCCTTGTCCGACGAGCAGGTCAGCGCGCTGACCTTCGAGATCGAGAAGCTGCACCACGGCACGCCCTCCGGCATCGACAACACGGTCGTCACCTACGCCCGGCCGGTCTACTTCGTCAAAGGCCAGCCGCCCGAGACCTTCAAGGTCGGCGCGCCCTTCACGATCGTGATCGGCGACACCGGTGTGGCCGCCTCGACCAAGGCAGTCGTGTCCGACGTACGGCAGTTGTGGCAGACCGCACCGCGGCATTGGGAAGATGTTTTCGACCGGGTGGGGAAGATCGCCCGCCAGGCACGCGCCGCCATCGAAAGCGGGGATCTGTCCGCGCTGGGCCCGCTGATGGACGCCAACCAGGCTTTGCTGCAGATAATGAGTGTCTCCTCGCCGGAACTCGAACGGCTGCTCTCAGCCGCCCGGGCAGCCGGGGCGCAGGGAGCCAAGTTATCAGGCGGCGGCCGCGGGGGCAACATGATCGCCCTGGCCCCCAAAGAAAAGGCCCCGGCTGTAGCCGAGGCGCTGTTATCCGCAGGGGCAAAGCGGACGATTATCACCCAGGTCTGATCAGCCGGCCTTGACCGGATTGCTCAGGTTCCCCAGTCCCTCGATTTCCACGTCAACCGTATCGCCGGCCTGCAGCACGCCCACCCCGGCCGGGGTGCCGGTGAAGATGATGTCGCCCGGTTCGAGCGTCATCACGGACGAGATGTAGGCTACCAGCACGCCGATGTTGAAGACCATGTCGCGTGTGGAGGCCATCTGGCGCATCTGGCCGTTGACCCGCACGGTGATGACCGCGTCGGAGGGGTCGAAGTCTGTGTCGATCCAGGGTCCGAAGGGACAGAAGGTGTCGAAGCCTTTGGCGCGCGTCCACTGGTTGTCGCTGCGCTGCAGGTCACGGGCGGTGACATCGTTGCCGATGGTGTAGCCCAGGATGTGCTCGCGGGCCTGCTCGGCGGTCACCGAATGCCCGCGTTTGCCGATCACCAGTACCAGCTCACCTTCATGTTCCACCTGTTGTGACTGCGGCGGCAGCAGGATGGCCTCGCCTTTGGCGATGATCGACGAGGGCGGTTTCATGAAGATCAGCGGCACTTTAGGGACTTCTGCACCGTGTTCCTTGGCGTGTTCAATGTAATTGCGCCCGACGCAGAGGATCTTGCTCGGCTGGGTGGGGGCCAGCAAGCGTGCCTGCTCCAGCGGGATATTGACCTTGCTGCGGCGGTAGCTGTTGAAAATATCTCCCTCGATTTCCCCGATCTTGTCTTCCAGCAGCCAGCCGAAGCGGGCTGCTTCATCCTTGATTTGATAGCGAACGATACGCATACTGCCTCCCGATGCGTGAAAGTGAGTGCAACGGCTAGTTTAGCACAATTTGAAAGAGCAAGGTATAATACGGCCAGCGGGCGCATAGCTCAGTTGGTTAGAGCGCTTCGTTTACACCGAAGAGGTCAGGGGTTCGAGTCCCTTTGCGCCCACACATTGTCTTGATAAATCGGGATATGCGCATGAAATAGGCAGGGGTTTCCCCATAGGGGGATGATACGAGTCCCTTTGCGCCCACACGAGTCTCGCATTACGCGAGGCTTTTCTTATTAACCACCGAGAGCGCGGAGCTCACCAGGCCCGGATCGGCGGGGAATCCTGTTGTCAAATATGAAAGATATTGCGTATAATATTATTAATTACAAAAATGTTATGTTTTTCGTGCTCATTCCCAGATATGCTTATAGTATGAGATCTGAACCTTCCCCGGTTTGGACTGCTAATGTTGCCTACACTGAAAAAAAGAGGTTGGGGTGAGTATTCGTTTTAAAGTCATTTTGCCGTATTTGCTGCTGACGCTGGTTGTCGCGGTCACCGGTGTATACGTGGTGACCAAGCTGGTTACCAGTTCTTTGAGCGAACGCTTGACCAACCAACTCCTGGAGGCCGGCCGGATCGTTTCGGATGATTTTGCACGCCAGGAGATCAGACATGTCGAGACCGCCCGCATCATCGCTTACACCCGCGGACTGGCCGAAGCCCTGGATGGCGATCATGCCACGGTGGCGGCACTGGCCAAACCGGTTGCGGTCGGACTGGGGATCGAAAATCTGTATATCTTCAATGCGCAGGGAACACAAGCCCTGCATCTGCTGAATGCTCCGGATGGGACACCGATCGAGGATCCGCAGCGCGAGGCGGCGGTCCAGCCTCTGGCGCAGGGCCTGTTGACGGCCAATGACCCGAACGCCTTTCCCAGCCGCGGACTGGCGCTCGAAGCGCTGGACGGCCATTATTATTACTTTACGGCTCTCCCGGTCACTTTGAATGACAGACTGGTGGGCGTGGTGATGGTTGGAACCTCCCTGGAGACGCTCCTGCCCTATCTGAAGGGCACCTCCCTGGCAGACGTGATCATCTATGGAGGCGAGGGGCAGGCGATTGGGACCACCCTGGGGGCCGGCAGCACGGATCCGGAATTCATGCAGACGCTTGCCCTGCCAGCAGCCACGAACCAGCTAATATTGAATTCGAACGAGAGCGTCACGGGCGAGAATTTCCAGACCGATGGCCGCTGGTATGCCCTGGCGCGCAGTTCATTGCGCATCAGTAACGACCGCATCGGCACTTTCGCCGTGGTGCTGCCCCTGAATTTTGTGATTCAATCCAGTTCGATCAGCCGCAATACCTACGTGCTGCTGTTTACGCTGGCCATGATCGGCGTGGTGCTGATCGGCTTTGCGATTTCGCGCCTGATCATCACCCCCCTGTCCTCCCTGGTGCGCACCTCCCAGGCAATTTCCGGGGGCGACCTGACCCAGCGCAGCAGCATCAGCAGCACGGACGAGATCGGGGTGCTGGCCAAGACCTTCGACGAGATGACCGATCACTTGCAGCAGCGCACCGTCGAATTGGAACGCACCAACCGCATCCTGGAACAAATGGACCGCGCCAAGGCCAGCTTTATCCAGGTTTCGGCGCACGAGCTGCGCACACCCCTGACCCTGATCAAGGGTTACACCCAGATGCTGGAGCAGAAGTTCGACCCGGACCCGGAAGTCAGGAAGCTGTCCAAGGGCATCCTGGACGGCTCCGAGCGGATCAATGAAGTGGTCAATAACATGCTGGACGTCTCGAAGATCGACAGCCAGATGCTGAAGATCGTCCCGGACCAGGTGCAGCTGGGCATGCTGCTGATGCGGGTGCATAAGACCTTTGAAGAGGCCCTGACCGAGCGCAATTTAAAATTCTCCCTGGACGGGGTCGGGAGTCTGCCGCCCGTCCAGGCTGATCCCGATTTGCTTTACAAATTGTTCTACCATCTGGTCACGAATGCGATAAAATATACACCAGATGGCGGCTCAATCTCGGTTAGCGGACGCGTGGTGGACGACCAATCTACCGGCCTGGAAGTTGAAGTCCAGGTCCGGGATACCGGCATCGGCATCGCCCCGGAACACCTCGACCTGGTGTTCGAGAAGTTCTTCCAGAGCGGTGAAGTCCTGCTGCATTCCTCGGGAAAGACCAAATTCAAGGGCGGCGGACCGGGCCTGGGCCTGGCCATCGCGCGCGGTATTGCCAAAGCCCACGGTGGATATATCTGGGTCGAGAGTCCGGGTCATGATGAAGCGACCTGCCCGGGCAGCACCTTTTTTGTGCGCCTGCCGATCAAGGGAAAGAACGCATGAATTCGACTGAACGCGAACGGCGTGACTGGATCCTGCTGCCGATCATCGTGCTGCTGGGCATCCTGTTCATGTACCTGGCCGGACAGCGCGCTATCCGCATGGCCCCCTCCTGGCACGTGGTGGCGGACATGGCTTCCAACCTGGACCCCAATGCCCAATTCCAGGAGGCGGGGGTGGCCGGTGTCATCGAACCCGTCCGCGCTGAGATCCTGACCCCGCCGGTCTGGGCCAAGACTTACCTGACCCCGGGCGCAAATAACGGCGGCAGCGGCATGGCTGCACCGGCCGGTCCAGCCTCGAACTCGCCCACGCCCGCCGGGCCGAGCCCCACTCCCGTCGCACCGACGGCCACGCCGGTCAGCGCTTCGCCCACGCCCACCGCGGTCGTGACCGAGCCGCCCGCCTATGTGCCTCCGCAGCCGACGGCCACCAAGAAGAAGAAGGACAAGCCACCTGCGCCGACGGCCACCACAGTCCCGACGGCCACCCCGGTCCCGGTGGTCTCGACCCTCGACCCGGCGGACGAGGTTCCGGTGCCGGCAGCCGCCAACACGGGCTTGCCGGATGGCAATGTTACCGATAAGAACAACTCCCCGGACGGCTCGTATTTCGTGGTCGACGTCAGCGCCAACCCGGTGCATGTCGCCGCCACCCCGGACGGCAATTACGACCTGGTCTACTACGAGGTCGAAAATCC
>CAYOUV010000089.1:0-4412 GCA_964407265.1 uncultured Anaerolineaceae bacterium | reverse complement strand
ACGAGGTCTTCAACTGGGGCGACGGGCAGCCGGACACGAACTCCAACCTGAATACCGACACGCTGCCTCCTGCGACCCCGGCGATCGATCCGGCCGAGCCCGATAACCAGGTCATTCCGACCGCCGACCTGTACAGGGACCCGGCGGCCACGCCGCCGCCGACCAATCCGCAGACTGGCATCCTGATCGACGTGGATCAGGCGCCCGACAACCCGCCGCCCGGCGATTACAACTACGTGGTGATCGTCGCGCCGCCTGCGCCTCCTACTGGCCCTCCGAACAATGCCGGGGATGGCGGGCAGATGGACTCGATCGATGTGACCGAGGTGCCCATCCCGCCCGCGCCTCCATGACGACCCTGACCTGGGCAGCGTACGGACTCGTCCAACCAGCGGGGTCATCAAGCCAAAATGCAAAGAATCAACCAGAGAGACCGGTACGCCGGTCTCTTTTTTGCGCATATCAACCGGTTGTGAGAATATGTGCCATTTCTCACTTGACCGCCTTCCGCACCCGTTCTACAATTCAGGGGCGGGAAGCGCGCAGCGGACCAAACCCGGCTCTGCGCACCCCGCGTATGAATTCAGAATCCCATTTCCAGAAAGACGGAGTACCTCATGTCCGATTTCCTTTTCCGCGGTTCGCTGGCTGACCTTGACCCCGACGTCTACGCACTGACCCAGGTCGAGGCCGAGCGCCAGGCCCGCAAATTGATCCTGATCCCCTCCGAAAGCCAGGCCCCGCTGGCCGTGCGTGAAGCGCTGGGCTCCGCTTTCCAGAACATCTATGCCGAGGGCTACCCCGACGAAGAGACGCGCTGGATGTCCGAGGCCGAGATTCTCGACTTCCCGGCGCGCCTGGCGCACTACCGGCGCTACTCCGACCCGCGCTACTACAAGGGCGTTGAGTACGCCGACCTGGTCGAGGCCCTGGCGCGCAAACGCGCGGCCCAGGCCTTCGCCGCCAACGGCTTCAGCGCCGAGCAGATCTACGTCAACGTGCAGGCGCTCTCCGGCGGACCGGCCAACAACGCCGTCTACCAGGCCCTGATGAGCCTGGGCGACACCGTGCTGGGCATGAACCTGCTGCACGGCGGGCATCTGTCGCACGGCTCGTCGGTCAACCGCTCGGGCAAATGGTTCAACGCCGTGCACTACGGCGTCGACCCCGAGACGGAGAAGATCGACTACGAGGCGGTGCGCGCCCTGGCGCTGGAGCACAAGCCCAGGCTGCTGATCGCCGGCTACTCGTCCTACTCGTGGGTGCCGGACTGGAAGAAATTCCGCCAGATCGCCGACGAGGTCGGGGCCTACTTCCTGGCCGACATCTCGCACATCGGCGGGCTGGTGGCGGCCGGGGTGGTCCCCTCGCCGGTTGGCATCGCCCACGTGGTCATGTCGACCACCCACAAGTCGCTGGACGGCCCGCGCGGCGCGGTCCTGCTGACCACCGAAGCGGCCATCGCCAAAAAGCTTGACCGGGCGGTCTTCCCCGGCGAGCAGGGCGGGCCGCACGTCAACGTCTTTGCCGCGCTGTCCCTGACCTTCAAGCTGGCCCAGACCGCGCAGTTCAAGCAGTTGCAGGCGCAGACCATCAAGAATGCTGCCGCCATGGTTGAGCAGTTCCAGAAGCGCGGACTGCGCGTGCCCTTTGGCGGCACCGACTGCCACATGCTCAATATCGACGTCACCTCCGTCAAGGGCGAGGACGGCACCGCCCTGAGCGGCGATATGGCCGCCCGCATCCTGGACGTGGTCGGGATCGTCACCAACCGCAACACCATCCCCGGCGACAAGGACTCGCGCGACCCGTCCGGCGTGCGCATGGGCACCCCCTGGATCACGCAGCGCGGCTTCGACGAAAAGTCCTCGCGCCAGCTGGCTGACGTCATGGCCGATGTGCTGCTGGCCTGCGCGCCCCACAGCGTGGACACCCCGCGTCACGGCCGCCAGCGCCGCGCCAAGCTGGACTTCAAGACCTTGAACGAGGCCAAGCTGCGCGTGCGCGCGCTGGCCCAGGCCGCCGGGGTCGATTTCGAATACCAGCCCAGCGGCTACCCCCATTTCTATTACATCGATGACAAAGCCACGAGCGGTGTCTTTGACCTGACGGGCGCGCGCGTGCGCCAGTTCCTGGACTACGCCGTGGGCACGGACCTCTCGGCGCTCAAGCCGGGCGCCAGCGTCCCGACCTGCGTGCACACCCCCGAAAAGACGGTCGAGGGCATGCTGACCTGCGTCTCTGCCAGCCAGTACCGCCTGAGCCTGCCGGCCGAAGAAGCGGCGCTGGTCGCTACCTGGCTGCGCGACCTGTCGGACAACTACGTGCAGGTCGGCGAGGACCTCTTCCGCAGCCTGCCCGGTCCGGTTGTGGTGAGCGCGTCGGAGGCCAAGGCGGTCGCGCACACGGACGGCGACTGCTGCAATAAGGAAAAGCCGTATTTCATCGGCATGTGCGAGGGGGAAGGGAAAGCGCTGCCCGATTTCAAATGGGACGAACCGGCCGAACCGCCGCTGCAGTTCACGGCCCTCAACCAGACCCACAAGGACCTGGGCGCCAAGATGGTGCCCTTCGCGGGCTGGGAGATGCCGGTCTGGTACTCGTCGGTGGTCGAGGAGCATCTGGCCACGCGCCAGGCGGCCGGCCTGTTCGACGTCAGCCACATGGGCGTCTACGACGTCAGCGGCCCGGACGCGGCCTCCTTCCTGGACACGGTCACCACCAACGACTGCGGCGGGCTGGAGCCGGGCGAGTCGCTCTACACCCAATTCCTGACCCCCGAAGCGGACGTGATCGATGACACGCTGGTCTACCGCCGCGCTTTCGACAAGTACCTGGTGGTGGTCAACGCCTCCAACGATGACAAGGACCGGACCTGGCTGCTGGCGGTGCGGGATGGCAAAGTGCGCATCTCGAATTCCCGCCCCTGGGCGCGGACCTACGGCTACGAGGCCGTCATCCGCAACCTGCGCGACCCCAAGGCGGGCGCCGACATGCGCGTCGACATCGCCCTGCAGGGACCCAAGAGCCGCGATACGCTGCTGGCCATGGGGGCTGACGAGGCGACCCGCGCGCGCATCCTGAAGCTCAAACGCACCGAGCTGTGCGACGCGGTCGTCGGCGGATTCGATTTGATCGTCTCGCGCACCGGCTACACCGGCGAGAAGATGGCCTTCGAGCTGTTCGTGCATCCCGAGCGTGCGGTCGACTTCTGGAAGGCCGTGCTCAAGGCCGGCGAGCAGTACGGGGTCAAGCCGGTCGGGCTGGGCGCGCGCGACAGCCTGCGCACCGAAGCCGGCCTGCCGCTCTACGGGCACGAGATGGGGCTGGGCTCCGGCCACCAGGGTCAGCGCGACCTGGGCGTGGCCGAGGGCGGCTTCGGCTCCTACGTCAAGCCCTACAAACCCTGGTTCATCGGGCGTGAGGCTTTTATGGCGCGCGAGAAAGAGCGCCAGGGCGTGGTTGCGCGCTTCCGCTTCACCGAAAAGGGCGTGCGCATGGCCCACAACGGCGACCCGGTGCTCGACAAGCGCGGGCGCGTGATCGGCTGGGTCACTTCCTGCGCGGTGGATATGGAAGGCTTCCTGACCGGCCAGGCCTACCTGGAACTGAAATACGCCGTGGTCGATACGCCGATCTTCATCTACCAGGGCGCGCCGGAGAAGGCAGGACCTGTGCCGGCTGAGATGAAACTGGGCGACAAGGGCCTGCTGCCGACCGCCGCCATGGTGGTGAAACGCTTCCCGAAGTTGTAAAACGGAGAATTGTATGCTGAATGCTGGCAGGCTTTTCAGGCCTGCCAGCATTTTTAATAAATGCTATAATTTTTTAAGAGGTTGTGATGAATAAACTGGAGATGGCTTTCCCGCAGGAAAAAATCAACGAATTTTGTCTCGTTTGGAATGTGGCGGAGTTTGCTGTCTTTGGTTCCGTCCTGCGCGAAGACTTTGCCCCCGCAAGCGATGTGGATGTGATGGTTACATTTACACCTGGGGCACAGATTGGTCTGTTCGAACTGGCGCAGATGCAGATCGAACTGGAAAGCCTGTTTGAGCGGCCTGTAGACCTGGTGGAAAAAGCCAGCCTGCGCAACCCTTATCGCCGCCGCGAGATATTGCAAACAGCGCAAGTGCTTTATGAAGCCTGAAGAACGCGACCTTGCTTACCTGTGGAACATGCGCAAAGCCGCACGTGAGATCGTCTCGTTCGTGCGCAATGTTCCCTTTACGAGATTTGAGAAGAATAATATTTTGCGCTATGCGGTAGAACGCCAATTGCTAGTGGTTGGCGAAGCAGCTAATCATGTTTCAGAAGAATTTCGGGATAACATCCCGAAATTCCCTGGGCACAGATTATCGGTCAGCGCCCGCTCACTACGCAGCCCTTTCTCCAGCGCTTCTGGGTAGAAGCCG
>CAYOUV010000088.1:0-11263 GCA_964407265.1 uncultured Anaerolineaceae bacterium | reverse complement strand
CCCGAACGTCCCCCGGACTTTAGCGGCAGGCCGACGGTCCTGTTCGTCGGGCGCTTGCAAGCACGCAAACGCCTGGACTTCCTGCTGCGCGCCTGCGCGGACCTGCCCGCAGTACTGCAGCCGCGCCTGCTGATCGTTGGCGATGGACCTGTGCGCGGAGAGCTGGAAGCCCTGGCAGCCGAAGTCTACCCTTCAGCCGCGTTTGCCGGAGCCAGGCAGGGGGACGCGTTGAAGCCTTATTTTATGGCAGCTGACCTGTTCGTCCTGCCCGGGACCGGTGGGTTGGCGGTGCAGGAGGCCATGACCTACGGCCTGCCGGCCATCGTCGCCCAGGGGGACGGTACCCAGGATGACCTGGTCCGCCCGGAGAACGGCTGGCAGGTCCCGCCGGACGATTACCCGGCGCTGGTCGGGAGCCTGCGCACGGCACTGTCGGACGTGAAGAGGCTGCGCCAGATGGGGAAAGCCTCGTTCCAGATCGTGGCGCAGGAGGTCAACTTGAATAGGATGGTGGATGTTTTCGTGGGGGCCTTGAATTCCCTGAAAAACTAGAGCCGGCTGATTTCAGCCGGCTCCTTTTTAAGGTTACTTGTGCACATACCAGGCAGCGACATAGCCCTCTGTCCCGCTTGAATCGCGCACGTTGAGCCACTGGTTGAAGACCCCCACTTTGGCATCGGCGTTTGACTCGAGCACGGTCAGCGGGCTGTTTGGCATTAAAACCTTGAGAATGGCTGTGCCGGTCGATGGGCCGCTGCGCATGCGCAAGCCGTTGTAGGCCAGCGAGGAGACGTAAACCACCAGCTCACCGGCAGGGGGGGGCGGGGAGGGAGTGGTCCCGCCGTCGCTGGGCGGGGTGGTGGTATCCAGCACCACGTACCAGGCGGCGACGTAACCCTCGTAGCCCTTGGGGTCGCGAACGTGGAGCCACTGGTTGGTAACGCCGATCTTGGGACGGGCGACGGCCGGGTCTTCCAGCACGAGCAGGCTGGTCAGGACTTTTACGACCGTGACCAGGGTCCCGGCCAGGCTCGGCTGGGAGCGCATGCGCAGCCCAGCCTGGCCGACCGAGGCCGCGACCTTGACTCGCAATTCCGCGGTCTCCGGATCAGGAGTGGTGCTGGGCGGCGGAGTCGGGTCCGGCGGCGGGGTTGGTTCAGGTGGCGGGGTCGTGGAAGCGACCACCAACCAGGCTGCGACGAAACCCTCGTTGCCTTTGTTGTCTTTTACGTTCAGCCACTCCCCCTGTTTGCCGATCTTGGGCTGGGCGGTGGCCGGATCTTCCAGCACGGTCAGTTCGGTGTTGGCTTTCAGCACCGTCACCAGCGGTCCCGCCAGGCTGGGCTGCTCGCGCATGCGCAGGCCGCTGCTGCCGACCGTGGAGGAGACCCGCACTTTCAAGGTCACGGGTTCCGGCGTGGGCTCGGGCGTGGGTTCGGGTGTCGGCTCGGGTGTCGGCTCCGGGGTGGGTTCTTCCGGCGGTGTGACGGGGGGTGGGGTCTGTAACTGCTTGAAGGCCTCGAAGGCATTCTGGATCAAATTGGCATAGAAATCCTGTTGCCCGGTCCCGTTGTAGATACCGGCGAACTTCTTGAAATCCAGTGCCTGCAGGGCCTTGACCGCGCCGGCATTCGAAACCACGTTCTGGACGAAGTCGAACAAGCCCACCACCTGTTCGCGCTCACCGGAGGTGAAGGCCAGAAACATGTCCTGCACGCCCGCGTAGCCGAGAATGTTGTAATTGAAGCCCATGATCTGTGGCGCACCCATGCTGATCGACATTTTGGCGGCGGTATCGTCCAGCGTGCTGGCAAAGTTAAAGACATCCCACTCGTTGCTCTGGCTGCTGTGGAAGTCGGACTGGTTGGGAGGCTGCCAGGGTTCGTCGGCGGTGAGACGCCATTTGTGGCCGGTCCAGCGCTGATCCTGGTTGAAGCTGAAGTGCTGGTCGAAAACGTCCTGGTGGTTTTTGCCCCACTGGTCGTAGAAGATGTGATTCTCGAAGCGGATGATCATGCGCCCGTCTGAAGCAAAGGCCTGTCCGCCCGACTCGATCGCCAGCGTCGCCACGGCCACCCCCGCTTCGATCTTGAGTTTGTTGGAAAGCGCGCCCAGCAGGCCGCCGTAGCGATTCCAGATATCGGCTACCAATTTTTGGGTCGGTGTGGCATCGGCGGCCGGTGTCAATTTCTGCTCGGCCGAGGCTGGCAGCGGGACGCTCTCCAACCCGTCGCCGACAGACGGCTTGACGCGTTGGGGTGTGGTTGTGTCACCCGGATCGGGTTCGGGCATGGGCATGTTTTCCACGTACCAGGCGGCCACGTAGCCTTCACGGCTTTGCGGATCGCGGACGCGGATCCATTGATTGAAGACACCGACCTTCGGCTGGGCCACCTCGACCGGTTCGATGACCCGCATGGGCGTCCCCGAGGCTTCGATGCCGAGCGTATCGGAAGCGGTCGTGCCCTGTGAGCGCAGACGCAGGCCCGCATCCAGGCCAGCGACGACGCGTATGAACATGTCGGTCTCGACCATGGCCGGGGGCGGGACGGTCGGAGGCACCACGCCCTGGAAGGAGTACCAGATGACGGCGGTGATGAATTTCTTTGGCGGACGCCCGAATCCGTAGCGGGAGGTCAGCAGCGTCGGCTGGTTGTCCGATGGATAGGGCCAGGGGTCGAGCATCAAGTAGTCGTCGCCTTGTTTTTCGTACAGCACGACCCAGTGGTTCTGCAAACCGGAGGCCAGGGAGCGGTCGACCTCCACGATGACGGGTTGGCCGGCAGCCAGCGAGGCATCGATATCCAGCACCGGCGCGTCATAATCCCTGGAGAGCACGATGTTCTCGAATCGAAATTTTGTATACAGCAATGGCAGCCCACCCCACACGATCAGGGGGCCGAGAAAGCCGTTGCCCGGTCCCAGATCCTTGAGCTTTTTATTAAGGGAGGCGGGTGTTTCCTGGTAGCCATAACCGTTGACCAGCATGGTCAGGCAGGTCAGCGTACAACCGTCGGTACCGATGGTTTCGTTACTGCCGAAACCAAGTTTTTGCGCCTTCCATTGCGGGTCCTGTTGTGAGAGATAATTCAGGGTGAAGGACATCTGACGACCTCGCTCCTCTATACGCGAATGAGACCTGTGTGCTCATATTATACAAAGAAACCCGCTTCCTTTCGAAAACGGGTTTGATATTTTTCTGTTTTACTCTCCGGCATCGATCAGCTCAATCTCGCGCCAGGCCACCCAGGATGGGCTGGCGGTGGTCTCGATCCGAATGACCTGGATACCTTTCCAGGGCTCAGGTGGCTTGTAAGAAAGTACCTGCGAGTCCTGAGTCGGCCCCTCGAAAGTGTACAGGACCACAAACACACCGCCCGTGCCGGGTCCTTTGCCGCGCACCCGGTGGACAGTTTTTCCCTCAGGATACTGGCTGGGGATCAGATGGATTTCCTGGATGTCCATCGGTGCGCCCAGGTCGATCTCGATCCATTGCGGCGGGCCATTCCCTGCGCTCCACCAGGTGCCGGGATCACCGTCTACAGCTTGTTCGGCCGGGTGAATCCCTTCGGAGGCTGAGGCCCTGGCGCTTTGGTTGAAGGCCAGGTTGGCGCCCTGTCCCTGGGTGCGGAAGCCCAGCCCCGCTTTATCCTCGAAGTAAGTCTTGATGAAGCCAGTAAAGGTGTAAGGGTCGCTTTCCGGCAGGACATGGTCCGGTTTGTCGTTCCAGGACTGGAACAGGACCTGGTCCGGTTTCCCGCCAGTTTGCAATTCGTAGCGCTTGACGCGTTCCCCGGCGATGGACAGCCAGGCCTCGTCAGTTTGGTCCTGGAAGTTGCCGGTGTAAATGATGCCGATGGGGATGCCCAGTCCGCGGCCGTAATCTTCAATTGACTTGACCTCCTGCGGCCAGGTCGAACGGCTCCAGTCCACGTCGAGGTGCAGGAAGGCCGGGTCGTAACCGTTGACCTGGCGGAAAATATCCAACCAAGCCTGATACTCGGGCGCGCCGGCCGGACCTGAGATCGGCTCGGTATCACCGATGATCACGTCTGGGAATTCGCCCCGCATGAACTGGATGTACTCACCCACGCCCTGGGCGATCTTCTCAGCCGAAAAATGGCAGGCGTTGGGACCATCATAGAAGTGCCCGAAGAAGTACGGCTCGTCCATGGCGATCAGGTCGATCGTCCCGCCGGCGGCTTTGATGCGGTCAGCGATTTTGCGGCTTTCCGGGATTCCAGCGAAGGATTCCACTCCCTGTCCGCAATCAGCAGGGGGAGGTGACGGACCCGCTTCAACCGCCAGGGCCAGACCGCGCTGCCGCAGGTCGTCCACGACCTGGCGCAGCTGGGCGTCAGTAGCGTTATAGGCTACCCACTCGCCGTACAGCTTGAAGACCTGGATATGCCCGGCAGCCTGGGACCAGGGTGCGTCGGGCGCGAACAGGCTCATGAAATCCTCCGAACCAATGAACGGGCGGCCGGCATCGGTGGACATCGGCGGCAGCGGTCCGAACCAGTACAGCGGTTGATGCTTCAAGTCGCGTGGTTTGGGTGTGGGAAGCAGGGGCGTGGCCGAGGCGGGGATGGCTGTTTGGGTGGAGTCCCGCCCGGCGCGTGGTGGTGGCGTGTTTGTGGGGCTGGCGGGCAGGTTGCAGGCAGTTACGAAAAAAATCAAAATCAGGAAAACGCTCGCGAATCGTGTACCTCTAAAAAACATGTCAACCTCCTCAGGCGGGTTCTGCGGGGGGGACGGACCCGGCCTCATCTCACCTTCGCAGCGACCTAGGGAATCTGCCTGCATTATACAATGAGCCGAACACAGGGTGCCGGGCGGATGCAAAAAGACCGAGGCTGCCAGCCTCGGTCTTTAGTCTTGGCTCTGTCTGTTAGTCCAGTTTCCCGGTCAGGGAGGCCATCTTCAGTTCCCCGATGGCCCGGGTGATCTGGATCTCGCGCGGGCAGGCCATGGTGCAGTTGAAGACAGTGTGACAGCGCGCCACACCGGAGGTCTCGCTGACGATCTTCAAGCGCTCGGAGGCGGCCTCGTCGCGGTTGTCGAAGATGAAACGGTGCGCTGTGACCAGGGCGGCTGGACCCAAATAGTCCTCGCTGCCCCAGTAGGATGGGCAGGAGGTGGTGCAGGCCGCGCACAGAATGCACTTGGTTGTGTCGTCGAAGCGCTCACGCGCCTCCACGCTTTGCAGGCGTTCCTTCCCGTCTTCGGGGATCGGGCTGTCGTTGATGAAATAAGGCAGGACCTTCTTGTAGTTGTCGAAGAACGGCTCCATATCCACGATCAGGTCTTTGACAACTTTCAGGCCGATCAACGGTTCGACGGTAATTTTATTGCCGACATCATGGACCAGCGTCTTGCAAGCCAGGCGATTGCGGCCGTTGATGCGCATCGCGTCCGAACCACAGACACCATGAGCGCACGAGCGCCGGAAGGCGAGCGTACCGTCGAAGTGACCTTTGACCAGTTCCAGCAGGTCGAGTACGCGGTCGGTCGATACGGCCTCGAGTGTATAGGTTTCGTAGTGAAACTTTGAGTCTTTCTCAGGATTGTAGCGAAAGATTTTCAGGGTAACTTCCATCGCAGTCTGCCTCTCTCTACTTTACTAGTAAACGCGTTTCTTCGGCTCAAAGTGGGTGTAGACAACTGGTTTGTAGCCGATCTCCAGCTTGCCGTCCCGTTGCCAAACCAGCGTATGCTTCATCCAGTTTTCATCGTCGCGCTCGGGATAATCCTCGCGGGCGTGTGCACCCCGGCTCTCCTTGCGATTCAGAGCACTGACGGCCACCACTTCGGAAATGTCCAGCAAATTGGATAGCTCCCAGGCGTTGAGCAGTTCGGTGTTGAAGATCCTGCCAGTGTCCGCGACGCTGATTTGTTTGAAGCGTTCCTTCAACTCGCGGACTTTTTCAACCGCCTTGGCCATCCCTTCCTCGGTGCGGAACACGCCCACGTCATCGAACATGACGGCTTTCATCTCGTTACCGATGTCGAAGACGTTTTCCTTGCCGCTGCCGTTGCGCAGGAAGTCGATTTGCTGGTGGGTGTAATCTTCCGGATCCTGCGGCAGGGGCTGGAGGTCCGCGCCATTGGCGTACTCGGCCGCGTTCAATCCGGCGTGCTTGCCGAAGACGATCAGGTCGAGCAGCGAGTTGGTGCCCAGGCGGTTGGCGCCGTGCACCGAAACGCAGGCTGCTTCGCCGGCGGCGTATAACCCGGGGACGGGAGTATTCTGATCGTCATGGATGACCTGGCCGAATTTGTTGGTCGGAATGCCGCCCATGGTGTAGTGGGCTGTTGGCTGGACAGGCATTGGCTGCGTGACCGGGTCCACGCCGATGTAGGTGCGGCAGAAGTCGACGATGTCGGGCAGTTTCCCGAGAAGTTCATCGCCGCTGATGACGTAGGGCGAGCCGTCCGGGCGGGTGCGTCCGTCCAGCGCAGCGTATTTGTTAATCGTCTCGGGGCGGGCGTCGAGGTACAGGTAGCGCTTGCCGCCGATGCCGCGTTTGTCGCGCATTTCCAGGTACATGGCGCGGCTGACCACATCGCGCGAGGCCAGGTCCTTGACGTGGGGCGCGTATTTATCCATAAAGCGCTCGCCCTTGTCGTTGATCAACACACCGCCTTCGCCGCGCACGCCCTCGGTGATCAGGATGCCGAGCTTGTAAATGCCGGTCGGATGGAACTGGAAAAATTCCATGTCTTCCAGCGGCAGGCCGCGGCGCAGCACGATGGCTGCCCCGTCGCCGGTGTAGGCGTAAGCGTTGGAGGTGATCTCAAAGACACGGCCATGTCCGCCGGTGGCGATGATGACCGACTTGGCGTGGAAGACGTGCAGTTCGCCGCTGGAAAGTTCCAGCGCAACCACGCCGGCCGCGGCACCATTGACCATCAGCAGGTCAAGCACCTGGTACTCATCGAAGAACTTGACATCATTCTTGATGCACTGCTGGTACAGGGTTTGCAGGATCATGTGCCCGGTGCGGTCGGCAGCGTAACAGGCGCGGCGGACCGGCTTGCCGGTTTCATTGTTGGTGTGACCGCCGAAAGGACGTTGCGCGATGCGGCCGTCAGGCGTGCGTGAGAAGGGCAGGCCGTAGTGCTCGAGCTCGTAAACGGCCTGGACTGCCTCGTTGCACATGAATTCGATCGCATCCTGGTCGCCCAGGTAATCCGAGCCTTTGACCGTATCGTAGGTGTGCCATTCCGGGCGATCCTCTTCGATATTGCCCAAAGCCGCGCCGACGCCGCCCTGGGCTGCGCCGGTATGTGAGCGGGTCGGATACAACTTGCTGATGACGGCTGTTTTGGCGGTTTTCGAAGCGTACAGGCCAGCCATCAGACCTGCACCGCCCGCGCCAACCACCAGGACATCAAATTGATGAATGTTTGCCATGCATAACTCCTAAGAGGTCCAAATCACGTAGATACCGATGATGCTCATGGCTGCCAGGAACACAATGCTCAGGATACGAACCAGTTGGCGCTGTCGGGGTTTTACCAGGTAATCGTCCAGTACGACTACCAGCCCGTGCACGCCGTGCGAGGCGGCAACCAGCAGGAGCAGGCTTCCCAGCCCTTTCCAGAAGGGGGTCGACCAGGGTGCCAGATCGAGCACGTTTGTGCTTTGGACGTGGGTGGCGTTGGGCATGAAACCCCAGCGCAGCACATCTGCCATATTCATCTGTGTGCGGGCGCCCATGATCAACGCGCCGATGATCCCGGTCAGGATCAAAGCATACATGGCCAGGGCCGTCAGGCGGGTGAAGATCCACATCAGCATTTCAAAATTCAAGCCCCGCTTGGACAAGGGTAAATTTCTTGATTTCGTGTCGCTCATCTTAGCCTCCCAACGCATTGCGGACGATTACAAAGACAGCGAGGCTGTAGACGGGCAGGAAAACCGCCCATTCTACCCAGATGGCTTCGCGCTGAAACTCGATCAATTTCGGCCACAGGTCGAGGATGGTGATCCGCAGACCATTGATGGCGTGGAACAGCGCGCAGAAGAAAATAAAGATTTGGAAGAGCCAGTTCTCGTAAATGGTGTTGGCAATAACTCCGCCGTCTCCGCCCAGGAACGATGCCAGGATGTGCACTGTTACGAAGATGACCATGCCGAGTCCACCGATGCGATGCAGGATGAACGTCAGCATAGGACCTTCTCCCCGGTAGCGCAGCGCTGTGGACAGGCTGACATTCCTTTTCAGGCCCATCTATGCCTCCTTGAAATAAGGGATTGTGGGAAGTAACCAGCGATCTTCATTTTTTGATAAAACCAACCGTTTTTAAGATTTCTTAATTCCGGGCCTCATCGTGGTGCAGGTGGAATGATCCTGACACGCGTAAGACCCGAGGTCCATATTTTACCTCTTTTCGGAAAACACCTGGCCTGTCATCCGTTGCCAGTCCCTTGTGGATCGCTTTCGATCCTGTTCTCCGCATCGGGGGGGATGGAAAATTATCGTCTAGGGGGATTGTTTTCACAAAGTGACAATCATCCTAGAAATTTCGTTCCAGACTTCCTCTAAAAAAGTGGACAGAGACCCTTATAATCCAATTTGGTTTTGTTTCCGTGTCGCTCGTGCTCACACTGGATTTATTCTAACCCACTTCGTGCGAATTGGCACGATTGCCAGCCTGTTTTCGGATTGTTCTAAGGTAAAATCAAGCCATCTCGTGCAGAACTTCACAGAAAAATCGCCAGGAGGTGCACATGTCAGGTTCAAATCAAATCAGCCGGCGGGATTTCATCAAGGTGACCACCGGTATCATTGGGGGGATCATCGGAATTGGAGTCGGCGTACCCGCCGTCGGTTATTTGCTCCAGCCGGCGTTCCGTAAGAACACAGCCGAGGCCTGGATCCCGATCGGAAAACTGGATTCGTTCCCGGTCGGAGTCCCGACCCCCTTCTCCTTTACACGTACCAAGATCAATGGTTGGGAAAAGACCGCCACCAGTTACGGTGGCTACGTTTTGCGCAAGTCGGAAGACCCGCAGGATATGCTGATCCTGTCCAGCCGTTGCACACATCTTTCCTGCCGGGTGAACTGGAATCCGGATGCCAAGGTTTACACCTGTCCCTGCCACGACGCCAAGTTCAGCGAGGAAGGTGCGGTGCTGGCCGGCCCTCCACCCCGGCCGCTCGACCGCTTTACCCAGTTCAAGGTTGACGAGGAAAGCAACCTGCTCATATTTTTCTCGGAAAAGCAGCAGGGAGGCTGACAATGTGGCAAAAAATTTATCTTTGGATTGATGAACGCCTTGGCCTGGAGGCCATGTACAAGGCTGTGCTCGACCGTCCCGAGCCGAAAGGCAACTGGTGGAACACGCTTGGCTCCGCAAGCCTGTTCCTATTCATTTTGCAAGGGGCGACCGGTATTTTCCTGACTGTTTATTACACTCCCTCCCCGGACCACGCCTACGACAGCATCCAGTACATCATGAACGGCGTGGCTTTTGGCTGGTTGATCCGCGGCATCCATCACTGGGGCGCGACGCTGATGGTGCTGGTGGTCTTCATCCACATGCTGCGCGTGTTCGTGACGGCCTCGTTCAAATACCCGCGCGAGCTGACCTGGCTGATCGGTGTCGGGCTGCTGCTGGCCACGCTGGGGATGGGCTTTACCGGTTACCTGCTGCCCTGGAACCAGCGCGCTTACTGGGCCACGACCGTGGCCACCCAGATCGGCGGCAGCGTGCCCTTCATCGGCAAATATATCCTGCAGGCCCTGCGCGGCGGTCCGGACCTGAGCGCCCTGACCCTGTCCCGCTTCTTCTCGGCCCACATCTGGATGATCCCGGCGGTCCTGGCTGGATTGATTGGCGTGCATCTTTATCTGATCATTCGCCACGGGGAATCACACTTCCCGGATAAGGAAGATTGAGGAGCACAGCCATGTTAGATGAGATGAAACAGAAAATCCACCAGAAATACGAACGCATGCTGATCCACGGCGAACGCTTCTGGCCGGACAGCATCTTCAAAGATGCCATCATGGCCCTGGCGATCTTCGCCATCCTGATCCTGCTGGCAACCTTCATCGGGGTGTCTCCCGAACCGAAAGCCGATCCGAGCGATACGGCTTACGTCCCACGGCCTGAGTGGTACTTCCTGTTCCTGTTTAAATTCCTGGCGCTTTACGGGCAGATCCCCGTGTTGGGCAAGATCGAGTGGATCGCGACCACGATTATCCCGGGCGCGGCCGTACTGCTGCTGGTGGTGCTGCCCTTCCTGGAGCGCAATCCGAACCGCTATTACGGCAAGCGCATCCTGCCCCTGAGCGTGATGGGGGTGTCGGTTGTAACCATCCTCTCACTGACCCTGATGGCCAACAATCCCACCACCTCCGACCAGCCGGGTATCTTCTGGGGCGGCATACTCCAAACGCTCGCCGGCCTGGCGCTGCCGGGACTGGCCCTGCTGTTGTTGTTTGGAATGGCTTACTTCGTCAAGAATTCCGGCAAGGCCATGATCTGGACGGCGGGCACGGCCTCGACCCTGATCCTGGCCCTGACCGTGGCGGTGCTGTTCATTGCGCCGGCGGCTAAACAGGAAGAAGTCGAGGTAGCGACCAATATCCCGGACCAGGTCATGGCCGGGCAGGACCTGTATTCGATCAACTGCGTCGAATGTCACGGCGACGACGGCAGCGTGACCACCATCGAGGGCGTCGAAGGGCTGGAAGGCAAAGTGATCAGCGCCATCAACAGCACCGACATTCTCTACACACTGGACGACGCCTCGCTGGCGGATGTCATCGCCCACGGCCGCCCGGAAGCGGGCATGAACCCCTTCGGCAAGGCCTACGGCGGCGAGCTTTCCAGCAGCGAGGTCAGTTACATCGTGACCTTTATGCGCTACGCCTGGGACGACCGCTTCGAGATGCCGCCGATCAAGCCGCTCTACCCGCCGCTGGCGGAGGGCGAGATTCCCTCCTATGAAGTCCACATCCAGCCGATCGTCAAACGTTACTGCCTGTCCTGTCACCGGGCCGGCAAGGACAACAACAACTACCTGATGGACACCTACGATAATATCCTCAACTCGGGTGACAACGCACCGGTGTTGACGGCTGGTGACCCGGAGAGCCTGCTGCTCAAGGTCATCCAGGGTGAGAGCATCCCCGACCCGCAGACCGGTGAGGAGATGGTGCGGCCCATGCCGCCCAATCGTGCCCTCAAGCCGGATGTGGTGGACGTGTTCGTGCGCTGGGTGATGGCCGGTATGCCGGACAGCGC
>CAYOUV010000087.1:0-11324 GCA_964407265.1 uncultured Anaerolineaceae bacterium | reverse complement strand
TCCTTCTGCTGCTTTTGCCAAAGCTGCCGGTCTTGCGGATCGTCGGCGTCCAGATGGCGTGGATGCACCTCCTGCCGGGTGCGGTAACCGTGCCCAGTCCACAGTTTATCCGCCAGTATGCGCGGTTCGAGCTGCAGGCCCTGGTGGATGAAATATTCGCAGACGCGCGTCACGTCGCGCCGGAAGATCAGGTAGGCATTGTTGTTCTCGCGCGGCGCGATCACCTGGGGGAAATCGATCAAGGTGATGGTCCCCTCCCAGTACAGGATATTGTAAGCCGACAGGTCGCCGTGAATGCGACCGTTTGCCAGCATCAGCTCGATATTGTGCAGCACGCGTTCGAACAGGATTTTGGCTTCGCTCGCCTCCAGGCTGATCTCGTTCAGTGCTGGCGCGTGCGCCTCAGCCCCGCCGATGTAGTCCATCAGGATGGCATTATTGGCCATCGTGTACGGCCGCGGCACGTCCGCCCCGGCAGCGTACAGGTCCTGCAGGGCGGTAAACTCGTAGGCGATCCAGGATTGGTGCAGCAGCTTGCGCCCGTAACCGGTCTTCTTTTGCATGGCGTGCAGCATGCCGCCGTCTAGAATCTGTTTGCCCTCATCGTCCAGGTCGTCGCGCCCCTCGCGGTAGAGATGGTCGTTGCGCAGGTTGCGCATTTCGCGCGGCCGGTAGACCTTGGCGGCGACATATTTCGCCTCCGTCGCCGTCCCACCGCGGCACTGGTAGACCGAGGCTTCCTTGCCGCCTTTGACCCGGCGCAGCACGTCCGCGATCCACTGGTGCTCGTAGAAATCGCCCAGCGAATCCAGCAGCCAGCCCTCTTCGAAGCGGGCCGCCTTGTAGGTGAACTGGAAGTTGGCGCGCGAATCGTCCTGGGCCTGGACGAACTTACGCGTCCGACGGTCCGGTTGTTTGGGATGGCGCCCGCTCGGTCGGCCCCGCCGGGCTCGGTCGAGATAATTATCGGTTTGTTCTTCATCATCCAACTGGTCGAAGAGTTGGAGGTAGTCATCGGTATTCATTATGTTTGTCTTAACCTTTTCGAATCAAAAACCACAGGAGCGGATCCTGCGGTCTGGTTGCATTAAATCAAAAACCGCAGGTGCGGCACACCTGCGGTAGATTGCTTAGGAAAAGCGAGAGCTTAGCCTGGCTAAGCCTGCCCTGCAGGAGGCGCGCTGAATAGGATTCGGTGGGAACTGGAGCTGACTTTCATAATGTATCGGGCCTCCTTTCGAAAAGAATATGATTAAGTGTATCATCCCCTGTCCTGCCCCGTCAAGGTGATAGTACAAAATGAAAAATGGCCCATTTTGGTAGTTTTCAGATGGGCCGCTTTGTCCTACAATTAGGACAGCCAAAGAAAGGAGTAATGAAGTGAAACGCTTCTTATCCGTATTGATCGTCTTGATCCTCGCCGCCCTGGCCTGCAGTCTGCCAGGTGTTGGCGTAACTCCCACGCCCGCCAGTGGTGGAATCGTGCAGGGCGTGGTCTATGCTGACCTGAACGGGAATGGCACGTTTGACGGTGGGGAAGGCCCGCTGGAGGGTGTGACCGTCAGCCTGAGCAGCTGCGGCCCGGCACTCTCGCAGTCGACCGGCGCCGACGGCGCTTTCCAGTTCAATGACCTGCCGGCCGGGAGTTGCCTGGTGCAGGTCGCCAAGGGAGGCTGGATTTACTCCGGTTCATTCCCCAGCCTGGGCTACCCGATCCCGGTCGCCTCCGACCCGAGTTTGCCGACCTCCTTCAGCATCATGATGGCGCCGGTCTCGGATAACATCCCGACCGAAACGCCTGCCCTGCCGACCGATACCCCCGGACCGACGCTGACGCCTACCCCGTCCGTGCCGATGGTCTCGCCGCTCAACCAGGACGTCAACTGCCGCTTTGCTCCGAGCGTTAAGTTCTCGGCGGACGATGCACTGCGGGTCGGCAACCAGGTCCCGATCACCGGCCGCACTTCCGACAGCAGTTGGTGGCAGATCGACGGTCCGCTCAATCCCGGCTACAAATGCTGGGTGGCGGCCAGCGTGACCCAGGCCACCGGCGACCTGGCTTCCGTACCGGTTGTCTCCGCTCCGGCGGCTTACGTGACCGATGTGACCGTCAAGGCTAACCCCTCTTATAACGCATGCGGCGGTCCGAATCCGACCGACTACAGCGGCACGATCACGACCAATGGACCAGCCACGGTCAAATACCGCTGGGAGATTGGCGGGGATAAGTCCGCCAAACCCAACCCGGAGACGATTACATTCGACCAGGCGGACACTAAAAACGTGGGCGCGCCCGCCTTCAGCGCCGACTGCGGAAATTACTACATCATGCTGATCATCATCAGTCCCAACAGTATGTCGGCCAAGGACAATTACTCGATACCCTGACGAACCTTGCCTGACCCCCAGAGCGCGGATTAATCCCCGCGCTCTTTTTGATTCCTGCAACTTTTATCGTCTTTCTCCTGTATTGCTTATAGAGAAAGGAAAAAGCCAATGTCTGACGTTTCTGCAATTTTCGGTACTTTACTGACCCTGGGGATCGCTTTCCCCGGCCTGTTGACCGCCCTGTGGCTTTTGTTCCCCGCGCTGGTTGAACGGGCCGCAGGACGTCTCGAGCAGACGCCCTGGTCGACCTTTTGGCTGGGACTCGGAGCCGTCTTCGCCCTGGCGATCCCCGTCGTGGCCCTGATCGCGCTGCCCTTTGGCCCGGCCAAGTTTTTGGGCTGGACGTTGTTGGCTGTCTGCCTGGCCTTCTCCGGGCTTGGCGCTGCCGGCCTGGTTTCCCGGATCGGGAGCCGGCTCGAGGGTCGCTCGCCTGGGCTGTCACCGGCAGCGGCATTCGTCCGCGGGGCGGTGGTGCTTGAGCTGGCGGCGGTCTTCCCGTTGATTGGCTGGCTGATCTTCATCCCGCTGGCGGTGATCGTTTCGCTGGGTGCGACGCTGTTCGCTCTGCTGCGCTGGATGCCGCGCGCACAGGCTCAGGCCACAGCTCCGGCACCCGCACCCTCCTCGCTGCAAATCTGACTCATGCTCTCGCGACGAGATTTTTTGAAACTGGCCGGACTGGTGGCCGGCAGCGCCGTTCTGTCCTCCTGTGCTCCGCTTTATGACAGCCTGGCGCGCGCCGCCTCGCCCGCTGGTCCCCGCCTGGCTGGCAGGCTGAATTCCGGGGATTTCGCGCTGCTCAGCCGCCTGACTTTCGGTCCGCGCTTGGACGAACTGGCCCAGGTGGCCGAAATTGGCATCCAGGCCTGGATCGAGGAACAACTCGCATTTGAAAGCGTGGATGATATCGCCTGCGATTTGCGTTTGCGTCAATTCAAGACGCTCGGACTCTCTGCCCAGGACCTGTACGACCTGAGCGACAAATTGTTCGACAACCAGGATCGCCGGCGTGTGCCGGACGAGTTGCGCCAGGCCACGCTCGTGCGCCAGGTCTATTCGCGCCGCCAGCTGTACGAACGCCTGGTTGAGTTCTGGAGCGACCATTTCAATATCAGTGTCGAGAAGGGCGACTGCTTTTACCTTAAGACGGTCGACGACCGTGAAGTCATTCGCCCACACGCCCTGGGTCGTTTCCGCGATCTGGTCTGGGCTTCGGCCCATTCTCCGGCCATGCTGGTCTATCTCGATAACCAGGCCAACCAGAAAGGCACTCCCAACGAGAATTACGCCCGCGAGCTGCTCGAGCTGCACACCCTGGGCGTGGACGGCGGCTATTCACAGCAGGACGTGATGGAAATGGCGCGCTGCCTGACAGGTTGGACGGTCAAGGAACATTTCTGGCGCGGCCAATTCACCTTCAAATCCGCCTTACACGATGATGGGACCAAGCACGTGTTGGGGTTGGCGCTCGAGTCGGGTGGGCAGATGGAAGCCGAGTCGGTGCTCGAGCGACTGGCCGTGCATCCCAGCGCCGCGCTCTTTCTCAGCCGCAAGCTGGCTCAGCGCTTCGTCAGTGATGCGCCGCCCGAGGCCTTGGTCCAGCGTGCCGCCCAGGCCTTCATCCAGACCGGCGGGCAGATCCAGTCCGTGCTGCGCATCTTGCTGCTGGATGGCGCCAGTTCGGCAAGACCCAAGTTCAAACGACCGGTCGACTTCGTCGTCTCGGCTTTGCGCCTGCTGGAGGTCCGCACGGACGGCGGGCCGGCGCTGCAGGATTACTTCATCCGCATGGGACAGCGCTATTTCGCCTGGCCCACGCCGGACGGTTACCCGGATCGCTCCGAGGCCTGGCAGGGCAATCTGATGCCGCGCTGGCAGTTTGCACTGGACCTTGTTCTGGATGAGATCAAGGGCACGCGTCTCAACCTTCCAGGCTTACTTGCGGCCAGCGGTGCTGCCGGGATCGAGAGTTTTCTGGATTGGCTCAGCCCGCGTTTACTCGGCCAGTCCCTGGTTCTCGCCGAACGCGATCGGCTGGCTGCTGCTTTGCGGGCTGCCGGAGCCCCGGACACACCTGAAACGGCCGGCGTGCTGGTGGCTGGCCTGCTGGCCTCGCCGGCTTTCCAGTGGCGTTAATTCCAACCAGCTACCTTTAGGAGTATTGTATGCAAATCCAAACGCTTTCCCGCCGTGAATTCCTGCGCCTGGCCGGCGCTGTGCCATTTGCCCTGGCTCTGCCGGATTGGATGCCCCGTCTGGCCTTTGCTCCCGCCAATTCCGCGCCGCGCGGCGATGTGCTGCTGGTGATATTCTTGCGCGGTGCAGCCGACACGCTCAACATGATCGTGCCGCATGGCGAACAGGCCTACTATGCCCTGCGCCCAACCCTGGGCATTGCCCGCCCTGATGACAGGCGGACGAAATCCGGTCAGCGGGTGATCGACCTGGATGGCTTTTT
This sequence comes from uncultured Anaerolineaceae bacterium, assembly GCA_964407265.1. GTDB lineage: Bacteria > Chloroflexota > Anaerolineae > Anaerolineales > Villigracilaceae > CAYOUV01. The sequence goes on along the minus strand of CAYOUV010000087.1, from coordinate 6,478 downwards.
CGGGCTGCATCCGGCCATGCGGCCGCTGCTCCCGGCCTGGCAGCAGGGTGACCTGGCGATCGTGCACGCCTGCGGCGCACCCGACGAATCGCGTTCGCACTTCAAGGCCATGGCCTTGATGGAACGCGGCGTGGAAAATGAACGCGGACCCGCCTCGGGCTGGATCGGCCGCCACTTGGCCTCTCTCGACACCGGCAATCATTCCCCCATGCGCGCCATCGGGTTGGGCGAAATGCCACAGCGCAGCCTGTACGGTTCAGTCCCGGTTTCAGCTCTGCGCTCGATTGCCGATTTCCATTTGGGCGGCGATGTCCAGGCCACCGTTCAAATGCGGGCCGCCTTATCTGCGCTGTATACCCCCGAAAATCCGCTGGGAAGCCTGGGACAGGAAACGCTGGATATCCTGCAGATCCTGCAAAAACTGAACCCGGGCGATGTAGCTTCCGGGATAACCCATTTTCCGGATTCCGACTTTGGGCGCGGACTGCGGCAGATTGCGATGCTCGTCAAGGCTGAGGTCGGATTGGAAGTCGCTGCGATCGATTTGGGCGGCTGGGATACCCATTTTGCGCAGGGAGTCACTGAAGGCCAGATGCCGGGTCTCATGGCGGACCTGGCAGCCGGTTTGTCTGCGTTCTACACCGAGATGCAGGATCACCTTAGTCACCTTTCGGTGGTCGTCATGACCGAGTTTGGTCGCCGCGCTTACGAAAACGCCAGCCTGGGAACGGATCATGGTCACGGCGGCGTGATGCTACTATTGGGTGGCAACCTCGAGGGTGGAAAAGTGCATGGCCGCTGGCCCGGCTTGGACCAGGGGCAGTTATTCGGTCCCGGCGACCTGGCCGTCACGACCGATTACCGCGATGTGCTGGCGGAACTGTGCCAGAAGCGCTTGAATAATCCAGCTTTAGAGGTCGTTTTCCCTGGATACCGCCCCGAAATAGGGAAGATATTCAAATAAACTCTCAGTTTTCTTTGGGGGATTCTTCCTGGAAGCCCGTCCGGTACAGCTCGTAATAGCTTCCCCGTTGTGCGAGCAATTCCTGGTGGGACCCCTGCTCGACAATGCGACCATCGTGGATGACCACGATCCGGTCGGCACTGGTGATGGTTGACAGGCGGTGTGCGATCACGAAGGCAGTGCGTCCTTTGAGCAGTCGCGCCAGGGCTTCCTGGATGATCAGCTCGGTCTGTGTATCGACGCTGGAGGTGGCTTCATCCAGGACCAGGATGCGTGGATCGGCCAGCAAGGCGCGCGCGAAGGAGATCAACTGGCGCTGACCGACGGATAGCAAAACGCCGCCTTCTTCGACCGAAGTCTGGTAACCATGCTTGAGATGCGTAATGAAGTCGTGCGCGCCGACCGCCTTTGCTGCCGCCTGGACCTGTTCGCTAGTAGCTGCCAGGTGCCCAAAACGGATGTTTTCTTCCACGGACCCATTGAACAGGAATGGGTCCTGCAGGACGACACCCATCTGCGAACGCAGGGAGGCTTGTTTCACACTTCGCAGGTCAATGCCGTCCACCAGGATGCGACCCTCGGTCGGGTCGTGGAAGCGCGATAAAAGCTTGACGATGGTGGTCTTGCCTGCGCCAGTCTCTCCTACCAGGGCCAGCGTCTCGCCGGGTTGGACCTCCAGGTTGATCTGATGCAAGACCGGCGCTTCTCCGTCGGGGTCGTCTGAATAGTGAAAGGAAACGTTCTCGAATCGGATGGCGCCCTGGATTTTTGGCAGGGCTTTTGCCTCCGGCTGATCTTCCACTTCCACATCCGAATCCAGTAAGGTCAGGATGCGCTCGCCGCTGGCCATGGTCGATTGGAGCGCGTCGAAGCGGCGGAAGATATCGCGGATGGGATCGAAGAAGCGGTTGATGTACAGGATGAAGGCCACCAGGATCCCGGCGGTGATCTTCTCGCCCAAGACATCTGCGCCGCCCAGCCAGACGACCAGCATGGTGGCGATCGCCCCCAATACATCCACGACGGGCGTGAAAGTCGAAGCCACCCGCGCCGCATAAACTGCGCGCTCCAGGTGGTAGCGATTGACATAATCGTGAAAATTGGCGTAGTTATAGCGCTGGCGTGAGAAAGCCTGTACCACGCGCACGCCGTTGACATTTTCGGCCAGCACCGAATTAACCCACGAAATGGCTGCCCGCACTTTGCGATAAGCGACGCGCGCTGTGCGCCTGAAAAAGTAAGTAGCGACTGCCATCAGGGGCAGGACGCTGAAGGTGATCAGCGACAGGCGCAGGTTCATGGCCAGCATGGCGAAGATGATCCCGATGATGGCAAACACATCGCGCGCGATGGCCAGCACGGCCCAGGTCACGAAGTCGCGCACAGTTTCGACGTCGTTGATGACGCGTGTGATCACTCGCCCGACCGAATAGCGGCTGTAGAAGCTCAAGGATAAATTTTGCAGGTGATCGAAGAGTACTTTGCGCAGATCGTAAATCACCGACTGCCCGACGTCCGCCATCAGGTTGACCCGCAGATAGGTGAAGAGCCACTGGATAACCGCCACACCCAGGTAAGCCAGCATGGTGTGGCGTAAAACCAGGTCGTTTTTGGCGCTTAATCCGGAATCGATGGCGATCTTGATGAAATAAGGTCCGGCGATGGAGGCCAGCGTGGCGGCCAGCGCCAGAATCATGGCCAGGGTCAGCCGGCCCAGGTAGGGTCGGATAAAAGCCAGCAAGCGCCGTGCGACTTTGGGGTCATAGCCCTTGGCGTATTGTTCTTCGGACTGGGTGACATAGGCAGGCGGAACGATGGTGGTGTGAGTCATCAGGTTTGCAAATCCCGCCCTTTCTCGGTACCCTGTTCGTTCTGGCTCAATTGCAGGTCGTGAATTTCCTTATACAGCCCGCCCTGTGCCAGCAATTGCTGATGCCTGCCGCGCTGAACGATGCGTCCGTCCTCCATTACCAGGATCAGGTCGGCCCGGCGCACAGTTGCCAGGCGGTGCGCGATCACGAAAGTCGTGCGTCCCTCCATCAGGCGATCCAGCGCCTCCTGGATCAGCTTTTCGGTTTGCGTATCCACGCTGGAGGTCGAGTCGTCCAGGATCAGGATGCGCGGGTCCATCAACAAAGCGCGGGCGATGGCCACACGCTGGCGCTGTCCGCCTGAAAGCGTCACACCGCGCTCGCCGACCATCGTCTCGTATCCCTCGCTGAAACCCGAAATAAATTCATGCGCCTGGGCCGCCTTGGCTGCCGCAAAAATCTGTTCATCGCTGGCATCCGGCTTGCCGTAAGCAAGATTGGCTTTGATCGAGTCGGAAAACAGCAGCGAGGTTTGCAGTACGATCCCGATCTGGCGTCGCAATGAGACCAAATCCGCCTGTCGCACGTCGACCCCGTCTACCAGCACGGCGCCGGCAGTGACATCGTAGAACCGCGGGATCAGATTGACCAGCGAGGTTTTGCCCGAGCCGGTCTGCCCGATCAGGGCGATCAGTTGGTTGGACTTGACACTCAGTTCGATATCTTCCAGGGCGACCGTCTTTTCATCCTGGTAGCGCAGGCATACGCCCCTGAAATCTACCCGCCCACTGAGCGCGGGCAGGACAACTGCCCCTGGCGGGGACTGGATTTCCGGCTCGGTATCCAGGATTTCCAGCACGCGCTGCGCACCGGCGCTGGCTTCCCCGGCCCCGTTGACCAGCCAGGTCAATTGCTGGACAGGCGCGGAGAGCATCAGCAGGTAGGCGTTGAAGGCAACGATTTCCCCGACTGTCATCGTGCCCTGCAGCACCATCCCGCCTCCCACCAGCAGGATCAGGATCGTCCCCAGCGTGATCAACAAGTTGGTGGTCGGCATGACTTTTGACCACTCGCTGATGACCTTGATGCGCGCTTCGTAATAAGCACGATTACCTTGATCGAAGCGGTCCATTTCATACGGCTCGCGGGCGAAGGCGCGCACAACCTGCACCCCGGTGACGTTTTCCTGCAGGCGGGCCGACAGTTCACCCAGCGCATTGTCTACATTGTAAAAAAGACGCGTGACCCGCTGGCCAAAATCAGTGGTCATCATCAGCATGGGGATCAGCGGCAGCAAGGCGATGATGGCCAGCTTGAGATTGGTCGTCACCAACACGGTGGCCACGCCGATGGTCATGATGATCAACTGAATGATTTCGATGATGCTGCTGCCGGCAAAATTCTGGATGGCACGCACATCTTCGATGCAGCGTGTGATCAGTTGTCCGGTCTGGATGTGATCGTGGTATGTGAACGGCAAATACTGGATATGATCGTACATCGCGTTACGCAGGTCGTACCCGATGTGGGCTGCCACCCACTCGGAAATGTAACGCTGGAACATGTTCAGCAGCGCGGTCAGCAAACCAATTCCCAAAAGCAGCAAAGCCATGCGCAGCAGGAATCCGGCTTCTCCGCGCGCCAGGCCGATGTCGATCACCCGCTGGATGATCTGCGGCACGACCAGCGCCAGGGCGGTGATCGCAAGCAACAAAAGCAGATTTACAACTAACTGCTTGAGATAGGGGCGTAAAAAAGGTCGCAGGCGGAAAAGTGATTTCATTGGATTAGGTTTGCTTGTCGGAAAGCGAAGCCAAATCCTATCACGAATCGCAAGTTTTTGCTATTTGTGACACTTGCCACTTGACAGTCTTTTGGCATCTTTTATACACTAAGCATGTCGGTTGAAAAATCCTATTGGAGGGACGTATGAGTGAAGAACGCAAGAAGCTGACCTTGCCGCTGCTGTTCAAGAAGGTTCAGGATGGAATTCCGATCACCTGGTTGACTTGCTACGACTACCCCACTGCCTACCTGCAGGAACAGGCCGGGATCGACATGATCCTGGTCGGCGACAGCCTGGGGATGACCATGCTGGGTTACGAATCGACGCTGCCGGTGACCATGGACGACATGATCCGCCACGCCTCTGCTGTCCGGCGCGGTGCCCCGAACACCTTTATCATCGGGGATATGCCGTATATGTCCTATCAGGCCAGCACAGAGACAGCTATACGAAATGCAGGCAGATTTATGGCTGAAGCCAGCTGCGACGCCATCAAGCTGGAGGGCGGCGCTGAAATGGCCGAGCGCATCCAGGGTATCGCGCGGGCCGGCATCCCGGCCATCGGGCACCTGGGATTGACGCCGCAATCGGTCTCTGCTTTGGGCGGGTTCCGCGTCCAGGGGAAATCCGCTGCTTTAGCCAGGAAGATCGTCGACGATGCCAAGGCCTTGGAAAAGGCCGGGGCTTTTATGATCCTGCTGGAGCTGGTCCCCGACCGGTTGTGCCAGTTGATCACCGAACGGGCTGAGAACTGCATCATCATGTCGCTTGGATCCGGTCCGCATGCCCACGGACAGTTGTTGATCTATCACGACATGTTTGGTCTGTACCCGCGCTTCAAACCTAAGATGGCGAAGGTCTTTGGCAATGCGGGAGAAGTCATCTTGAATGGCTTGAAGGCTTATCACGATGAAGTCATTGACAAGACCTTCCCGGCTCCCGAGAATTGGTTCGGGATGAAAGATGATGAGTACGACGAACTGGTGAAAATCCTGGATTGAGAAAATCACGCCATTGGCGTCGCAATGCGCCACATGAGGACATATAAAAAGAGGAGTTACGCATGGACGATAAATACCGCGAAATGCTCAAAATCCCTGCCGACCGGCTGGAGGCCATCAACGCCGTGCTGCTCGATCCCCAGAGCAAGGTTATGCAGGCTTTTATGGATGTCGTCGCCAAGTATGGAACGCCCGAGGAGATCAACCGCAAGGCCAATCAAGCGCGCAAGCTTGAGAATTTATTTAAAAAGGTCGAGCAGGTTAAACCGGAACATCTCAAGGATCTGCAATGGCTGACTGACCAGCGCGATAAAGACGCTTTTATTTCTGTCGCAGAATACCGCCAGAAAGTCCTTGGGGATAAGGCCAAAGCGACCAAGTTCAAGGATGAATATGCTGTAACCTTGGAGGTCAGCGCAGCTCAGTACTTCCCCTGGGTTCGGGCTGCCGCTGAACGCGCCCTGAGCGAGCGCAGCCTGATGCCCGGGCGGTGGATCCGCGTTCGCAAGATGAAAGAACAGGAAGCTGATGGCGACCTGCCAGCATTCAGCGCTGCCATGGAAATCATCGGCGCCTCATTCGTCGAAACGCTGGACACGAAAGGCACCGATGGTTCGAACATCCATTTGGGCGGACCGGAAACGATCACCGGTTATTTCGGCGGTATTGGCCAGCCGAACGAGCACGCCCTACAATGGTTGGACGAATATTTGTACTACTACACGACCTACGGCGTGAGGTCTGTGCTGAATTTCAATGCCGGCACGATCTTGCTGGGTTTCCTGCTCTATCGCATGGGCGTTGACATGGAGTTCAAGATCTCGGTCTACTTCGGCAGCGATAATCCCTATCACGCACTGTGGATCATGATGGCCGCCAAGTTGTTCAGCCGCGATGACGGCACCAGCCCGCTGAT
>CAYOUV010000086.1:0-11687 GCA_964407265.1 uncultured Anaerolineaceae bacterium | reverse complement strand
CGCGCCGCACAGGGACTTCCGCCCTACACCATCAACCCGCAGTTGTCGGCAGCGGCCATGGGCCACAGCATCGACATGGCCTGCAACAGCAACCTGAGTCACATCGGCACGGACGGCTCGACCTACAAGACCCGCATCGCTGCCCAGGGGTATACGGCCTCGGCCTCGACTGAGAATACCTTTGCCGCTCCACCGCAGTACGGCGGCAACGCCCAGGCGGCCTACGACTGGTGGATTGGACCGGGCGGCGCGATCCACCGCGACCCAATCTTCAGCACGACCTACAAGGAAATCGGCATCGGCTATGCCTACGTGGACAGCAGCGATCTGGGTGGCTACTTCACCGTCGATTTCGCCGCACCGTAAAACTTATTGCGATAACCAGGACGGCGGGCCTCGGCCCGCCGTCCTGCATTAATGGGCGAATTGAACGACTAAATTGTCCATCAACGTTTTTCACCTGGCGCAATCACAGGTGGATTTGTGAGGGCTACTCGTGATGCATCAAGACCAAATGTTACTTTCGGGGTATCGTTGCCTCAAAGCAGAATGTTACCGTGAGATTTTCCAAGGTTTGGCGACCTTCGCATCGATGGTTGTCTTGAGTAGAACTGGATTGAGCTGGACATACAAGTCGAATGAGGCTATTAATGAGGATACTGATTCTCAAGGAGAAATAAATGCAACAGGATACGCAATCGACATTAGATGTGATTTATGAGAACTGGCGAGGCTATAACGGAAAGCTGCAAAAATGCATCGCCCCTCTGACGAATGAGCAACTCTTGCTGCAGCCCGCCCCGAGTATGTGGCCGCTTGGGCAGATTGTGCAGCACATTATTTCGGTTCGGGCAGGGTGGTTCAGTGGCACTCTACAGGATGCTGACGACATGATGAACGAGTACATGCTGTGGGGCCAACGTGATTCACCAGAACGCAGCGCGGTGGAAGTGGTACGTGGACTCGACGAGACATGGGCATTCATTGAATCTCGCTTGCAGCGCTGGACGCTGGCCGATTGTGCAAAGACTTTCCCGGATGAATGGGATGGCCAGACATACGATGTATCGCGCAGTTGGGTGATCTATCATGTGATGGAACACGATCTGCATCATGGCAGCGAGGTCTCGCTGATCCTGGGTATGAACAGTCTGCAACCCCTCGATATTTGATTGATGTCCGATGGGAGCACGGTATCCAGCCTATACTGTTCCAGCAATGCAGGCTACCGATTACTGGAAGTGTCAATATTAAACACCAAATCGGGAAAAGAAAAGACTGAATGACGGCGCGGCTTGCCGAATAGTCCGGTGCAGTCGTCTTAGATCCTGTCATGAAGGTGGCAAGCTGGTGGGATAGAATTGCAACCAGAGTGCTGTCTGAAAGGTGTGCGATGGCAGAAACTAGTGTGATAGGAGGATCTATGACTAACCATATTCGAGTGACGCTAGAAATCGGACCGAAGGGCAAGAAGGTGGTAGCGGTAGCAGCGGACTGGCCTGGTCTCGAGCGCGGGGCAAAGACCGAGGAGGCTGCGATCGAACGCTTACTCTCCTACGTTCCACGTTATGCAGCGGTGACGAAGCTAGCCGGGATGGAGGCTGCGTTTGCGACCACGCCCGCCGTCGACGTGGTCGAGCACTATCCAGGGAAGGGCTCAACCGATTTCTGGGGTATCTCATTCGCGTTTTCGAGCATCGACCAGCAAGCCATGTCGGACGAAGAATTGGTGCGGGAACTGAGGCTGATGCAGGCGTGCTGGGCGTTTTTCGACGAGGTGCGTGCGCGCGTGTCGGCTGAGATGCAGAAGGGTTCGCGCGGTGGAGGACGAGATCGGGACCAGATATTCCGTCATACGTTTGCCAACGAGCAAGACTGGATAAAGAAGCTCGGCGTGATCACGCCTGATGAGGCGATGCTGACCAACAAGGGAATGAAGGCGCATCGCGAGGCCTATTGCAACGCAATTCGGGACTACCACTCGCAGGGTAAGATGGCGGGCAAGGTGGCCAAATGGCCGCTGCGGTACCTGATCCGGCACACAGCGTACCACACGCTCGATCACGCCTGGGAAATGGAAGACAAAGATCTGACTGCAAAACGAGCGTGAGGCCGAGCGGCTGGACTTTCGTCCAGCACTTTGCACGCAGACGCAAACCGTTGGTTGAAGGAGCAGTCTAATGTCTGATTTCATCGTGAAGCCTCTTGACGAAAACACCTGGGCGGATTTCGCACGCCTGGTCGAAAAACACAATGGAATATGGGGCGGCTGCTGGTGTATAGCCTTTCACCAAGAGGGTTACGAGCGTAACCGGACGGCGGCAAAGAACAGATCGGACAAGCAGACCAGAGTCCGGGAGGGCCTTGCACACGCTGCGCTTGTGTATGACGGTTCTACTGCCGTCGGCTGGTGTCAGTTTGGACCGACGGACGAACTTCCGCGCATTAAACTCAAGCGAGCTTATCAAAACAGTCTCACCAAGCTTCCAGATTGGAGGATCACCTGTTTTTTTGTAGACCGAGATTATCGGCACGAAGGTATCGCTTCGATTGCTCTTGAAGGAGCGTTGAACGAGATCGCCCGCCTCGGAGGCGGCACCGTCGAAAGCTATCCCCAGGACATAGAAGGTCAATCGGTCTCAGGATCATTCCTTTATAATGCGACAACTTCGATTTTTGAGCGTCAGGGGTTTCAACGAACACGTAGACTCGGAAAGAACCATTGGGTAGTGACCAAGGTTATAGACAACCTGTCGTAAGTTTCTTTTGCTCACGTTGATTAGAGAAAGCAAAACAGGGTGTTGCCCCAAAAGCATGAATGGTTGAGTAGAATATGAATAGCGACCTTGAATCTAAGTCAACGCTGCTCAAACAGAGTGCAGGCAGGTGGGATTCTGCTCTCGAAGCAAATCCAAGTACCCGCCTGCTGATATCCCTTTCGGGATGATGCCGCCAATCGTTAGGCCGCCGCTTTTAGGTAGTTATCCATTGTTCTGAGAACTGTACCACTATGAAGATTCATTCCAACAGCAAACTTCTCATGATCGGCGATTCCATTACGGATTGTGGCCGTGTTCGCCCGATAGCCGAAGCAGAGGGGGACGCGCTCGGCACAGGCTATGTCAACTTAATCAATAGCTGCCTCACCGCCACCATTCCCCAGGCACACATTCGGGTTGTCAATATGGGTGTGAGTGGCGATACGGTGCGCGATCTGGCTGTGCGCTGGGCCAGCGATGTGGTGGCCTTAAGCCCAGATTGGCTTTCCATTCTGATTGGAATCAATGATGTCTGGCGGCAGTTTGATACATGGCTACCAAAGGAAAATTATATCGATTTGGATGAATATAGCCAGACTTTGGAGATGTTGATTCAGACGACACGACCTCACCTCAAAGGCTTAGTACTTATGACGCCTTTCTTTATTGAACCAAATCGGACTGACCCAATGCGGGCGAAGATGGACGAGTATGGAGCCATGGTGCGCAACTTGGCTGAGCGTTACGCGGCTGTCCTGGTAGATACACAAGTTGCCTTTGATAATGTCTTGACCGAACTCCATCCGATGACACTGGCAGAAGATCGAGTACATCCAAATTTGATTGGGCATATGATCTTAGCGCGGGCCTTTCTGAAGGCCGTCGATTATACTTGGTGAAGTTTGGGAGCATCGACGAAATTTTGAGAGTGTTTTGATCTTTGTTGCGGGCCGACACCCACGCGGGGCGAATGGCGGGTAGGGTACATTTTGTGTAAATTTGTGAAATAATATTCAAAAGGATTGCAAATCCGCCCCGCCGAGACAACGCAGGGCGGCAACTTGGGAGGTGGTCCGTATGGGAAACGAAGAACCGGGTATGTCCAACGATGAATGGCTACGAATACAGGATCAGATGAATATGGGTAGGGGTATACGAATGGCAGCCACCACGCCGGAGCCGCCGGTCGACCCCGATGAACCATGGTCGAAATTGAACCCACTGAAGAAGGTCTCCCCGGCTGCGGTGTTCGAGCTGGTCGAAGTGCTGCGCCAGGCCGGCATCCCCGTGCGCAGCCCGGGGGCACGTTCAGCTGGACTGTTCTCGGGTGGCAAGGTCAACGTAACGCTCTCGGTGCCTGAGAGGCTGTCTAGAGAGGCGGCAAGAATCGTTGCGAAGCAGTTCGGCAACCAGTAATGCGCTGCAGACCAGACGGCGGACATAAGTCCGCCGTCTGGCTTTATTTAGAAAGAAGCCTCATCAGGCCAGCGTAGATAAAATCCCGCAGGGAAATTTGTGCCGGTCGCAGTGCTTCCGCCTGCGCCAGCACCCCCGGCGGGATGACCGCGTCGCTCCACTCTGCGACCAGATACCTCTTCAGCTCCCCCAGCGAATCGGCGTAGATCAGGTAATCATACTCGCCAGTGGCTTCCATAGAAAAGAGCCCCGCATCCAGGACCTGCGCGACGGCTTCCGCCGCCTGCCCGTACTCGACGAAGCCATCCGTCTCTTCAATGTGACCAAGGACCTGCCAGCCGCTCCCGGTCCGGACCCCGAACTCGGCCGGGGTGCCCTGCGGGCGCAGGTCGAGCAGACAACCGTCCGGCTTGAGCAGTGCGTGAATTGTCTGCAGAGCATGGACCATGCTCTCGGGGGCGAATCATCAAAGCGACCAGGCCAGGATGGCCAGGTCGAACTTCTCCCTGGCCTGCGCGGCGTACGGCTCCAGGCCCAGGTTGAGGAAATCGACCTGCTCGAAGCCAGCGGGCCGATTTTGGACGGCGCGTACAAGTTTGTCCGAGTCGGGGTCGATGGCGACCACGCGCGCGGTCCCGGTAGCGTAACGCCAGGTCAGGCGGCCGTCGCCGCAACCGATCTCGAGCACCGAGCAGCCCGAGAAATCTGGGTACAGGCGGGACAGTTCGCGCGGTTCGTTGCCTTCGGGATCACGTCGGATGGTCATGGCTCTTTCCTCCAAACTCAATTTTACATCGGGGAGATTTATAATCAAGGCCAAAAGTAGTTGCTTTTATTACGACTGCAAAAAAAACGAAGGAATATTCGCATGCAACCCATGCAAGGTAAACGCGCCATCATCACCGGACCGACCTCCGGGGTCGGGGAAAAGATCGCCCGGCAGCTGGCGGGGCTGGGCATGGAAGTGATCCTGGCCTGCCGCGACCTCGAAAAAGGGAAGCGGGTCGCGGCCGAGATCGCCAGTGACGGGGCCGAAGCGGTCGTGCTGCCCTTCGAGGCCTCCAGCCAGGCTTCGATCCGCGCTTTTGCAGAGGAATTCCGCCGCCGCTACGACCGCCTGGACGTGCTGATCAACAATGCAGCCGGCAACCGCGGCACCCTGCCCAAGATCGAGGGCCACGACGGGATCGAGCTCACCTTCGCGGTCAACGTGCTGGCCTACTTCCTGCTGACGCAGGAACTGCTCGATTTATTGAAAACGAGCGCCCCGGCGCGCATCGTCAACGTGGCCTCGTCCTTCGCCAGCGACCTGGACCTGGACGACCTGCAGTTCGAGCGCCGTCCCTTCGAGAGCTTCAAGGCCTATGCCCAGTCGAAGGCCTGCGACCGGCTGCTGACCTGGGCCCTGGCGCGCCGCCTGGCAGGGACGGGCGTGACAGCCAACGCCATGACGCCGGGTCTGATCACCGCGACCAGGCTGTATCGCAATGCGCCCGAGGAGCTGATGGGGCGCCTGAGGCGGTATTCCGGCGGGCGAACGAGCGCGCAGGGCGCGGACACCGCCGTCTGGCTGGCGAGCGCCCCAGAACTTCAAGAGGTGAGCGGGAAATTCTTCGAAGAGCGCCAGGAGGTCGAATGTGAGTTCCGTAACCAGGAAGACGAGCAGAAACTCTGGCGCATTTGCGAGGGGCTGGTAAATAAGTAGAATACGTCAATCGACCCCAAGCACCCCCTCCCAGACAGCGAGAAGCACTCAAATTCCAGGAATATGGGGCAGGTGGCCGCAGGGGGCAACGCTTCTAAAGCTATTGTGCATCATTTCAGCGGATGAAGCTCCCAAGGCCTGATACAGGACTTCCAAATTGCTTCGATGCTATAATTTCTCATATTATTTTAATCAAATGCCGCATAAAGCCCGAAACATTTTGGTGATTACGCAGTGCCCCGCAGGCCGTTTGCCCTCACACAGCACCCCCGAATCGAACCGAAAGGGGCGTCGAGGGCATTAGCTCGAGACGGGGGTATGCACACTGGTTCGGGTTTTTGTAACCCGGGAGAACTTATGAAAGCTATTGTGTACACCAAATATGGATCACCGGATGTTCTTCAACTCAAGGATGTAGAAAAACCAACACCCAAAGATAATGAAGTCTTGATAAAAATTCATGCGGCATCCGTAAATGCATATGACTGGCATTTCCTGACCGCTGATATATTCTTGATTCGATTCATGGGCGGAGGGTTTCTCAAACCCCAAAACACGAGGCTAGGCGCTGATATGGCGGGGCGAATTGAAACAGTCGGCAAAAACGTCAAGCAGTTTCAGCCAGGTGATGAGGTGTTTGGAATGGTAAAAGGCAGTTTTGCCGAGTATGCTTGTGCTCCTGAGGGCGCATTAACATTGAAGCCAGTTCATACTTCGTTCGATGAAGCAGCAGCCATACCCATGGCGGCAATCACCGCTCTGCAAGGTTTACGCGATGAAGGGCAGATTCGGGCGGGACAAAATGTTTTGATCAATGGCGCATCTGGAGGGGTGGGAACATTTGCGGTGCAGATTGCCAAATCGTTTGGCGCAGAAGTCACAGCTGTGTGCAGTACGAGAAATTTGGAACAGGCACGCTCAATTGGGGCAGACCATGTTATTGATTACACCAAAGAAGATTTCACCAAAAATGGTCAGCAGTATGATCTTATTTTTGCGGCAAATGGCTATCATTCGCTTCCAGCTTATAAGCGTGCTCTAACTCCCAAGGGCATATATGTGATGGCCGGAGGCTCTATGGCTCAAATCTTCCAGTCTATGCTCATGGGGTCAATGATGTCAGAAACTGGCGGCAGGAAAATGACAGGTGTAAGTGCAAAACAAAATCAAAATGACTTGATTTTTATAAAAGAACTTTTTGAAGCTGGCAAAGTAAAATCTATTATCGATAGACGGTATCCGTTAAGTGAGACTGCTGAAGCGCTTCGGTATCTTGGAGTAGAACATGCCAGAGGGAAAATAGTAATATCTGTGGAAAGCAACAACAAAAATTTATAAGGCGTGCACACTGTACTCGTTTTGCGCGTCGGTGCAAACAGCTGGTCGCTGGGGGTTTTGCGGCGTTTTCACCTGTGTCTGCGGCACGGTGCAGACAAGCATTTTTCCCTGGCCTGTTCAGCCACCATCCGTGCCGCGAACACATCGCCCTTACAGGGTGCTTCGCGAGTGCGAGACGGCAGGGCAGGGTGCTTACTCTTCACCCTACGGGTACAGGCGGGTACGATGACGTGAATCAAACCAATAGGTGGAGCCAAGAGTCTTCCGTGAGATGTGCCTGTGACCCCCAGCGGGACGGTCCGCTCACGACATCGACTAGGCGAATAGCCTGTCCCGGGGTATGATCGGAGATATCCTTGAAAGGAGTGTCGACATGTCGAAGAACGTGTACATGGTGATCTTCTTCCTGCTCATGGTCGGCAGTATCGTTAGTTTAGACGTCCTGTTCCTCAGAGAGCATTTCGTAGCACGACTGCTCGTGAACATCGGCATCGTCGTCGTGTTCTCAGCCTTCTACTTCGTATTCCTGAAAGACTTGTGAGGTAGATGCTGCCAAGACACCCGGATCTCTACCACGCCGCATGGAGTCGATCAATCCCCGCCACGTCGTGACGAGCCTCAACACGGCGGCTACCATCTCCTCCGGAGGCAGGCGTTACCATCGAGTTTGATCTGACTGCACAGAACTACCTGATACAGCAGGGTACCCCGTTCATCTTGTTCGAATGAGTCCGCTCCGCCTTAGGTCTCACTGGAGGCGACCGGGGACCCTGCTCAGAACATGCGGAGCGGACGAGGCGACGCGATTGGCTTTAGAATGAGCGGGAGCGCGAGTTGGGAATTCCTGGCGATTGGGGTGACCCCGGCTCGAGGCTGTAAGCAGCGCCCCAATGGGATAGCGAATTCGTGGCGAATGGAAAGGTGTCACAACATGAGCAAACAGACGATCAACAGGGTCAGTGGCCGCATCGTACTCGGCCTGTCGTTGTTCTCAATGGCTTTGGTCGGCGGCGCGACGATACTCACCATGCTCGGCAGGTTCAACCCATCGCCCGATGGTGACGAAGGCACAGCAGCGCACCTTTTCCAGCTGGCGATCGTACTGCTTCTTCCAACGGGACTGGCTTTCCTGGCCACGGCCGACTGGCGCCAGCCGCTCAAGGTGGGGAAGCGCCTCGCACTACCTGCTGTCGTTCTCGTGGTGGCGTTCGCGACGCTCTACTACATGGAACACCTGAGATAAGAAGACACAAAGTTATCTAAGCTGATGGCCTGCCAATCGCTACCGGGCATTGGCACGATACTGTTTGAGAGCGAGCGGCCTGACATTCGTCCAGTGCGTTGCACCTCATCACACTTTGTGCGTAGGGTGAGCGGGTTTTCTTCGATAAGCGCCAAGAGCGCGCGTGCGAGTCCCGGAATAAGGGAGAGGAAGAAAAACTTTTAAAGATTTGCGAACGGTTCGTGAATCAGACCGGCCTTTCATAAATATCACAACGAAAAGTTATCATAAAGTTCTTGAAAGCCTTGCGACTTTCAGGGACTATTTGTCGGCACCAACCTCCATTCGCAGGACTCAGACTCTTGACACCTAGTAATGCTAGGTATAAAATATTACCATGATCGGTGAAGCACTCAAAGGACATTTGGACCTCTTGTTACTTGCGATTCTGTCGGAAGGCCCTTCCCACGGGTATGCTGTGATCGAGACCCTGCGCAAGCGTAGTAGCGGTACATTTGACTTGCCGGAAGGCACGATCTATCCCGCCCTGCACCGCCTCGAACGACTGGGCTTTCTCAGCAGTGAGTGGTCGGAGGAATCAAGCCGCCGCAAACGAATCTATGTACTGACTCCCAAAGGCAGACAGGCTTTGAACCAGCGCCAGCGAGAATGGCAAACCTTCTCAAAGGCCGTCAACGCGACGATCGAAATCTAATTATGAAAAAGATCAATTCTTATTTAAAAAACTTGAAACGACAGTTATGGATACGCGGGATATCCGATGACAGAATTCTGGCCGAGATCGAAGGACACCTTTTGGAGTCAATAGAAAATGGCATCCGCGTTGGCTTGAGTACGGATGCGGCGGAGAAACGCGCCATTGAACAGTTCGGATCAGTTCAAACGATTATCGGTTCATTCGAGAAGGAAAGTGTAAATATGATGAATAAAATACTATTGGTAGTTGCGGTCTTATCTGGAATGTTCCTGGCCTACATGGATTCCAGCCCCGGCTGGGACGATACCGGCATCAGCGCAGGCGGATTGTTAATCTGCGCCGCGCTGGTCACATTCCTTGGTCATCCGCGTCCATGGTTGATCGGTCTCGCCGTAGGCCTGTGGATTCCGCTCTTATATATTTATCAAAGTCAGGCTTACAGCATGTTAATTGTTTTGATCATTCCGATGATTGGGGCCTACGCAGGCTGGGCGGTCCGGCTGGGAGTCCGCAAGACCCTGCATCTGGCGTAACGAAAAATATCAAAATAGATAAAAAGTCCCTGAACGCGATGAAGCTCAGGGACTTTTTTTTCAGACTATCATCCGCGGTCAGGCACTAGGCCAGGATACTGACCAGCTTGCCGGGCACAACGATCACTTTCCTGGGCAGCTTCGACAGTGCGCTTCGCTAACCCAAACAGTTGGGCGAGTTAATGGGGAAGCCCCGCTCGGACAAATCGGTTCGAGTGATGCCGATCATGCCGAAGATGTAAAAGATTATCATTGCCGACCTACAGAAGGCATACGACGGCCGCGAATGTGGCGCGATTCGCATCTACCGACCTCTTCGTAGCTTCTCACGTTCCTGGTCCCATAGTTTTGTAAATCGTTCAAAGACATCAGCAATGATTTCCAACTCACTTTCCGAGTAACTTGAAATCAATTCGTCTTGTGCCTTTCTCGCCGATTCAAACCATGACGCGGCTTTTTCGGCAGCCGTTTTTGCGGGAGTGATCAGTGTCCCGCGGCGATCATCAGGATTGGGTTGTCGCTCAATTAAGCCTGCCTTTTCGAGCCGATCGAGCATGGCGGTCGTCGCACCAGAAGTGAGACCGGTATGCCTGGCAAGCTCAGAAGGTGTGGCAATGCCTTTGAGGAAGAGAAGCCGAAGACATTCCATGTCGGTTGCGTTGAGGCCTGCCCATTCATTCATCGCGTTTCGGAACAGCGTCAAATGAACGCCATATTCCATCACCGCCATCAGGGCTCGTTTCTTTAAGTCTGTCTTTGCGGATTTCGTCATAGAGATACCCTTGACATTATCTTTATTATAAAGTATCTTAATTATATAACAAATATTTGTTAGATGCAAGCTACAAAAAACAACCCCAAGTCAGATAAGGAGATTCCCATGAGCCCCAAGACAGACAAAAAAATATCTGCGAAGAAGTCTGGTGAAGGATTCACTGCCGAAGAAAAAGCCGCGATGAAGGCTCGTGCCCAGGAGCTGAAGGCGGCCGCGAAAAAGGCGGATGGGGAAAGCGCCGTGCTCGCAAAGATCGCCGAGATGTCGGAACCGGATCGCGCCATGGCCAAGCGGCTGCATGCGATCATCAAAGCCAGCGCGCCCGCCCTCTCGCCAAAAACCTGGTACGGGATGCCCGCGTATGCCAAGGATGACAAGGTCGTCTGCTTCTTCCAAAGCGCGCAGAAGTTCAACACGAGGTACGCGACGTTAGGCTTCAGCGACACGGCGAACCTCGACGAAGGCGCCATGTGGCCAACCGCCTTCGCGCTGATGGAGTTGACCGCCAGCGAAGAGGCAAGGATCAGCGCGCTCGTGAAGAAAGCGGTGAGCTGAGGACTGATCGCAAGTATAAGAGACCCCGACGGTAACATCATTGGGCTTATTCAGTAGCCGTGAGCGCGCAGAGTGCGGAGACGCAAGCAATTTACCAGGACATTCACCCGCCCAACGAAGCGCACTGGACATTCCTCCAGCACTTTGCACTCCGTACTCGCTGCGCTCTGCCAGTACCCCCTACGGGGATGATGTCCTTACAGGACGATGGCGCAAATCGTTAGCCGCCCTTCTTGTACGAGATTGGAAACCGAGTCAGGTTAGATGTGTTAGTCTCATTAAAGGAGAACCTTATGTCAAAAATAATATCATTTGCCGGGTTGGTAACGACATTGATTATGGCCTATGTCTGTGACCTCTTGATTGACGCAATTCGGGTAAAAGCACTTATATCTTTCGTCTTCGCACCATATCTGTGGTTTGCAGGCATTATCAACCTGTTTTTAGCAATTCTGTTACTTTTGCTTACATGGTATGTGGTTTTTCGAGCCGACAAAAGTATGTTAGTCTCATCATTGTTCGCAATCATTGGTCTCGCACTAACTTTCGTGTCCGCTATGGTGCCGCCTTTAATCTCACAGGCGGCCTTTGCACCTAACTCGCACGTGTTGTATGTTGCAGCTTTTGTAACAGTCATCGGAATTGCAGGCTTTGTCATCCCGAGGC
>CAYOUV010000085.1:0-11974 GCA_964407265.1 uncultured Anaerolineaceae bacterium | reverse complement strand
TCGGCACCCACCGGCAGCAGGACAGTCAGGTGGATGGACTGGCCGCCCACCTGCCGGACCACGTCCCCGACAATGGTGGTCGTGGCGACCACTTTTAGCGCCCCCGGAGCAGTCACCGAGCCTGAACCAGCTCCGTTCCCGCAAGCGGATAGCAACATACTGGCAGCCAACAGCCAGCCTAACAGGCAAGAATGAAATTTACGTGACATTTGACCTCAATCGATGAAAGCGTTCACGGCCCGCTGACTGTTGGGTACCCCTTCGATTGCCAACTGGTCAACCCGCCACTCATGCTGGAAACGTTTTTAAAACCAGCTTGTAACAGGATGTCGCGCCCGGCCTGGCTGCGGTTGCCCGACCGGCAAACCACAACAATCTGCTGGTCATGCGGCACCTCATTAACACGGTTCGGAAGTTCATCCAGCGGGATCAGGGTGGTTCCGGGAACGTGGAATTGGTCCCACTCCTCGGGGGTTCGCACGTCCAGCAAGAAGACACCCTGCTGGTACATCTGGTAGGCTTGATCCACGCTGACTTCGGCAGGGGAGTTGGCGGAACGGCCGCTGCCACTTACGATCAGAAAAATCGCCAGGGCTGCAAGGATGACGATGCTGATCTGTACCAGCGGTTTGCGCAGGAAACTGGCTACAGGATTGCGACTGCGCTGGCTCCTCGAACTGCGGCGGGGCGATTTCTTTGACATTAATAGATTTCCTTCAATTAGAATTTTAGTTTGGATGCCAACCATCTAAAATAGTTGCATGCCTAAACCAGCGAAGCGTACCAAAACAAAGCCAGCAAGATGACGATCAGTGAGAGCAGCGTATAGTAGATCAATTTGGCTTTCTCAGACAGAGGTGTTCGGGGTTTGATGAATGAGACGCCGGGCGTATCAGTCAGAATAAAGCTGTTGGCCAGATTGCGCGACAGGTGGACCAGCGCAGCCACCCAGACTGAACCGCTGAAGATATAAACGGCGAAGAGTGTCAGTCCGCCTACGAACCAATTGACGGCTTGCTGCCAGGCGATCTTGCTGGTTACGAAGTGGACCAGTGTGAACAGCAGACTTGAGACAAGCAGCGCAACCAGCAAGCCATACGGCCAGAGCAGCGTGACCAGCATGCCGCGGTAAAGAACCTCCTCTTGCAGGGCGGCCGCAAACAGCGTTACGGCCAGCATCACTTGCAGGCCGGGCAGGTTGGGTTTAATCGCAGGTGATGCTCCTGCCGAGGTCTCTGCAACTGCAAGGCTTTGTCGCCGAACGATCAGATAAGCCAGCAGGCTGGTGACAAACAGGATCAAAATCGAAAATGCCAGGTCCCTCCCGTCGAACTCAAAGCCCATCGCTTCCAACGGGCGTCGCGCAACGAAGGCGTAGATCGCCAGCGTCCCCGCCAGGATCAGCAGGTTCATGAGCAGCCCGACCACCAGCGGAGCAGCCGAGCGAGAGCTCGCCTTACCTGTCTTCTGGTCGTAACCAACACGGCGCATGGCAACCACAGCCAGGGCAAAACCGGTCACAGTCAGCACAAGCGACAGCAAAATACTTCCAAGAACTCGAGTTAATTCCATCTACGATTACAGCCTTTCATATAATATATTGATACGTACCAGGTGCAGCAAGCGCGCCAGGCAAAATTCATTATTCCTTTGCATGCTTTCGTTCCAGCCGGGATACCCTGTGTTCCAGCTCCTCCAGCCAGTATTGCCTGGCATAAGGTGGAAAGTCTGCTTCATTAATATGGGCCAGTGCAGCCCGCGTCCAGCGCAGGGCTTCAGTGTAGTCCTTTTGGCGGTGCTCGTAGTACTTGGCCAGTTCCACGTGGGCGTAGACGTGGCCTTCGGCGGCGGCCTGCTCCCACCAGCGGATGGCCTGGTCCAGGTCACCGCGGCGTTTCTGCAGGATCGACAGACGCTGCACAGCCTGGGCAAAATCACTTTCGTCTAGTTCCATTTCCAGTCCGTGCTCATAGATGCGCGCCGCCTGGTCCCAGCGGCCCAGATCTTCATATAATTTCGCAATCGCCACCAGGTCCAGCCCGTGCGCGACCTGCCCGCTTAGCGGATCGGCCAGCAGCCCGGCAGTGTGATTGAGCAGCGCTGCCAGGGCCAGGATGTCCATTGCGTTATGGTAAAAAACGCCTTTGAGCGGCTCAGCATCACCGCTGCGCAGGTAATCAAAGTACAGCCAGGGAATTTCGTAACCGGGCACTTCCTCGCTGGTGCGCGGAGCCAGCATCACGTTCTCTTCGATGTATTTCAGGGTGCGGCTGGGCAGACGGTCGCGCCACAAGCGACGCGCCAGCGGCAGCAGGTCCACGTGGGCATAATTTTCAAAGGGCAGCGGGATGTTATGCATGATGTAGCGCGTACGCAACAATGGCAGATCGAAGGCTTTGCCGTTATAGGTCACCAGCGCCTGGGCCGGGGCCAGGAATTCGGCCAGGGCCTCCAGCATAGCCGGTTCCTCAGCCGGATCGCGCATGAAGAACTGCCGCAAGTGGAAGCCTTCGCCTTGTTCGGTGGCTTCGAAACGTCCCGCGCCAACCATGAAGGCGTATGTCCCGGTCCCGCCGGACAGTCCGCTGGTCTCGGTATCCAGGAAGATAAAGGAAGCCGGATCGAAGCTTGCGAGACGCGCGTCCTGCGCCCAAGCCGCGACCACCTCCAGCGGCGACTCCAGGCGGATCGGAAAAATCCCGTGGCGGTACTCCCTCGGATGTTGCTGTTCGACCACGAAGGCCTCGCCGCGCGGCGTGGTTTGGAATTGCCCATCCAAAATCTTCTCGATCGGAGTGCCGTGCCTGGCCTTGGAGGGACTAAGCTCGGAGGTCCCGAGTTTAACGCCCAAAGCTTTGAGTTTATCTGCCAGGGAGGACATGCGGATATTGTAACGTGAAAACCGATTGCCTGTTGCTTGGCGAGGTGATTTGCAGTTATTGGTGTTAGATTTGTTATACCCAATGCAGCAAAGTTGACAACCCTCGCCAAAGGAGTATGCAATGCAGAAGCAAACTGCCAGAGAAGGCCACCTTTCGCTATGGCTCAAACTGGCTTATGGGACCGGTGACTGGAGCCTGGCCAGCTTCGGCACCTTGCGCCAGATCTTTTATGCCATCTTTCTGACCGACGTGGTCGGACTGGAACCGCGCATCGCCTCGGTAGCCGCGCTGGTAGGCATCATCTGGGACGCGGTCAACGATCCAATCGTCGGCACGATCAGCGATAAGGTGCGCACACGCTGGGGCCGGCGCCGCCCGTTCCTGCTGTTCTTTTCGATTCCGTTCGCGCTGGCCTTTCTGATGTTGTGGTGGGCACCGCCTTTCGAAAACCAGCTCGCCCTGGCTGTGACTGTCTCAGTGGCTTTTATGCTGAGTGATACACTGCAGACCTTCGTCAGTGTGCCCTACTATGCGCTGACTCCTGAGATCACCCCCGATTACGACGAACGCACCAGCCTGACCGGCTTTCGCATGTTTTTCAACCTGTTCGCGTCTCTGGCAACGGCCGTGGCTGCTCCTGCGATCGTAGACGGGGTTCTGGCTTCCGGCGCGACCCAGCAGCAGGGTTACATGGTCGTCGCGGCGCTCTTCGGCGGACTGGCGGTGCTTCCTTTCCTGCTGATCTTCTTCGTGGTCAAGGAACGCGTACGTTCCGAAGAGGAGATCCAGCAAGAGCAGGATACGCCCTTCCTGGTGACAGTGCGTGTGGCCTGGTCGAACATCCCCTTCCGCTTTGCGACGGTACTTTACATGCTAAATTGGATCACCTTCGACCTGGTGGCGCTGGTGCTGCCGTTCTTCATGCTGTACTGGGTGGCGCGCGGCAACCTGTTGCAGAAGGCACTCGGCCTGCCGCTCGAATCGACCGTCTTCGCCTTCCTGCTGATCACCTCGGTGCTGATGCTGCCCTTCTGGGTCTGGCTCTCAGGCAAATTAAGCAAGCATATCGCCTACATTATCGGGATGAGCTTCTGGGCGGTGGTGCAGTTGTTGATTTTTACCATCCAGCCAGGACAAATCACTTACGTGCTGGTATTGGCGGTCATGGCTGGCATCTCAGTCTCGACCGCGCATGTGCTGCCCGACTCGATCTTCCCGGATGTGATCGAATGGGATGAACTGCGCACGCGCCGCCGCCAGGAAGGCATTTACTACGGGGTCAAGAACTTCATTCGCAAGCTGACCGGTGCGCTGGCGATTTTCATCGCCTTGCAGGTGCTGGGCTGGTTCGGCTACCAGTCCCCACCCGAAGGTGTGACACAGTTCACCCAGCCAGCCTCAGCCCTGACCGCCATCCGCATCCTGATCGGTCCCTTTGGCGCGGTTTTGTTATTCAGCGCGGTGATCTTGGCCTGGTTCTACCCGCTGACGCGCGAGAAGCATACCCGCATCCGCAAATTATTGGCACGCCGAAAAGAACGGGTGGCAGTTCAAGACAAATGAGACAATGATGCGTGTGCCAGATCAAAGATCTGGCACACTTTTTATAACACATGCACTTGTCGGCTGCTCGAATCAGCCGCAATATTAATAATTATGGATCACAACCCCGGACTGGATTGCATAATCCCGCCATCAACAAAGTATGTGGTGGCAGTAACGTATCCAGCTTCGTCGGACGCCAGCCAGACAACTAGATTGGCGATGTCTGCCGGGTCTGCCACCCGGCCCATCGGGATGGCAGCATTGAGCCTGGATAGTTTCTCGGGGTCGCTCATGGTGCTTTGGTTGATCGGCGTCGCAACCGCACCCGGCCCCACGCCAACCACTGTGATGTCGTGCTGCGCCAGTTCGACGCCAGCCGTGCGCGTCAGCATACGCATCCCGCCTTTGGAACAGCAGTAGGGCGTGTTGCCCGGCATCGGCCAATCTTCATGCACCGAAGAAATGTTGATGATGCGTCCGCCGCCACCCTGATTTATCATTTGCTTGGCGGCCAGTTGGGTGCCGAAGAAGGCGCCCTTCAAATTAACCGCCATGACCTTGTCATACTGTTTTTCGGTCGTATCCAGCACAGACGTACGCGTCTCGATCCCGGCGTTATTGACCATAATGTCCAGCCGGCCAAAGGTCTCGACCGTTTTTTGCACCAGCATTTGTAAATCAGCGACCTGGCTGACATCCGCATCCACCATCAGCGTTTTTTCCCCCAATTTGTTGATTTCTTGTTCCAACGCCTCGGCTGATTCAGGATCGGTAACATAATCGATTGTCACTGAAGCGCCTGCTTTGGCCAATCCCAAGGCAATCGCCCGGCCAATCCCACTGTTGGCTCCGGTGACAATGGCAACTTTATTATCTAACAACTTACACCTCCAAACGATCAACCATTAAAATTATGCTGTACTAACTCCTCCATGGATCGAATCGCAGCCTCTTCATCCTCCCCCTCAGCCATCAATTCAATCTCGTGATTTTGCTCTACACCCAGAGTCAGTACCATCAAAATACTCTTGGCATCCACCCAATCCGACTGCTTGGTTAAATTCCGTACTCGCAGGCTGGAGGCGAACTGCCCTGCCAGCTTGACGAATTCGGATGCTGGCCGGGCGTGCAGACCGACATCATCGGTCACGATTAAAACAGATGTTTGCATCTATGCCTCGTTCAATGTCTGCCGGATCAATTCTATCGCACTATCCGGATCATGTGTTTTCGTCAGCCCTTCCAGCAGCGCCGGGGACTGGATCAAAGTCATCAATTGCTGGATCATCTCGACTTGTTTCTCGCGTTCTTTGATTGCCAGCATAAAGAGAATATGCGCCTCCAGGATTGTCGAACCGTCCGTGCCCATCTGCGCGAACCTGACCGGCGACTTGAGCACTCCGATGCAAACTGCCGACTGGAGGACATGATCCGGATCGGCATGTGGGATCGCGACCGCCAGGGGTTGGGTGGGCAGACCGGTAGGGAAAGTCGCCTCGCGCCGCCAGACATCCTCGGAGAATTCGCGCGTAACATGCTCCGTCACAACAAGTTTTTGAGTCAGCTTGTCCACCGCATCCTGCGCATCCAGCGCGTCGAGGCCTACCACGATATGTTCAACCTTTAGCAGGTCCACCAGTGTATATTGCATACTGCTCCAATGTCAGATACTGTCTCTCAATGTTCGAATATTCTCGGCAATCTTATTTTCCTTGAATACGGAACGCCCAACGACGACCGTCTCGGCGCCAGCCGTAATCACGGAGGCCAGATTCTCAGAATTGACCCCACCATCCACGACCCATTCGATTTCTTCCAGGCCTTTGGTCTGCTTGCCCTGCCGGACTTTATCCAATACTTCGGGCAGAAACGGGCAATCCGGCATTTCTGGTTCGGTGGTCAGGATCAGGACAAACCTCAGGTAGGGTTTTAAGTATGTCAGGTCGGGAACGGGAGTCGCTGGGTTAAAAGCGATCCCGGCTTCGGCTCCGGATGAAACGATCCGCCTTAGCACGCGCCGCGGATAAAGACAGGCTTCGTAGTGTACCGAAATACGATTCGCGCCAAGCGTTACCAATTCCGGTACCAGCCATTCTGGATTTCCCATCATCAAATGTACATCAAAAGGCAAGCGGGTATAACGCCGCAAATCGGCAATCAGCTTGGTCCCAAGGGTCATGACCGGGACAAACGAGCCATCTTCGATATCGAAATGGATGTAATCTGCTCCAGCAATCTCCAATTCGACAATAACCTCGCCCAAATGGTCCGATGGGGCAGACGCCAGGGATGGCGCAATACGAAACGACACAATTATCCCTTCCTGATTTCCTTCACCCTATTCATAATAGCCCGGACCCGTTCAACGTTGACGGCATTCCAGGTATCGCCATCATCTTTGAAGGCCGTCCCAATGATGGCCCCGTCCGCATTTAACAGCTGATCGGCGACATTCTCGAGTCGAACGCCAGTGTTGGCAAAAACCGGCGTATCCGGCACAGCTTCCGCGACCAGTTTCAGAGTTTGGGAAGAAGTTTCGACGCCAGCTGTCAAGCCCGATACGCACAAAGCATCGGGGCGATTGTTGAAGACTGTCGAGCGTGCAATATCAGCGATCTGGCGGTTGCCCAGGTATGCAGCCGACTCCGGGACAATGTTGAACAGCAGGCGCACGTGTTGTGCTCCCACAGCGGACTGGTGCCTGATCGTTTCACCGATATTGGTATTCCATAAGCCAAAGTCGCTGGCGTAAACGCCGGTAAAAATCTCACGTACAAATTGAGCACCGGTTGCCACAGCCAGATCGATGGAGGCCTTCGGATCCCACAATACGTTGACACCATATGGGATCTTGATTTCCGATTTCATCTCAGCAATCACACTTGCCATGCTGGCCACGGTGATGGTTTCGACTTGCGTCAAATAGGGGAGGCTGAATTCGTTGGAAAAGAGCACGGCGTCCACGCCACCCTGCTGCAAGGCCAGCAAATCCGCGCGGGCACATGCGTAGACCGAATCCAAACCTTTTTCAGGATCGTATCCGGGATCGCCGGGTAGGGCTTGCATGTGGCACATCCCTATCACCGGTTTTTCAGTTCCAAAGAGTTCTTTAATCCAAGACTTCATGAATACCTCGTTTGCTATGGGATCGAAAACTTACATCACCCTCGGGTCAAATCGACTTGAGGGGTAAAGGCTGCAGCCACGGCTTTGACAAGTTGAACCATCTGCGCCACATCGGTTTCGTGACACATTTGAATGGAGGCATGACTGTAGCGCTGCGGGATGGATAATCCTGCGATCACGAATCCCTGATCTCCCAAGTACAACTGGAAGGCCGGGTCCGTGATTACACCGACGATGACTTCCCGCTGCAGAGGGAGACCTTCTTGCCTGGATGTCGCTTCGATAAATCGGCGCAATTTAGGCGAGGAGAATAATCCACCCAGCGTACCGCGGCCGTGAAAGTCCATCAACTTGACCGCCGGACCTTTGCGCATTTGTACCGGATGCAGCGGCTGATCAATGGGGGTATCCGGCGCAATGGTAATATCGATCGAAATAATTGCATCCGGCTTGGTGCGTGTCACAGTCGGTAACGAGCCACGTATGGAGAATTCTTCCAACACAGTGAACGAGAAAATGAGCGTGGAAGGCGGTCGATGTTCAGCGAAAAATTTGAGCGCATCAAGGATCACGAAAACGCCAACCCGGTTATCCAGTGCTTTCGAGCAGATCAATCCATCTCCAAAACGATGAAAATTGGGGTGGTAGGTCACAGAATCCCCGACCTGGATCCCGGCCCGTTCCACGGCTTGGCGGCTGGGCAAACCCAGATCCAGAAACATTTCGTGTACATTTGGAACTCGATATTTTTCATCCGATCCCGTGATGTGGTGCGACTTGGCACCAACATAAGCGGGAATCAGCTTTCCATCATCGGTCATGATATCCATACGCTGGCCCATCAGGGTCTTCTCCGGAATGCCGCCCACGCGTTCGATCAGCAAGAATCCGTCATCGGTGATGTTGCGCACAATCAGGCCTAATTCGTCCATGTGAGCCTGAAGCATCAACTTGTGATCCGGATAAGATGTGCCCTTAATGATCCCTACCACGTTACCCAAATTGTCGACGCTGACCTCATCCACCAGAGGACGGATCATGTCACGAACAAAGGCCGTCATCGCATCTTCGCGACCGGAGACGGCATGAATGGCACAAAGTTGCTCAAGTAGTTGCATGTTGTCGAGATTCATAAAAAGCCGTCTTTCACAATAACATTTGAAATGATTGCATGGTTGGAGAAGAGACCACGGAAGTCTCTTCTCCAACCTGAGGAAATGCTGCTTCGGCTTAGCCGCCGAAGAAAAGTTTGGTAATGTTGGTCAGCACCCAGGCAATCCAGTTGCCGCCAGACAGGCCGGTAATCTGGACCGCACCCTCGGGGATGGCATAGCCAATGCTCTTGGCGATCTCGGTCATCAATGGAGCGAAGGAGCTCGAAATGTAGAGCACTACGATCATGATAATCGTACCGTACAGGATCGAGCGGAACAGGTTACCACGCGTCAAAGGCGGGACCATGGCCACGAAGAAGGCAGTGGCGGCCAGGTCAGCAGCTGGCAGGGTCGTGTTGCCAGGCAGGATGGCAGCCAGGAAGAGCGTCACCGGGATCAGGATGATGCCAGCGGCGATGGTGATCGGATGGCCGATCAGGATGGCTGAGTCGAGCCCAATATAGAACTCGCGGTCCGAAAAGCGCTTCTGCATGAAGGCCCGGGCAGCCTCGGAGAGCGGTGTCAGCCCTTCCATAAAGATGGCGATGATGCGCGGGATGAGCAGCATCACAGCTGCCATCTGGACGGCCAAGGTCAGCACTCGCGTATCGAATCCATAGGCGATCAAGCCGAAGAGCAGACCGAGGATGGCACCCATGACGATCGGCTGGCCGAATATACCCAGACGTTTCTCGAGGGATTCAGAATCCCAGTGGATGTCGCGCAGGCCCGGGATCTTTTCCATAATCCAGTTCAAGATCTTGATGATCGGAACACTGGTGATTGCCCATCCTTGCGGAATGGAAACGCCAGGAATCTTGAAGAATTCTTGTACATCCTTGGCAGTCCAGTCAGCAATCAGCAATGCAACGGCGGCGTGAATTGTGGCAGCGATCAAACCCAGCAGCAGGTTATTGCCCGAGACCAAGTAGACCAGCGAGCCAGTAAAGGCATAGTGCCAGAAGTTCCACATATCAACGTTGAGGGTTTTGGTCCACTTGAAGAGCAACATGATGATATTCAAGCCAAAGGCCAGGGGAATCACGAGGGCCCCAACCGTTGTTCCAAAGGCGATTGCCGCCGCAACACCCCAGCCCACATCCAATGAAGTCAACTGAATGCCAGTGGCTTTCACCAAAGCATCTGTGGCTGGTCCCAGCGCCTGGAACAGGAGTGTGATCACCAGGCCTAGGCCGATGAAACCAACACCAACCGTTATGGCGGAGATGAAGGCTCGGCTTACTTTCTGCCCGAGGATGACCCCTAGAATGAAGATCACGATAGGCAGCATGACGGGTGCCCCAAGACCTGTCAGAAAATCCCCAATTGCTTTTACGGTTTCCATTTATCATTCTCCTTATTGATTATTAAATCTGTAAATCAGCGGGAACGCAAAATTTCTTCGATTCTGTCGATCACCTCCTTGATGCCGATGCCTGTTAAAAATGGAATCCCATCCACCACGGGAATATCCAGGTCAAAGGGAACTTGTGCGGTTGAAATCACCAGGTCGGCATCCAGCGCTAAATTGGGCACCTCGGTAACACGGCATTGAATGGTATGAGCCTGCAAGCCGCGCTCTTCGAGAAATTCCTTAACTTTGATCGATACATGTGTGGATGTGGCGATAGCTGTGCCACAGGCAACCACGATCTTATAAACTTTCCCGGCGTTGCTATTCGCAGACATAGATTAATCCTCAGTGAATAGATCTCGGAAGGTTGTTTCAAACATCCAAATATCGTATTCATACACATCGTCAAACGGCGGCGGGACAACCGCCAGCAGCCGGAATTTTTTCGACTCGAGTTGCGTCTGGAATTTTTCCATCACATTGCCAGGTTTCCCATATTGCGAATGCAGCACGATCGTCTCGGTTCCGTCCAGATCTTTGAGTAGTTCAAGGATTTCCTCGGTTTCGGAGGTCACCGAGTCCGGTTCGCAAATTGCAATCGTATAGTTTCCCGGTGCGCCACCGATAACGTCTACCCGGACCTTGCGCCCACTCAAGGTGAGCTCTGGCAGGATGTAGATATCCTGCAAGCCGCGCTTCTGCATGGCACGTGCAATGTAAAAACGCAAAATATGACGTAGATGCGCGTCCTCTTCAGTTGGCTTGGGAATGGATGTGCGGAACTTCAAATAAGTTTCGGTTTGTTCAGGCTGCACTTTGGTTTGTGAGTCTAGCTTGAATTCCATCTTGCATTCTCCTTTTGGATCTCAATCGTCTGATCTATCCGGCCAGTATGACCTCAACACCGAGTTTGCGAATCTTCTCGACCATCTCCGGCGGCACCCCTTTATCGGTGACGATTTTGTCGACAGCATTGAGCGGGCCGACTGAAGCAAAAGTGGTCACGCCAAACTTGGAGCTATCCGTGACAATAATTTTCTCGCGAGCGCTGTGGATCAACATTTGCTTGATCTGGGTATCTTCGATATTGTATTCAGTCAAGCCGTCCTCGAGACTGATCCCGCCAATCCCAATGAAGGCTTTGTCAACATGCAAATCCTGATAGACGTGCTCCGGGATTGGTCCGATCATAGACAGCTCGCGGGGACGTAAAATGCCTCCCGTCAAAATCAAGCGCGCATCAATCTCCAGCGAAAGATAATCGACAACGCGATTCGCAATTTGCAAGCAATTCGTCACGATCGTCAGATTGCGTTTCTCCTTCAACTCCCCCACAATTTCGAGCGTCGTCGTCCCGACATCCAGGGCAATACTATCGCCGTCGTAGATCAATTCGGCAGCTTTGATACCAATCGCTTTCTTAGCAGATTGATTCTTTGAAGAGCGCGTCTGGAACGGCGGTTCATAGCTCCGTCCCAAGCTAGCTACGGCACCCCCGTGAATACGCCGCAACATCCCCTGTCGATCCAGTTCATTAAGGTCGCGCCGGGCAGTCATCTCGGAGACAGAGAACATTTCACATATCTCTGGAATTTCGATTTGCCCTTCTTCCAGAATATGTTCAACAATCTTGTTCTGTCTTTCGACTGCATTCATATCAGCCTCAATACTTCAGAATGGCAAGCCAATGAAATTACGTCAATATATTTATCCATCATGATCTCTTGGTTATCGGATTACAGAATTCGATCGGCTTTTTATCCAAAGATATATCAATTGAGTATTTGTTCGATATTGTTTATATATTACATAAATTATGTTCGTTTGTCAACATATATAACACATTAGAACATCGAAGGTTGCGCATTACCTGGGCAAATGTCAACAATTGGTATTGATAAAAAGATGAATCC
>CAYOUV010000084.1:0-12104 GCA_964407265.1 uncultured Anaerolineaceae bacterium | reverse complement strand
GTTTACTAATTAATATGTCGGTACGCAACGCAATTCTCGGGTTGCTGGCCCAACACCCACGCCATGGATATGACTTGCGCGCAGCCTTTGAGGCCGTCGTAGGTGGGGATAAAAACTGGGACGTAAAACCGGCTCAAGTCTACACCACACTTGACCGCCTGGAAGAGGCGGGATTGGTGGAGTGCACCTCGGACCTGGGCGAAGGTGACGAGCCCTCAAGGCGGATTTACGCCATTACCAAGCAGGGCGAGGGCGTCTTGCAGGACTGGTTTGCCAACGGAGTGACGCCCGAACACCAGCGGGATGAGTTCTTTATCAAGCTGATGGTCGGACTGGCTTCTGGTAAAGCCGATCCCTGGCGCTTGATCCAAACCCAGCGCGCATATCTTTATCAGGAATTGCATGCAGCAACCAGCCTGCGTGATAGTTTCGATCCACACTTGGAGATCGCCCAGATCCTGCTGGTAGATAAAGCCATCATGCATTTGGAAGCCGATTTGCGTTGGCTCGATATAGTCGAAACCCGGCTGGATGAAGTTAAAAACCAACCGCTGCCCGAACCGGAAATCCGGCGGCGCGGGCGGCCGAAGAAAAAAACAGCTGGCTCAGACGGATCCTAGCCATCGCGTATCAGAACAATTCATGAATAATATTTGTTTATTTTATTGACAAATAGGAGTCAAACATGCCGCTCATCGAAACCCAAAACCTGACCAAGATCTACGGTTCCGGTTCAACTGCTGTGACTGCTCTGGATCACGTTAATCTCAAAGTCAACCAAGGCGAATTCGTGGCCGTGATGGGACCCAGCGGCTGTGGCAAGTCCACCTTATTGCACCTGCTGGGCGGGTTGGACAATCCGTCCGAAGGCCAGGTGGTCATCGAAGGCGCATCGATTGCAAAAATGAGCGACGACGCGCTGACGGAGATGCGCCGCCGCAAGATCGGCTTCGTATTCCAGTTTTACAATCTGATCCCGGTATTAAGCGCGGTCGAAAATGCTGCCCTCCCGGTAACCCTGGATGGAATCAAACCGACCGAATCGCGCGCCAGGGCAGCTGAATGGCTCAAACGCTTCGGGCTCGGGGACCGTCAGAATAACCGCCCCGACCAACTCTCCGGCGGCCAACAGCAGCGGGTCGCAATTTCCCGCGCGCTAGTGGCAGAACCGGCCTTGATCCTGGCCGACGAACCGACCGGCAACCTGGATACGCGCTCCGGCGACGAGATCGCCGGGTTGCTGCGGGATGTTTCCAAGAAATTCGGACGCACGGTCATTATGGTCACCCACGATCCGCGCATCGCTGCCTACGCCGACCGCATCGTTTTCTTGAAAGACGGCAAAGTGATTGATGAGACTTTGCTGGAAACAAGGAAGGTCAAAAACATTGAATTGGTAACCGACAAGATGAATGAGATCGGTGATTAACCTTCAACGTGCGACCATTCTTCCGATGACGATAAAATCGCTGAATGGCCACGCAATCAAATGGATCGAGCATGAAACTCCAACTTACTCTGGCCTTCCGTTATCTGAATGGACGCAAACTCCGAACCTTTTTGACCACCCTGGCAATCATGTTCGGCGTGCTGGTCATCTCCGGCATGAACAGCATCCTGCCAACCATGCTGACCAGCCTGCAAGCCAATGCGATGGCTGCCGGGGGTAATGTCGACGTAACTATCACCAGTGCCAGTGGCGATGCTTTTCCACAGGATATCTTGGCAAAAGTACAGGCGGTTGAGGGCTTGCGCGCCATCTCCCCCTCTCTCAATCGGACGATCAACTTACCCGCAGACTTTTACGATCATAATCCGGGAAAGACAGACGCCATCCGGGCACTCGGCCTGGTAGGAATTGACCCTTATCTGGCCAAGACGGTTCGGGCATTCCCGCTGATGGCTGGCCGCTATCTCGAAGAGGGGGACACCGCCTCGGCTTTGATCAGCCAAACTCTGGCCGATTCATTATCCGTAAAAGTAGGCGATAAATTCACAATTCCATCGGTCACTGGCACAACCGAGTTGAGCGTGGTCGGCCTGCTTATCCCAAATATCGGCCCCGGAAACGAAGAGGTGGTTGTAACCTTGCCGGAAGCCCAAATACTGACAGGCCAGCCGGGTAAGATCACCAAAATCGACGTAAACCTGAACACCACCGATGTGGCTGCACGTGAACAAACAATTACCAGGATTACGGCCGCCCTGGGTGATGGCTACAAGATTGGCAGCCCGATTCCCGGAGAAGAGTTTGCCGGGACCTTCAAGATAGCCCAGGCAGCCTTCAACTTGTTTGGCGTGCTGGCACTATTCATGGGCGCCTTCATTATCTTTAACACCTTTCGGACAGTGGTCACCGAGCGCCGGCGTGACATTGGCATGCTGCGCGCAATTGGAGCCAGTCGCCGCACCATCCTCGGCATGATCCTGTTCGAAAGCCTGCTACAGGGAATTATCGGATCGGTGGCTGGATTGTTGCTCGGTTATTTGTTTGGTCTGGGTGCGATCAGGCTTGCCGAACCGCTCATGAACCAGTTTATTAATTTAAAGTTGGGTAATCCAGTCGTGACACCCTCGATCGTGGGGGTTTCGATTTTTCTCGGCGTGGGGGTAACCGTCCTGGCAGGATTGATCCCGGCCTTCAATGCCAGCAAGGTGACGCCGCTCGATGCCTTACGCCCGTCCGTAGCCGATGTGGAATTTGTGCGACGGACCGGCCGACGGTTCGTGGCCGGAGTCGTGTTGATCGTCCTGGCTGTACTGGCAATCATCTCCGGAAACGTAGCTTTAATCGCCCCCGGGAGCATTATCTTCTTGGTCGGTCTGGTACTGGTGGCTCCGGCACTTGTCAGCCCAATTGCCAAAGTATTTGGAGCCTTTCTGACCTGGGTTTACGCCCGGCAGGGGATCGGTGAACTGGCTGAAAGCAATCTGACTCGCCAGCCGTCGCGGGCGGCCATCACAGCCAGCTCGACAATGTTGGCCCTGGCAATCATCGTCGCCGCCGGCGGACTGGTCTCGAGCCTGACGATTACCATGTCTGACCTGCTGAGCAAGAACCTGGGCAGCGATTATCTGTTCATCCCACCCTCGATTTCTGTCTGGAGTACTGACCTGGGAGCCGGACAAGGTTTTGCCGACCAATTGCGCGCAGTAAACGGGGTCGCCGACGTCAGCACGCTGCGCTTCGCCAGTTCGGCCCTGAACGGCACTTCGGTTTCGATTCTGGGCATTGATCCGGTCGTCTACCCGAAAGTCTCCGGGCTGCATTTCATGCAAGGCAACGCCTCCGCCTATCGCTCCCTGGCAGCCGGCCGCAACATGATCGCCAATGGCGCTTTCCTGGCTGCTACCGGCACGAAACTCGGTGACACGGTTGAACTGGCCACACCCAATGGCAAGGCACCTTACACTATCGTAGCCGTAGCAACTGACCTACTCGACCAAAAGGTTACTACAGCCTTCATCTCCCAGACAAACCTGCAGGCTGATTTCGGTAAGACCGAAGACGTCTTCCTGCAATTGAACCTAAAACCAGGCGCTGACGACCAGGCAGCAGGGGCGCAGATCAAGGCCATCGCGGCCAATTATCCACAATTCCGGGTCGTCGCGGGTCACGCCTATGTGGCCCAGATGAAATCTCTGATGAAGGTGGCCTTTGCAGGCATGTACTTCATCCTGGCGCTGTTGGCATTGCCATCCTTGATCGCCATGCTCAACACGCTGGCAATCGGCGTGATCGAGCGTACGCGCGAGATTGGTATGTTGCGCGCTGTCGGGACAACCCGCAAACAGGTTTACAACATGGTGCTGGTGGAGGCTATCTTGCTGGCAGCCGTGGGCACCGCCTTCGGGCTTTTGGCAGGGCTATACCTGGGTTATATCTTCGTCATTTCAATGGCAGTGATCTTTCCGTTGGGATACACCTTCCCGCTGACCGGTATTTTAGCTGCGATTGCGATTGGACTGCTGTTTGGCGTGATAGCTGCGCTGATCCCGGCCCGCCAGGCGGCGAGCATGGATATTGTGAAAGCCCTACGCTATGAGTAGCATTATCTTCTGGAACACAATAGGACAGCTCAAAAATTGCTGCCCTATTTTTATTTCCTGGTACCCGATGCGTTTCAAGGCAAGTCGGTACGTTCTTTGAAAACCTATCCCAAACCTATCAGATTTCTCAACAAAATCAGCGCTCCTGCCCCGGCAGCCCACACGCCATATCCGGTCAGCAACATCGGGATAAGCTTCATCCCAGCCCGCGCCGATAACCAGACAGCAATCATAAAAGCCAGGGTCGGTAGAAAGCCGAGCACCATGCTCAGGCTGAACTGCGTAACGGAGCTTTGCTCCCCGCTGCTGGAAGCGTAGACGATCCACAAGGCTAACGCGGCTGTCAGCGGCATGGTAGCGGTCAGCGCTGCGAACAAGCGACTTTGCTTTTCCAGGATGGCGACCAGGATAATGACCACGATCGAGAATAAAACCGGAAGAATATCTTGGGATTTCATACGTCCTTCCAAATAATAGGTGATTAATCGCAAAGTTTGGAGACGATTGTTATATTTATATCAAATACCGCCCGTATTGCAACGGGCGGTATTGGTTAGACGGAAAATTCGCACTTAATCTGCAAGCCGCTGTCTGGCAGGTTGGAGGCCGTAATCCTGCCTCCCTGGGCCTCGACGAGTTGCCTGGCAATGGCCAGACCCAATCCGGCGCCACCGGAAGAGCGCGAACGCGATTTATCGCCCCGCCAAAAGCGGTCGAAGATGTAAGGTAAATCGGCTTCAGGGATGCCCGGACCGCTATCATTGATGCTCAAGACGACCCTATCACCCAATCTCTCGACCTCGATCCAGATTTTCCCGCCTTCGGGGACATAACGCAAAGCATTCGAGAGCAAATTGCCGATCACCTGTTCGGTACGCAGCGGGTCAGCAGTGATCTCGGCTTTTTCGGTAGCCGTCTGCAAGCTGAGTTCGATGCGCTTCTCGTCCGCTTCCGCCCGGAACAGATCGATGGCACGCCCCGCCAGTTCAGCCAAGTCGACCTGCTTGAGATCGTAATGCAGTTGACGGGTCTCGGCCATCGTCAGCAGCCGCAAATCATCCACCAGGCGTTCCAGCAGATAAGTCTCTTCCAGAGCCGGAACGATCTGTTCCGGCTCGGCTTGATAGACGCCGTCCACGATGCCTTCCAGACGGCCGCGTAATACCGAAAGCGGGGTGCGTAACTCATGAGCGATATCGGCAAATAAGTTGCGGCGTTCCTGATCGTTGCGCTCCAGAGCTTCGGCCATTTGATTGAAACTCTGGCTTAAAACGCCCAGGTCGTCATCGCCTTCGATCTTGACCCGCGTACCGAGCTGACCGTCAGTCACCGCCCGGGCCGCACCGGTTACCTGAGCCAGGGGCGTTATGATGCGGCGCGATAACAACCACATGGCGATCAAGATCGTCGAAATAGCGAAG
This sequence comes from uncultured Anaerolineaceae bacterium, assembly GCA_964407265.1. Classification (GTDB taxonomy): domain Bacteria; phylum Chloroflexota; class Anaerolineae; order Anaerolineales; family Villigracilaceae; genus CAYOUV01. The sequence goes on along the minus strand of CAYOUV010000084.1, from coordinate 6,633 downwards.
AAAGTCGAGAGTAGGGCGACTCGCCCCAAAAGGTCAAAAATAAAGCCCTCGGGAGTCGGAAATTTCCCGTTCGAGACCACAAAACTACCCACTTGCGTTCCATTGACATGTAAGGGGACCAGTTTATCGTCCAGCTTTGGAGTGTAGGTATTCCCAACATTGGGGGCGGCCACCGAACCGTGATTAGCAATAACTTGATTCTTAGCATCCAGCAACAGCCCATCGTTCCATTCGCGGTTGGCCTGCCCGTTGACGTCTGACGCAAATACATTCTGGACGCCATCCCAAGTGCCTTTACTAAGATAGTATGTTTCCAGCAAGGGGGTGATATTCAACCTGACGAAAGGTGCACGCTGGTTGGTTCGATTGATCAAGACCGCGGTGCTTACCAGCATAAAAACCAGGGTCAGTACCACCGATACTGCAAAAGCGCGCAGCAATAACATGAACAATCGACGGCGAATGGCTCGGATGGTTTCAGTTTGCATGCTTGCCTTCAAATTTATAGCCCACCCCATGCACAGTTACAATGTACGATCCCGCCTGCGGCGCGCTCTCCAGCTTGCGCCGCAGGTTCCGAATGTGTGAATCAATTGCCCGCTCATAGCTCTCAAATGCCACGCCATGAACGGCCATCAACAACTGTGAACGCGAAAAGATACGTCCGGGCTGACTCATCAATGTAGCCAGAATTTCGAACTCGGTTGGCGTGAGTGGGATGATATGGTCTGGTAAATCCACTTCGTAACGCGTGCGGTCCAGGGTGACCTCCCCTACCCGGATGACTTCACTGGTCGGATCGCCTCCCGCCCGGCGCAAGACTGTCCGCACGCGAGCGACCAGCTCACGCGGACTGAAGGGTTTGGTGATGTAATCGTCAGCGCCCAGCTCCAGCCCCACCAACTTATCGGCTTCTTCAACGCGCGCGGTCAGCATGATGATTGGAATTTCGCTGTCATGCCGCAGGGCGCGACATACATCCAGTCCGTCCATGCCGGGCAGCATTAAATCCAATACGATCAGATCGGGTTTCTGCGTGCGCGCCTGCGACAACCCCTGCGGTCCATCCCCGGCCACGATCACGTCAAAACCAGCGGCTTTCAAATAGTCGCAGCAGATCTCAACGATCTTAGGTTCGTCGTCGATCACTAATATCTTCTTTGGCATCGTTTTGATTATGACGCATCTGCATCGGTTTGGCAACCGGGCTGTCGGTCACATAAAATTTTTACCTGCCGAAAACCAGGATTCAATGCCAGATACACCAAAACAACCGCACCCAGCATGAACGGGGATTGATATTCAGATTGCGTTATGCACCTTTCCGGTTTTTTCAACACCGTGGAATAGTCGTTACTCGTACCGCAGCGCTTCAACCGGCTGTAATGTGGCAGCTCGATTGGCCGGGTAGATCCCAAAGAATAAGCCGACTGCGGTAGAAAATAAGGTCGCCATCAGGATGGCATTCAGACTAACGGCCGGGTTAAAAGCGTTGCCGCTGGCCGAAGCGACCTGTCCGATGATGAGCGAGATGACCCAGCCAAGCAAGATACCGACCAATCCGCCCAGCAGGCTTAGCAGGGACGACTCGGCCAGGAACTGGATCAATATGTCGCGCTTGCGCGCACCCAAGGCTTTGCGCAGACCGATCTCACGCGTTCGCTCGGCAACCGAGACCAGCATAATGTTCATGATGCCAATCCCACCCACCAGCAGGGAGATGGCTGCGATGCCGCCCAGGAAGACGGTCAACACACCGGTAATCGAAGTAGCAGTTTGCAACAAGTCAGCCTGGGAAAAGACGGAAAAATCCTCCGCACCGACCGCCACATGGTGCCGCGCCCGCAGGATTTGGTTAATTTGATCGGTAGCTGCGCTAACCGTGTCTGCACTGGTGGCCTGAACGTAGATGGTATCGACTGCACTTGCGTTGGAAGAGCGACGCGCAATCCTATCGCGGGCGGTTGTAAGCGGGATGATAATCTGATTATCAGAACTACCAAACGACGTACCACCTTTAGACTGCAAAATTCCGACGATCTTGAAAATACTGCCTTCGACACGAATACTTTGCCCAATCAAACCATCAGTCGTCCCGAATAAGGAGGTCGCCAGATCGGGGCCAATCACTGCCACCGAGGCATGACTATCCAGCTGCTGCTGGGTAATAAAGGAACCCTGGGCAACGATCTCATTTCGCACCTGGGCATAAACCGGAGTGACGCCAAACAAGCTGGAATTGGTCGATGTGCCCTGCTGAGCCGTAATCGCGACATTCCCTTGCAGGACCGGTGCGACCGCTCCAATCGAGGGCGCCTGGAATTTATCGGCCAGGGCTTTGGCATCCTCCATAGTTAGCGGCTTTTGGTTGCGTATATTTTCATTGGTGCGGTTGCCTGCGTTGACGAACAACACATTTGTCCCGATGCCATTGATTGAACTGGTGATCGAATTCTGGGCCCCTTGTCCGACCGCCAGCATGGCGATCACAGCCGCCACGCCGATCACAATCCCCAGGATTGTCAGCCCGGAACGCATCTTGTTGGAATTCAGGCTTTCCAAGGCTTCCAAAAGGATTTGTCCAATCTTCATTTTGATCTCCCGTCCACCACGCCATCGCGAACGTGAATCATCCGCTGAGTCTGGTCTGCAATGCGCGGATCGTGCGTGACGATTACCAAAGTGGTACCGCGCTCGCGGTTCAAATCCAGCAGCAAATCCAGGATTTCCTGCCCAGCCTTCGAATCCAGGTTACCGGTCGGTTCGTCAGCCAGGATGATGGCCGGATCATTGACCAGCGCCCGGGCAATCGCCACGCGCTGCTGTTGACCACCGGACAACTCGGTCGGTTTGTGGTGCATGCGGTCTCCCAAACCAACTGCTTCCAGCGCTTCCTCGGCACGTTCTTGACGATGGTCCTGCAATCCGGCATAACGGAGGGGTAATTCCACATTGGAAAGTGCTGAAGTACGAGACAGCAGGTTGAAGGATTGGAAGACGAACCCTATCTTGCTGTTGCGAATATTGGCCAACTGGTCATCATCCAAACCGGAGACCGCCTCCCTGTCCAGGATATATTCGCCGGAGGTAGGGCGGTCCAGGCAGCCAATAATATTCATCAGCGTAGACTTGCCGGAACCTGAAGGCCCCATGACCGCCACTACCTCCCCGCGTTTGACCTGCATAGACAGGCCGCGCAAGGCGCGCACTTCTACATCACCCATCTGGTAGACCTTGGTCAGGTCCCTGGCTTCAATGACTGATTCGCTCATATTTACCTTCGATCCTAACCGCCACCCGGCCTGGGTCCGCCGCGGAATCCGCCGCCGCCGCCACCACGGCCGCCGCCGAAGATCCTGAAGAGGCTGAAGCCGCTACTGCGGCTACTCCCTGACAAAGCAGTTGGATTCAGGACAAGGGTATCCCCGGCTTTAAGGTTTCCACCGGTCACTTCACTGGCCGAGTCGGTGACCATGCCCACCTCGATCCGAACCGGCCTGACCCCACTCCCCAAACTCTCCACGTACACTACTTTATTGTTATTGAGTTCATGGATGGCCGTATTCGGCACGATCAGGGCATTCTCCTTTTGGTTGACCATGATCGTAACCACGGCTGTCATGCCCGGTTTGACCATTGAATCAGCACTGGTCAATTCGGCGGTTACAGTGAAATTGACCGCATTCGAGGACACATCGCCAGCCAGATTCACTTTGGTGAGTTTGCCATCATAGGTCTTGCCCTGAATGGCATCGAACTGCACGGTAACCGGCTGGCCGACCTTGATATTGTTGATATCCACTTCGGAGACCTGCAAATCGATCAACAAATGGGACATATTATCCAGGCGAAAAGCGGACGTGCCAGAAGTGACCATATCTCCCACCTGGGCATCCGCCCCAGTCACCACGCCGGTGAAAGGAGCAATAATCTTAGCCTGATTCAAAGTGGCTTGCGCAGCATTCACCTTGGCCTGGGCTGCGGCCACGTCATCCGGATTGGGTCCGTTCTGATATTTATCCAGAGTCTGCTGCGCGTCCAGCAGCTGCGCTTTGGCAATATCCAGCGCCGCCTTGGCATTGGCGTAATCGAGTGATGATGGCTGGCCGGTATACCAGTTATAGTTGGCGATCAGGTTATTAAGCTTGATCTGGGCATTGGTCATATCTAACAGCGCTTGTGCCTTTAGTGGGTTCTTATCCTGCATCCTGACAACACTATGATAGCTATCGGATGCCTTGGCTAATTGCCGTTGCGCCAACTGAATCTGGGCTTCGGTATTTTGGATTATCGCATCCGACGCACGCGGGTAATTGAGACTATCAAACTTCTTCTGCGCGTCATCAACGGCCTGCTGCGCTGTCACCACAGCTTGTTCAGCCTGGGCGCGGCCCAGGTCCGATTCTTTGGCCTGCTGCAATGCCTGCTGGGCGCTGACCAGGTCCGAAGCTGCCAGGATGACGTTCTGGGGCACCGAAGCCGGATCGAGCGCAGCCAGAACCTGATCGGCGCCAACGGTATCTCCGATGTGGGCATTGACAGAGGCAATATTTCCGCCGGTGCCCCAAGTCAGCACTGCAGATTGGCTGGCTCGCACCGTGCCGGTCGCCCCAATCGTCTGGGAGAGCGTACCGACTTCCGCCTTAACAGTCTGCAACGTGGCAGTGCTGGTCGAGGCCGTGGAACGAGAGCGCACGAAGACTACCACGATCAGCAGCAACAAGACCACGCCGCCGATGATCCACCATTTTTTTCTAATCTTTTTCAGATTGATTTTCATGCAGAGTCTCCTTATGAGTGCTTGCAAGCAATATTCACGGGCAAGCATAGCTGTCATTTATGAAGAAGATGTGCAGATTTTCGGGCAAAGTGTAGATGTTTTATATCCGGGCAATGATGAGCCCAAGAAAAAAATTTCTCCTGCGAGCGTGAGGTCTTAAAATAAAATCCCCGGTTTCCCGGGGAGCTACTGCCCTAGTATCCACGCTCGAAATCGACCCGATACATGAGTGGTTCGTGGTCCAAGTACAAATGATAGTTCTCAATAAACAGCCTGAGGATGTCGGTTGGGAAACTGGGAGCAGCCGTGTGACTGGTAATCAATAAATTCCGGGTGCGCCAGAAGATATGCTCGGTTGGAAGCGGTTCCCGTTCGAATACGTCCAACACGGCCAATGCAAGCCTGCCCGCTTCGAGTGCCTCGACCAGCGCCAGCTCCTTCACGGCAGAGCCACGCCCCGCGTTGATCAGGATTGCGTGCGCTGGCAGCGCCTGCAACAGGTCAGCGTCGATAATTTGCTTTGTTTCGGCAGTATTGGGCAGCAGGCTGACGAGATAATCCAAACCGGAGGCGAAGGCAGGCAAGTTGGCGTGAAAATAGGTATCCACGTCAGCGCAATTCTCGCTGCTGCGCGTGAATCCGCGCACATGCAAGCCGAAGTGCTTGGCAGTGGATGCCAGGTGTGCGCCAATCGAGCCAACCCCGAGCAGACCGAGGGTCTTGCCACGCAGAGTCCCGGTTAAGCTTGGGTTCCAGCGGTGTTGGCGTTGCGCATCCAAGCGCTGCAAGATCTTGCGTTCATGCAGAAGCAGGTATCCAAAGACGAATTCAGACATCAAGGGGCCAAAGACGCCACGAGCATTTGTCAGGATGTAATCCCTGCGCAGGTTGGGATCCAGCAGAGGTTCGACTCCCGCCCAGGTGGACTGAGCCCAGACCAGGGCTGGAAGCGAATCGAGCGCCTCACAGATCAGGTCGGGTTCACCGAAGACGATTTCCACCTTCGGGGAAAGCGCGGTTTTGATCTCCAAATTTGGGAGTTTTGCAACCTGAAGCAGCGCGCAGTATTCGTCGGCGCGTTTGGAAAGAACCAGCAGCTCAGGCATTTCCGCCATCCATCTCCAGCTTCTTCTGGTCCTCGCGCAACCTGGCAAACATCATCTCCTGAATTTCTACCGGGATGGTAGAGGTTTCCCTTCCAGTACACAACGCCAGCAAATACGCCAGCGAGCATTTATCAAGTACCTGGGTGTTATGGATAGCACGGCGCATGTCAGGCCCAAAACACAGCGCCCCATGGTTCTGGATGATATAAGCATTATGGTGGTTCCGGCTGGCCCGGACGACGTTGTCCACTAATGAATTCGTGCCCGAAGGCGCGTAGGGGATGATATCCACTGAGCGACCCAGAAAGAGTACCTGCTCGTCGAACAAAGCCGGGATGGGCGCGTTGATCAGGGCCAGGGCACTGGCATACACCTGGTGCGTATGCACAACAGCGTTGACATCCGCGCGCGCCTGATAGATGCCGGCATGCATACCGCTTTCCATTGAAGGTTTGTGCGCGCCTTCCAGCAAATTCAGGTCATAATCCAGCACACACACATCAGTAAGGCTCATTTGCATGTAATCGAAATTAGAGGGTGTGATCGCAAAGGCAGCTTGTTCCATCGCACGTACGGAAACATTTCCCCCCGTTGCAATCAGGTAGCCGCTGGTAACCAGCGCCCGGCAAGCATTCAAGACCTGCAGTTTTACTGATTCGAATTCTCCCATATTTTCCTCGCCGGTGATTATGGTCAGACTTTCATTGATCAGGATTATAGTCCATGCAGCCATTCCACCGCTCCCGG
>CAYOUV010000083.1:0-12262 GCA_964407265.1 uncultured Anaerolineaceae bacterium | reverse complement strand
AGGTTGCGTGCCGCCAGCTTTTCGCGATGCCGCAGGGCAAGCTCAGCCAGGAACTCGCTGGGGGCGCTGTTGCAGATGGTGGTGTAATCCTTTAGTGCCGCCATCTTCTGAAAAACTTCAGAATTCTGTGTGGCGATCCAACCGATACGCAGCCCGGCCAGCCCGTAAGTCTTGGACATGACTCCCAGCGAGATGGCCGTAGCGTTGATATCACAGGCGGCTGGCAGGCGGTCAGCGGGATCGTATTCCAATTCGCGGTAGACCTCGTCGCTGAAGAGCAGCAGGTTGCGTTCTTGCGCCATTGCGTTGAGCGCAGTGAAATCGTCCTGCGGCATCAGGTAGCCGGTCGGATTGTGCGGTGTGTTGACGACGATGGCGCGCGTTTCAGGACGGATCAACCGGTTGAGCTCATCCAGGTCGAGGGCCCAGTTGTTTTCAGCACGCGCCTCCCAAAGGCTGACCCTGGCACCGAGGCTTTTGGCCACCTCGCTCAGCGACTGGTAGCATGGCCAGTGGACGATGAGGTGGTCGCCGGGTTGGAGCGTGGCCTGCATGAACAGGAAGATGGCTTCCTCTGCCCCGCTGTGGACCAGTACCTGCTCTGGCCGGATGCTGCTGTAAATGCGGCTGATCTCCCCCCGCAGCGAGGGCGATCCCTGTGATTCAGTGTAGCCCAGCCAGTGGCGCTGGAAGGCCTCTTCCGCGCCAGGTTCGAGCGCCAGCAGGTCGCCAATCGAAAGCGACTCGCAGTCTGAACTGCAAAGCAGGTATTGCACATTGAACTCGTACTGGGCGAAGTAGCGTTCGAGTTTGAAGGGGGAGAGTTGCATTTATCCCACCACGCGGATTTCACGCGGCATATCGCTCAGGCTTTCGGCGCCCTCCGGCGTGATGACCACGTTATCCTCGATGCGCACGCCATTGCGATCGGGTAAGTAGATTCCAGGCTCGACCGTGAAGGTCATGCCTGGCTCCAAAATTTGCAGGTTGTCGCCGCGGATGTAGGGCTCCTCGTGAGGTTCCATCCCGATGCCGTGACCGGTACGGTGTGTAAAGTACTGGCCGTATCCAGCTTTCTCGATCACTTCCCGGGCGGCCCGGTCCACTTCGGCGCAGGCGAGGCCGGGTCCGGCAGCAGCGCGTCCCGCGGCATTGGCCTGCTGCACGATTTGATGGATTTTCTCGTATTCGGCCTCCACCTGGCTGATGGCAAAGGTGCGCGTCAGGTCGGAAATGTAGCCGTCCATGGTGGCTCCCCAATCGATCACAAGTAGATCGCCCGCTTGAAGCTTGCGCGTGCTTGGGCTGGCGTGCGGATTGGCCGAATTCGGCCCGCCGGAGACGATCGGCGAAAATGGCAATTCCGGCTCCGAGCCGTGCTTAAGCAACTGAGTCACAAGTTCAGCTGCCAGTTCCTTTTCGGTCATGCCGATCTTGATCAGCGGCAGGGTCGCCTCGAGGGCGGCTTGGGCCGCCTTGACTGCCCTGCGCATAGCTTCGATTTCGGCACGATCCTTCCTCAGGCGCAGGTTACCGAGCAACTCGCCTGCATCCGGGAAGTCGGCCTTAGGCGCGCCGAGTTTGATATAGCGGAATTCCAACAGTCGCATGGCGCGCGGTTCGACACCGATGCGTTTGGCGTCCAATCCCAGCGCCTGGGCAGCTTTGCGGAAAGCTTCGTCCCATTCGGATGGGTTTTCCCCGTATGGAAATGCTGCTACAGGATAGGGCATCTGTTCTACCTTGCGCAGTTCCAATTCAGGGAGAACAATGGCCGGCTCATGATCGGAAGCAATAAGTAAAACAACTGGTCGTTCCATCAGATGGAAGTGCAGGCCAGTTAGATACGTCAGGGAGGGACCGGGATTGAGTGCCACGGCATCCAGACCGGAAGTCCGGAGCGAAGTAACGAGCTTTTCAAGGCGGGAGGCGGTCATTAGGAAACTCCTTGTGTGATTTTCCTAATAATAATTCAGTTTGCTTGAAACGCAAAACGTTATAATCAATCTATGCGGAATTCTCGAATCCTATCTGGGCTCTTAGGCTTGCTTTTGATTGGCTGGACTGCTTTTGTGTTAGCCGCCTTCTATGTTGTTCAAAAACCACTTGCTTTGCAGGTAGCCAGTGGTCTGCTGAAAGTATGCTTGGCGTTGATCATTACCTGTATGCTTTTGTTGAACGCTATCGTGGTTGGCAAGCTCACAATTCACTATACACTCCAAAAAACACTCAAAGGAATAACGGCCCTGGTTTTGGCTGGCGGCCTTGGTTTTGGAGAATTGGGATTGCTTGGTTTTGGCCTGGCCGTTATCGGGGTTGCAAAACCAGTGGTCCTTTTCGGAATTCAAATCCTGTTGTTGGCTGAATTTTTTTGGCGCGGTTTGTTGCGGGAAACCTTATTGGAGCTCAGAGACCTTGCCCAACAAATTCGCGTCTCTGCGAGTAAGATTCCGGCATGGATGCGCTGGGCTGCATTTCTAGCATTAATCCTGACCTTCTTGATGACCCTTTTGCCGCCGGTTGAGTCGTTTGATGCGCTCCTATATCATCTTGCTACTCCGGCTTTGTGGCTCAGGGATGGGGGATTGAGAGCCTATAATAATCCTCCATATTGGTTTCCTGATTTGGTGGAAGGAGCCTATGTGTGGGGAGTGGGACTCGGTTTGGATATCGTTCCTCAGCAGATTCATTTTTTATGGACAATGTTTGCTGTATTCCTTTTGTGGGATTGGACGAGGAGACTTTGGGGAGATTTGACGGCCTGGTGGGTTTTGATGCTGTTGGTTTCTATGCCATCCCTGCCATTGTTGGCATCCTGGGCATATACCGATATGGCGCTGACATTTTTCAGCGTGGCTATGCTTTATTCGCTTTGGGAGGGTCATGTGGGGCAAGACCTGCGTTGGTGGCGTCTGGCGGCGGTCTTTGCCGGGATGGCCATGGGCGTGAAATATACGAGTGTGATCGTTTGTCTGACCGCGGTATTGCTTATCTCAATCTGGATGTTCCATGCTAGGCAAAAATGGATTACGGAACTGTTTCGTTTTTGTTTGATCGCTATCCTTGTCGGAGGGGTGTGGTATCTCCGCAACTGGCTATGGATGGGGAACCCATTTTACCCATTTGTGTTTGCTGGTCGATATTGGGATAGTTTTCGATCAGCTTTATATGCTGGGGCAGGCACGGGTTCTGGTTGGAATGTGTTGGCTTTGATTACACTTCCCTTGAATATTACGCTGGGGTATCAGGATGTCACCTTCTACGATGGACGGATTGGTCCGTTATTTCTTTTGATTTTGCCCATCGCTTTGTGGGTTTTGATCAAGAAAGGCCACTTGGAACTACCGCAACGTTCGGCACTAAGTGTGATTGGGCTTTTCTTTTGTCTGAGTACGGTATTTTGGGTTTTTGGCTATATAACCACAAAAAACCTATGGCAGGCACGCTTATTGTTTCCAGCCATTATCCCGTTTGCAGTTCCCGCAGCTTTGGGCATGCAATCTATCAAGAATCTCGATTTAAAAAAATTGCGGATTAGCTTTATCGTGACCATGCTGGCTGCACTGGTCATTTTTGTCAACCTGCTTGATACAGGACTCGCTGTGGTTTCCAGGAATCCGCTCGCAGTGGCGGTAGGGATTGTCTCACAAGAAAGCTATATGGAAAAATATCAACCGGGGTATGCCATGGCCTTAAAAATGATCGCTCAGACCCCGCAAACCGCTAAAATATATTTTTTATTCGAACCTAGAAGTTATGAAATGGCGCGAGATGTTCAGCCTGATACGCTTTTAGACAATTTTGCCCATGATGTGTATCTTTATCGATCTCCGCGAAGGATTGTCAATGCCTGGCATTCTCAGGGCTATACTCATGTTCTCTTGAATAACACTGGTGCTGGGTTTGTGCTAAAGGAGCCAGATCAAATACGGGTATTGAACGAAACCACCCGCTTATTGAAAACTGTATCGCTATCGCCTGACCAAAGTTACACGTTGTACGCAATTCCGGAACATTAAAAGTATTGTGTACGCTTGGCTGGTTATTTTGAATGATGAGCAAGTATTGCTCAGGATGATCAATCTGGGGTATGGTAATGGCGGGTAAAGTTGGTTTTCAGGAACCAATCCACAAGTCCCGGCGCAATATGGTCGATGCCGATGATCAATCGGAACCACCACGGAATGACCAGCATGCGCCGTGGGCGTTTAGCCAGGCCGACCACCCGGCGGGCGACATATTCGGAGCTCATCGAGATGCCTTTGAAGCGTCTCAGGCTGCGCCGCGCTCGGGTTTTACCGGTATGCTGGCCAAACTCGGTTACGGCCGGGCCGGGGTAGATAGCCGAGACGTGGATGCCGAAAGGCGATACTTCGCGTCGCAAGGCGTCCGTGAAGGCGCGTACGCCAAACTTGGAGGCGGCGTAAACGGTGTACAGGGGGGCGGCAATCAGCCCAGCTACTGAAGACATGTTGATAATATGACCGGAACGCCGTGCCAGCATATGCGGCAGGACAACACGCGTGGTCTGGATCACGCCTAATAGGTTGACCTCGATCTGAGTCTGGATGTCACGCTCCGGATCCAGATTCTCGAGCCAGTCAAGCCGCCCAAAGCCGGCATTGTTGAACAAGATATCGATTTGACCGTAGATGTCTATGATGCTCTCTACCATTAAGTCGATCTCTGCCCGTTGGGTGACGTCTACCGGGACAACCAGAGCTTCGCCGCCTTGATTATAGATTTTTTCGGCCAGCGCGTGCAGGCGGTCGATCCGACGTGCGGCCAGCACCACGCTGCATCCTTCTTGAGCGAAAAGCAGTGCAGCCTCCTCCCCAAAGCCGGACGAGGCCCCGGTTACGACGACCACTTTCCCTTGAAGAGAATTCGGCATGATTCTCCTATGAAAAAATTGAATGACGCGAATATTTTACTGCATTCGCGTCATTCGCTAATCTCAATTGCGTCTAATCTTCCGATTCGGCATCGCTCGCCTCATCCGATCGTTTGCGCGGACGGGGCGGCTCGGCCACTACTTCGGGTGAAAGGGCGATTTCCAGCACCTGATCCATATGCGCAACCGGGATGATCTTTAATGCCGTACGCACCACTTTAGGTACGTCGATCAAATCCTTAGTGCTTTTTTCGGGCAGAATGACAGTCTTTAATCCGGCGCGGTGGGCAGCCAAAACTTTCTCGCGTACACCGCCAATCGGCAGCACACGTCCGCGCAAGGTGATCTCGCCGGTCATACCGACTTCTTTGTGGATCGGGCGTCCGGTCAGCGCAGATAGCATGGCAGTGGCCATGGTTATGCCTGCCGAAGGTCCATCTTTGGGGATGGCGCCCTCCGGCATGTGGACGTGGATGTCCAGCCGTTCGAAGATTTCCAGATCAATATCAAACATTGCGGCGCGCGACTTGACATACGTCAGCGCGGCTTGCACCGATTCCTGCATCACCTCGCCTAATTGACCGGTCATCTGCAGACTGCCCTTGCCTTCCAGGATGGCTACCTCGACCGGCATGATCTCGCCGCCGTTTTCGGTCCAGGCCAGACTGGTGGCTACGCCGACTTCATCCTGGCGTTCTGCCTCGGTTTGCAGAAATTGCGGTGGACCCAGCAGCTTCTCGACCAGCGACTCACTGACGCTTTCGGGATAACGCTTCTGCTCAGCCTTAAGGCGCGCGATCTTTCTACAAATCCGGCCGATCTCCCGCTCAAGATTACGGACGCCAGCCTCGTAAGTATATTCGCGGATGATCTTCTGCAGTGTTTTGGTCTCGAATTGCAGCTTGACATCTTCGATGCCATTTTCCTGGATCTGGCGCGGGATCAGGAAACGACTGGCAATCTCGAGTTTTTCCTCCTCGATATAGCCCGGGAATTCGATTACTTCCATGCGGTCCAGCAACGCCGGGGGGATGGTTCCCAGGGTGTTGGCAGTGGTGACGAACATGACCGTGGAGAGGTCAAAAGGCAGTTCGAGATAGTGATCGCTGAAGGCAAAATTCTGCTCGGGATCGAGCACCTCAAGCAGGGCTGCCGACGGGTCGCCGCGGAAGTCAGCGCCGAGTTTGTCGATTTCGTCCAGCATGAAGAGTGGATTGGCCGTGCCGGCCCGCTTGATGGTCTGAATGATGCGGCCGGGCAAGGCGCCGATATAGGTGCGGCGGTGCCCCCGAATCTCGGCTTCGTCGCGTACCCCACCCAACGAGATGCGCACGAACTTGCGCCCCAGCGCGTCAGCGATGGAACGGCCCAGCGAGGTCTTGCCGGTTCCCGGAGGGCCGACAAAGCACAGGATCGGTTGACGCTCCTTCTTGGGTTTGAGCGAACGCACCGCAATGTATTCGAGGATGCGTTCCTTGGCTTTCTTCAGCCCGTAATGGTCGTGTTCCAGCACCCGGGCGGCATGCTTGACGTCCAAATTGTCATCTGTGGATACCGACCAGGGCAGATCGAGGATCCAGTCGATGTATGTGCGGATGATGCCGACTTCCGGCGCCATGGGAGGCATTTGATTCAGACGCTCGATTTCCTTCAGGGCGACCGTTTTGGGTTCCTCGGGCAGACTGGCCTCTTCGACCTTCTTCTGCAATTCCGTGATGTCCCGCGTCCAGATGTCACCTTCGCCGAGTTCGGTCTGGATGGCTTTCATCTGCTCGCGCAAGTAGAACTCGCGCTGCGAGCGGTCCACCTCGGATTGTACGCGGCTGTGAATTTCATCTTCCAACTCGAGTACGTCCACCTCGTCGGCCAACAGTTTGCTTAGGTGCTGCAGGCGCGCACGCGGATCGGAGAGCATCAACAGGTTGGACTTCTCCTCGTAGGGTAAGGAGATAGCCGTGGCGATCATATCTGAGAGCCAGCCCGGCTCGGAGATGTTCAGCGCAAACAGGTGCGCTTCCTCGGGGATGGAACGGTCGAGTTGTACGCAGCGGTCGAACAGGTCGAGTGCCGAACGCATCAGGGCCTGGGTTTGGCGGTCGGGAGTCTGGGGTTCGTAAATCGGGCGGGCGCGCACGCGCAGGACGGGGACAACCTGCAGGAACTCGACGATTTCCACCCGGCGGCGTCCCTGGGCCAGCGCCGAAGACGAGCCATCCGGCATTTGCAGCAAGCGCCCGACGGCCATTTCCACGCCCAAGGGCAGGAAATCGTTCGCACCGGGATCGTCAATTTCCGGATCGCGCTGGGTCAGGCCGATGACCGTCAGGTTGTTGGACTGGGCCTGTTGGATAGCCAGCAGGGATTGTTCGCGTCCGACGAAGATCGGTGAGACCATGCGTGGAAAAATGACCAGATCACGCAAGGGCAGTACCAGCGCCTCGATGAAGCCCTCAGGGTCAGACTCGAGGTTCGGATAACGGTAAAGTTCTTCGGTCCGTTGCGATAACGCTAAATTGAAGTTATCTTCTTCTTCGTCGTTCCAATTGGTGTGATTATTCATTAACTTCCTCAGCTCCAGCTACCGAGCTTGGTGTTTGGAACTTTATTTGGTCAATTTCTCCCAGGCAACCATTACCTCGGCCGTAACGAACATGCTGCCGGCCGATAATGCAATACTACCATCTTTTTGGGACAATTCCAGAGCGCGCTCGAAGGCTGCTTCGACAGGTTCGAGCACCTCCGACTCAATCCCGGCTTGCTTCGCCGCCCGACGGATTTTCTCCGGTTCGAGTGCGCGCGGGTGGTCGGCGCGGGTGACAATCAGTCTCTTGATCTTGCCCTTCATTTCTGCAAACATGCCGGGCAAGTTCTTGTCTTCCGATGCACCAAAGACGAGAGTGACGGATTGGCCGGGAAAGTACAGGTCGAGCGTTTGGCGCAGTTTGGCGAAAGAATCCTGGTTGTGGGCCGAGTCGAAAATGACTGGTGGGTCGCGGCGCACGACCTGGAAGCGTGCCGGCCACTTGACCTGAGCGAATCCCCGCCGGATGGCCTCATCGGAGAGTCCCAGCCCCTGCTCGCGCAGCGTCCACAGTGCGGAAGCGGCCACGGCCGCATTTTCGACCTGGTGTTCTCCGAGCAGGGGGATGTGCACTTCGAATGGTATCCCGCCCGGGGACCAGATTTGAGCTGTTTGCCCGTCGAGTGAGTGCTCACCGCCGGCAAAAAGCACGTCCCGGCCGACGAGCGTCAGCGGGGCGTTGCGTTCGTCGGCAATATTGACCAATACGTCCAGCGCTTCCGGCTTTTGCGGGGCCACCACCACCGGACGATCCGGCTTGATAATGCCGGCTTTCTCGGCTGCGATCTTGTCCAGCGTGTCGCCCAGTACAGCGGTGTGGTCGAGCGAAAGTGAGGTGATGACAGCTGCGCGCGGATCGACCACGTTGGTGGCGTCCAACCGTCCGCCCAGGCCGACTTCGATCACGGCCACATCCACATCTTTAGAAGCAAAGTATAGAAAGCCCAGCGCGGTGGTGATTTCGAAGGTGGTCAACTTGGGGACGCGCGCCACAGCCGGCTTGAGCTGCTCGACCAGTGCGGCCAGTTCGGCATGTGGGATGGGGGAGCCGTCGATCTGGATGCGCTCGGCGTAATCCTGCAGGTGGGGGGAAGTGTACAGGCCGGTCACGTAACCCGCTGTCCCCAGGGCTGAGGCTGCCAGCGCAGAGACCGAACCCTTACCCTTGGTCCCGGCCACGTGCAGGACCGGATACTTCCGGTGGGGGTTTCCCAATAATGCCATCAGCGCGAACATCCGCTCCAGGTTGAACTCGGCCTTAGCCAGCTCGGAGGCATGTTTGAGGCTATAATCTACAAAAGAGTACAGATAATCCAGGGCGAGGTTATAGGCTTTTTCGGTGTCCATTGGAAGAGATTGTAAATCGGTTTTCGGGATTCGTAAATCGGGATTTAAAAATCGGAGCATGAAATGGATTGTTTCCTCTGCCAGAAACATCAAAGTCAGGTCGTCCCACCACCAGGCGGATACATCTACGAGGGGGAGCACTGGTTGATCTGCCACGCGCCGGCGGACAAGGGTCCGCTGGGGACGCTGTTGATCGAGTCCCGGCGGCATTTTCTGGATTTTGCCGAGGCCAATCCGGATGAATTGGGGAGCTATGGGCCCTTACTCAAAACTATTTATTCGGCGCTCAAGTCCCTGACCGGAGCGGAACGCGTCTATCAGGTGATCTTTCTGGAGGGTATCGCTCATTTCCACGCCTGGTTGGTGCCGCGCAGAAAGGAAGATGTGGAGCGGGGCGTGCCGTTCCTTTCGAAGGACGTGTGCTGCGAGCAGTCGGAAGTTGAACAGCTGGCAGTTGCACTGCGCAGTGCGCTGAAGCTGGCGATGTGATAATAAAATGGTTGGCATCCTGACCATCCATCTGCACCTGCCCGGCTGTGCTTCGCTGAAGGAAAAGCGCGGACGGCTCAAACCGCTGCTGGCGCGTTTGCACAAGCAGTTCAACGCCTCTGCGGCCGAGATGGACCTGCAGGACAAGTGGCAGGAGGCGGTCATCGCGATTGCACTGGTCAACAGCGATGGAGCGCATATCCAGCGCTCACTGCAAGCAGTCAGCAAGTGGGTAGAGGGGAACTGGCCGGATGGGCAGGTAATTGACGAAGAACTCGAGATCATCCGGTAAACTCGTGATGTGACCGGGCAGGCAGGATTAACAACAAAAGCAAAGAGGCATTTCATTTCTGCGAGGATAATATGGACCTTCAACTTAAAAACAAAATTGCGTTGGTAAGCGGTGCTTCGCGTGGACTGGGTTATGCCACGGCGCGACAACTGGCGCTGGAGGGCTGCCGGGTGGCGATCAATAGCCGCGATCAGGCAGGAATTGAAGCGGCGGCCAAGACACTTGCTGCTGAGACAGGCGCGCAGGTTGTAGGATTAGGCGGGGATGTGAGCGACCCGTCCATACCCGAAAAGCTGGTTGAGGCTGTGGTGGGGGCCTTCGGAGGCCTGGACATCCTGATTACGAACGCCGGAGGTCCGCCGGCTGGGGCATTTGAGTCGTTCGACGATCCTGCCTGGGAAAAGGCCATTGACCTATCGCTGATGAGCCACGTGCGCCTGATCCGCGCCGCGCTGCCGCAGCTGCGCAAATCCAAAGCAGCCAGCGTGTTGACGATCACCTCTTACTCGGTCAAGCAGCCCATCCCAAACCTGGTGCTGTCCAACAGCATCCGTGCCGCGACGGTTGGACTGACCAAGACCCTGGCGTTGGAATTGGGCAAGGATGGCATCCGCTTTAATTCGATCCTGCCCGGCTGGACCGAGACCGAACGGGTGGTCGAGTTGATGACCGGTAGGGCCAGGGACAAGGGTACGACGGTTAATGAAGAGACCCGCAAGCAGGCTGCAGACAGCCCATTGGGGCGCATGGGACAACCGCAGGAATTTGCCAATGCAGCGACTTTCCTGGTCTCGCCGGCAGCTTCTTATATCACCGGCACAATGCTGGCAGTGGAAGGCGGAATGTATAAGGGCACGTTATAGGGTTCTCGCGTTGAATTGCGCAGATGAACACACATTCGGGTAAAATCTGTGTTCATCTGATCGTTTAAATATGGTTTTGCCCTGTGTGTTGGGATGTGTGAGCGCAGCGTTGCGAAACATGCTCGGCTATGCAACATAATTGTTTAGGAGTATTTATGCTACATACCTGTCTGAATTGTGACCGCTCCGAGCAGGAAGTGCCGTTGATTGTGATGCGCTATCGCTCGGATGAAATCCTCATTTGTCCGCAGTGCCTGCCGGTGCTGATCCACAAGCCTGCAAACCTGGCCGAGAAACTGCCAGGCGCAGAGAAATTTGGCTCCGCGCAGCCCGAACATTAAGGCGATGAAGAAACTTTCCTTCCTGACCCGCACCTCGTTCCTGCTGGGGTTCTTCTTCGCCTTCGACAAATTACTGGCCTTTGCCCGTTCGATCATCATCGCACGCCAGTTCCGCCTGTCGTTCGAGCTGGATGCATTCAACGTTGCTAACAACCTGCCGGATTTGCTGTTTGCGCTGATCTCGGGTGGTGCGCTGGCGATGGCATTCATTCCGGTCCTGAGCGAGCACCTGACCCTGCGCGGGCGTGAAGATACCTGGGTCTTGTTCTCGCGTGTGGCCAATATTGCCTTCGTGGTCACAGCCTTTTTGGCTGTTGTCATTGCCATTTTCGCGAACCAAATCGTCCGCGCACAGATTGGCATCGCTCCCGGTTTCAATACCGACCAGCAAAGCCTGATCGCGCAGTTGATGCGCCTTAATCTGATTGCCACCCTGATTTTCTCCATCAGCGGACTTGTGATCGCCGGGTTGCAAGCCAACCAGCATTTCCTGCTTCCTGCCCTGGCCCCCACACTCTACAATATTGGACAGATTTTTGGCGCGCTGGTGCTCTCGCCCAAAGTGCCCTATACGATTGGCCCGCTTACGCTGCCGCATTTTGGTCTGGGCGTGTACGGGCTGGTTTACGGCGTGATCATTGGCGCAGCGCTGCACCTGGGCATTCAGATTCCCGGTTTGATCAAATACAAGTTCCGCTGGACGCCCTCGCTCAATTTCCTCGATCCAGGGGTGATCGAAGTCTTCAAAGTGGTTGGTCCGCGTCTGCTGACCATGTTTGGCATCCAGTTGATGTTCATCGCGCGCGATAACTTCGCCTCGCGTTTGGGCACGATTGGTTCAGTCTCTTCGCTGACATATGGCTGGATGATCATGCAGGTCCCGGAAACCCTGATCGGGACGGCCATTGCCACGGCCTTGCTCCCGACGATTTCGGAGTACGCAGCCCGCTCAGATTGGGCCGCCTTCCGTCAGACGATCGAAAAAGCCGTGCGGGTCATGGTCGCCTTAACCCTGCCCATCGCAGCGGTGATGGCAGTTGGGCTGCGTCCGCTGGTGCAGTTCACCTTTGGCTTCGATCCTGCCGGGACCGACCTGCTGACCTGGACCACCCGTGTCTTTTTACTGACATTGGCCGGGTACTCGGTGCAGGAGGTCATGGCGCGCGCCTTCTATGCCCGCAAGGAAGCCTGGTGGCCGTTTTTCAGCGTAACCATGCGGATCGTCATCTACCTGACGGTTGGCATCCTGGCTATCTCCTATTTCAAAGGCATTGGGGCTCCGGCGATTGCCCTGGCTGAACTTTCCCTGACGGTTGAGGCCATCTTCTTGCTGTTTGTCCTCAATCGTAAATTGCCGGAGCGCATCACTACCGGCTCATCCGTGCTCAAAGGTTTTGGAGCCGCATTGGTGAGTGGGGCAGTGGCCTACGCGCTGGCTGTATACTTGCCGGGAAA
>CAYOUV010000082.1:0-12304 GCA_964407265.1 uncultured Anaerolineaceae bacterium | reverse complement strand
CATCACCCGCGCCCCAAGCTGTGCGGCGGCGGGCTGGTGATCGACGCCGAGGTCCTGCTCGAGCGCCTGGGCCTGGACGTGAGCGAGATCCCGCACACGGACGCCGCGCTGGCGCGCTTCGATTTCGAAGGCCGCGGGCTGGCGATCCGCGTACCCGGACGGCATGCGCTGCGGGTCATCCGCCGCGACGCGTTCGACGCCTGGCTGGCCGGCAAGGTGCGCCAGGCCGGATTCGAGCTGCGCGAGGGCGTGACGGTGACGGACGTCCGCCCGGGGGCAGACGGCGTGACGGTTGAGACCGATTCCGGGATCTTCCAGGCTCGGGTAGTGGTCGGCGCGGACGGCTCGAACGGGGTCGTGCGCCGCTGCGTGCTGCCCGGATCCCCGCTGCATACCGCGCGGCTGTTGGAGGTGTTGACCCCCACGTCCCCCACCCAGCCGCCCCTAAATTCGAAAATTTTGGGGTCGGAGAGGGAGGGGGTGGCTTTCTTCGATTTCTTCCCCGTGCCAGAGGGCATTGCCGGCTACGTTTGGGACTTCCCGACCCAGGTCGAGGGTAAACCGATGCGCTGCTGGGGCGTGTACGATACCAACCTGCTGGCGGAAGGCTCGCGCCCGCCGCTTAAAGCCCCGCTGGCCGAGGAGATGGCGCGCCACGGCTATGACCTGTCAGCCTGTGAAATTAAGGGTCATCCGATCCGCTGGTTCAGTCCGCGGCGTGAGTTCTCGGTCCCGGGCGTGCTGCTAACTGGCGACGCGGCCGGCGCGGACGGCATCTTCGGCGAGGGCATCAGCCTGGCGCTGGGCTACGGCCAGGTTGCGGCGCAGGCCTTGAAAGCAGCCTTCGCGCAGGATGATTTCTCTTTCAGCGATTACCGCCGGCGCCTGCTGTCCAGTCCCCTGGGTCGCGCGCTAAGCGCCCGCTGGGCCATCACGCACATTATCTACCGCCTGCACTGGCGCTGGTTCCAAAAATGGTTCTGGCGCTCCTGGAAATTTCTCATCATCCCCATTTCCTGGCTGCTGGTGATCAACTGGGCCCGGCGCACGAAACCTCCAAATTCCTGAAAATTCAGCCTTAAATTTCCAGATTTGCATCTTGACAAGGGGAAAGACTTAGGCTATTATCTAATTAGATAATAACCTAACCAAGATATAAGTCTAAGTTAGACGAACGTCTTCGGCAGCAAACGGAGGCTGAAATGCTAGAAAGAAACTTCTCCCTGGAGGCAGAACAGCGCAGCACCGACATCCGCCGCGCCTGGGAAATGGAAACCATCAAGCGCGTCAGAACCAGTACCGCGCCCACCGCCTGGGACCGGCTCACGCTGCGATTGGGCGAGTTCCTGATCGCGAGCGGCGAGAAGATCAAAGACGCAAGCGCCTACAGCAAAATGACTGAGGATTGTGCATGAGCCAGGCGACTCCCGGTACGCTGGACGACGTCGCCATCAGCTGGGACATCGGCAGCGCCTACGAACTCTTCGTCAGCCTGGAAGTGCTGCACCACCCCGATATCTTCGGCATCCGCGCTTCATGGGCAGCCGGCGTGCGCTCGCGCCTGTCGGCTGCCGAGCGCGGCTTGCTGGAAGATGTCCTGCCGTTTCTATACATCCCTTTCCATTGGATCTCGCAACTCCCCCAGCCCAAAGATTCGATCACGGCCCTGCTCTCGCTGCGCCAGATTCCCCCGGCAGAGCGCGTCCCGGACCTGTTCTCGATCGACAATATGAAAGAGCCGGTCGGCGAAACGCTCCGGGCGATCGCCGCACGCAAAAGCTGGGAAAAAGTCGATCTGGAAACGCTCGCACCCCTGCTGTGCAAGGACAAGAAAGACCTCGATCAGGCCGCGCTCAAACGCTACCTGGATTGGTGGGCCAAACCCGAGGAATTCGGCGAACTGCTCACCTCGGCCCTGCAGTCCTACCACCAGGCATTTTTCGAAGAGGAAGAGAAACGCATCGCCCCCGTGCTGAAACAAGGCCTGGAAAACGCCCGCGCTCTCGCAAAAAACATGAGTGTCACCGAGCTGCTGGCTGAACTCTCCCAGGGCGTGCACTTCGACCAATTCGAAGAGATGAGCGAATTAGTGCTGGTCCCGGCCTACTGGACCACGCCGTTGATCATGTACGGCGACCTGTCGCCCAGCAAAATGGTCTTCGTCTTCGGCGTGCGCCCGGCGGACATGTCGGTCGTCCCCGGCGAAATGGTGCCCGAAGGTCTGATCCGCGCCCTGAAGGCTCTGGCCGACCCGACCCGCCTGCGCATCCTGCACGACCTGAGTCTGGAAGCCGTGACCCCCTCCGAACTGGCCCGCAGGCTGCGTCTGCGCGCGCCGACTGTCACGCATCATCTCAACGAACTGCGCCTGGCCGGCCTGGTCAACTTAAAGCTCGAAGGCCAGGAAAAACGCTACACTGCGCGCAGCGAGACAATCGAAACCACCTGCAGCATGCTGCAGGCCTTTCTGCAAAGAAATTCGAACGTATAAAGTCGATTAGCGGTTACCTCCCCCTTGAAAGGCAAAGCACCCCTGCTCAGGGTGCTTTGCTTTTGGATTCGCGTACCCTGCGCATAAAAGCCGGTGTGTTCAAACCACGTTCCAGCAAATAAGTCAGGTAGTGCTGCATCAACTCTTCCAACTCCGCCCGGATCTTGGCCTCCGGCTGCGCGCGTTTGGCCTCGCCGTAGGAACTGCGCTGAAAATGACGCAGATATTTCAGCGCTTCCGTGGAAATCGGACGCGCTCCCGGCAGGCCTTTCCCGCAGCGCGGACATAAGACCCCGCCGTCCGGCGCCGAGAAGAACTGGTCCTCGGCCCGGATCTCCTTGCTGCAGTTGGCGCACTCAAAGAGCTGCGGCCGAAAGCCCAATTGATCCAGCAGACGCACTTCATAATAACGCACCACCAGCCAGGAGTCCGGCTCGGCCGCCAGGCGCGCCAGCGTATCGGTCAGGAGGCGGAAGATGGCCTGATTGGCGCCTTCGCCTTCATACGTGAAACGGTCCAGCAGTTCAATGATATAGGCTGCGTAGCCGGTCAGCTCCAGGTCCTCGTGCAAGGGCTGATAGGCATCCGCCGTGTCAGCCTGGGTTACGATCAGCAAATCGCGACCGCGCGCCAGTTGCAGGCGCACGCGCGTGAAGGGTTCCAGGTGCCCGGCCTTGCGCGAACGGACCTTGCGCGCACCTTTGGCCAGCGCCCGCGCCTTACCCTGCTCGCGCGTATAGAGCGTCAGCAGGCGGTCAGCCTCACCCCAGTCGCTGTGGCGCAGGACGACGGCTTCAGCGCGGAAAGATCGCGGTTGGCTCATCAGCAGGGAATGTTTTAACTTTTGGGCAAATCGGAGGGCGTGAAGGCCAGCGGGAGCAGATCCTTGACGGTCATTTCACTGATCAACCGCCCCTGCCCGTCCGCAATCAGGACCAGTGTGTCGAGACCGAACTCAGCCAACACCTGGCGGCAGGAACCGCAGGGTGAGCCGCCGTTGTCGGTCGTCACGGCCAGCGCCTCGAAATCCGTCTCGCCCTCCGAGACAGCCTTGAAGACGGCCACCCGCTCGGCGCACATGGTGGTCGGGTAAGCCGCGTTCTCGATATTGACCCCGGTAAAAATCCGTCCGGAGGCCGTCCGCAAAGCCGCCCCAACCGGGTAATGAGAATAAGGGACGTAAGCCCGTCGTCTGGCCTCGTTGGCGAGTTCGATCAGGGCCTGGTGTTCTCCTTCAGTGAGCGTTTTCATCGGATTGGTTCTCCTGCTGGTTTGAGATGCGGTCGGCACGCACGCGACGGATGCGCCGGCCGCTGACCAGGTCAACCGTCAGCAACAGGCCATCGACGCTGATCGTTTCGCCCTCTTCAGGGATGCGCCCCATCTGGTCGTAAATGAACCCGGCCAGCGTGTCGGCTTCGACTTTAGGCAAATGGCTGTCCATAATCTGATTGAAGTCGTCCAGGTCAATGCGCCCCAGGAAAAGATACTCACCCGGCTTCACCGACTGGTACAACATTTCTTCCTTCTGGTCAAACTCGTCGCGAATTTCGCCAATGATCTCTTCGATGATATCTTCTAACGTGACCAGGCCGGTCACACCACCATATTCGTCCACCACAATTGCCATATGAATGCGCTGGGCTTGCATCTCAGCCAACAAATCATCGGCCTTTTTGGTTTCAGGCACAAAGTAAGCCGGGCGCAGCAACTCGCGCAGCGAGCTTTTTTTGTCTGCACCACCGTTCATGGTTTGCAGCAAATCCTTGGCGTATAACAACCCTTGAATGTTATCCACATCCCGGTCATAAACCGGGACGCGAGAATGTCCGGAATTGATGAAGGCATGGACCGCCTCCTGCAGAGACGAGTCTGCCTCAAGAGCCAAAATATCCACTCGCGGCACCATAATCTCACGCGCGAAGGTATCCCCAAACTGGAAAATCGAGTAGATCATGCGGCGTTCTTCGAGCTCCAGGTTGCCCGCTTCCTCTTCCGATTCGACCCAGGTCTTGAGCTCATCTTCAGTGACCTGCGCCACCACCTGCGGTTTCCAGCGTTCGCCCAAGATGGATAGGGGAATGGCTATCAGCGGGGTGCAGAGTATCACCAATACCCGCCCGAAGATTCGCAAGCGCAAGGCCCAGCTTTCCGGATCGTGCAACACATAACTCTCGACCGTAAACTCACCGATCATCAGGATGACAGCCACCAGCACCAGGCCAAGCAATTGAAGGACCAGCAGAGTTGAAGGCTCTTTTGCCATTTCGTAGACCAGATACAACGTTAACGCCGCGATGAAGAAGCGGAGCATAACCTGGCTCAGGCGCAGGCTGGGGCGCAGTCGCGGCGCCTCGATCAGGGTCAGCGTACTGTCCACCGATATGCTCTTTTTCTCGCGCAGGCTCAACAGCCGCAGTGGACGCGCGTTCAACAAGCTGACGCGGGCAGCTGAAAGTCCCAGGTCCAGCACTAGCAGCAATAAAAATAGAGGTAAACTGGTTTCAATTCTCACGTTTTTTTAGTTTCCGTATCGCCCGGGCCGGTATGCCAACCACCAGCGTATCATCCGGAACATCCTTGGTCACAACCGAGCCCGCACCTGTGCGCGAGCGGTCGCCGATCTTCAAAGGCGCTACCAGCATGGTATCACTGCCAATAAAGACGCCTTCACCAATTTCGGTGGGATGCTTCTGCTCGCCATCGTAATTGCAGGTAATCGTCCCGGCGCCGATGTTGGTTTCAGCACCAATGCGTGCATTACCGATATACGAGAAATGTCCCAGCTTGACACCCGGACCAAGGTATGAATCCTTGACCTCGCCAAAATTGCCCATGTGCACGCCCTCAGCCAGATGCGCTCCCCGGCGCAGGCGGGCAAAGGGGCCGATATCAACCTGATTTTCAAGCAACGCGCCTTCCAGCACCGAGGCCAGCACCTTGCAATGCTCGCCAATTTCCGTATCGCGTACAATCGTATTCGGTCCAATCTCACAGTCGCTACCGACTTTGGTTTTGCCCTGCAAATACGTGTTCGGCCAGATGACCGTATCGCGGCCAATCGTCACGTCGTTATCGATGTAGGTTGAAACCGGGTCAATCAGGCTGACACCGTTGAGCATGTGGAACTGGTTGATGCGTTTGCGCATCAGGGTTTCGGCTTCGGCCAGATGGATACGGGTGTTAATCCCGATTGCCTCGGATGGATCATCCAGGACCACAGCCTGTACCTGCAACCCATCCCTGACAGCCAATTCGACCGTATCCGTCAGATAGTACTCACCCTTCGGCGAAAGCTGGATACGCGGCAGGGCATCCCACAACCAGTCTGCTGAAAAACAATATGCGCCCACATTGAGCTCTTTGATCGCCAACTGCTCAGGGGTTGCCTGAGCTTCCTCAACAATGGCAGCCACGCTCCCATCCCCCCTGCGGACGATACGCCCAAATCCACGCGGGTTATCGGCGATGGTCGTCAAGAGCGTGATCGGACCGGAGTTGTTTTGCTGTTTTTCGACCAACATCTTCAATCTTTCACTGCGCAACAGGGGCATATCGGCCATCGTGACAACAATGTAATCGGATTTTCCCCGTAACAAGGGCTCGGCCTGCATCACGGCGTGTCCCGTTCCCAGCCGAGGTTCCTGCAACACACATTGGGCCGCATCGCCGATATACGCACGCACTTTGTCCGCGCCATGCCCGACAATCACAACCGGCTCTTGCGTAGAAACCTGCTTTGCGACCTCCAGGGCATGCTGAATCAAAGGACTCCCACAAACTGGATGCAGCACTTTCGGCAGGTCCGATTTCATGCGTGTGCCCTGGCCAGCAGCCAATTGGATGACGGATGTCTTCATAACAAAAGATCTCCTAAACAAAAGACAGGCCTGCGCTGCCCACGGAGCGGCGCAATGCCTGTATGAATTTTGGGTGCCCCGTCACTGCGGGAAGAGCAGAAGATATACAAAGGCTGGGGCGCCTGGACTCGAACCAAGATCCACGGCTCCAAAGGCCGGTGTGCTGCCATTGCACCACGCCCCAGAGACGCCTTTTGAGCGGGCGAATTGTAACATATGCCAAACGTGAGGGCAATCCTTACTTCTTATCGTCCTGTGGCGTAAGCCCCAATTGACGCGCCTGTTCGTAGGTTAACTTGTCCGGGTCGAGCTGGAGAACGCCTTGTTTCCCCAGGGCATCCTTCCAATATGTTTCAACTTCATCCGGTTTGAGCTTCTTTTTCTCCGATTGTGCCAGTAAGTTCTCTAATTCACCCGAAAGAATCTCGTCTTCCACAGGCTGTTCTGCTGTTGAATCGCTCGTTACAACTTCCTTTTGGGGGGTGACGCCAATCGAACGCAGGACTTTTTCGACTTCGCTCTGCAATTCAGCAAGCTCATTGAGCAATACCGGAAGATGCTTGGGGTCAGAAACCTTGTCTCCAGAGACCAGCAACGCGTTAGCAGTATTGACCGGTACAAGGATCATGTCCTGATCGCCACCGTGAAAAACATGCGTACTGTTCGGGTGATCTTCATGATTGAAGTGCGAGACTTTAAGGCCGGCATTGTAAATCGCCATCAAAGCAGAAATCAACGAGACTTCCATGCTGCTATCATGCAATTCCCCGGCGCGAGCCAGCACCCGTCCGCGGTCGCTGAGCAGGAAGATGGCCGCCGCCTCGGCTCTTTGGCGAAAATTGGCAAGCAAATCCGACAGTGTCGTCTGGTGGGGGGATTCGTCGTCGGCCTCGGGAGGCAAAATAGTGCGTTCCAGGCTCAGGCTGCGTTCGACCGCATCCAGAAAATCGGCCAAAGGAATGGGTTTGTCAAACAAGGCAAAGGCGCCCGCGTTCAACATTTCGTCGCGCGATTTCTTATCCGTCATCCCCGTGATCAGGATAGCCTTAGCCTCCGAATGGCGGAGACGAATTTTTTCCATCAATTCCACGCCCGTCATGCCGGGTAAACGATAATCCGAAACCAACAGGTCAACCCTTTTACGCGAGGCTTCCAAAAGAGCCTCTTCGCCGGAGGGTGACTCGACAATTTCCAGTTTGTGGCCCAGCGTATCCAGAGTGGAGTGAATCAAACGGACTATATCACGCTGGTCGTCAACAATCAGAATTCTAGGATGAGTCATAAAAACTTCTCAGTTGAATTTTCTACCGGCCAGCAGGCGCTTTCAGCCAGAGCCAGGAGCGCAGAATATTATTATTCCGCATAGATGGTTAGCATTATAGCAAAAAATACCATAAGAAAACGCCCGATCTGTGGATCGGGCATTTGTAGGCAGATTGAAAGGCTAGACCAGATAACAAGCCACCTGATGACCAGCGCCTTTATCCTCCAGCGGCGGGTGATGACTTTCCTCACACACCTTAGCCGAAATCGGACAGCGATCATAGAAACGGCAACGCGGCAATGGATTAATCGGTTTGCTGATACTGCCTTTGATATCAGGGGGCTCGCGCTTGAGGGCCGGATCGGGGACGGGAACCGCCGATATCAGTGCTTTGGTGTATGGGTGCAGCGGGTTTTGCAGCACTTCCTCAGTATGGCCCGTTTCGACGATCTTGCCCATGTACATCACAGCAATTTCCTGACTGGTGTAACGCGCTACAGCCAAGTCGTGGGTGATGTAAAGATACGATACGCCGAATTTGTCTCCCAACTCAATCATCAGGTTCATCACCCCCGTGCGGATCGAGACGTCCAGCATCGAAGTCGGCTCATCAGCGACGATAAAGGTTGGTTCGACAACCAGCGCACGACCGATCGCCACGCGCTGACGTTGGCCGCCCGAAAGTTCATGCGGATAGCGGAAAATAAAGCTGGTTGCCGGGGTTAAGCCGACCTGCTCGAGCAGTTGCACAACCCGCTCTTCCCGCTCCGCCAACGAGCCGATATTTTGGACTGCCAACGGTTCCGACATGATGTCGAAAATGGTCATGCGCGGATTGAGCGATTCGTAGGGGTCTTGAAATATCATTTGGACGCGGCGGCGAAAATTTTTCAACTCGCTGCCTTTTAAACCTGCCAGATCGATCATTTGCCCGCCATCGGAAGCCGTGTCGCGCAATAAGATGTTCCCTTCGGTTGGGTCCAACAAGCGCGTCAGGAGTTTACCGGTGGTGGTCTTGCCGCAGCCAGATTCGCCAACCAAAGCCAGAGAATTACCGGACGGGATGTCAAAGTTTATCCGATCGACAGCATGGATAAAGGCGTCTGGCTGATGGAAGAACGAGCCGCCAACCGGGAAGTACTTCGCCAATCCTTGAACACTGACCAGGGTGTTTTCAGTAATTTCAGCCATTATGCCACCTCCATAGGATGCCAGCAGGCAACCATATGTCCGCCACCGTGGTCTACAAACGGCGGGTGTTCAGCCTTGCAACGATCTGTTGCCCGGGGGCAACGCGGATGGAAACGGCAACCAGTAGGTGGGAACAATAAGTCAGGCGGCTCACCACCCAGAGCAACCAACGGGCGCTTCGGTCCGCTCACACTGGGGAAAGCGGACATCAGCGCAAACGTATATGGATGGAGCGGACGCTTGAAGACATCATCTACATCTGCCATCTCCGCCAGGCGACCGGCATACATCACGCCCATGCGGTCGCTAACTTCAGCGATCACCGCAATATCGTGTGAAATGTAGATCATGCTCATATTGAGTTGTTTCTGGATACGGCGCAATTCGCGCAGCACCTGATCTTGCACAATCACATCGAGTGCTGTGGTCGGTTCATCCGCAATAATCAGGTCAGGGTTACAAGCCAAAGCCATGGCAATGACAGCCCGCTGACGCATGCCTCCTGAGAATTCGTGCGGGTAACGCTCTGCCAGCTCCGGATCCAAACCTACGAGTTCGAATAGTTGCGACACACGCTGCCGCGCCTCTTCCGAACTGACATCTTTGTCGTGGCGTTCGATGGCTTCAATAATCTGGTCGCCAACCCGGTAGACCGGATTGAGCGAATTCATTGCCGCCTGGAATACCATCGCAATTCGATTCCAGCGAATTTCCTGCATTTCCACATCGCTCAAGGGCACGATATCCGTACCAGCCAACAGGATTTGACCATTTGTAATTCTGGCATTGTCGGGTAAGAGTTTGAGCAAAGTCAATGCAATCGAGGTCTTGCCGCAACCCGATTCGCCGACCAGACCAATTGCTTCGCCTTCTTTTATACTAAAGGTGACCCCATCCACGGCGGAGACATCCCCTTTACGGGTGCCATAAACCATCTTCAGGTCTTTGATTGATAGGAGCGTCTGTTGTGTCATGATCGATCCTTGATGAAGGTTGTTATCAAATCTAACGTTTGCGCAGGCGGGGGTTGACTACTTCGTCCAAAGCACGACCAACCAGGTAAAAGGCCGAACAAAGCAATGTGATGGCCAGCCCGGCCGGAATAATCAAATACCAGTACTTTACTCCACTCAAAAGATACCCGGAAGCCTGAGTCGTATTGATCATAATGCCCCAGCTCATACGAATATTGAGCAAACCGAAGAAGGACAGGGCCGCTTCTGTGAATATAGCGCCTGTGACAGTGAACATCATATTCAAGAACGCCAGTGGCATTAGATTCGGTATCAGGTGTTTATAGATGATGTGCCAGTCCCCACCGCCGGCGATCCGGGCAGCTTCAATGTAAGGCTTAACTTTGATGGTCAATGCCTGCGCTTTAAAGATGATCGTGGTACCCCCAAAGCCCGATAGAATTCCGATGACAAGCGCCAGATGTATCAATTGGAATTGGAACAGGGCACTCAAGACAACCAGCAATGCAATGAACGGCAAAATATTGATCAGATCAGCCAGGCGCATGAAAAATGCGTCAAGCAGGCCTCCATAATAGGCCGAGACAGCTCCAATCGTCGTCGCGATCACCACTGTCACAATCGCCGAGAGCAGGCCCAGGGCAAATTCAGCCCGCGCACTGTACATCAATTGGCTGAGAATATCACGCCCAAGCGGGTCGGTTCCCAGCAAATGCTGGACAGAAGGCGGCGAGGGATGAATGATAATCCGATAATCATATCCCGTAAAAGGGTCATAAATCTTCTGGTCCCAGACAGTTCGCATCAAAATTGGATGCGCAAAAGTCAATATCCCAAAGAAAACGATGATCCCCAGACCCAGGAGCCCGATCTTGTTTTCAGCAAAAAGCGCCCAGTTCGACTTGAACGATTTCCAGGCCATCCTCAAGCGGACGCGCCACAAAGGCTCGAGTTCGTCCCGGGGTGGAACGTTTCCATACGTGGTAGAGGTCATGATCCGTCTCCCAAACTATGCGTAGCGTATCCGAGGATCCAGGAACGCATACATGATGTCAGCAACCAGGTGGGCTATCAAAGCCAGCGAACCAATGAACAGGAAAGCGCCCATGACCATCGGGATATCACCGCTGACAGAAGCCTGCAAGAGTGTCAAGCCCATCCCCGGCCAGGAGAAGATCGTCTCTGTGATGATGCCGCCACCCAGGATAAAAGGCAGACTGATCACCAGGCTTGTGAATACTGGCAGCAAAGCGTTGCGGGCGGCGTGTTTGTCCCGCACTACTTTATCTGCCAGGCCTTTGGCGCGTGCGGCCATAATGTAATCTTCACGCAGGGTTTCCAGCATGGTCGTTCGCGTCAGCAGCATGGTCCCGGCGAAATTGATCAACGTCAGGGTAATGATCGGCAGGATCATATGGTACAGGATGTCGAAGGTCAGCTTGGAATACTGCGAGAAGGACCAGTAAGCCACCAGACCCGCAGTCAGCAAAATACCAATTCCCCAACGACTGCGTTCACGAGAGGCGGGACTCATCTT
Source organism: uncultured Anaerolineaceae bacterium (assembly GCA_964407265.1). GTDB lineage: Bacteria > Chloroflexota > Anaerolineae > Anaerolineales > Villigracilaceae > CAYOUV01. The sequence continues at coordinate 987 of CAYOUV010000082.1, read as the reverse complement.
CCGTGTTGCGTAAATGGTAACCAGAATAAGCAGCACGTAGATGGTAGAAGATGTCATCAGGTGGCTGAAGACGAAATTCGAATTCACCTTTACCGTGCGCCACAAATTGGGATCCAGGAATTTCCCTAGCGGCAGCCACTTCAAGTAAAAGCCGAATAACCAGATCATCATCAGCGCAAACCAGGGTGTAAATACTGTGTACAAGACAGCCCCAACGATAGTAGAACTGTATTCAACAAATGACCCACGCTGCCAGGCTAAGATTTTCCCCATCCAAAAACCGATAAAGAATTGAATCATTGTGGCGGTCAAGAATAAAAAGACCGTGCGTGGAGCTCGCTCTTGGATAATTTCCATAACCGTGCGTGGACTGTAGCTATAAGACACTCCCAAATCGCCCTGCAACGTATTTCCCATCCATTTCAGGAAACGATACATCGGTGGTTTATCCAAACCAAGGTGTTTCTGCAAGGCTTCACGTTGCTCAGGCGTGAATTTGGGGTTCATCACGTACTGCAGAGTGATATCCCCGGGCTGCGCATCCAAAATGAAGAATTGGAGTGTCAGAAAGACCAGCATGGTGATCACAATCTGCAGCAGCCGATTTAGGATATATTTCCACATGGTTACCTCCGGAGTCCAGAGATGTAATTTTACACTAACAACAAGATAACAAGGATTTCGATATTATAAAACCCCTCTAGGGAATGCTTTTAGGTGAGGGGCAGACAATACCTAGGGTTTGTTTTTATTCACTGGTGCCGGTATTAGAAAGTCTGTGAGGGGGGCAAGCCCCCCTCACAGAGATACAGCAGAGAACTATTGGTTGGATGGAATCGCCAGCGAGGGCGCCCCGTATAGACCAGAGCCAATACCGTCAAGAACATCGGTGTAGGGGTAGTCCACGTTGCGGTAGGCGTCGTAGATCGGGGTGGTGAACAGAATGATGTACGGCAACTCAGTCGCCAGCGTATCCTGGATCTGGAA
>CAYOUV010000081.1:0-12417 GCA_964407265.1 uncultured Anaerolineaceae bacterium | reverse complement strand
CGCGACGATCCTCACAGGTGATCGGGAATTTCGAATAGTCGAAGAACTGGTCAGCCTCGAGTGGCTTGATTGAGCAGAAATTCGTTTCAGATATTTTCGCCGCACTCCGTAATTGGGGGAGGGGGGCAGTACAGCCCGAAGATGATGGGTGTAAAATTTCCAGCATCCAGCACGTCCATCTTTTTGAAAGGAGAAAACTATGCCTACTAAAGGATCGCTTGCCATGCGCAGGCTGGGAAAGACGGACATCCGGGTCACGCCGATCGGATTGGGGATGATGGAATTCGCAGGTGGCGGCGGCTTGGTGGGCTCCGCCTTCCCGGTCATCGCGCAGGAAGAAAAGAACGCCATCGTCCAGGCCGGGCTGGAGGGCGGGATCAACTGGTTCGACACGGCTGAGTTGTACGGCAGCGGGGTCTCCGAGGCCTCGCTCTCGACGGCGTTAAAAGCCGCAGGGAAAACCGACGCGGAAGTGGTGGTGGCGACCAAGTGGTGGCCGCTTTTCCGAACCGCCCGCAACATCCCGCGCACCATTCAGGACCGTCTGCGCTTCCTGGATGGGTATTCGATCGGCCTGTACATGGTACATCAGCCCTTCGGCTTCTCCTCGCCGGAGGCGGAAATGGAAGCTATGGCCGACCTGGTCGAGGCCGGCCAGATCCGCGCGGTGGGGGTCAGCAATTTCAACCCCGAGCGCATGCGCCGGGCGCACGCCGCCCTGCAAAAGCGCGGACTGCCCCTGGCAGTCAATCAGGTGCGCTACAGCCTGTTGGACCGCTCGATCGAAACAGACGGCATCCTGGATACCGCCCGGGAACTGGGTGTCACGATCATCGCCTATACCCCGCTGGCCTCAGGCCTGTTGACCGGTAAGTATCACCAAAACCCTGAACTCTTAGGGCAGAAATCCTGGTTCTGGCGTGCCAGGCTGCGCAGTGGTGTCGAGAAAAGCCGTGCGCTGGTCGCGGCGCTGGAGGAGATCGGACAAAAATACAACGCCACGCCCGGGCAGGTGGCCTTGAACTGGGTGATCAATGCGCAGGGAGAAGCGGTGGTGACCATCCCCGGCGTGACCAAGGTCCGCCAGGCGCAGGAAAACGCCGCTGCCATGGGGTTCAAGTTGTCCGGGGACGAAATCGCCCGGCTGAACGAACTGTCCAGCCGGTGGCGCCAGGGCTGATCCCCCCGTACGTTCGACTTCACTGACTTGGAAAGACAAATTTGAGCCTGCGGAAGTCCTAGCTGTGCTTCAGCCCGAACACGGCCGAACGAACTTTCGAGTCAGCGGCGTTGAAAGCGCTGCCGGCTAGGCTGGAATATTAATTGGGGCAGGGGACGTTGCCCAAGCTCGTGCCCATCCAGTCGTCATTCTGCCGGCTGACTTTTTCTGAATTCGGTCAGCGAGTGCGTGCTCTCCGCATCCCGGAACAGGAAGGCGATCAGATTCTGCTGTTCCGCGCCCGCTTTTTGGCGGGCACAGCAAGCCGCTTCGAAACAACATTTTTGTAAACCCGAGACGCATTTCATTTACGGCGGTTGGATTTCGGGCCAGATTCTGTATAATACATAAGAGTACCAAGAGAGACAGCTTTAGAGGTCCATGCGAACCCACCTCTTTAGCGGGGGATATCTAACCAACAGCCCCTGCGTTGGAGCTTGCCATGCCAAAGTCACACATCCCATCGGAGACGCTCGCGCCGCCCGGGTCGGGAGAAGAGATAATGGAATCGATCTTGAAAGACTCAAAACCTACTCGCCGGTTGTTTTTGGTCGTCGTTTTCAGCCTGTCCGTTATTATCTTGATGAACTGCGAAAATCCGGCAAGCGTACCGGAGGCTACTCCCAGCCCTACAGCTTCACGGCCGGTTGAAATATCAGCCTTAACTGTTCCGTCTCTCGAATTAAGAAAGTCATTCGGAAATGGTGCTGTTAGAGTTGGAGCTTGGTCCCTAGATGGGAGTCTACTTGCATTGGGCACCTCATTACGTGTCGACCTATATGACGCTCACAGCTTCCAACCGACTGGGGCGCTCGACACGGGTCAAGAGATTACCGACCTGGCTTTCAGCTCAGATGGAAAGCAATTGGCCGTCATCACGAGAAAGGGGTTGATACAAATCTGGGATCCCAACCGCGCGCTTCGCGTGCGAACGCTGGAGGACGCTGGGGTGCAGATGGAAAGTGTAAGGGTGTTATTTAGCCCGGATAATGCACGATTGATCGTCTCGACCGGTCAGGCTATTCAAATATGGGAAGTATCCTCCGGTCAGTTGCTCGATGTTTTCCCGGGATATATCGACGGAATTCGCGATTTGGTGCTAAGCCCGGACGGGAATCTGGTTGTAGCGTCTTCTTATAATGAGATCTTCGTCAGGGATCTAACCACTCGGGAGCTCCGCTATCCACCCTTGACCTTGGAAAACCGCGAAAGCATCGAAGCCATATTTTTCGAGCCGGGTGGCAAACGTTTTATCACGGTGATATCCGAGTCGCTTTACTTAATGGACAACGCAACCCCAGGCATTGATTATCAAAACAAAATTCGCTATTGGAATGTCAGCGATGGCAAACCTTCGGAAGAAATCACTCTCGGCCAAAGCAATATTTGGGGCACGGCCATCAGCCAGGATGGGCGCTTGATCGCCTTGAGCGGTGAGAACGCTGTTGACATCTGGGATACCTCTGCGAAAAAAATAAGCTTTTCAATGCCGGCTGCCAGGATCAGAAACTTGGCCTTTAGCCCGGATGGGTCTCTGTTGTTAGCGCTGGATGGTAATCCCCAGGTATGGGACTTGTCCAAATGCTGCCCAATCCAAGTCTTCGATCAATATTCTGGTAACTTGTCCGCTGCCGCTTTTAGCCCGGATGGAACGCTGACTGCCGTGGTGGGAAATAATATCCAGGTGCGTGAGTTGGCCACCGGCCAGGTGCGCTACACGTTTAATGGTACCCACCCCTTGACCTTCAGCCCGGATGGGAAGCTCCTGGCATTTGCAAGCAGCAAGGATGCGATTGCCCTGGTGGATACCCAAACTGGGGAAGGGTTGCCAGATGGCCAGGACCTTGAGCATTCAAGCAGCGATGGTTCGTTTGCCTTGGCGAATGCAAAATCCGGAAAACAACCTGCAGTGGATATTCCTTGCCCGGAGGTGGCAGCGATTGCGTTTAGTCCCAGTAGCGATACCATCGCCTATGGCGGCGATGGTTGTATGGTTACGCTGAGAAATGTCTATTCTGGGGAGATTATACGCACCTTGGATCAAGCCCAGGAAGTCAACGGACGGTATTACGTTAAAACTCTGTCTTATAGCCCGGACGGACGCAAGCTAATTGCGGCCGGAGGTTCTACCGTCGAGATCTGGGACCTGCAAACAGCTACATTATTACAGACCATCGATGGGCTTATACGAGACACACAGGTGGTTTTTAGCCCGGACGGACGTTACCTGGCCGTCAGTGGTTTTGACGGTTATTTCGGAGAAGCCAAAGTTAAAATTTGGGATACCACCAATAACCAAGTGATATATATCCTGACCAGCTCGCAGCTTTCGGTTTCCAGCCTCGCTTTTAGCCCGGATGGGCAATTGCTGGCTATCGGCGGTGGTCTAACTTATTCCGAAGAAGCCCCCAAGATTGAATTGTGGGACGTGTGGAGCGGTCGGCCGCTTATGAAGTTAGAAAGCAGCAGGTATCAGATCGAGGGGCTGGCTTTCAGCACTGATGGACGAACTTTACTCGGTGCCAAGTTTGATGGCTCGATCCAACTTTGGCAGGTGCGTTCTCCAGCCATGGCCGAATCAAATCCTCGTCCCACGCCTACCAACCTGCCTACGGGACTGCCGACAGTCGCATTGCCCACCGTTCAAATTTCCAAGGCAATCGAATTGGGCAAGGGGTCCAGTTCATCACTGTACCGTTCTCCAGATGGCAAACTCGCTGCACTCGTGGAAGGGAATTTTCTGAAATGGTACAACGCAGCCAACATGACTTTCCTGGGTTCAATTGATGTTGGCGATAATTTTTACGCTTGGATAACCTTCAGCCCGGATGACAAGTTGATCATCCTGGAATCTTCGTTTGGCGCCCAGGTCATTGAGCTGGCTAGTCAAAGTGTGATAGGGAGGCTTTTTGGTGGAAATGGTTCTACAGATGGCTATACTTTTACCAAGGATGGAAAATATATCGCCTACCGGATCAATGACCGTACATCAGGCGGCCCTTACGGAGCGATTGGCCTGTGGAATGTTGAAGAACGGAAAGATGTCTTCGGCTATAACAATCCCTATCCCACCTTGCTCAGCGGTCGTTATCACGGCGTGAGTGAGCCGGCTATCAGCCCGGATGGACGCTTGGTGGCGGCAGGACACAGCGACCACCGCGTCTACGTTTGGGATTTGTATACCGGGCAGACAAGCTTTTTACTGGAAGGCCACGCGCAAGCTGTTACCAGTGTTGATTTCAGCCCGGACGGACGGTTTCTGGCTTCCGGCAGTGCCGATGGGACCATCCGCCTGTGGAATCCGGATACCGGCGAACTCGTACGCGTCCTAACCGGATTTCGACACGCCATCGATCGCATTAAATTTAATTCCAACAGCCGGTCCTTGCTTGTTTATACGGCCTATGATCAGCCCCCGAAAATTTTCAACCTTCAAAACAGTCAGATCACGTCGGCAGTTATGCCGCAACCCACGGTCGACCCCTTCGAATTACAGCAATACCAACAAGGTTACACCAAGGGATATCTCAATGACCTGCTTTTCAGCCCGGATGGACAGACAGTGGCCATAGCCCAGGATGGTGTTTGGTTGTGGGATGCCGCTACGGGCAAGTTGTTGCGCTATATTGATGTTTCACAATACGGCGGTATATATGACCTGGCTTTCAGCCCGGACAGCAAACGGATGGCCATCACGGCTTATGATGCCGCGCTGCTAATTCTGGATGTTCATAACGGGCGGCCAGTATTGACCCTGCAAGGCCGGCTCGAGGATGGGAAGGTCGTCTACAGTGCAACGAATAAGGCCAGTTCACAAATGGACAATTTTTACGATTTTCCCCATACAATGGGGCTGGCTTTCTCTTCCAATGGGAGCTTGTTGGCATTTGGAAACGAGACGGAGATTGAGATTTGGGACCTGGGCCAGGCCAAAAAAGTCTTGGAGTTCGATTCTAACCTACCGGATTCTTCCGTGACTGGGTTGTCTTTCTCGAAAGATGGCCGATCTCTGTTTGCCATCCTGAAAGTGGAGGATGGGAGATCTGCCCAGGTCTGGAGCCTGGAAACCCGCCAGTTGCTGCGGAAAATCAGCTTGCCGGATTCAACTGGTTATGTGTATAGCGCTTCAGCTTTTCGCGCTCCGCTTTACGCCCGCAGCAATGGGGACGATACTGATAACTGGGTCGAACTCTGGAATCTGGAGACTGGAAAGGATATCAAACTGGACCTATCTTCTCAGTACATCAACGCTTTGACGATTAGTCCAGATGGCAGCCTGTTAGCTGCGATCGTGAATTCCAAACTGTGTTTTTGGAGTACAGCTAACGGTAGATTGTTATACCAATCCGAAACTGATTTCTACTCAAGTCGGCAGTTGGATATCAGTCCCGACAACCGGACCCTGGCAATAGATCAAGATGATAAAAGCGAATTGTGGGATATCAGCCAGATTGCACAGCTGGGGCAGCAGGCCGGGATGTCATCTCTGGCTCCGTTGGCTACAGCTACGCCAGCCTTGATGGCCTGGCCGACTGCCACGCCTCAGCCGACGCCTTCCATGACTAATGGTTCCAGACCATCCTCGCCATTGGCGATCACGCAAGCCAATGCCGCCCAGGTACAAGAGTTATCCCGCTTCGGGCGGGGCACGGTAGAACGGGCTACCTGGTCACCTTCCGGGGAGATCGTTGCGGTTGCGGGTTCGTTGGGGGTTTTTCAGTACGATACATCCCTGGCTGAAAGCGCTCGGCTCGAGGTAAGTGGCTGGACTTACAACGTTGCTTTTCTTCCTGACGGGAGGACCTTGGCTGCCAGCGTGGACGCCGGACACGTGCAGGTTCGTGATGTGGCTAGCGGTAAAGTCCTGGTTGACCGGGAAGGAGGCGGCGAGCCGGTGATCAGCCCGGATGGGAAGCTGTTGGTCTATAAGAATGAAGACAATAATCTACAGGTTTGGGACATGAACAGAAAGCAGGTGGTTTCCACTTTATACGGTGAGTACCATGACTTGCGCCGGTCTGTGTTTAGCCCCGATGGAAAACTGGTCGCCGCGATCCTGGGCAATGAATGGAGTTTGAACTATGCTAACGCCGTTCGGGTTTGGGATGCCCGTTCAGGAGTCATCGTCAATGCTCTGGGCGGACCGGACAACGATATTACGGATCTCTCATTCAGCGCTGATGGCCGCTTCCTGACCGGCGCGGCGGGGGGATCGGCCTGGATATGGAGCCTCGAGCCCGGTGTGGCCCCCGAATCGATCGATCTGTATCGAGGGGAAATAAATGGTAATCTGAATATCTACGTTCAGACTGTAACGGCGGCGAGCCTCAGCCCCGACGATCAAATTGTGGCTGTGGGCACCAGCGAACGGGTCATCTGGCTCTATAACCGGCAAAGTCATAAAGTATTGCGGAAGTTAGAAGGGCACGCCGCAGCGTTGCAGCATCTGCAATTCAGCCCTGACGGGAAATCCCTGTTAGCCGTGGATATAGATGGTGCCATTTTGATCTGGGATACGGCACTGGGGAAACAAATTGCGAGCCTCGAAGCGCATGCCGGCATCATCCGGGGGCTGATTTTTCGCCAGGATGGTAATCTAACTGCCTGGCAGGACGGAAATACATGGATCCTGCAACCGCCTGATGGGAAGCTGCTGCAGGCGACTCACATCCACGGCGGGACCATCCTGGCTCCCAGCCCGGCCGGTGATTGGTTGGCTGTTTACGATCCCTTCCGTGTTTCCTTATGGGACGCTCGCACCGGAAAGTTCCATCAAAAGCTGGAAGGGGAAGCGGAAGACCCGTTTGTCGACTACCAGTTTGAAGGGCTCGTTTTTCGCCAGTTTTCTGCGGCGGCCTTCAGCCCGGACGGCACCAGGTTGGCGACAGCCGGAACGGGCGGGATATGGGTGTATGATACTTCCGACGGAAAACTCCTGCGGCAATTTAGAGGAACCAACGCGACCAAATTGGCTTTTAGCCCTGACGGCCGCTGGCTGATCACGTCTATTTATGAACAAGTTCAGCCTCCTTCAATCTACGACTTGAACACTGGGAGCAGAGTCTTTGATTTGGATGGTTTTGCAAGTTATATAGGTAGAAACGGCTTTACCCAGTATGCTTTCAGTCCCGATGGTCGCTTTGTAGGCACAATCAGGAGCAATTGGGAGTCCCCCGACGATTTAGTGCTGATTGACACCATCAGCCAACAAGTTGTCAAACAGATCCCCCTCGGGGGAGAAATAACATTGACCAGTTTGGCCTTTAATCCAGCGTCGTCACTTGTTGCCGTCGGACAATCGGATGGACGCATCCTGATGGTGGATTTGACCAGTATGCAAGTGATTTCAACGTTGCCTGGCCATCACGGTCAAGTGGAACATTTAGCCTTCTCGGCCGATGGGCGGTATCTGGCCACTACAAGTCAGGATGGTACTGTGCGTATTTGGGGAATCGTGCCGTAGGTTTACAATTTCATTTGTAAGGCCGGCTTGACAGGCTTTAAATCCGGCTTATAATAGGACCAATACTATCCAAACGCATCGACCGGGACGAGTAAGCAGCCCGGCGCCTGTCAGGGAGAGCGCGGCCACAGACTGGAAGCCGACTCCAGGCCCACCTGCTGAAAACCCCCCGCGAGCGGAAATTTGAAAGTTGACAGTAGTTGGCTGTCAACGAGTAAAAGGAACGGCTGGCCCCGTTACAGGCCGCAAGAGATACTCCGCAGGTCGCGGCGTGCGCAGCACAACGCGAAACCCAGGGAGTAAATCGGGTGGAACCGCGTGAGCAATATCCTGTAAAGGACTCCTCTCGCCCCGGAATGGGCGAGAGTTTTTGTTTTTTTAGGACCCCACGTCCCCTCACCCCGTCCGCAAGGGGGGAGGGCAGAGAGGTAAGGAGATAGACATGGCTGAACAGAAGAACGAACGCTACCAGGATTCGCAGCTTTACCGCATCCGGCACTCGGCCGCGCACGTCATGGCGCAGGCCGTGCTCGAGATGTTCCCGGAAGCCAAGTACACCATCGGTCCACCGGTCGAGAACGGCTTTTACTATGACTTCGACCTGCCCGAGCCGCTCAAGGAAGAAGACCTGGATGCGATCCAGAAACGCATGCGCCAGATCATTGCCGGCCAGCACGACTTCGTCAAGGAAGTGGTCCCGGCGGACGAAGCGCGCAAAATCTTCAAAGACCAGCCCTACAAGCTGGAATTGATCGACGGGCTGGAGCAGGGCGGCTTTGATGAGTACGGCGAGCCGCTGGACGAGAAGCCGGAGATCTCGATCTACAAGCAGGACGACTTTGTCGATCTGTGCCGCGGTCCGCATGTGGCGAACACCAAGGAGATCAACCCGTCAGCCATCAAGCTGATGTCGGTCGCCGGGGCTTACTGGCGCGGCGACGAGAACAACAAGATGCTGACGCGCATCTACGGCACGGCCTGGCAGAAGCCGGACGAGTTGAAAGAATACCTGCACATGCTGGAGGAAGCCAAAAAGCGCGACCACCGCAAGCTGGGCAAGGAACTGGAGATCTTCATCTACGATGACGAGGTCGGCCCCGGCCTGCCGCTCTGGCTGCCGAATGGCGGCGTGATGATCGAGGAACTGGAAGATCTGGCCAAGGAAATGGAAACCAAGGCTGGCTACGTGCGCGTGCGCACGCCGCACCTGACCAAGGAAGACCTGTTCATCCGCTCCGGTCACCTGCCGTACTATGCTGAATCGATGTACCCGCCCATGGAGCTGGAGGGCGTGCGCTACTATGTCAAGCCGATGAACTGCCCGATGCACCACAAGATCTTCGGAGCCCGGCCGCGCTCGTACCGCGAGCTGCCGCTGCGCCTGGCCGAATACGGCACCTGCTACCGCTACGAGAAATCCGGCGAGCTGTTTGGCCTGATGCGCGTGCGCTCGATGCAGATGAACGACGCCCATATCTACTGCGCCGAGGAACAGTTCGAGCAGGAGTTCCTGGGCGTGATCGACCTGTACAAGAAATACTTCGACCTGTTCGGGATCGAGAAGTACGTCATGCGCCTGTCGCTGCACGGCAAGGCCGGACTCGGCAAGAAGTATGTCGATAACGAGCGCCTGTGGCTCAAGACGGAGGACATGGTGCGCCGCGCGATGGACAACGGCGGTGTGCCATACGTGGAAGTCGCGGACGAGGCCGCGTTCTACGGGCCCAAGATCGACGTCCAGATCTGGTCGGCCATCGGACGCGAGTTCACGCTGGCGACCAACCAGGTCGACTTTGCGGTGCCCGAGCGCTTCGACCTGAAATTCACGAACCGCGATGGGCAGGATGAGGTGCCCTTGTGCATCCACCGCGCGCCGCTCAGCACGCACGAGCGCATGATCGGCTTCCTGATCGAACACTACGCCGGGGCTTTCCCGGCCTGGCTGGCGCCGGAACAGGTGCGCGTCATCCCGATCACGGACGGGCAGAACGAATATGCCGAGGACATTGCCGGGCAATTGAAGGGGGCCGGCCTGCGGGCCAGCGCCGACCTGGGCTCCGACCGCATGAACGCCAAGATCCGCAACGCGCAGTTGATGAAGGTTCCCTACATGCTGGTGGTGGGAAATAATGAAATGGAAGCCGGGACGGTCTCGCTGCGGGTGCGGGATGGCAGCCAGGAGAACGATATTCCGTTGAGCGCCTTCATTGCGCGTGCCACGGACCGGATTGGCAGCCGCTCGAGCGAACTGTAAGAATTTAGATTGGAGCCGGTCTTCGGATCGGCTCTGGTGGTTGGGGAACCAGTAGGGAGCAACACACCGGCGGGTTACGAATCATACGTGACCCGCCTTCGATTAAATATCTCTTGATAAAAACATACATACGTGGTAGTATGTAAACAGAGGATCCAATGCGAAAGACCAAAGAAGAAGCTGCCATCACGCGCGAACAATTGCTCAAGCAAGCCCTGATCATCTTCAGCAAGAAGGGCTATGCCGCCACCACCCTGGAAGACATCGCCCGGGAAGCCGGAGTAACGCGCGGTGCGATCTACTGGCACTTCGGCAGCAAAGCCGAACTTTACAATACCTTGGTGAGCGAATACGCTGGCCGCGGCACCTTGATCATGCAGCAGGCTGTCTCTGAAGGCGGAACGCTGCTCGAGATCCTGCGGCGTGTCTTCGTCCGTCAATTGCAAGCAATCGAAGAAGATCGCGAATTGCGAGGCTTGATTGAACTGGAGTTGTTCAAGACCGGGCTGGTCCCGGAACTGGAAGATGGCCGTCGGCAGCAAATCGACTCCGGCATCGCGCTGATAGTTTCACTGGCCGGCATCATGGATCAAGGCCAGCAGCAGGGTCTGCTGCGTGCTGACCGGGAGGCGAAAGCGATGGCACGCGCTTATTTGGCATTTCAGAACGGTTTGATCCAACTGTGGTTGACAGCGCCGTCGCAGTTCTCCCTTAAAGCCAGCGCCGAAACCTTTGCCGACATTTTGATGGCTGGCATCCAGGCCAGGTAATAGGGAAGTATTTTTTTTGCCAATTATACATACATAATAGTATGTATAATAAAAAAATTAAGGAGAAAGAAATGAATATCAAACAGTTAGTCACCCGCACGATCGTCACCTTCGCCGCCTTGGCTGTGGCCGGGATTAGCGTTGTCGCCAGCGCGCAACTTGTCACTCAGGCTTTTGCACAGACCGCTATGGTCGCTATTGGCAGCGCTATTTTTAGCGCGGGGCTGGCCTTTTTCTTGGTACGCATCTTTGCACTGCTCGAACAGTAACCTCCAGTCCTTCAACCCGGCCCCCTCCGGCGGGATTCAATTACCGGAGAGGGCTGGAATGAAACCTCTGAAAGAATATCAGGAGCTTTCCATGAATAACCAAGAACATTCTCTTTCCAAATCCATCCTGCTGCACCTTATCCCCGGGTTGGCCGGGACGCTGGTGTACATCTTCCTGGCCCCGATCTTGATCGCGAGCGACTACCCGGCCATGCTGGCAATCCTGGTTGCCGCTGTCTTAGTGATCCTGCCTTTGGAACTGGGCATCTTGTTTTCCCAGGCCCGACGTCACAATCAGAACTTTTCGCTCGACGGGGTGGTGCTTTATCGCCAGTCTCTACCCATATGGCAGTATTTGGCCATCCCGCTGGTATTGGTTATCTGGGGTTTCCTGGCGACCGGGCTGACCCCCCTGCTGGATAACCTCATTGCTCAGGCCTGGTTTGCCTGGCTGCCCGGGTGGTTCTTGATCTTCAACGCGAGCCAGCTCCAGGCATTTGCCCGGCCGGCGTTGCTGCTGACCTTTTGGGTCGGGCTGCTGGTTAATGGTTTTGCGCTGCCCGTGATCGAAGAATTGTACTTTCGCGGTTATTTACTTCCGCGTCTCGAACGTTTCGGCGCCTGGGCTCCCCTGATCAATGTGAGTCTGTTCTCGCTTTATCACTTCTGGACCCCGTGGCAGGTTTTTTCGCGCATCCTGTGGTTACTGCCGTGGGTCTACACAACCTGGCGCAAACAAAACATTTATCTAATGATGATCGCGCACTGCAGCGCGAATGTTCTGGGCTGGCTGCTGTTCTGGGGCAGGGTCCTCGGCTGAAGAAATAAAAAACCGCTAGGCCAAGCCGGGGTAGCAATCTCCTTGATTAGAGCCGGTCTCCGGACCGGCTCTGCTGACTGGGAGACTGCCGGGACTTTAGTCAGGGGAGAGCTAAAAATAGGAAAAAAGAGCGATCATTTAAGCAATGATATTGCTACAAAAACCGCCAAATTTGCATTAGAATATTAACATGTCAACCGACCGGGGAAGGTAAAAGCGCGCATGTCCAAAGAGGAGAACATTCGGGCTGGTATCGCGGCAGCCAAGGCAGGTGATTTAGAGCTCGCCGCCGCGTACTTTGCACAAGTGGTCAAGGAAGATCCGCAATCGGAGCAGGGCTGGTTCTTGCTGGGCGCCACTTGCTCCGATCCTGCCCAGCGCGAATATTGTTTTCGGCGGGTCCTAACCATCAATCCCGGCCATGCTGGAGCCAAACAGTTCTTGGAGCGCCTGTCGGAGCCAGCGCCCAGCGCACCAGCTCCCAACTCGCAGGAACCCGGCCCGCCAGCGTCCCCTTACGCGGAGCAAGCTCCCGGCCCGGAAGCGGTCAAGCCTGAAGTAGTATCTTCAGATGAATCCCCGGTTGCACCCGAACCCAGCCCGCCAGCGCCCGCTTACGCGG
>CAYOUV010000080.1:0-12516 GCA_964407265.1 uncultured Anaerolineaceae bacterium | reverse complement strand
AAAATCGCTACGACTTACACAGAATCTCGTCGATCATTTGGTAATCATAGTGGAACTCTGGCGGATACCCCGGATCTTCAGACAGAAAGTTGCATAAGGGATAGCGCAGCTGTTTGCGCCCCCTGATTTCCTGGTTATAAATCTTTTTGGCCTCGTCAATGCGGCCCAGATTGACCAGCCCTTCAAAAAACGGGAGGATCTCGGATTGGTCGCTGGGTTCGAGACCCAGGGCAATCGTCTGATCATACAGCTTGCCGATCTCCTTCCAATCACCAACCTGGCGTGCCAGAGCAGCTTTTTGGTAGTAATAACACCAATTGTGAGGCGGTTCGGGCCCAAAAATCGCCGCTGGCGGGATGGGCGCATTGCCAGTTGGGACAATTCGATCAATGTGAGAATATCCGCCGACTTGCTGTAATAAAAGTGATTCGTTTTCCGAATAGACCGGCAGGGTCCCATCGATCAGGTGGATGCAGGCATTACGCGCTGGCAGGCTGATCAGCAACAAATCGTTGTAGTCCTTGTGCAGCTTGATATCGCGTACGCGATTGTCAATCACCTCTCCGGTGAAAATATCGTAAACCGTATCCTGGGTCAGCACCTCAGCCGAGATGGCCGGCGACTCGGCCGGTCCGGGCCGGTAGATCAAATTCACCGGTCCCCAGATTTCGTAGTCCTGCTGCAGGCGGTAGCCATCCGGCAGGTAAGCCATCACCAGGGTCCCGTCCCGGATATCCGGCGCGCGCCAGGTCAGCTGCCACCAGGTCTCCCGTTCGTATCTCCAGAACTGGACCCAGAAACCGGAGGCGTTCAAGACCTGGGCTGAGACCGAGATGCCGATCAAAGCGATCAGGATCAGCCGGCGGAATTTGGGCTGCAGCATCAGCACCAGTCCGGCCACGAAGATCACCACCCCACCGATCGGGTGCAGGCCATAACTCTTGTAAGAATCAGTCAGGTCCACATTGCGACCGGAAGCAATGACCGGCGCGACCGCGCACAACGTGATTAAAGCCCCGATCCACAGGAATTGCACGAACGGCCTGGGCTTCTCTTCCGCCTGATAGTCGGTTCCCCACCATTTTTTGGAGAGGAATAAATACAGCCAGACCAGGATGATCACGAACGTGGCAACCAGCAGCGCGAAGCCCAGGTCCGAATACTGCGCACCGGAAATCAAGAAGTACGGCTTGACGAACCAAGCGAAGATCGATGTATCCAGGAAGTCCTTGGTGATTTCGAGTACCAAACGGATGGACATGTGGCGCAGATTCCCCAGGTAGCTGCCGGCCAGCCTGGCCGGATTCGTCGCAACCCGGCTGCTCTCGAAGATGAAGAAACGCCAGTAAAGAAAGCCTGCAGCGGCCAACACGAACGGCCACCAGCGTTTGAAGACCTCGACAGCCAGGATGCGATATTTCTTGAAACCCTGCTGGTAGAGCAGCACGCCAAGTAACACGAATCGCATACCCTCCAGACCAATCATGTACTCGTAAATAAAGAGATAGTTTACTGTCAGTAAAATGGAAAAGGCAAAAAATATGATTTTCCAGACCTTGCTCTTCAACTTAATGGCTTGCAGCATGAACCCGATCGATAGCAGCGCAGTCCCGAAGCCGTACAGGTGGTTTTGCTTCGTATTGGCGTCCGGCTGGGAAAGGAAGCCCGGATAGATAACGAATAGCACGGCCATCAAAGTCGTCAGGTATTTGTGTTCTGGCCAGAGCAAGCGTAAGATCCAAAAGAAAGCCAATCCACCGATCATACGCCACAGCAGCGCGTACAAATGCCAGTTGACGATCGTATCCCCCAGCAGATGGTAAACCTGCGAATAGACCACTCCCATGAACGGGCGATCGGTGCTGAACAAGGGGATCAGGCTGGCTGCGCCCCGGGCCTGTCCGGACCAAAGCACATACCAATCATCGTAATAGAATCCCAGCCTAGGGATGCTGACCCCGTAGGTGATCAGGGTGGTCAAAGAAACCAAGAGGACCGCAATGAAGGTCTCGTTCTTGAATACTTTCAGGATCACTTGCTTCATCCATGAACTCCATCTATCAGGCTGTCAAATGAATCGAGGGAACAAAAAGGATTTATCACGTTTTCCCATCGCAGTGTGAAATTATACCCTCAACAGCTTTTAAGCGGCATGTGGCTCATCAGGAGCCGATAGTGCAAGATCACATACCTTGTGCCGTTTGCTCGCTAAATTCTTGAATTTTTACACAATTTCAGAGAGCGCTTCTTCAGATATGGCTGGTTGGTCCCGCTCAGTATCACGAAAAAAGGACCACAGAAAAGCCACCGAGCTCAGGTAAAGCAGGCCGGTGGCGATGAACAGCGGCCTGAAGCCATAATTCTCCTGCACCACCCCGGAGATGTAGGGACCCACCGCCCAGCCGACCTGCCAGGACAGGTTCAGAATGCTATTGACGACGCCCTGGTCGTTTTCAGGGACACGCTCCATGCAAAAAGCGCTGTAGAGCGGCGCGGCCATGTTCATCAAGGCGGCGCGCATCCAGAAACCGATTGCAGCCAGCCAGAAGAAGGGCGAGAAGCCGATCAGCATCAGGAAGACCAGGCTGCCGAATTGGGTAGCGGCCACCGCCCTCACCTTGCTGCCCAGCCGGATGGCCAGACGCGGCCCGATCAGGCTGCCGATGCCGATCAGCAGCGACGACAAACTGAAGAGCAGTCCCAGCAACTTGTCTGAGACCACGAATTTGTCCAGAAAGAAAACATTCATGTACGGGATCAGGATGGCCGCCCCAAATCCGATCAAGACCTGGGGAGTTGCCATTTTAATGGTCAGCGACCTCAGGCCGGGCGAAAGGCCGCGGCGCGCGCCCCCAACCCGAGAGGCGATTTGGGCCGACTGTGGTTCTTTCATGACCCACAGCGGGAGAATGGCGGTTGTCCCCAACAATACGCTGGTGACCAACACAGCTTGATACGCGGTCGCACTGCGCGCCCCCACATTCAGCAGCGAACCGAAGACCGCCGGAAGTTGCCCGGCGAACAAATTGCCGACCGCGCCAGCAATGGTTTGCAGGCCGAAGTTCAGGCTGAAGAGCAGCGTGCGGTTGTCACCTTCAGCCAGTTTCATCATCAAAGGTGCCTGGCTGACGATGAAGAGCATGTTGAAGATGCCGGTTAGGAAGGCTGCAATGGCGATCACGACCGGTTGGTGGGCGGTGACCTGCACCAACATGCTCAAACTGGCCAAGCCGATGCCCAGAATGATGGATGGCTTGCGCCCAATCCGGTCGGACAGGCGTCCAACTGGAATACCTAACAGCAAGGCTGCGAAGGATGGCAACGAGTTGACCAGGCCGAGGAAATCGCGGTTGTAGCCACTTTCCAGTATGTAGAAATTGAAGAACAACTGCCAGGATGACAGGATGACCCCGTCGATGATGGTCATCAGCAGAAATAAACGAGCCGACCGCTTAAAAGATTGGATCGGTTGGATGTAGGCGTAGTGAAGACGTTTACGCATGTTGGTAGGTTATAAACAGCTTTTCCAGGAGCTTAGACCCCTGGCTGAGATCCGATCAGACTACGCCCAACACATCGGAGTGCCGTTTAGGGAACAAAATATCGAACAGGACAACTGCTTCGTCGCTGTTGAAGTAGGCGTCCGGGAAGGCGGCGTGCAGTTCTGCAAAGGATAAACGCCCAAAAATCATTTGCAGAATGGTCAATTCCGGCAGCGCCAGGTCGCCGTAATCGGTGGCACTGCGCTTTTCTTCATCCACGCCGGTCAACTCCCCGCCTTCGAAGTTCAGCACCAGCATCTGGCTGAAGCGGTTGATGCGCAGCCTGCCGGTATGCCCGACAGCAATAGATTGCGCCAAGCGCTTCTCCAACACCGGTGCAATGTGACGCAGGAATCCGGGCAAGTCCGGCACGCGCAGATACCAGGCGTAAGGTGCGCGCACATCAGGCAAGCGTCCCGCGCAAGCCTGGTAAGCCGGATGCTCTGCACCCAGTCCAAAGCAGAAAGCCGTGCGTTCTTCATCCTTGCTTTTGGCGTACTCGCCGCCGGTCCCCCACAGGTAACGGATGACGCTGGGCGTGACCGCCAGCCAGGAAACTCCAGCCTTCAGTTCGTAGCCGATCGCCGCCAGACCGGAGCGCCAATTGAACCAGGGGTGGATCAGGTAACCAATTGGCTCACCGTCGCTCCGCAGGATGATACGGAACTCATTGCGGTTGATGTTTTCGCTGCTCTGCCCGCTCAATTCGTAGGCCCAGATGGACGGGTCGCGTTCGACGGCCAGCGGGTAGCGACGGTTGGCCTGCCGATAGACCTGGTCCAAGAACGGGATGTCGTCCAATGTCGCCGGGCGGAAGGTGTACGCTTCGCTCTCGCCAGCCTTCAATTCAGGCACCTGCGCTTGAAAGCCAAGACGCCGCCCGCTCAGGTCCATGGCCATTTCGTAGCCGAACTGGCGGTAATAGAAGGGGATGCCGGTAATGGCCTGGACCAACTGTCCACGCTCAGCGCTCCACTGATGGATCAACTCGAATTGGGTGCGGATCAGTCCGCGGTTACGGTATTCGGGCAGGGTGCAGACCAGCTCGGGCCGCCCCACCCCAAACGGAATGCCCTCGTACGACCAGGTCTGCGAGATCAGGTTGAGGGTCGAGACGATCCGTCCGGTCGTCGTATCTTCCACAACCGTAAAATCAGCAGGTCGAAAGGTCGGATGCGGGCGGGTAAGCAAATCCCGCACCCAGGCTCCAATGCGCTCGTCCGGTTTATCGGGGCCGTCGTCGCTGTGCATTTTAGCGTTGATTTCCGCCAGCGCATCCGCGTCATCAGGCGTAGCACGGCGCAGGATCAAGCCTGCGCCTAGGTCTTTCACTGTGCTTTTGGTATGTTCAATTGTGTTCGTCATTATCCGTCTAATAGTTGTTTCAGCTCCATGAGAGCTTGGTCAGGTTCTCTAAAGTGAATAGCATGCATCCCAACCTGCTGCGCGCCTTCCACATTTTCGAAGAAGTCGTCCAGGAAAACGGCCTCTTCAGGCGCCACACCCAATTTTTCCAGGGCAACCCGATAGATGCGCGCCTCGGGCTTCACCACGCCCACCTCAGCTGAAATGACCATGGCATCAAAGGCATCATCGAAACCCTGCCTGACGATGTAGTCGCGCAAATCGGACCAGGCATTGGAGATCAGCCCAATCTTGTACTGCGGTCGCAGACTGTGGGTAAAATCCAGCAGTTCGCGGTCCAGGATATCCCCGGCGAAGAACTCATCCCGTACCGAGTCGATCTCGGAGGTGGGTAAATGCAACTTGCGCATGACATTGGCCCAGTGCTGCTGGTCGCTGATCTCGCCCACCGAGGCTTTGCGGCCGGATGGGCTGTTGAAGACCAGCTTGACCAGGTCCTCGTATTCCATGTTCAGCCTTGCGGCTAGATGTTCCCGCGGAGCCTGGTACTCCGTACGCAGGATCACGCCTCCCAAATCAAAGTAGACCGCCCGAATCATTTCTTCTTGGCCCCGCCGGTTGCTTTTTTGCTGCTGGCCGGATTCTTCTTGGCTGGTCTTTTGGCGGCGGGCTTGGGCGAGGCTGGTCTCTTCTCAGCTGGGGCAGGTTTTGCCGGGCCTGTATCTTTCTCAGCCTGGGTCGCTTCCTTGGTCATCGCCTTGATGGCCTCTTTCCATTTCGGAAAGAACATTTCCATGCGTTTACGCTCGACGCGATTGGCACGGCGGCACTTAGGGCAGTGGGCATCGTAATAGTTCAGGTTTTCAGCACTCATGTGTTGCAGCCCGGCGAGCATTTCGTCGCGGCTCAAGGCAAACATCGTCTGGCAGTAAGAACAGCGCAATTGCATCTCGATCTCCTTTCAGTAAAAAGCGCGGTAATGCATCCAAGATCCCGAATAAACCAGGGAAAAAGGGTTAGTCCTGAAGTGATTGTACACTGATTTCTTGACCGGGACGAATCTCCTTTTCGTACGTATCGAAGGCCAGATGGACGTGCATGCCGGCTTTAACGTACAGGCGCAGCGCGCCGGTCAGGTTCTCAGCGTCCACGCCCAGGCTGACTGCGCGCTTGCCCCGGCGGTAAAACTCAGCAAACGAATGCTGCAACAAAGCCAGGCCGATGCCGTGCTTGCGCCAGGGGCGGCGCACGGCCAATATGTTGACATGTCCGCGGTCAGGGGCATCGAAAGCATACGGGCGGCACAGGCTCATGCCTGCGATTTGATCGCCGTCCATGGCCAGGAACCATAGGGATGGTTCGAAGGCCTCGTGTTCGGTCATGGCGTGCATGAAATGTTCGAACCCCTCCTCGAAGGGCTCCTCGACAAAACCGAAATGGTCGCGGAAGGATTCAACCTCCGCGCGATAGACCGCTTCGGCGTCGCGCTCCAAATCGTAGGTCCGTAAAGAAATGCCTTGCGGCCAGACCGGCTCGGGCGGTGGTGCGTGCATCTCGATCAACATACGGTAATTACTGCGAATGTATGTGTAGCCGTTGTTTTCAAACAACCGCTTGGCGCTCTCCGCCTGACGGTAAATGCCCAGGCGCGGCGCAATCCGCAATTCGGAGGGGACTTCAGCCAGAACCTTGCTGGCGCGTTCTTCAGCCCAGTTCAACAGGAAGGTCCCAACCCCCAGACCTTCGTACTGCGGATGCACCCGGCCCCAGATCCAGGGATGGACCGGCGGTTTGGCCGTGGTCCAGACCTCGATGTAGCCGACCAGGGTCCCGTCCGGTGCGAAGACCAGACAAATATCGCGTGCCGGGTCGAAACCGGGTGAACCCCATTCATTGCGTAGGATTTCGGGATCAGTGATCTCGTCCTCACCGATCACCGAGCGCGACCACAGGTTGTACATTTCAAGCGCAGGTTCGATATCTTCAATCCTGGCCCCACGAATAGTAAAACCTCCTGGTAGTGCTGGTCCAGATTGGTTGTTCATTGATTGGGTCATGCGATTACTCCTTTGTATTTCTCAAGCTTTGATCGTCATTTCGGCGGCTAGTGCAGTCGCTTCGGTGGTTTCTTCCTGAGGCAGTTTGAATTTGAATACAACCGGCAGAATGGTCAGCAAGACCACGGCCGCTGTGATCTGGAACGGAAGCCGCGGGTTGAAGCGCTCCCATAACATTGCGCCGATAGCCGGAGCCGGCAGCGAAATCAACCCCAGGCTGGTGCTGAACAGGCCAAAGGCTGTACCACGCAGTTTTTCCGGGACGGCTTTGCTGATCAGCGATGAATAGGCCGGACTCAACAGCCCGACGCCGATTCCAAACAGCGCCCAGCTCAAATAAAAAGTCAAAAGCACAGCCTGGGGAGCGATGAACAGCAGCAGTCCGACGAAGACCAGCCCGAAGCCGAGCGCGATTCCGACCCGCTCACCTTTTTTGTCTGCCAACCAGCCGCCGGGGACGGTGAAGAGCATCATGAACAGCCCGAAAATACTGTTTATCACCCCGATCTGTTTGACCGACAGCCCGGCGACATCCTGCATGTAAAGCGGTTCAAGATTGCCGGACAGCGCAAAGGCTGTATCGCGTACGCCGTCGGTGAGCATGATCCAGGTGATCAGGCCGCCGGAGACCAGCATCCCGAACATCGCACTCAGGTTGGATTTCAAGCTGGCGACCGTCAATTTCTGCGGGTGCGATTCCCGGCCGCGCGCAGCCGCGCGCGCCATCCCGATGCGGATCAGCGTAGCCAGCAAGTACAGGCAAGCGGCAATCAGCAGCATGACCTTATAACCGTAATCGTCCGCCAGCCAGCCTCCCAGCAGCGGTCCCACTACGGCTACGATCATGAACAGCGCCTGGGTAACGCCGAACACGCGCGCCCGGTTATGTTCGCTGGAATTCTCGGCGATGAAGGCGTCGAAGCTCGGGCCGACCAGCGATGAGGATACCGAGGTAAAAGTCACTGCCAGCAGCAGCCACTGCCAGTTGGGCGAGACGACGAAGCCGATGTAGCCGATCAGCCCGCCGATGCTGCCCAGGGCAATGCTGCGCAGGCGCCCCAGCGTATCGGAGATCCAGCCGCCCAGAATCTGCAATGCCAGCGGAATGACCTGGGAAAGCGTAAAGAACAAGCCGATCTGCAGCACATCAGCGTGCAAGTGCTCCAGGTAGAGCGGCATCAGGGGTCCATACATATGGCCGCCGACGTTTGCCAGGATCATGGCCAACATGAACAGCAGCAAAAGACTGCTGAGCAGCGGTTCTTTCTTCTTGGTTTGCATGGTCGTTTCCATCAGGTTTTCCTCAACAACCCTGGCCGGCCTGACAGTCCGGATTGCCGGGTCGGATACTTATTCCATCAATTTGCGGTAGATAAAAAAGGTCTTGACCTGCCGGTAACCGACGCTTTGATACAGGTTGAGCGCCCCGCTCAGGTTCTGCGTGTCCACCCCCAGGGCAGTTTCGGTCATGCCCATCCCCTTAAACATTTGCATGCTCTGGACGATCAACGAACGAGCCAGGCCGCGTTTGCGCCACGGCCGGCGCACGCAGATCCCTTCGGTGTAACCACGCTGACGTTCATACTCTTCGTTTTCATTCCGATTGACGAAATTCTGTACCATCCCGGCCACCTGGTCGCCGTCCCAGGCAATTTTCCACAGGCCGGGATTGAAGGTTGGATCATCCTTCCATTCCTGGAAATTATCTTCGGTGGGCGGGACATAACCCCAGTGATCCTGGAAAGCTTCGCCGGCCGCTTCCCAGACAGCGCGGACGTGCTCGGGCTTTGTGGGGCGCACTTCGAGCCCCGGCGGCATGGGCGCTTCCGGGAAGGGTTCGGAGAGATCGCGTACCATTTCGTAATTCCAGCGCACTGGTTTATAGCCTTGCCCCTCCAACAAGGCAATGACGCCCTGCTCGGTTTTCTGCGCCCAGGATTGAAAGAAGCGTGGACCATCAGGGGGATGATCAGCGGCGACCTGGCGCAGACGCCGTTCGCCGTAACGCAGCATGGTGCTGCCAATCCCCTTGCGCCGCCAGGCGGGCAGCAAGAAACCGAAGACGGTATAGATGCGTTTCCCGTCTTGTTCCTGCTCCCAGAAGAGGCGGTTGTAAGCCACCACTTCACCGTCGATCTCGGCGAAAAGCATATCCTGGTAAGGATCGCAGTTGGTCAGGTGGCGATAGGTATTGGTAATTTCTTCGACAGTCGAGGAACGCTCCACGCCGTCGACATCCTTGCTACCTTCAATGACAGCCAGCATGTGGGGATAATCTTCTTCACCCCGAAAGGCGCGAAAGGTCAGGCCGGGGATATCCGGCGCATCAGAAAGGTTGATGATTTTCGTTGTTTTTGGTGTAGACATTTTAATTTCCTTTGATGCCATTGCGCAATTTTCAAGCTGTGCAATGCCGTTACGATTCTCGGTTGAGCTTGTGCCATTCTTCCCGCAGGAGACCCATGAAAATCAGGTCCCAGCGGCGGCCGTCGCGGTGCAGATACTGGCGCAAACGACCTTCTTCACGGAAGCCGCACTTCTGGTAGGAGCGCAGTCCGCGCGGATTGTATTCGAAGACGGTGAGCGAGACCCGGTGCAGGCACAGCTCAGTAAAGGCGTAGCGCAGGATGACGTTCATCGCATCCGTGCCGTAGCCATTGCCCCACAAATCCCGCTCCCCGATACCGACCCCGACGAAGCTGTCGCCCGCCGGCCAGCTGATCTCGAACAGGCCGATGTCACCGATGATCTGATCCTGATCCAGCTTGCGAATCAGGAACCAGTAGTTGGCCGGCGGGTTTTTCTCTTGTTGTTTCTCTGCCCACTCCTTCATTTCCTTGATCGAGAATTGGCGTGCGGGGTCGCTATCCATCAAGCGCAGGAATTCGCTGTCCCGCCGCCATTTGACCATCGAAGCCGCATAGGTTTCAGGATCGACAGCTGTCAGGTGGACCAGTTTTCCGGTGTAGAGAGCGTTGTTCATGACTGCTCCCGCCATTCAGACTGCAGCAAGCCAAAGTTGATCAGGTCCCAGCGGCGGTTGTCTCGCAGCAGGCACTGGCGCCGGCGTACCTCTTCCATGAAGCCGGCCTTGTGCAACAACGCAATGGCTGCCTGGTTATACTCCTGCACCATGGCTGTCAGGCGGTACAGGTTCAATTCGTTAAAGGCGTAACGCAGCAGTATCTGCAGCGTCTCGGTTCCCAGACCCTGGCTGCGATCTTGCGCCGAGCCGATTCCGAACTTCAGGAAACCGTTGCCGTTGGTCCACTCGATCCATTCAATGCTGGCCAGACCAACCAGGCGGTCGTCCTCGCGCGCGCGGATGCGGAAGTGGAACAGGTTCTTTTCTTCCCGAACCTGCTTCTCAAGCGCTTCATAGCGTTTCTTGATCTGGGCAGGAGAAAGCGGGTAAGCTGGTCCGAACTCGAGCAGACGCATGAACTCGGAATCATGAGTCCAGCGCGATTCGATTTCGTAATCCTTGTCATAATCGATTTCAGTTAGGCGGATCCGCTGTCCATCGAACAGCTGGATTTGCATGTCGTACATGGTTGCCTCCGATAGGTTTCGGGGAATCAGCCGCATTCGGCCAATCGTAATATTGCTCGTCAGTTCATTTGCCTTTCGACCGCACGAAACGGTCAGGTGGAACAAAAGGTCGTCAAGAAGATTTCGTTTGTCATAGCTCTTTTCCTTTCTATCCTTTAAAAAGAACCGGCCACGGTGCTGGTCCGTGGCCGGTTACACAGGGATTCCTGGGTAAACAAAACGGCCACGGGCGGGGTGCACCGTGGCCGCAAAACACTTATGCGAATTACTTACCGGTCAATAGGCGCACTCCAAGAAGGCATAGCAACTCCACCGCCGAAATCAGCGGTGCACGAGCAGCAGATGACGTAGAGAGATTTATTTGCCATTTTTTGTGCGTCTCCTTTCATAGAATTTTAGCGGCGGTAGTTTATCACAGCTATTTCAAAAACGTCAAGGGTTTTAATGTTATTTTAAGGATTCACGCCAGTTGAGATCTTACCGCTCAGCAGGTCGTCTAGCACCTGCTGAGCCAGACGCTGCTTGCCGGGCGTGAGCAGGTCTGAATTAACGTCCGCCAAGGTCAACGGCGAGTTGACTGTCTTGCCGCCGTTCCCCGCCGCCAGATCCGGCCAGGCGCTCTGGATGGCTTGGATGATGTCAGGCTGGATGGTCACAATCCAGTTGCTCCACTGCTTGTCCGGGGTTTTGGTCCCGATGACCAGGATGCCGGCTGTACCCAGGTAATCGATCAAATCAGCCGTTGCCAGGCTGGGGTAGACGAATATAGTAAACACCTTATGCCGGATGAGGATATCGGCATAAGCACCATATTCGCTCGATTTGGCATCGGAAGGGATATCCTGCACCAGGGGATAACTCTCCCAGGGTGGCGTGGTCGGATTGCAGACCCCACAATAATATTGCTGGCCGTTAGTGAAGGCTGTGTAAGCCTTTTGCCCATCCTGGTCATCGCGCGGGATGATAATGCCGGTTCGGTAATCGTCCGTGGTCAAGGCAGCCATGTAGCCAGCCAGAAAGGCGGTAATATCGATGTGGGTGTTCTGGGCCAGCACGCTGACGTTGCTACCCGGCTGTACATCCGGAATATTGACAGCCAGAAATTGCGCCTGCGGCGCGGCGGCAGCCAACTCTTTGAGGCCGGGATCAGGAGGCAGGACAATGGCTACTTTCAGGCCCGGATCGAGGTCTGCCGGGGTCAACGAATTGAGCACCTGGAAGCGATAACCGGACTGCTGCGCCAGGTCATACACGGTCTTCTGGTACAGGTTCGAGGTCTCCTGATCGAGGTCGGTCGGGATGACCAGCACCGCCAGCGGGGTGACAGGAGTGGGAGTCGGGACAGGCGCGGAGGTGGGTGTGTCCGTTGCCTCAGGCGCGGCTGGAGTGGATGTTCCGCCCAAGCTGCAGCCGCTCAGGAGAACTGTCAGAATAAGAATGATGCTCAAAAAGATCGTAGATTTTTGTCGCAAGGGACACGCTCCATTAAGAGTCGATTTTCCCCATTATAACGCGCAGAAGCCCGCCGGTGTGGCGGGCTTTGTGGTGGAGAAGAGATTGTGAGGCGTTATTTGACGTTAACTTTGATCTTCTTGGGCAGTGCCGATTCGGCTTTGGGCAGACGCAGGGTCAGCACACCGTCTTTGATCTTGGCCTCGACTTTGTCGGCTTCAACGGAAGCCGGCATGCGCAGCGTGCGGCGGAATTTGCCGTTGGGCAGTTCGGCCAGCATGTAATCACCGTCGTCCAGCTTGTACTCGCCTTCGATGCGGACAACGCCGTCGAGCACCTGGATATTCAGGTCGTCGGCTTTCAAGCCGGGAACCACGGCAGTCAAAGTGTAGCCGTCGTCCTCTTCGCGGACGTTGACGGGTAAATAATGATCCGCCTCAGGGGTCTGATCGGAGGACATCCAGCGGCGAAGCATACGACGGGGGGAAGTTTGAATATAGTAAGTCATCTCGGTTACTCCTTTTCACCATTCAGTTTTCGATTGAAGT
>CAYOUV010000079.1:0-12832 GCA_964407265.1 uncultured Anaerolineaceae bacterium | reverse complement strand
CCATTGTGCTACTGGGGCTTGCCCGAGGATTATAGCATCCTTGCAGGGCCGCCTCAAGGCGCTTGCTTTTCAACATACGCGTTGATATACTTGTCCCATGGAGCCAGAGAAGATCGGACAATATAAGATCGAAGCCGAGCTAGGCCGCGGCGGCATGGCAACCGTTTACCGCGGCTACGATCCCCGCTTCGAGCGCGAGGTGGCGGTCAAGGTGCTGCCGCGCGAAATGCTGCACGACCCGCAGTTCCGGGTGCGCTTCGAGCGCGAGGCCAAGACCATCGCCCAGCTCGAGCACCCCTTTATTGTCCCGGTTTACGACGTCGGTGAGGATGACGGCCAGCCGTATTTCGTCATGCGCTACATGGATGGCGGCTCGCTCTCCGACCGGCTGAAAAACGGTCCGCTGCCCATCCCGGATGCGGCCATGGTGGTCGACCGTATGGCAGCCGCCCTGGACGCGGCTCACGCCAAAGGCATCATCCACCGCGACCTGAAGCCCGGCAACGTGCTCTTCGATCGTCAGGGCGAGCCCTATCTTTCTGACTTCGGGATTGCCAAGCTGACCCAGTCATCCACCAACGTGACCGGCAGCGGTATCATCGGCACCCCTACTTACATGAGTCCGGAACAGGCCCAGGGAGAAAAGATCGACGGCCGCTCCGATATCTACACGCTGGGCGTGATCCTGTTCGAGATGCTGACCGGCAAACGGCCTTACGAGGCCGACACGCCCATGGGCGTGGTGGTCAAGCACATCACCGAGCCGGTCCCGCACATCCTGGACGCCAATCCCAATCTGCCCCCGGCCACGGAAGCCATCATCGCCAAGGCCATGGCCAAGAACCGCAACCAGCGTTTCTCCACCGGCAAAGAACTGGCCGAGGCCGTGAACGCCCTGGCGCGCGGCGAGACGCCCGATCTGAGCAAGACCTCTCTTTCCACGACCCGCAAGTGGGCTGCCAAGACCAAGGTTGGGGAGGCCAGGGTCGACGTGGCTAAGCCTCGCAGCGCATTCAGCCTGTGGCTGCTGGCCATCCCGGTGGTGCTGGTCCTGGCCGTAGTGGGCGGGGTGCTGTTCGTGAACGGCGGCCTCCCGTTTGGCCTGGTGGCCCCCACCGCGAGGTCGACCCAATTGCAGCCGCCCACTGCAGCTGCTGACACGCCTACGCTTCCTCCGGCTGAAAATCCGACCACCGCCCCGGTAGTCGAAGTTTCCCCTGCCGCCCCGACTGACACGCCCGCTGCCGGGCCTTCCCTGCCGGTCGTCGGTGGGGCCGACAAGATCGCCTTCATCCGCTCGAACGAGGTCTGGGTGATGAACGTTGACGGGAGCGACCTGAAACAGCTGACCAATGACGGCGCGGCCAAATCCAACCTGCAGTGGCTGAATGACCGCAACACCCTGGTCTACATCACCGGAAAATGCGCCGGTTCGGTGAACCTCGACCCTGGAC
Organism: uncultured Anaerolineaceae bacterium; assembly: GCA_964407265.1. GTDB lineage: Bacteria > Chloroflexota > Anaerolineae > Anaerolineales > Villigracilaceae > CAYOUV01. The sequence goes on along the minus strand of CAYOUV010000079.1, from coordinate 11,378 downwards.
GGGTGGACATGCTGGCCTGCTTCAATTCGGCTGATGTCTTCGACGGCTTCCGCGTCTCGCCGGACGGTAAGTGGGTAGCCATCAGCCTCAGCCGCGAACTGTTCATCGTACCCTTCGATCTGGAAGCCCTGAAGGCGGCCCGCACGCGCCTGGACCTGCTGGCCACGATCAAGGACCAGGGCTGCCTGACCTACCACGACGTCAGCGTCAAGGACGTCCGCTGGTCAGCCGATGGCAAGCAACTGGCCTTCATCTTCCTGGGCATCAGCGGGAACCGGCAGGCGGATTTGATTCGCGTGATGGACATCAGCCGCTGCAGCGATGCCGATCCGCTGCGCCTGGATGAGTTCCCCGGTTCGCGCTTTACCCCTACCAACTACAGCAACACCCCGCTCATCCCCGATTTCGACTGGGACGGCAGCCAGCTCTTCCTGTTGAACAGTTTCGTGCGCAACGAGGGCTTCGGCGACCTGTACAGTTACAACACCAATCTGCACAAAGCCCAGCAGTACGATCCGGTGGATGGCGTCTGCTGTTACCGTGACGCGCGCTGGAGCCCGGACGGTTCCTACGTGGCTTTTGCCTTCCAGGATATCCGCCAGGGTTCGAACGGTTCGATCCAGTTGTACTATGTGCCGTTCGGGACTTTGGGCACCGGTGCCTCGGTTCAGCCGCTCCCCATGCCGTTTGACTTCTTCACCGACCCGCGCGGCAAGCCGCAGTTCGCCTTGCGGCCAGCGCAGTAGCATAAATACTCAGGGCGACCGGTCCACCACCGGTCGCCCTGTTTTTTTATTTACCTTCTCAATCCTCTTTCGGCGGTGCTGCCGGCCCATAGTCCAGGACCTGCCGCACTTGCGTACCCCCCTCCGGCGGGCCAACGATCTCCCGGTCTTCCATCGTATCGACCAGGCGGGCGGCGCGCGTATAGCCGATGCGCAGCTTGCGCTGCAGCATCGAGATCGATGCCCGTCCCTCGCGGCGGACGAGATCGATCGCCTCGTCCAGCAGCGGATCCTGCGGTTCTTCCGGTTTCATCTCTTCCCACATGGGGACTTGTTTGAGCGGGACGTGTTCCGGCAGGGCATCCACCGGGGGGCCGCCGCTGGTAGCGCCCGGCATGGCGTAGGGGTTGTACTGGGCCGCCTGCTGGTGCCAGAATGCGACCAGGCGCTGGATTTCGTTTTCCGAGACGAAAACACCCTGCAAGCGGACCGGCGCGGGCGCATCGGGTGCCTGATAGAGCATGTCGCCGCGCCCGAGCAGGCGCTCTGCTCCGGGTTGGTCGAGGATCACGCGCGAGTCCACGCCCGAGGCGACGGCGAAAGCCACCCGCGCCGGGAAGTTGGCTTTGATCAGGCCGGTGACCACATCCACCGAGGGACGCTGGGTGGCCAGGATCATGTGAATGCCGGTGGCGCGCGCCAGTTGGGCCAGGCGGGTGATGGTGCGCTCGGTCTCGTCGGGGGCGATCATCATCAGGTCGGCCAATTCGTCGATCACGATCACCAGGTACGGCAGTTTTTTTCCACCCTGCAGCTTCATGCGGGTGTTGTAATCCTCGATGTTGCGCGCGCCGCGCTGGGCGAATTCATGGTAGCGCTTGTCCATCTCGCGCGTCATCCACTGCAGCGCGCCAATCACGCGCTCCATTTCGACCACTACCGGGGCCAGCAGGTGCGGAATGCCGTTGTAGCTGGTCAATTCGACCCGTTTGGGATCGACCAGCACCAGCCGGATATCGTCCGGGGCATTGCGCAGCAGCATGCAGGTCAGGATGGAATTGACCAGCACCGATTTGCCGGAGCCGGTCGTACCGGCGATCAGCAGGTGCGGCATGCTGGTCAGGTCGGCGGTGACCGGATGCCCGGCGACGTCACGTCCGAGGGCGAAGCGCAGGGGTGAGGCCTTGCGCTGGAAGATGTCGCTTTCCATGATGTCGCGCAGCGAGACCAGGGTCATCTCTTCGTTGGGGACCTCGATGCCGATATAGCCGCGTCCAGGGACGGGCGCCTGGATGCGGATGCGCGGCGCGGCCAGCGCCAGCGCCAGGTCATCAGCCAGCGAGGCGATCTTGCTGACGCGCACGCGCGTGCGTCCGGTGCGGGTCTCTACGAAGAGCGGCTCGACGCCGAATTGCGTGATCGTCGGTCCGCGGTTGATCTCGATCACCTGTGCCGGAGCGCCGAAGGAACCCAGGGTTTCCTCGATCAGGCGCGCGCGTTGTTCGATGAACTCTTCATTAATGGTGGGAGCCGAACCCAGGTCCAGGATGTTTTTTACGCTCGGCAGGGTCCAGACGATGCTGGGCGCGCTGGTGATGGTCCGCGGTTGGGTGAAATCAGCCACCTGTTCTGGCGGCACCTGCGGCGGCTCGGACGTGCGTTCCAGGGGCGTGAATCCGTTGGCGTGCGCTTCCGGGGCCGGGATCGGGTGTGTTGAAGGGGGATGTAGTTCGGATGCTTTGCTGGTGCGGAATTCGGAAATCGCCTGGCGCGTGCGGGCCAGGATTGGGCCGAAGAACTGGAACAACTCCGGGATGGAAAGGTCCAGCGTCATCGTCAGGGAGATCAGCAGCCAGGCAATCAGGGCCACAATTGCCCCACCACTGCCCAACCCGGCCCAGAGCAGGTTGACGAAGATGCTGCCCACGTAGCCGCCGCCCTTTCCCGCATCTGCGATGGCCGAGGACTGGCTGGGGCTGCCCGCGATCACGTGTAGGGCGACCTGCAGCCAGATGAAGAGCAGGACGAAGCCGGTAGCGCGCTCGACCGAGAAGGGCGGGATGCTCTCCAGGTTGCGGAATACCAGCCAGGCGCCGACCACCAGCAAGGCGATCGGCAGAATGTAGACTCCCCAGCCGAAGAGCAGCGAGACGATGTGAACCCAGCCTCCGGTCAGGGCGCTGCGGTTGGACGAGATCAGGCTAAGCAGTGTGATCAGCCCAATTACAGCCATGACGATCCCGATCAGGTCGAGGCGGCGTTCAGGGGAAAGGGTGGCTCTGGGCGGCGCAACGGAACGGCGTCGGCTGCTGGATTTGCTGCTGGTTGCTTTCCCGCGCGAGGTTTTCGCCCGGCTGGGCTTGGCTTTTGTCTTGGATTTCGAGCTGCGGGAAGAACGGCTCGGTTTTTTAGTGGGCATGGGAACTCTTTGGGTACCTGGTATCTAGAGTGGAATCATTATAGCACAAATGGTCTGTCTATCTTGAGGTACAATTGTCCGAAACGCTTACAAGGATATCCACGTTGTTCGAGATTCTATTTCTCGGCACTTCTGCATCTGCGCCCTCAGCGCGGCGCGGGCTTTCCGCTCATATTGTCAAGCACGACGAGTATCGTTTTCTGGTGGACTGTGGTGAAGGAACCCAGCGCCAGATTTTGCAGTCGGGTGCCGGTTTCAAACGATTGACACGCGTCCTGCTCACCCACGGTCACCTGGATCACATCCTGGGCCTGGGTGGGCTGCTTTCCACGTTCATGCGCTGGGAGGCCATCGAAGAACTTGAAATCTTCGGCGGCCGTTCGGCCCTGGACCGCGTTCACGATTTGCTGTATGGCGTCGTCCTGCGCGGCATTCAGGCGCCCATGCCGCTGCATTTGCGCGAGATCAAACCGGGCCTCATCTTCGATGCGCAGGATTTCAGTGTGACTGCTTTCCCGGTCACCCACCGCGGGCCGGACTGTTTTGGGTATCTCTTCGAAGGCAAGCCCCACCGGCCTTTCCTGGTGGATCAGGCCGAGAAACTGGGCCTGCCGCCCGGACCCGAACGGCGCGACCTGGTCGAAGGCCGCAGTGTCACCCTGGCGGATGGCCGGCAGATCGCGCCGGACGATGTGCTGGGTCCCTCGCAACGCGGCGTGAAACTGGTTGTCGTGGGGGATGTCGGCCGCACTGACGACCTGCTGGAAGTCTGTCAGGATGCGGATGGGCTGGTGATCGAATCGACCTACCTGGATGCCGAAGCGGATATGGCCCGTCAGTTCTCGCATCTGACAGCCCGCCAGGCAGCCGAACTGGCCGTGAAGGCGAACGTCAAGCAGTTGATGCTGACCCATATTTCGCGCCGCTATCGCGAACGGGATGTGCTGGCAGAAGCCCGGTCTGTTTTTCCCGAGGCGAAGGTTGCGCGTGATTTCGACAATTATCTGATCAAACGGACCTGAGGTTAGAATGACATCGCAGTCAAAATTTACACTTGGAATATTGACTTCCGGAGGCGATGCACCGGGGATGAATTCCTGCATCCGTGCGGTGGTGCGCACCGCTTCGATGAGCGGCACGAACGTCCTGGGCATCAGCAATGGTTTCGAAGGGCTGATCAACGGTGAGTTTCGCTCCCTCGGCGTGCGCGACGTGGGCGGCATCCTGCAGCGCGGCGGCACGATCCTGCAGACACGGCGCAGCGATTTGTTCATGGAGCCGCGCGGCCAGCGCGAAGCCATCCGCCGTATGAATGAGGCCGGGATGGATGGCCTGGTGGTGATCGGCGGAGACGGCTCTTTGCGCGGCGCACTGGCGCTGTCCAAACAGGGTGTCAAGGTGGTCGGCGTGCCGGCCAGCATCGACAATGACATCTGGGGCACCAACATGGCCATCGGTGTCGACTCGGCCCTGAATACCATCATGCAGGCGGTCGACAAACTGCGCGATACAGCCTCCTCCCACAACCGCGCCTTTCTGATCGAGACGATGGGTCGCGGCAGCGGCTATCTGGCCGTCATGGCCGGGATTGTCTGCGGGGCTGAAATGGTACTCTGCCCCGAGATCCCGGTGACCGAGGAGGAAGTGGCCGCCTCGATCGAGGACGCTTACCGGCGCGGTAAGACCCACGCCATCATCATCGTGGCTGAAGGCGCCAGTATCCGCGCCACTGAACTGGCCGAGGCCATCGAAGCCATGGACGTGGGCTTCAAGACGCGCGTGACCATCCTGGGTCACATCCAACGCGGCGGCTCTCCGACGGCTTTTGACCGTTTGCTGGCAGCCCGTCTGGGGGTGGCGGCGGTCGAGGCCCTGTTGGACGACCAGACGGGTGTCATGGTCGCCTTGCGGGGGCGCGAGGTGGAACTGCTTTCGTTGGAAGAAGTGGCCCAGCAGGAACGTTCTACCATCATGGAATACTTCGATATGGCGCGCATGCTGGCACGCTAATTCTCTACTAACCAGTCAAAAGACAGGGCGACCAGCGGTCGCCCTGTCTTTTTAGATCCAGGTCGGTTCTTCGTAAGTCCCGAAGACTTCTTTCATCACGCCGATGATTTCCCCCAGGGTGGCGTAAGCGCGTACGGCCTCCAGAATGGAAGGCATCGTGTTTTGCGTGCCCTGGCAGGCGCTCCGCAGCCGGTCCAGCGCCTGGCCGACACGGCCTGCATCGCGCGTTTTGCGCACCTCGTTCAAGCGCTCGATCTGGCGCTTATAGCCGTTGGGATCCATTTTGAGAATCGGAACGGCCATCGGTTTGTCTTCTGCGTAGGCGTTGACGCCGATGATCTTGCGCACATTTTCGTCGATCTCGCGCTGGTAGCGATAGGCCGCGTCCGAGATCTCGCTCTGGAAGAAACCCTTCTCGATGGCCGGGATGACCCCGCCCAGTTCCTCGATGCGGCGAAAGTAATCGTAGGCCTGCTGTTCGATGCGGTCAGTCTGGGCCTCGATGAAGAACGAGCCGCCCAGCGGATCGATGGTATTGGCCGCGCCGGATTCCTCGGCGATGATCTGCTGGGTGCGCAAAGCGATGGTCACAGCGTGCTCGGACGGCAGGGCCAGGGCCTCGTCCATGGAATTGGTGTGCAGACTCTGGGTCCCGCCCAGCACCGCTGCCAGGGCCTGGATCGCCACGCGCACCACGTTGTTCTCCGGCTGCTGGGCGGTCAGCGAGACGCCGGCCGTCTGGGTGTGGAAGCGCATCAGCCACGAGCGCGGATTTTTAGCTCCGAAGGTTTCCTTCATTTCGTGAGCCCAGATGCGCCGTGCCGCCCGGTATTTGGCAATCTCTTCGAAGAAATCGTTGTGGGCGTTGAAGAAGAACGACAGACGCGGCGCAAAAGCATCCACGTCCAATCCGCGTTGGACTGCCCAGCGGACGTATTCCATGCCGTCGGCCAGGGTGAAGGCCAGTTCCTGGGCGGCGGTCGAGCCGGCTTCGCGGATGTGGTAGCCGCTGATCGAGATGGTGTTCCACTGCGGCAAAGTCGTCGTGCCGAACTCGATCGTGTCGGTCACCAGGCGCATGGACGGCTCGGGCGGGAAGATGAATTCTTTCTGGGCGATGTACTCTTTCAGGATGTCGTTCTGGGTCGTGCCGCGCAGTTGATCGGGACCCACGCCCTGCTTTTCGGCGGCGGCGATGTACATGGCCCAGATGATGGCGGCCGGCGAGTTGATGGTCATGCTGGTCGAGACCTTGTCGAGCGGGATGCCCTCCAGCAGCAGTTCCATGTCCTTGAGCGAGGAAACCGCCACGCCGCATTTCCCGAATTCGCCCAGCGACTCGGGCGCGTCGGTATCGTAACCCATCAGGGTTGGCAGATCGAAGGCGATCGACAGCCCGGTCTGTCCCTGCTCGAGCAGGTACTTGAAGCGCGCGTTGGTCTCCTCGGCCGTGCCGAAGCCGGCGAACATGCGCATGGTCCACAGCCTGCCGCGATGCTGGGTGGGGTGGATGCCGCGCGTGTACGGGTATTCGCCCGGCAGGCCCAGGTCGCGTTCGTAGTCCAGGTCGGAAACGTCTAAGGGGGTATAGAGCCGTTCGATCGGCTCCGATGAAGTGGTTATAAACTGATCCTGTCTTTCGGGAATTGAAGCCAGAGATTTGTGTAAGCTCGTTTCTTCCCATTTCTCCAGCGCTTGCCGGAGCTGGGCTAATTTCTCACGGTCGTACATCGGCTCTCTCCTTTGGCCTGATTTGTGATCGAAATTATAGCATGTCCGCCCGCGCAGCCGGTCAGCCTATCCCTGTGATGGTATACTTCAATTTCCAGACCCTTTTACGGAATTAATATGCCGCGCTTTGAAATGGAAGTTGACCCAGTACTACATATAACGACTGACGCGATTGGTAAACCCGGCCAGCGCGTTTTCTATATTCAGGCCTGGCAGGACGAACGCACCGTGACTGTCATTACCGAAAAGTTCCAGGTCCAATCCCTATCGGTCGGCCTGGAACAGTTCCTGGCTGACATCGCCAACCAGAACCCGGATTTGCCTGAAGCCTCGGGAAATTACGACGAAGAGAAAATGCGGATCAGCCCTCCGGTCGAGCCATTGTTCCGGGTCGGCGAGATCGGCCTCGGCTATGACCAGACTCGCGATCTGGTGGTGCTCAGCGTGCGCGAATTGCTGACCGAGGAGAGTGAACCCGATTCCGCTGCCGTCATACGTTTCTGGTGCACGCGCGACCAGGTGCGCATGATGGCCCGCTGGGGCGCGGAAATCATCCAGCGCGGGCGCCCGATCTGTCCGCAGTGCGGCGCGCCGATGGAGCCGGAAGGACATTTCTGCCCCAAGAAGAACGGCCACAAGCACTGACCGGCATGGACCCGCTGCATTACAATTGCGTTTATGACCTCTGATCTGGAAACCGGGTCTCTGATCGCTGCCCTCCAAGTCGGGGAAATCGAACTCAAGGGCCAGTTCATGCTGGGCTCGAACTACACTTTTCTGGTGGACGTCCATTACCAGAATGAAACCTATCCGGCGGTTTACAAGCCGCAGCGTGGGGAGCAGCCGCTGTGGGATTTCCCGGATGCTACGCTGGCGCAGCGCGAAGTGGCGGCTTACCTGGTCAGCCAGGCCCTGGGCTGGTGTTTTGTGCCCTTCACGCTTTTACGCGAGGACGGTCCCCACGGCCCCGGGTCCCTGCAGCAATTTATCTCCTACGACCCCAATTACCATTACTTTACTTTCAGCCGGGCCGATAAACTGCGCCTGCGCCCGGTCGCCCTGTTCGACCTGATCACCAACAACGCGGACCGCAAGGGCAGTCACGTTTTTATCGAAAGCGAGACCGATAAACTCTGGCTGATCGATCACGGCCTGTGTTTCCACGTGCAGGACAAACTGCGCACCGTCATCTGGGATTTTGCCGGGCAGGCCATCCCGCAGGAACTGCTGAGCGACCTGTCGCGCCTGCAGGCAGACCTGGGTGGGAACTCGGACCTGCGCACCCAACTGGCAGCTTACCTTTTTCCCGAAGAGATCGAGGTCCTGGCCAGACGAGCAGGTCATTACCTGAAGCATCCGGTCTTTCCGCTGCCGCCGGATGACCGCCGTGTCCTTCCCTGGCCGCCTGTTTAAATGAGCAGGTCACGCTGAAAGCGTGACCTGCTGTGTTACTGAGGTAATTTGCGTGCGCCCTTAGGCTTTCTCTTCCGGCGGCGCCTTTTTATTGCGGTGGGTCCGGCGGTAGATAGCGCGCAGGCCCAGGAAGACCAGGTAGAAGGGCAGCAGCACCAGCAGCAGCACCCACAGGTAGTACAGGAAGAAACGGATCATGAAATCGACGAAGTTCTGCAGGAAGTCGATCAGGTTCTGGATGGCATCGCGGGCCACGCCCTGCGGCTTCCAGCCACCGATCTCGAGCGGCTTGATCGTCTCTTCGGCGACCAGGTTGATGCTGACGGCTGAGAGCGCGGCTGATTCTTCGTAATATTTGATCTGTCCCTTGACGACTTCGATCTGCTCGCGGATGGAGGTCAACTGGTTGAACACGTTGAGCACGTCCTCGGTCTTGTCGGCATTTTCGAGGATCTTGGTCAGTTGGGCCTCGGCCGCTTCCAGGTTCTTCAGGCGCGAGGTTAAATCAACGTATTCCTTGGTCACATCCTGCCCCGAGCGGTTCTCGGACTGCACCTCGACCACCCCATCCTTGATCTGGGTCAGGGCCTGGTCCAGTTGTTCGGACGGCACGCGCACCACGATGCTTCCGGCCGGGACTCTCAGCCCGTTAGGCGCTTTGGTCTGGTACAGGTTGGACGAGACCACAAAGCCGCCCATGCCTTCGGCCAGCTTGGCGATGGCTTTCATCTTGGCCTCCGGGTCGGTCACCACGATCGTCAGGTCGGCATTCTGGATGACGAGGCGTTTCTGCTGCGCAGCGTAATTCTCGACGGTCGTGCTGGAGGTGGCTTTGCCGCTTTGCGCCGCAATGGCGTCCGCAGGCATTGGGGCCTCGGCGGCCGGTAATTCCTGCCGGGCGGGCGCGCCGCCCAGGGCAAAGTTATCATAGGCTGCCGGTGTGCTGGCTGCTCCGACGCCGCAGGCGCTCAGAACCAACAGGGCGAGCAGTGAGACGAACAATGTGCGTTTCATATTCTCCTCCAGGATAATCTGATAGACGGTGATTTCCTCGTCTAGACGTCTGGGCCGGACCAAAAGTTCCATAATAACAGGGACACGCCGGAACGTATCCCTGTTTAATTCTTATTACCAGCCTTCCGCCAGCCGCAGCGCGTGTTTCTCTGGCAGTCCGGATTGGCGGATGCGCGCCTGCACTTCTGCGATATTGTATTTCACGCGGCGCGGCTCCCAGGTCTTGGCGTCCGGGTCGTAGATGGCATAGGCCGCGCGCGGGTCGCGGTCGCGAGGCTGGCCGACCGAACCGGGGTTCAGGATTGCCCGGGGTTTGAGTTCGAGTACCTGGCCCGGGGGCGGGATTTCGAGGGAGAGGCGGTCTTTTTCTTCGTCATACTGGAACATGCACTGGATGTGGGAATGACCGACGAAACACCAGGGCGTGTCGAAGTGATTCAGGTTGAGGCGGGCCGAGAGCGTGGTTATGACGTACTCCCAGATCGGGTCGCGCGGACTGCCGTGAACCAGCGAGACCCCGTGGCGCACCTTCAGGTTTTGCGGGAGCGTTTTCAGGAAGTCCATGTTATCAGCCGTCAGGACGCGCTCCTGCCAGATCAGTGAACGGCGGGCATCGCCGTTGAAGACCGAGAGCGACATCTGGCCGATGATGGCGACGTCGTGGTTACCCAGCAGGCTGGTCAGGTGGGGCAGTTCGCGGACATCTTCCACGCAAAGATTTGGGTCCGGGCCGTAGCCGACGATATCGCCCAGGCACCAGACCTCGTCAACCGTCCCGGCGTCTTTCAGGACAGCTTCCAGGGCTGTGATGTTGGCATGGATGTCTGAGATGACTAAAACGCGCATTAGGGGTGGGTCTCCAGCAGGGCTGCCACGCGTTCGAGGATGACTTCGGCGACTTCCTGCTTGCTCATCAGCGGCAGGGCTTCGACCTGCCCGTCGGCGTGCAACAATGAGATGCGATTGGTATCGACCGCGAAACCGGCGTCGCTGGCCGAAACATCATTGGCGGCGATTATATCCAATTTTTTGGATTTAAGTTTGGCTGTGGCGTTTTCGAGCAGGTCGCGGCTCTCGGCGGCGAAACCGACCACCACCTGTGGACGCCCCTTGCCAGCCCTCTGGGCGGCCAGCGCTTCGAGGATATCGGGCGCGAACTCGAGCGCGAGCTGCGGCAGCCCGTCACGTTTCTTGAGCTTGTTTTCAGCGACTGTCTTCGGGCGGAAATCGGCCGGCGCGGCGGCCATGACCAGCGCGTCCGCCTCCAGTGATTCAGACAGCACGGCCTCCTGCAATTCGGCGACCGTCCCCACCTTGACAAGCGCGGCCCCGACCGGGGTCGGTAAATCCACGCTCGAGATCAGGGTCACCTCGGCACCCAGGTCGAGCGCGGCCTGGGCCAGGGCGTAGCCCTGCTTGCCGGACGAGCGGTTGGCGATGAAGCGCACCGGGTCGATCGGCTCCTGCGTCCCGCCGGCCGTGACGACGATCCTTTTGCCGGCCAGCTTCCCCCCGCGTCCTAAAATGCGGCGGATGTGGCCGACCAGCTCCAGCGGTTCGAGCATGCGCCCGACACCGCTCAGCCCGGAGGCCAGGTGCCCCTGCGCCGGACCAGCCAGATACGCGCCGCGTTCGGTCAGGATGCGCAGGTTGTCCTGCGTGGCGGGATGCGCGAACATACCGCCGTCCATGGCCGGCGCGATCAAAAGCGGACAGGTCGCCGCCAGGGCGGTGATCGTCAGCAGGTTGTCGGCCAGCCCGTGCGCCAGCTTGGCCAGGGTGTTGGCCGTGCAGGGTGCGATGACCAGCAGATCGGCCGCGCGGCCCAGCCCGACGTGCAGCACATGGGCTTCGCCGCCCCACAGGTCGGCCTCCGTGTAGGCTTTGCGCCCGGTCACGGACTGGAAGGTCAGCGGCGTGACGAAGCGCTCCGCCCCGCCGGTCAGGATCACGTCCACCTGCGCGCCGGCCTGCGCCAGCCTGGAAGCCAGCTCAGCCGCCTTGAAGGCGGCGATCGAGCCGGTCACGCCCAGCAGGATAGCTTTATCGGTCAGGATCGACATACG
>CAYOUV010000078.1:0-13241 GCA_964407265.1 uncultured Anaerolineaceae bacterium | reverse complement strand
AAAATCAGTATTTACCCCGAAATTAAATACGCCTCTTTCAGCCAGCCTTCCAGTTCGGCGTCGAAATTCTCCAGCGACTCGATCTTGAGCTTGTGATGGAAGCGGTGAGCCGAAGGCTGGTCGCGCTTGAGGATGCGCGGGCTGTCGATTGGATGGTCGCTTTTGAGGTTGAGCAGCAGGTAGGCCTTGCGCGTTTCCACGCCAGCCAGCGCAGATTTGCGCACCAGGTGGATCGAGGTCCCCTTGGGTTCTTCGATGATCGGCCCGAAGGTCCGGAGCAGTCCCAGCAGACGGTCGTAGAGTACGCGGACGAATTGGTCTTTGCCCGCGAAGTGCTCGCTGACGGAATGGATGTCTGTCATTATGGAATACTCCTGGTTTAGGGCGTTACCACGATCTCGATGAAGACCGCGTCGCCGAAGGGCGTGCCGTCCGGGGCGGCGGCCTGCCAGGTGCTGTTGTAGGTCCCGGCCTGGTCCGGCGCGGTGAAGAGGATGCGCAGCGGGACCTGCGCCCCGGCGCGCGCCGGGTATAGCCCCTGTTCGCGGGCTGCGCCGATCAGGTCGCCGCTGATGAACTTCAGGCGATAGTCGCTGTCCCAGTTGCAGGTACCGCTGTTCAGCACCAGCCAGCGTTTGTCGATCGTGCTGCCGGGTGGGACCTGACTGCCGTCCGGGATGGTCAGGTCTTTTAGGAAGCTTAGGCTGTCCGTGCAGGGCGGGGTCTGGCTCGACCCCCCAGCTTGGGCCGGGAAGGTCGGCTGGAATTGCGGGGGCAGCGCCGTACTAAATGCATCGCCCGCCTGGACCTGTGCGGTCGGCGGGCGATAAACGACGGATGGCGTGGGGGAGGCGCTGCTGCAGGCAACCAGACCAAGCAGGCTCATGGCGAGCCACGAGGAAACACGGACAATGCGGGAAAATATTTTTAGTCCTGTGTTCACGTCCAGCCTACTGCAAAGCGAACCTTTGGCGCAGATTTATTCTTCGTCCTCCTCCGCCGGGCTGCTGTCGTGGTCTTCACCTCCGCCGATGTCCTCGGTCAGCGGGACCATCAGCTCGCCGCCCAGCGCCTTCTGGCGGATGGTTACTTCGATCTCATCAGCCAGGTCCGGGTTCTGGCGCAGGAACTCTTTGGAGTTCTCGCGACCCTGTCCCAGGCGCACGTCGCCGTACGAATAAAATGCGCCACGCTTGTCGACGATCTCGAGTTGGGCGGACAGGTCGAGCAGGTCGCCGGCCTTGGAGATACCTTCATTGTACATAATGTCGAATTCGGCGGTGCGGAAAGGCGGGGCAATCTTGTTCTTGACCACGCGCACGCGCGTGCGGTTGCCGATGATTTCCGCGCCGACCTTGATCGATTGGATGCGGCGCACGTCCAGGCGCACGCTCGAATAGAACTTGAGCGCCTGGCCGCCGGTGGTGGTTTCGGGGTTGCCGAACATGACGCCGATCTTCTGGCGCAGCTGGTTGGTGAAGATGACCGCTGTTTTGGTCTGGTTGATGGCGCCCGAGAGCTTGCGCAAGGCCTGGGACATCAAACGGGCATGCACGCCCATGGTCGGGTCGCCCATGTCGCCTTCCAGTTCGGCGCGCGGGACGAGGGCTGCCACCGAGTCGATAATGACCACTTCGACCGCGCCGGAGCGCACCAGCGTCTCGGTAATCTCGAGGGCCTGTTCGCCGGTATCGGGTTGCGAGACCAGCAGGTTATCCACGTCCACGCCGCAGCGGGCGGCATAAGATGGGTCGAGGGCATGCTCCATGTCGATGAAAGCCACCGTGCCGCCCATGCGCTGAGCCTCGGCGGCAATATGCTGGCAGATGGTGGTCTTGCCGGACGATTCAGGGCCGTAGATCTCGGTAATGCGTCCGCGCGGGATGCCGCCCACGCCCAGGGCGATGTCGAGCGAAAGCGACCCGGTCGGGATGACGTCGGTGATCATCTGGTGGGCTTCGCCCAGGCGCATGATCGAGCCCTCGCCATAGCGTTTGATGATATCGCCCAAGGCTTTATCGAGCACTGCATTGCGAGCGTCATCGTTGGTGTTTTTATCCTGCTGGGATTTGCGTGCCATTCTCACTTCTCCAAAGGTAAATTCTCATACTGACATTCCAAGGCTGTTTGACCCCAAGGAACTTTTTACTTCAAGTATAAAAAGTATAGCACAGATGTTCAGTAAGTCAAGGGGTCAGGGTGCGGGTGTGTAATCTTTCAAGCCCGGCTCAGGCGGCAGGTCGGTGTGGTAGCCGTGCTTGCCGCGGAAGGTGAAGTAGCTGACCTGGCCGGGGAAGATCTGTAGATCGAGATTGTAGATGTGCTTGTCGAAAGGGATGGTGACGGTGTAATGCCCTGCCGGCAGGTCGCTCAGCACCATGTTTTCGTTGTAGTACGGGTCGGGATGGGCCGGCCCGCCGCCGTAGGTGTTGATGTACCAGGTGCGTTTGATGTCGGTGTTGCGTACCGTGATCTCGTAACGCCTGATAGGGGCGCCGAGGTTGTCCATCACGCGCGCGACCAGCACACCCCAGCCCTGGGGCGGGACCAGCCACAGCTCGGGGTTGTAGGTGGTGAAGAAGGTGGAAGTCCCCACCCGCACCTCAAAATGCAGGTGCGGCCCGGTGGTGGCACCCGTGTCGCCTACCAACCCGAGCTGGCCACCGGTATCAACCCACTGGCCCGGTTTGACGTCCACATGGGACATATGCGCGTAGACGGTGAACAGCTGCTGGCCCTGGTAGCCGAAATCGTGGCGCAGCACTACCGCCTGTCCGTACGGGTCTTTGGTGTTGCGCGGGTCGCCGCTGAACAGGCCCCAGCCGGCCCAGATCACGGTGCCGGGGGCCGCTGCCAGAATCGGGGTGCCGGCATTGGCATCGATATCAACCCCGGTGTGGACGATGTTGGGCGCGAAGAAGACCCCGCCATAACGGTAACTGGCCAGCGGCCAGTTAACTTCGTCAGCAGCGATCGGGCGCACAAAGTAAAAATGGTCGTGTGCGGACGGCGCCCACGGAGCCGGGTACAGCGGAGGCCGCCAGTTGGAAACCGGCTCGGCGCCTGGGGTAGGCAGCAAGAAACGAAGTGGAGCCAGGGTCGGCGCCGGGGTTGGGACTGCGGTCGCGGCACAGTTTGCTCCGCTGCAGCCCTGATTCTGGATGATCACCGGAGTCGGTTCGAAGGCCGACAGGGCCGGGGACTGGCAGGCTGTCAGGAGGAATACCAGGAAAAGCGCAGTAAATAATTGACGTTTCACGGGGCGGCTGTAAAGGTCGGGTAGGGGGTCGGCGTAAAGGTCTCGGTGGGCGTCTGCGTGGCTGTGAACCAGGGTACCGGCGTGCGCGTAACCGTCGGGGTGATGGTCGGGCTGGCGACGATGGTCGGCGTGATCAGCACTTCCGGGGGATAAATTTCAAGCATGGCTGTGTACCAGTCCAGGCCGTTGGGCATGGCAAACTCTGTAAAGCGCGTACCGTTGAAATAGGTGCGCCAGTTTGCCAGGGCCGGCAGGCGCTCCCAGCCGTACTGCCCCGCCAGGGTGCTGAAATCGATCCAGTAGCCGATCGGAACAGACTTGGCCAGACGGCCTCCCTGGTCGTAAGCCTGGGGATCAAGGTTGTAGCGAGCGTTCAGATCCCAGGGCAGGTCGTGCAGCGGCTCACCGTGTGAGCCATCTTGTGCCTGGGCGCGCAGATACAGGCTCCAGTAGGTCTGCGGGCCGATATCCTGGCGCGTGACCGACATCCAGCCGGCGCTCAGGGTGATCGGGTTGATGGCGAAAGCGCGCCCGGTGTAGAGCCAATCCTGGCCCATGCCTGGGTCGAGCGGCGTGCTCAAAGGCACGAAGGCGTTCTGCAGGTTGGCCAGGGTATCCCAGCCGGCTTCCCGGATGACCTCGCTGCGCAGAGCGCCGTAGGCTTCGTCGACCAGGTCGTGCAGACGCGGGTAGGGGGCCTGGACGTCGTTAAGGTCAACGATCGCCCAGCGTCCCTGCGGACCCTCCGCGATGGGTGTTACAGCCGGTGCCCACAATGGAGTGGCTGTCCGCTCGGCGGCTATATCGAAGGCTTGCGGCAGCGGATCGGGGATGGCAATCGAAGGCCAGGCCAGGCCGCGTACTTCACCGGGCAGGTTGAATGGCAGCAGGAGCAGGGTGCCGTCCAAATCGTAAGCCGTCAGGTAATTTTGGTTGGCGCCCGAGACGCTGGCCAGGATGCTTTTACCATCCGGGCTCCAGACCGGCCAGCTGCCGTCACCAGCGCGCTGGGCCGGGCGGTCGGGATGGTCGGAATCCCAGATGTAGACGCCGTTCTCACGCGGGCTGGGACCGTAAGTTTCTGAGCCCCAGGCCAGGTAACGTCCGTCCGGGGACCAGGCCGGGTGCTGGTCAGAAGCCAGCGGTGTGCGGCTCAGGTTGGTGAAACGGTCGTCACCAGGCTTATCCAGGTCGGCCAGCCAGATTTCGCTGTCCCCGCTGCGGGTGGAGACGAAGGCGACGATGCGGCCTTCAGGCGCCCAGGCCGGTGAATGGTCAGCGACCCCGCGATTGTCCGTCAGGCGGATCGGCGGCTGGGAGCCATCCACCGGCATGATCGCGATTTCCAGGTTGTCATCCAGGTAGGTTTCAAACGCGAGCCAGAGGCCGTCAGGTGACCAGGAGGGCGAAGCGTCATAATTCAATGTATCAGTCAGGCGCCGGGTTTCACCGGTTTGCAGGTTGAGCAGGTACAGGTTGAAGTAACCGTTTCGGCGGGAGGCAAAGGCCACCCGGGTACCGTCCGGGCTGAGGGCGGGCGTGATGTCGTCCCATTGACCGTCGGTCAGGCGTACCAGGCCGGTATCGCTGCGGAAAAGGAAGAGATGCGTGAACAGCCCTTCGCGGATCGACAGGATAAAGGGTCCCAACCTGTTTCCAGTGCCGTTCGAGACGACCGGCAGGTCCGGGGTGCTCACTTCGGCCGTGGCTTTTGGGTCAGGGTCGTGCGTGGGAGCAGACGGCGCAGCGGTGCGTTGCGCGCAACCGGATAAAATGGCAGCCACGAGCAGCAGCGACAGTATCAGTGAGTGACGATAGGAGATTGTTTTCATAAGGATCAAGGCTGGGGCAGGCTGAGTAAATCCATCGGGTCGAACAGGTGAAAGTCGCCGTTCATGCGCCAGCGTTGGTAGGTTTCCAACTCATCCGGTGTGGCATCGGCGGTGTAGTAGGCCATAGCCGGGAATGTCTCACCGGGCGGACCCCAGCGGGTCTCGAAGTGCAAGTGCGGACCGCTGGTCATGCCGGTCAGGCCGGCCGTGCCAAGCGGCTGTCCGCAGGTCACCTGGTCCCCGACCGCAAATGCCGGCGGGGTTTCTAGATGCGCATACAAGCTGTAAAGCGATTGCCCGGTGATGATTTTCTCCTTCTCGCGCAAGGCAAGCGGGATGCGCGCGTAGCTGGTTTCGATCACGATCATGTTGCCATATGGCGGACGGTCGTGGATGACGCCTGCCACCTGGCCTTCCAAGACCGCCAGAACGGGCATGCCGGTGATCGGGCCGAGATCCTTGAAACGCCAGTAACCCAGGTCCACGCCGTGATGCCCATCGTCGTGGCCGGGGCGCGGGATTATGAACGGTTGTGAGACGATTTCAGGCAGCTCATCCAGCGCATGTCCGGCCAACGGCGAACAGAAGCGTGGTTCAGGGGTCGGTGTGGCGGATGGGGTGGCGCTGGGAGCCGCGATCCGGGTCGCTGATGGTATGGCTGATGGAGCGCGAGGCGCCCTCGGCGTAGGGGGTGGTATCTGTGCCGGGGCGCAGGCCATCAGCAGCGCCAGCAGCAGCCAGCTTCTCAGGTACGGTTTGCGCACGGTATCCTAGCTGCCGGATGGAATGTTAAAGGTCACCTCGACCGGCTCAGCCTGCGGACCGTCGGGGTAGAAAAGCAGCGCGTTCAGTTTGAAGTCTCCGCTCTTTTGCGCCCCACGCATGTGCAACGTGAATTCAAGCTTCCAAGACATCGGCTCGATAAAACTGGCTGAGGCGATTTCTTCCCCGTCCGTATCCGTCAGCAGCACCTCGATGCGCGGGCGTTCGAGGAACGGCGTGATGTCAAGGTTGACGTGCACCCGCTCGCCGTCCGGATAGGGTTCAGCGCTCAGACTCTCGATTTGGATCTGCTCGGGCGGGAGGCGCTGCAGGTCGGGATTTTGATCGGGGAAGAAGAAATCCATGCCCATTACGGTGTAGCCCCCAGGTCATTCAGGCGCTGGGTGGCGCTGCTGCGGATGTTCTCGTCCTTGGTAATCTCGAGCACTTTGCGGAAGTCGGCGATGGCCAGGTCCCTTTGGCCGGTGTTGGCGTAAGCGATGCCGCGGTCCATGTAGGCTGCCGTCAGATTGGGGTTGATTTCGATGGCTTTGTCCCATTCGGCAATGGCTGCTGCGGGATCGTCCTTAGCAGCGTAAATCAGTCCGCGGTTCAGGTAGGCCAGGTCAAAATTAGGGTCGAGCTGGATGGCCTGATTGTAATCGGCGAGGGCCAGGTCCAACTGGCCCCAGTAGTCGTACGACAGACCGCGATTGTAGTAGGCATTGGCGTATTTAGGATCGAGTTCGATGGCTTTGTTGAAGTCGGCGATGGCTTCGGGAAATTTGCCCAGCTTGAAGTACAGGTTGCCGCGGTTCAGGTAGGCCAGCGGGTAATCAGGCTTGAGCGTGATCGCTAACTGGTAATCCGACATCGCTTTTTGGATGTCCTTCTGCTCGATGTGCAGCATGGCGCGGTTCAAATAGGCATCCACAAAGTCGGCTTGCAGCGAGACGGTTTTGTCGAAATCGTCCATCGCCAGGGCGAAATTACCCGTGCGCATATAGGCCAGTCCGCGCGCGTTGTAGGCCTCGGGATAATTGGATTGCAAGGCGACGGCCTGCTTGAAGGATTCGATGGCCTGGGCATACTGCCCCTGCCGGTAATAATCCTGGCCCTGTTTGTAAAATTCTTCCGCGGAGCTGGGCTGGTTCCCGCTTCCACAGGCGGCCAGTGCGATAGTCGTGAGTAAAACCAGAAAAGCCAGTCGGGCTCGTCCAAAGGTAAGTTTCATGATAGTAGACGGTTCTCCATACCGAAAAAAGGTGCGATTATTATAACGCTTTGGGCTATCCTATTCGTCGAACAGGAAGGTCTCTTCGGCGTAGTAGCGAATGCCTTTGTTCTTGACCCGCTCCTGGACCCAGCGTTGCAGGTAGGCTTCCTTGTACTCGATCGGCTTGGCACTGGACAGTTCGTGCAACGGATAATTCAGGTGCAGTGCGCGCGGCGAGACGGTAAAACGCGTAATGCCAGTCGGCAGCATGCAGCCCTGCCCGGCCAGGTTAAGAATGGTGTCGTTTTCAAAGTGGGGGAAGATGACCAGCGCGGTCAGGTCTTTGTAGACTTCGTTGAAGGCGGTTACATCCTGTTCGCTGGTACGGTCAAGGAAGGCGCGGTCTTTGTAGGTATCAACGATGCCGTGCAGGTAAGCCACCTGTTGTAGGGGATTTTCAGTGGTGCAGGCCAGGTATGTCCGCTCGTCGGCCAGTTGGAGCAGGACCGGCACACAGTCGATCTCCGGCCGGTTTGGATCATTGCGATCGATCGGCATCAGCTTGATCCCGACCACGTCGCGGATACCGGCGATCAAATCGCGGACACTCATGCCCCAGACTACGTGATTCCAGGTCATCAGCGCCACATTGGGGTCTCCTCGCTCCACCACCTGGGCCACGATGTGTGGGAAGTCCATCTCCTGCAGGGAGGTCACCCGGTTGGCGCCGTCCAGCACCATGTAGCGACCCGAGCCGTCATCCAACGGCATGACGATCGGCGGGTTACGCAAAATCCCCTGGGCGCGTAATTTTTCGACCAGGGGCAGCGTGCGTTGTTTATCGTGATCTTCGTGCAGGATCAGTGACGGGAGCGGCAGGATGTGTAAATTGGGCAGATTGGGAAGCATACTGGTCCTCGCCTAACAATAAGATGCCCTTGAGCATACCACGAATGAAAACAAGATTCAAACCTCTGCGCGTTGCAAAGCGCTGGCAAAATCTTCGGGGTAGGGTGCTTCAAAGGTCAGCCGTTCGCCTCTGGATGGGTGCGTGACGTGCAGGGTTTTGGCGTGCAAGGCCGGGCGCTCGATCCAATCTGTAGGCGGCGCGCTGTAGAGCGTATCCCCAACCAGCGGATGCCCGAGGGCGTAAGCGTGGACGCGGATCTGGTGCGTGCGCCCGGTGCGGGGGCGCGCTTCGAGCAAGGTCTGGTCAATGAAGCGTTTCAGCACTTTGAATTCAGTCTCTGCCGGTTTTCCACTGTGATTGTCAACCGCTGTGCGGTGCTTATGTCCGACGTTAGCACGCAGCGGGTGGCGGGCGATGTGATCTTTCCATTTCGGCTGGCCGTTGACCAGCGCGTGGTAGATTTTCTCGATCTGGTGCCCCTCGAATTGCAGGCTCAAGGCGCGGTGCGCCTCGGCGTTACGGGCAAAGAGCATCACGCCGCTGGTGACCTTATCCAGGCGGTGGACCACCCAAAGCTTTCCGTTTTCCTCTTCCAGCAGTTTGAGCAGGTAAGGCGCATCCGGCTCCCAACCGTCAGGCAGCACTGGCAGTCCGGCCGGTTTGTCGATGACAAGCAGGTATTCATCCGTATAAAGAATATTCATTGCGGACAATTGTAGCACCGCATACGTTTGCACAACTCGAATCAACCCCTCGAATTGACCGGAGAAATTCTATGGAACCCTGCGAACCAGTACCAGCTGCGGATGGATTTTTGCGGCTTCAGCCCCAGAGGACGAAGATGAAAATCCCTGCCGCGACTAAGATGATGCCAAAGACTAACAGCATCCTGGAAACACTGCGTTCCAGCACGGCATTGTTGGGCTTATCTGGTTGGTAATAGACCATCACGTTAGCGCCACTCGGGTATTTTGCGATCACCTTCTCGGCAGCGTAGTGATTGCCGCCTCCTTTGGGTCCGAAAGTGATCTTCTCCCCCTGAAACTCGTTGCCCATCACCTGGTATTGGTAGCGGACTTCGGGATAGTAACTTGACGAAACGCTGCCGTCATTGTCGGTGGTATCACTGCGTCGCACCCAGGATTCGACCACCGTCCCCTGAACGGCCGACCAGCCTTCCGAGGCGCGCACCTGCGCCAGGCTGCGAAAGTAAATGTAGAGTAGCACCAAGCCAATGACTACGAAAATCAACGGGATGAGAATATTTGCGGATAATCCTGCCATCTCTCCACCTCCTCGTGGTACTTTTATAGTACACAATTGTGATATTTGTGGCAAGTGCTTCCAGAGTAAATTCATACTGACCCCTTGACATTGACGTTACGTCATGGTTTATACTGTTGTATGTCATTGCGGGACAGCGCAGCTGCCGCGGGAAATCCGGACTCGCAGACACAGGCAAAAATGTACACTGTAAAGCAGTTATCCACTCTGGCGGGGGTGACCCCGCGTACACTGCACTATTACGACCAGATCGGGCTGCTCAAGCCGTCCCGTGTGGGCGAGAACGGCTATCGCTACTACGGGGAGGAGTCCCTGCTGCGTCTGCAGCAGATCCTGTTCTACCGCGAGCTGGACTTGGCGCTGGAAGAGATCCAACGTATTCTGGCTGGCCGTGATTTCGACCTGCTTGCAGCGTTGGAAAGTCACCGGCGGGAGCTGGGCAAGCGCATCACGCGCCTGGAGCATCTGGTTCAGACGGTGGACGAAACACTCGCACATTTGAAAGGAAACATTCCCATGAGTGATAAACAAATATTTGCCGCTTTTAGCGAAGAGCAACAAGAGAAATATGCTGCACAGGCCGAGCAGATGTATGACCCGCAAACGGTCAGGGCTTCCAATCAGAAGTGGAAGAATTATTCAGCCGAACAGAAACAACGCATCCTGGACGAGGGCAACCAGGTCTACGTCGATCTGCTGGCAGCCATGCCCAAAGGCGCCGATTCCCCCGAGGTGCAGGCCGTCGTCGAGCGCTGGCGGGCGCACATGGACTATTTCTGGACCCCGAATATCGACCAGCTGTTGGGGTTGGCGCAAATGTACAACACCTCACCGGACTTCAAGGCCAATTTCGACCGGATCGATCCCCGGCTGGCGGAATTCATGCTGGCTGCGGTCGAGGTATATGTTGCCGGCCACAGGCAATAAGACGCAGGGCGGGTTCACTCCCCGCCCTGTTTTATGTGCGGATTTGGTCGCTGGGGGATCAGACCGCAGCGCGTTGATCGTTACGTTCAACGGTATACATCTTCCGCAGACTTCCCCCTGGGCGCAGAATTTCCTTTTCCAGGTGCATTCCCAATTTTTGTGCAACACGTTCAGAGGCCTGGTTTCCAGGCTCGATCAGTGCGATCAACTGGCTTACCTCCAATTGTTCGAAGGCATAGCGCTTCAGCGCGGCTCCGATCTCAGTCGCAAATCCCTGCCCCCAGGCTGAACGGGTAAATATGTAGATCAATTCGATTTCCGCGCGGCCTTCGACATCTTTTTCGAGCAGGCCGCAATCACCGATCAGCATCCCCGTCTCCTTTTCGATGACCGGCCAAAGGTCATACTGCTCGGCGGTTGGATTTTTTGCCGTCTCCTCAAACGAGGAGCGAACCTGATCCCGGTCCCGTGGGCCGCCCAGGTGGCGTGTCACCTGCGGATCAGTCCACAGGTCGACCAGAGGGTCGATGTCGGTAACTTTTTGGAATCTCAGGATCAACCGCTCGGTCTCGAGCAGGGTGGGTGAGTCTTCGATATTTTCCATGTAAATTACTTTACTGTTCAATGGTTTTTATTCGCGCGATCATCCCTGCAGGTTAAACACCCTGCAGAAAGCGGTCAGGTGTATGCTTTCTTAGCCCGCAATAATTTCTCGAAGCTTCCATAATTGTTCTCGCAATGCACCCAGTTCTCGAAAATACTCCAGTGTCACAACCTTTGGCTTGCTTCTTCCCAATACCCATTTCAATGTAGCATAGTCTTCATCCTGCATCGCTTCATGCGCATCTCGGAGATAGCCATCTATAGTTCTAACACCACTTACGTGAATTTGAATTATCCGTTCAAGAGGCAACTTTTCCAGATAACTCTCCGCCTCCATGCCCTGATATGAGGCAGCTATTCTTGCGTGAGGGATATCTAATAGAAACCCAGAATCAGTTGTTCTTACAATAGCGCTAACTGCTGATGGGTTTGCTGCATAAGCATATTTCTCGTTGGGCAATGCTGGTAGGTTTTCGAGAATAATGGGAAGTTCCACGGCATCCCTGACCTCTGACAGCAATCGAATAAACCTGCTTTTTGCTTTTTCAATACCTGGTGGGGTCAGATGTAACCTAAAACGGGAGCTCATCACGTACACCAATGCAGGTAATAATTCTATATGCAACGAAACCCAGTGGCTTTGAGTAGCTGCAAGGTATTTGTGCAATTGGTCGAGTGCTCCGCGCCAATATTGATATCGTGTAATGAAGCTACTTGCATGAAATTGAAAATGCCATTCCGGGTATTCCTGTTGTAAAAAATTGATCTTTTCTGGAGAGAACCAGGGACCGACCTCAATACCATCAATCGGGGCATCATGCGAGCGGATAAGTCTTGCTAAAGATTCAGAGAAATTCACCGTCAATTTGGGCATCAAGAATAATCAAAACGATGGTGTAATTTGCGGGCTAACGGTGTGCGTCCGCGATATCCATACCCGCATGGTGTAGGGTAAGTTCCCTACCGTAGGCCCCCGTTAGGGGGTGAGTTTACCAGTAGGGCGGATGGGCAAGCCGACTCGATCATTATGGCGCGCAACCAGGCCGAGCGCTCCGCGTATCCGCCTATACTCGTAAAGTGTTGGGTGAGCTGCGATGCGCAGGTTGGCAAGCCAAATGCATCTGCCTCAAGCAAATTCATGGATTGGGTATGGGTTCTTCACGCAATTGAGCCACGATGGTCTCAACATCCGTCACCCAAGCGAAACCAAAAGACAGGTTGAGCAGGCTGGCTTGATGCAACTCCTCGGTGACACTGCCCGTTCCGTCTGCCAAGAAAAATACCCGGTAATCCCGGAAGTAAGCATCGCGTGCGGTCGATTCGCAACACAAGTTGGTCATAACGCCGGTTACCACGATATCTTCGACCTTGAGACAGCGTAAGACGGTCTCCAGATCGGTGTTGTAAAACGCGGAGTAACGGTGTTTCGAGATCACTTTCTCATTGGGTTGCGGTGCGATGTCCTGGTGGATTGCGCTTTCCGGGCTTCCTTCCAGGCACATGCCTTCCCACCACCAACCCATGATCCCGGCGTCCAAATGGTCAGGATGGTGTACATGCTGCGTATAGATCACCGGGCGACCTGCCTGCCGGAATGCATTGATTGCCCGTTTTAGGTTCGGGAGAATCGCAGGGCCGCCACATGTAAACGAGGGGGATGACGGGTCCAGGAAAAAATCCTGCATATCAATCACCAGCAGCGCGGCTTTTTCTGAGTTTAGTTGCATACGGTGGGTGTTAAAAGGCGCAATCTGGTCGAGCCACTTTTGCCTCTTGGCGGCGAGGGTTTCCTGATTTACGTAGGCTTCCATCGTATTTCCCTTTTCTTGGTTGAGTTGCCCAGTGGGGCGTATTGGCCCGGTTACCTGATATTATGGCATGGAAATTTGAAATCCGGGCCGGTATTGAGCAGTTGGCAGTGGTTTAAGATCAAGATGATCTACTATCTTTTGCGTCAAGCAATTTTAGTAATCTCTGGCGATAGGTTTGCTCGCGGTCGACCAGTTCAGGCGAGACCAGGGCCCCTTCTTCGAGAAAGTGGCGTTCCCCGCGCCCAAGTCGCCGTCCTGCTTTGGTGTGCATATCGATTGCATATTCGGGTATAAGTGGGGACCGTCCTTCAGTTTCGATGGCATGTTTGACCCAATTAAGTAACTCGTCGCTGGAGCGGTCTTTCGTGCATCGGCATAGGAAGCGCACTGCGTGCAAAGCAAACAGGAAGCGGTCCCCCTGTGGGCGTGGAAAGTTGGTACGCATCTGAAAGAGTGCTTGAATCAAAATCGGCGCATCCGCTTGCCCGTAGCCTATATCTTCCACGCTGATGACCTGTAGACGCTGCCAGAGCTTGGTTTCCAGTTCCTCACTGGTTGTGAGCATTTCGTAGGCGAGGAAGGCCGCATTTTCAGTGTGCCCACGCCGAATTTCCTTTTGGAGTGCGGAAATCACTTC
>CAYOUV010000077.1:0-13348 GCA_964407265.1 uncultured Anaerolineaceae bacterium | reverse complement strand
CGCGGGTGGGGGATGCTCAGGCTGGATTCGTCCAGGACCAGGTCGTCGTAGAACAGGATGTCCAGGTCGATCCGGCGCGGACCGTTGCGAAAGCTGGGCTCGCGTCCCAGCTGCGCCTCGAGCTGTTTCAAATACCCAAGCAGTGCCTCCGGTTCCAGGTCGGTTTCGGTCCTGACGGCCATATTGAGGAAAGCTGGTTGGTCAGCATAGCCCCAGGGCGGCGTCTCATAGACGTGGGACTCGGCCAGCACACGGACATCCGGCGGAAACGCCTCGAGCGCCGCGCGCAGATTGGCGGATCGGTCGCCCAGGTTTGTCCCCAATGCTATGTAGGCAATATGCTGCATGGGATGATTATATGCCAGTCGAGGGGATTATGAAATCCATTTGCTGACGATCCTGGCCGCCAGCAGATGTAAGATTTATCGTTTTAGCTGCGCCTATTAAGTACACTTACCGGCGACAGGAGCATGAGATGAAACCTTATACCAAACCATCCGACCAGGAACTGCGTGAGCGGCTCACGCCCCAACAATACCAGGTCACCCAGCATGAAGAGACCGAGCGACCTTTCCAGAATGAATTCTGGGACAATGACCGGCCAGGCATTTATGTCGACGTGGTTTCGGGAGAACCGCTCTTCAGCTCGCTTGATAAGTACGACGCGGGCTGCGGCTGGCCGAGCTTCACCCAACCCTTGGAAACTGACAATTTAAAAACGCACATGGATTTCAAGCTGATCATGCCGCGCACTGAGGTGCGCTCAAAGAACGCTGACTCGCATCTGGGTCACGTCTTCGACGACGGCCCGGCTCCGACCGGCCTGCGTTACTGCATCAACTCGGCCGCGCTGCGCTTCATCCCGCGTGAAAAGCTGGAAGAGGAAGGGTATGGGGAATATTTGAGGTTGTTTGAGAAGGAAGCCAAATAGCAACTGATACCCATTTCTCATCGCAAGAGTAGTTAAGTTGAAAACCCGGCAGCAAACAACTGCCGGGTTTCGCTTTTAAAATCAGAGCACCATCAGGGCGTGCAGGCCGGTCCGGTCGCGCCGGCCGGGCAGGGGGAGATACACTCGGATGCGCCGGTCAAGGAATTGGTGATCAGACAGCCGGTCGCCTTCTTACCATCCGACGGCTCTTCTGTTTTTCCCGGCAGCGGTTGGGCATCACTTTCGTGGACCGGCAACTCTTCCACTGCAAAGTTCACCTCAAAAGCGATGATCGACGCCCAGCAGGTCCCCTTCCCATTCGGATTGAGCACTTCGAGCCAGTTTCCCTGCTCGTTGCGGCCAACAACTTCAGCCATTACTCCCTCCGGGACGAAACCGGTTTCGTTGAAATTCGTGCCCGCCCCGGCGCGGCAGTTGGCGTTTTTACTCGAGAGGGCCTGCCACTGCTGCTTGGTAGGCTTGAGGCCGGGGACGGTCTGGATCGGAACCGGTCCCGGTTCGGCCGCCAGGGTCTCACCGACGGTCACATCGATCGAGACACTGGGGCTGAACTGGCCCTGTGCATTTTTAGCGCGCGCCTGGATCTTGTAATCACCGGCGGCCGGCGGCGTCCAGGGCACTTCGACGAAGAACATGGTCCCATAATTGGGACCGCCTGAGCTGCTCGAGGTGGGCGCGAACTGGCCGAGCAGAGCCCCGTTGACCGACACTTCGAAATCCGCGATGCCGGAGTAACTGGCACCTTGGAGCTTGATCGTGGTGGCGCTGAGCGGCAAAGTGTCGCCATTCGCGGGCTCGAGGATCCAGACCTTTTGCGGAGGGGGCGGGGGCGTGGCGCTCGGCTCGGGCATGTCGCAACCGGTCAACGTCACAACCAATACAATAAGAATAACAGGAACTAATAGAGTTTTTATCCGTCGTATGAACCCACTCCCTTCGTCTGGAGCCAGTAAAGACACGGCGAGCAGAATCAAATACCCCCATAAAAATTATACAACATTTTAAATTATCAAAGCCTTTCGATAAATCAGGATTTCAGGATTGGCACCTCGGCTTCGACGCAGGCTTTAGCCGTTGAATTCCAACACAGACTGGTCTATACTGGATTTTACTAAATTACAAACCCATCCCAACCCGGGACTCGTGATCGGGTAACTCCTCGTTGGGTGCTTCCATTAAAATAAAAACCCTTTAGCTGATGAGTCAGGAGATTGATGGTGGAAACAAATAAAACGACGCCCAAAGACATCGACAGCTACATCGCCGGGTTTCCCCAGGACGTGCAGGTGATATTGCAGGAACTGCGGGCAGTAATCAAACAGGCGGCACCCCAGGCGGAAGAAGCCATCAGCTATCAAATTCCAACCTTCAGGTTAAAAGGCAATTTGGTGCATTTCGCCGCTTTTAAAAACCATATCGGCTTCTATCCCACCTCTTCCGGGATCGAGAAATTCAAGAACGAATTGTCCGCTTACAAGTTAGCCAGAGGTACGGTCAGATTTCCCCTGGATCGACCGCTACCATTGGGTTTAATTAGCAAAATTGTAAAATTTAGGGTAAAAGAAAATTTAGAAAGAGCGCTTGCAAAATCAAGAGACAAAAAATAAATACAATGCCCCGGATAAATTCCGGGGCATTATTCTTTTTATACTCTTTCGATGATCGTGGCGGTGGCCTGCCCGTGACCGGCGCACATGGTCACCAGCCCGTACTGCGCCTGGCGGCGCTCCAGCTCGTGGACCATCTTGGTCAGCAGGATCGCGCCCGTCGCGCCGACCGGGTGCCCGTGGGCGATGGCGCCGCCGTTAGGGTTGACCCTGTCCATATCGGGCTGCAGCTCTTTAGCCCAGGCCAGCACCACGCTGGCAAAAGCCTCGTTGATCTCGATCAGGTCCATCTGGTCCAAGGTCAAACCAGCTTTCTGGAGCGCCATATATGTTGCTGGAATGGGACCATCCAGCATCAGCACCGGGTCGGTGCCGACCACAATGCGGGTCACCAGGCGCGCCAGCGGCGTCAGGTTGTAGCGCCCAACGGCAGACGGGGAGGCCAGCACCAGCGCGGCGGCTCCGTCGCTGATCTGACTGGCGTTGGCGGCCGTGACCACACCGTCCGTTTTGAAGGCCGGTTTGAGCGCGCGCATCTTCTCGCGGTCGGGCGGCATGCGCACCCCCTGGTCGACCGTGAAGGAGCCCCCATCCGGCAGTTCAGCGGGGACGATCTGCCCCTCGAAATAGCCTTTCTGGATCGCGTTCCCGGCACGGATATGACTCTCGTACGAAAAGTCATCCAATTCGTCACGCGTCAGGTTCCATTTTTCAGCCATCATCTCGGCACTGGTGCCCTGATGCACCAGCTTGTAGGGGAAGTCCGTCGGCCACTCGGCCGGGTAGTCGGCGCCGATCGGCTGGTGCGACATCATCTCGGTCCCGCCCGCCACGACGATCTCCATGTCGCCGGCCAGGATGGCCTGCGCGCCAAAATGAATCGCCTGCTGGCTGGAGCTGCACATGCGGTTCATGGTCACCGCTGGGACCTTGGGCGGGAAGCCAGCCTTGAGCGCCGCCAGCCGCGCCAGGTTGGCACCCTGGTCCCCGACCGGAGTGACGCAGCCCCACAACACGTCTTCCACACGCTCGGGCGACACCCCCGCCCGGCGGACGACTTCGGCCATCACCAGCGCGGCCAGGTCGAGCGGCAGGTAATGGTGCAGCGCCCCGCCCGGTTTGCCCACCCCGATGGCCGTGCGTACAGCGGAAACGACAAAAACTTCACTTGGATTGTCCATCTCTCCCTCCGAATCGAAACCCGCAAACTCAAATATCCGGCAAGCTCAGCCGATCTTATGCTCCTCGGCGTGCTCGGTTACCACAGCGTGTATCCAGCCGGCAATGCGCCGGTTGTCGTAGGCGTTTTCGGGCAGCTCGGCCACCAGGTCGAGCCAGGCTTCGCGCAGGTTCTCGTAATGGGTCAGCAGGTCGTCCTGGGTCCAGGTTTCGAAGCGCTTGAGCGCCTCGGTGTTGAAGGCATCCACGTCGTATTCGCGCTTGGGCCGCTCGGCATTATCCAGGATGGAGGTCACGATTTGCAGCCCCTCCTCCCACCAGGCGCAGATATGCGCCAGCAGGTCGTGCAGGCTGGGATATCCCTGGCGTTCTAAAAATGTGTGCTGTTCATCTGACGAGAGCCGCTGGTAAGCGGCGATGTACTGCCCCCACTCTTCCTGCAGGCAATCCAACAGCATTTGCCGGGTGAGCTTGATTTCTTTTGACATGCGTCCCTCTTACAAGATTCAACGCGTCACGGCGTTAATAAAATCGGCCAGCAAACCATAGGCCGTGGTATGCGGGCCCGGATCGGTCTCGACGATTGATAACTCGCCCAGCACGTCGGTCGTGAACTGGACGATGGAGGTCGAGCCTTCCACGCTGTACAGCGGCGATGAGGCCGGCACCAGTTCCGGGGCAACGCGCCCGGTCACCGCCCCCGACTCTCTTTGAGCCGAACAGACCAGCTTGATGCGTTTGCCCTGGCTTTTAGCCTTGGCGACCATCTCCGGCGTGATGGCCCGAATGCCGGTGCGGTCGACCTGCTGGGGCGTAAACGGGGCGTCCATCAGTACCGTGACCAAAGCCGCGACCTTGATGGCCGCGTCCCAGCCGTCGACATCGGCCGATGGATCGGTTTCGGCCAGGCCAATCTCCTGGCAATAACTGAGCGCCTGGTCGAACGACTCGCCCCCTTCCATGCGGGTCAGGATCAGGTTGGTGGTCGAATTGAGCACACCTCGGAAGGACTTCAACTGCGCCGCCGGGATGGCTTCACGGAAGAGTGAGAAGATCGGCGCGCCGTCCATCACGGTAGATTCAAAGTAGAACTTCCTGCCCATTTTTTCGGCCAGCGCCGACAACTCGCGGTAGCCGTGCACCACTGTGCCTTTGTTGGCGGTGCAGACATGCATCCCCGCTTCCAGCGCCGCGCGGACGTGATCGATCGCCGGCTGGCCGCTGGCGTGATTGACGGGCGTGTTCTCGAACAACACGTCCGCGCCGCATTTTTGGATGAAATCCTGCGCATCTGCGACCAGGGTCTTGGTAACCAGGTTGAGCGACTGGCCGTCCCGGATCAGGCCCAGGGCGCCGGTCAGATCGACCCCGCTGGGATTGGCCAGCGAACCATGCCGGGCGGTGGCGATACCGGTCACGCTGAAGGTGATATTGTAACGCCCCTGTAGTTCATCGCGCTTGCGCAGCAATAACTGTGCCAGTGCGCGCCCGACGTTGCCGAAACCGAGAAAGGCCAGTTTGTAATGAGTCATCGAAGTCTCCAAAAATGGGGTGAATAAATTGTAACACGGCATTAAATAGCGAGACGCACCTTTGGGTGCGTCTCGCCGTGCTTATTTCTTCCTCTTCGTGGTAGGCTTTTTGGGGGCAGTCTTCTTTGCACTTTTCGAACTTTTCGCGACTTTCTTTTTCCCGGAAGTCTTCTTGGGCTTACCAGTAGCTCTGGTCTCTACCGCCCTCGGCTCGACAAAGCGCGCCACCTCCCAGGCCTCGGTCAGACCGATGACCGCGTCGCCGGCCTTGACCTCCTGCACGGTGCCCCCGCGCGCGGCCGCGCGCTTGCGCAGCGGGGCGGCGTCCAGGCGGGTCTGTTTGGGGGCAGCTTTGAGCAACTGCAGCGTTACAACGGTCGTGCCCTTGCCCAGCGCCAGGCCGGTCAGCACCACCTTGGGTGGCAGCCCCCAGGCGATCACGCCGCGGCCGTAGCGTCCCTGGACCGGGAAATCCTTGACAGCCACGCGCTTGCCTTTGCCGTCCGAGGCAATCAGGAACACTTCCCCTTTCTGCGGCAGGACCTGCGCGCCGATGACCGAGTCACCTACGCCCAGCTTGATACCGTTGACACCGGCCGCGACCAGTCCCATCGGGCGCACGTCGTCCTCCTTAAAGCGGATGGCAAAGCCCTTGGCAGTCGCCAGCAGGACCTCGTTGCTCCCGTCCGTCAGGGCCACCCAGCCAAGCGTATCGCCTTCGTTGACGCGTGCCAGTGCGAAGGTCTGCGCCGAGGGGCCGGGCAGTTCGCTTACCAGACTCTTCTTGAGCATGCCACCACGCGTGACGGTCAGCACACAAGTCTCTTCGGGCAAAGTGGATTTCTGGGCTGGCAGGGCAAAGACCGCCGCCAACGGGTCGGTAGAACGCAGCGGCGAGACTTTGTGCCAGGCTATCCCTTCGGAGAGCCTGCCCACTTCGGGCAAAGTGTGGACGGCTACAGCTGCGGCCATTCCGCGCTCAGAGACCAGGTAGAGCGTATCATGCGTGGAGGCGTGCACCAACAGGCGCGGCGCCTCGCTGCCGGAGAGTCGCGGCGCCTTGTCTTCAGCGGTCCGGCCCACGCTGCCGTCCGCTGTCACGCCGATCCACACCATCTGCTCAGGCAGCAACTGACTGGCGGTCAGCACAGTTTGTTTTTGCGTACCACCCTTCAGGTTGACGATCTGGGTGCGGCGCTTGTCACCGTAGGCTTCCTTGACGCTCAGCAGTTCGCTCGCGACCAGAGCGCGCATTCGTTTGGGTGACTTGAGCAGGCTTTCCAGTTCTTTGATCAACCCCTGGACTTCCTTGTATTCGGTTTCAATCTTCTTGCGCTCCAGCGCGGCCAGGCGGCGCAATTGCATGTCCAGGATGGCATTGGCCTGCAACTCGCTCAGCTTATAACGTTTCATCAGACGCGTGCGGGCCGAGTCGACGTCGGGGGAATTCTTGATCAGGCTGATGATCTCATCCAGATGCTTGAGTGCAACCAGCAATCCTTCCAGGATGTGCGCGCGATTTTGGGCGCGCTGCAGGTCGAACTGGCTGCGGCGCTGGATGACCGTCAGGCGGTGCTCGATGTAAACGCGCAGGGCCTGCTTGAGGCTCAGCATGCGCGGCTCGCCATCCACCAGCGCCAGCAGGATGATGCTGAAAGTGCTGCGCATCGGCGTGCGCTTGTACAGCTGGGCCAGGATGGATTCGGGGTCGGCATTCTTGGTCAGTTCGATCAGGATGCGCATGCCCTGCCGGTCAGATTCATCCCGCAGGTCGCTAATCCCCTCGATGACGCCGTCGCGGACCAGGTCGGCAATGCGCTCGATCAGGCTGGATTTATTGACGGTGTAAGGCAACTCCGTAACGATCAGGCGGCTCTTGCCGCGTTCCATTTCCTCGATGTGCACCCGCGCCTGGATAGTCACCCGTCCGCGCCCGGACCCGTATGCGGCTTCGATACCCTCTTCATCTTTTTCCTGGACGATCACGCCGCCGGTCGGAAAGTCCGGTCCCTGCACGAAATTCATCAACTGCCCGATGGAGACATCATC
This sequence comes from uncultured Anaerolineaceae bacterium, assembly GCA_964407265.1. Classification (GTDB taxonomy): domain Bacteria; phylum Chloroflexota; class Anaerolineae; order Anaerolineales; family Villigracilaceae; genus CAYOUV01. The sequence continues at coordinate 6,029 of CAYOUV010000077.1, read as the reverse complement.
CAGTTTTTCCCAGTGCTCGAGCATATAGACCAGCGCGTCCACTATCTCGGACAGGTTGTGCGGTGGAATGGAGGTCGCCATACCGACGGCGATCCCGGTCGCGCCGTTGACCAGCAGGTTGGGAATAGCCGCAGGCAGGACAGTCGGTTCGCTCAAGGTGTCATCAAAGTTTGCGGCAAAATCGACCGTGCTCTTGCCAATGTCGGCCAGCAGATCCAGGGCAGGCAGCGCCAGGCGCGCTTCGGTATAACGCATGGCAGCCGGGGGATCCCCGTCGATCGAACCGAAATTGCCCTGTCCGTCCACCAGAATGGTGCGCACAGAGAATTCCTGCGCCATGCGCGCCATGGCTTCATAAACCGCCGAGTCGCCGTGCGGGTGGTATTTTCCCAGCACCTCACCGACGATACGCGCAGACTTCTTATACGGGCTTTCGGCTCGCAGTCCCATGTCGTACATGGCATACAGGATGCGGCGCTGGACGGGTTTGAGACCGTCGCGGGCATCGGGTAAGGCGCGGGAGACGATGACGGACATGGCGTAGTCCAGATACGCCTGCTGCATCTCCTGGTCGATGTCAATTTTGCGGACTAATCCAAGTTCCATAAAAAACTCCCGGAATGCTCCCCAAAAAGGGCGCATATTTGTTCTATAAATCTCGTCGCTTATCTTAAGGGAGAAGAGGAAAAGCGTCAAGGACAAAATCCCAAGCAGCGTTTCTTGCCGCGCCTCCAGCAATATTGTATACTCGCAATGCTGGTATCTCAGTAAAAGGATTTGGATATGAGGGCGTTTCGCTTTTTAAGGGAGGGAGTTCTGACTGCAATACGGCAGCCATATCTGTGGGTGATCGCCATTCTGGCCCTGTCAGGTGAATTCTACGTGGCGCTGACGAACCGCCCCTACCCGCAGATGAACCTGTGGACCATTCTGTTCGGTCTGCTCGGGATAATCGCCGAGGCGGCATTGCTTTTCGGCCTTGCCAGCCAGCGGCTGAAACAACCCGGCAACCTGATCGATTCATTTATGACCGGCGTCAGCTACCTCCCGCAAATGCTGGTTATTCGGGCCGTCTTGTACCTCTTTATCGCCTGTGTCATGGTGCTGCTCTTCCTGGTCAGTATCGGGGTAATGATGTACAGCATGGCGAGCGAGGTGGATGGCAGCAATCTGGTTTATGGCCTGTTTATTCTGGTGTTGACACCGTTGACAATTTTCATGCAAGCGTTTTTATTCTTCTCGCAAACTGAAATCGTGGTCGGCGAAAAGGGGATCATCGACGCCGTGTCACAAGCCTGGCAGATCACCAGACGCCATATCGGATTGATCCTGTTGATTAGTCTGGTATTTGTCATTTTCGAATTCGGGCTGCTGGGGATCTTATCTGCCCGAGGGGAGGTTTCTTTCATCACACCCTTCGAGCAGGTGCTCTCTCCGCAAATGGCAGAAGTCCGCCGTCATATGACCCTGGACCAACTGGCGCAACCCGGCCAGATGTCCCTGGCCAAACCTGCCAGTGTGCTATTCCTGAACTCCCTGCGCGGACGAGGGGTCGAGTTCACCAATGTGCTGGTCTATTTTGGGGATGGGATCCTGCCGCGCGCAGCTATCGTCGTTTTAGGATTGCTGATGACGCCACTGCACATGTCAGCTCTGGTCACGGCTTACGACGAACTTTCGCTGGAAGTAAAGTAAAACAGAGGCGGCCATCCGGCCGCCTCTGTTAGCTAAAGGTTCGGAACAACTAGGGCTTGAAATCGAGGCTCTTGCTGACGCACAAACCGCCCAGGTTGGTCTCGGTGCACAGCTTGATCGTGGCCGTCATCTGGTGCCCGGCAGGATTGTAGCCAAAGGAGTTGCCGTAAACCCAGCCCGAATTTCCCGGTGTCAGGGTCGGAATCGCATTGGCGATAATACAGCCACTGCGCTTGTCGAACAGATCGATACTGTCAGTAATGGTTGAGCTGGTTACTTTATCCTTGACATACACCTGCGCGGACTTGAAGGTTACACCACCCGTGTTGGTAACTTTGAAACCAGGATCAAATCCCACGCAGCCTTCCATGTATTCGTAACTCAGGTCGAAATCCGGAGCTGGCGTCGGCGTTGGGGGCGGGGTGAAGATGGGCAGCACGGAAGTGTTGCCGACTATGGTGGCGTAATTGCCCCATAACCAGCAGAACTCACCCGGCTGGTCAGGATTGCGCACATACCAGTAGTCCCCGGTACTATTTCGCGCGACCACCTCTGTCGTTTGGCCAGGTAGCAAGGCACCCCGGTAGTCATAGACCTTGCCGGGGCCAACCCGGCAGTTGGTGGCGACTGAAACCGAAATCATTGGCACGATGGGTGTCGGGGTTTCACTGGGCAGCGGGGTCTGGCTGGGTAATGGTGTCAAGCTGGGCGTAGCGGTTGCCTCTGGAGTGGTCGTGTCGGAAGGGGGCGGTGGAGCCAGGCTGCTCTCGACAGCCGCCTGGGTCAGGGTCTGTGCTGCCTGGGCTAAGGCAGTCTCGATCACAGCGGTGACCTGGGCATTCGATTCGGGTCCGGGCAGCACTGGTGTCTGGACGCCAGGCAGGCCGCAAGCCAGCGTGGCCAGCAGGATAACGGCGACTACGGTTAATGTGCGCTTGCGCAGGTTCATAATATTCTCCTCCTTCGGTATTACAAATAAGAAAAATAGTTCGCTTTCATTATAATGGGTAGTCAATTGGATTTAAAGTAGGAAACCGGCTTACCCATTCCCCCGAAGGTTGCCTCAAGGTATTTAAAAATTATGGGGCGGTCTGTTGACCGCCCCAGTGTTTCGGAAATTAATCTGCAGCCGTAGGCTCGACTTCAGGAGCATCACTCTCAGCCGGATCGGTCTCGATCGCCTGTTTGGTCAGCGCGAAACGACCAGGGATAAAACCTGTCCCGGCGGGAATGAGCTTACCGATAATCACATTCTCTTTCAAACCGAACAGCGGATCGGTGCTCGCCGCGATGGCAGCCCCGGCCAAAACCTTGATCGTGTGCTGGAAGGAGGAGGCCGACAGGAACGAGTCGGTGCTTAGCGAGGCCTTGGTTACACCCAGCAGGATTTCACCAAAGCGCGCTGGTTGTTTCCCTTCGGCCACAAGCTGTTCATTGCCTTTTTTGATCTCCAGGCGGTCGACGGCGTCCCCGGGTAGGTACTTGGTATCACCCGGTCGGGCTACTTGCACCTTGCTCATCATCTTGCGGATGATGACTTCGAAGTGCTTATCATGGATATTCTGGCCCTGCGAACGGTAGACCTTCTGGATTTCGCTCAACAGATACATCTGGCAGGCATCACGGCCTTGAATGCGCAACACGCGGTGCGGATTGAGCGAGCCCTCGGTCAACGGATATCCGGCTTCGACCTTTTCGCCATCCTTGACCAGCAAGCGCGCCGTAGTCGGGATTTCGTACTCCACTTCTTCTTTCTGTTCGTAGGAGACGGTCACCTTGCGAGCTTTCTTCTCGACGCGTACGCGACCAGCGTGCTGGGCAGCAATGGTTGCCTCACCCAGGGTGGCCAGGACATCGCCGGGTTTAACTTCGGCTTCATTCTTGACCTCGATCTTCCATTCGGCCGGAATTTCGAATTCGTCACCGACCATCTCACTGTGAGCGACCTTGACCAGACGCAGGTCGGCATACTTTTCCGATTGGAAGAATTGCACCGTACCGGCAATCTCAGCCACGACGGCTTCACCTTTTGGCTGCTTGCGCGCTTCGAATAATTCTTCCACGCGCGGCAGACCGGTCGTGATGTCACCGCCTGCGGCCACACCACCGGTGTGGAAGGTACGCAGGGTTAGCTGGGTACCGGGTTCACCGATCGACTGGGCCGCCACAATTCCGACGGCCGAACCAAGCTGGACCATATCACCGCGGCCCAGGTCAATGCCATAGCAGGCGGAGCAGATGCCGTGGGTCAGTTCACAGGTCAATGGTGAGCGGACTTTGACTTCTTCAACGCCGGTATTTGCGATCAGGCGTGCAAGTTCGTGGTCGATGACATCATCACGTTCGGCGACCACTTCGCCCGAGTTGGGATCGATCACGCGTTCAGCCAGCAAACGGCTGTACAGGCGGCTGCTCATCGCCTGGCCGGCTACATCGTCCGATCTGCGAATCCAGATGCCGTCTTTGGTGCCGCAGTCATATTCATTGATGATCACGTCCTGGGCAATATCCACCAGACGACGGGTCAGGTAACCGGCATCAGCAGTACGCAGAGCCGTATCCGCCAGACCCTTACGGGCGCCGTGGGTCGAGATGAAGTATTCCAGCGCGGTCAGCCCTTCGCGGAAGTTGGAACGGATCGGTAGCGGGATGATGCGCCCGGACGGGTCAGCCATCAAACCACGCATACCGGCCAGCTGCGAGATCGGGCCGAAACCGCCCTTGGTCGCGCCGGAGTTGGCCATGGTCGCCAGATTGCCATTCGGGTCCATGTTCTTCTTGACCGCATCAGCCACCTTGACGGTAGTCTCCTGCCAGATCTGGATGACGCGCTCATTCTGTTCCTGGTCAGTCAGCAGGCCACGGCGGAAGTCGCGCTGCACCAACTCGACCTGTTGCAGCGAATCGTTGACAATATTGGTTTTCTCGACCGGGATGGTAATGTCGGCTACTGCCAGGGTAATACCCGAACGCATGGCATATTTGAAACCGACGTCCTTGATCGCATCCGCCACCAGGGTAGTGCGGTCCTGGCCGCATAATTCGTAGACATCCGCAACCAGGTCTTTGACAGCGCCCTTTTCCAGCGGTTCGTTGACAAAACGTACTTCTTCGGGCAGGATGCGGTTCAGAATGACGCGCCCGACAGTCGTCTTGATCATGCGCGTTACCGGTTCTTCCAGACGCATGCCATCTTCGGCATAATACGTGGAGGAACGCAGTTGGATCTTACTGTGAATGTCGACCTGCTCCAATTGATAGGCTAACTCGACCTCGTCATAATCACCGAAGATGCGACCATCCCCAATATGGGGTTCGTCGTGGTCCATGGTCAGGTAATACACACCCAAAACCATATCCTTGGAGGGGGAGATGATCGGCTCACCGTCCGCCGGCTTAAGCAGGTTACGCGAGGCCAGCATCAATTCACGGGCTTCCTGCACCGCCTTCTGAGAAAGCGGTACATGGACAGCCATCTGATCGCCGTCGAAGTCAGCGTTAAAGGCCGTGCACACCAGCGGATGAAGCTGGATGGCCGAACCCTCGATCAGTATCGGCTCGAAGGCCTGAATGCCCAAGCGGTGCAAGGTTGGCGCGCGGTTGAGCATCACCGGGCGGTCTTTGATGACCTCCTCGAGCACCTCCCAGACCTCAGGGCGATTGCGCTCGATCAGCCGCCGTGCACCCTTGACGTTTGCAGCGTAATTGTGTGACACCAGGCGGGAAATCACGAACGGGCGATACAGTTCCAGTGCCATGCTCTTGGGCAGGCCGCATTGGAAGAGCTTGAGCTGCGGACCGACCACAATCACCGAACGGCCGGAGTAGTCGACGCGTTTACCCAGCAAGTTGCGGCGGAAACGGCCTTTCTTGCCTTTGAGCATATCGCTCAGGGATTTGAGCTCGCGGCGCCCGCGGCGAGAAAGTGCCTTGCCGCGCTGCGAGTTATCGATCAGGCTGTCCACCGCTTCTTGAAGCATGCGCTTCTCGTTGCGGATAATGACGTCCGGGGCGCCTAACTCGAGCAGGCGCTTGAGACGGTTGTTGCGGTTGATGACGCGCCGGTACAGGTCGTTCAGGTCGGAGGTGGCGAAGCGGCCGCCATCCAACTGGACCATCGGGCGCAGGTCGGGGGGGATGACCGGTAAAACAGTCAGGATCATCCACTCGGGATGGTTCTGCGAGCGGCGGAAAGCTTCCACAACCTTGAGGCGGGTGGTGGCTTTCTTGCGCTTCTGCTTCGATTTAGTGGTACGCACCTCGTGCCACAATTCTTCGGATAACTTGGGCAGGTCCAGACGCTTGAGAACATCGAAGAAGGCCTCGGCGCCCAT
>CAYOUV010000076.1:0-13836 GCA_964407265.1 uncultured Anaerolineaceae bacterium | reverse complement strand
GCTGTCGACATCATCATCAAAAAACGCGACCAGGGGGTCTTGTCCCGCGAGGAAATCGATTTCTTCGTACAGGGTTTCACCCGCGGTGACGTCCCCGATTACCAGGTCTCGGCCTGGGCTATGGCTGTGCTCTTGAACGGCATGAGCCCGCAGGAGATCACCGATCTGACGCTGTCCATGGCGCATTCCGGTCAGCTGCTGGACCTGAGTGATGTGGTCGACATTGCCGTCGATAAACACTCCTCCGGCGGGGTGGGTGACAAGACCAGCCTGGTGGTGCTGCCGGTGGTGGCGGCCTGCGGGCTGCCGGTCGGCAAGATGTCCGGGCGCGGACTGGGGTTCAGCGGCGGCACGCTGGACAAGCTCGAATCGATCCCCGGGTATCGCTGCGATCTGAGCATCGCCGAATTCAAGCAGCAGCTCAAGGAAAAAGGCATCGTGCTGACCGGGCAGTCGCTTGACCTGGCCCCGGCCGACGGCAAACTGTACGCCCTGCGCGACGTAACCGGCACGGTGCCGTCTATCCCCCTGATCGCTTCGTCGATCATGAGCAAGAAGATCGCTGCCGGCGCGCAGGCCATCCTGCTGGACGTCAAGACCGGGCTGGGCGCTTTCATGCAGACCCTGGACGAGGCCCGTCAGCTGGCCCAGGCGATGGTCTCGATCGGCGAACTGGCCGGGCGTCAGGTGGTGGCCCTGCTTTCGGATATGAACCAGCCTTTGGGGCAGGCAGTCGGCAACGCACTGGAAGTGCGCGAAGCCATTGATGCGCTGCACGACGGCGGCCCGCACGACTTCCGCGAGCACTGCCTGCACGTCAGCGCGCACATGCTGGTGCTGGGGCGGCGTGCCCCGGACCTGGAAACCGGTCGCCACATGGCTGAAAAAGCCCTGGCAGATGGCAGCGCTTTCGAGCGCTTCCGCGTGCTGGTCGAGGCGCAGGGCGGGGATCTGGCTTACGTGGACGATCCCGAGCGGCTGGAGAAAGCCAAACTGGTCGAAGTGGTGCCGGCCCCGCGCAGCGGCTACCTGTCCCGGATCCATGCCCGTCTGATCGGGGAAGCCGCTGTCGTCCTGGGTGCGGGACGCGCCCGCAAGGGCGATCCGGTCGATCACGCGGTTGGCTTCATTATCCTGCACGAGGTGGGTGACCGGGTGGAGCAGGGCCAGCCGCTCTTCACAATCCATGCCAACGACCAGGCCAAACTGGAAGAAGCGCGCCGCCAGGTGCTCGAAGCGCATGTCTTTAGCGCTGAACCGGTCGATCGATTGCCGCTTTTTTACGATTAAATCTTGCAGTTGCATAACTTATTTAAGATTTTGACAATTTTTGGCTCGCCACGCTTGATTAATTCTTAAGAATCGGGCATACTATGGTCAGGAGCATGCGGCTATGGCAAAAGTTTCACTCCGTATTTACATACGCGAAATCGAAAGTCTGATTGAGCAGGGGCAAGTCGATGAAGCCATTGCCCACTGCCTGCACATTCTCAAGACTTATCCAAAATATTTGGGTGCCTATCGGCTGCTGGGCAAAGGATACCTGGAAGCGCGGCGTTACTCCGACGCGACTGATGTTTTCCAGCGCGTGTTAATGGCCGTGCCGGATGATTTCGTCTCGCACGTTGGCATGAGCATTATCCGCGACGATGACGGCTCGCTCGACGATTCCATCTGGCACATGGAGCGCGCCTTCGAAGCCCAGCCCTCGAATTCAGCCGTCCAGGGTGAATTGCAGCGACTGTATGGTCGCCGGGACGGGGTCGAGCCGCCCAAGATCCGCATGACTCGTGGCGCCCTGGCGCATATGTACGTGGCCGGGGAGCTATATCCGCAGGCTATTTCCGAGATTCGCAGTGTCCTGGCCGAAGACCCTGAACGCACCGACATGCAAATCCTGTTGGGGTTGGCTTATTTTCATTCAGGCCAGAAGGTCGAAGCCTCCGAGATCGCCACCCAACTACTCAAAAAATTCCCATTCTGCCTGGATGCCTGCCGAATTCTGACCGAGGTCTTGCCTGGTACGGGTCGCGCCGAGGACACCAAGGCTTACCGTAACCGCGTCAACGCGCTTGAACCGTACACCGCTTTTGCCAAGGGTTCGATTTTCTATACCGACCAGGTTCCGGATTCGGCTGTGAGCGTGGACCGGCTGGAATACACTTCCGGGCAGGATGTGGGCGTGCAGCCGGGCTGGGCCAGTTCGATGGGCATCCAGCTTTCGGACGAGAGCGATCAAAGCCAGCCTGATTGGTTGAAGTTATCCGAAGGCGATTCCGAATCGGGAACAAGTGCAGAGCCGAATGCGTTTGCGGAATTGGAAAGCCCGCCCGAAGCCGAGTCTGCTCCCGAAGAAGGTGATAATGGCACGATTCCGGGTTGGATGCGCGAGGCCGGATGGGGCGAATCGATTGGCGATGGCAGCGAAGGTCCGCTGGATCTCCCCGATGAAGAGACGCCGTCCGAAGAATTGGCGCAGGGAGAATTGCCGGATTGGATCAAATCAATGGCGCCTTCCGAGACTGAAATCAGCGCCGAAGAAACGCCTGCCGAGGTAAGCCCAGCTGGTGACGAAACTTCCGCGGTCTTCGATGAGACCCCAAATTGGCTGAACGACCTGACCAAGGTCCCAGCCGAAGCTCCCGCTGTGGACGAGGGGGAAGCTCCTGCCTGGCCGCAGCCGGCGGACGAGGAATCGCCCGAAGCGCAGCCTGAGCTTGAACCCGAAACCGCAGCTGAAACCCTTGATAGGTTAAACATGGAAAAAGAACCTCAGCCTGAAAGCCAGGCAATGCCGGAACCTGCAGCTGAAGTAAATCCCGAACCTGAAATCCAGGATGAATCCGCGGCAGAAGTGGAAGAAGAAATGCCCCCCGAACTCCAGGAAAGCGCTGATAATGAAAAAGGAGATCCTGACTGGTTGCGCGAACTGGCCTCAGACGAAACTCCTGAACCGCAGATTGAATCAGAAGCCGAACCTGCCCCGGCAGAGAGTCAGATCGGCGATCTGGGCACCTCTTTGGATGACCAGGACGCCGCCATGAACTGGTTGGAAGGCCTGGCCTCCAAACATGGCGCCAAGGCTGAAGAACTGGTCACCAATCCTGATGAACGCACAAACGACGCGCCGGAGTGGGTCGAGCAGGCCAAGGCTATGAGCAGTGAGGCCGAACAACCTGAAGCGGTCCCAGCGGCAGAAGAGCAGCAACATGCTCCGTCCTCGGAAGAATTCGTTGGAGCGGGCTTTGAACCTCCAGCACCCCAAGAGTCTGAAGAGTCTGAAATACCGCAAGAACCAGACGAACTGCAGAGTGATGAACTTGTTCAGGACCCACGCACATTGCGCCTTGACGAGCAGCCTGCAGCTACTGATGACTGGCTCAAGGATTGGCAGGGGGACCTGGAACAGGAAAATGAAGTTCCCGAAAGTTCAACCTCATCGGCCAACGCAACCGCCATCTGGCTGAAAAACCTGGAGGCCGACGAGCAAACCGGGACGAACCAAGAGGATGGTGTTGAGGCCGCAAACAAACCTGACGAAGAACCTGCGCAGGAGACTACTCCAGGGTGGTTGGTTCAAACCGAAATGACGGAATCCCTCTCACAAGATGAGGATCTGCCCGACTTCTTGAAGGACTTGGTTGAGTCGCCTGAAGCAGGATTGTCCGACGAAGCCCCGGAGATCGAAGATTCAGCCGATATTATGGTGGAACCCATCGATCTCAATCGTGCTACTATGAAAGAACTTGCTCGATTGCCAAGCATTGGCGAGATGCTGGCTGAATCCATCTATGCCTATCGTGAGACGTACGGCCCATTCCGGAGTGTGGACGATTTGCAGGATGTGGCCGGCATCGGTCCTGAGACGATCGATGAATTGCAGCATTTGGTTTTCGTAGGCGATCTCTCGGCTTCGTCAGCGGAATCTGAATCGGAAAATGAAGTGCCGGATTGGTTGAGCGACCTGGAAAAGGACCAGACGCAGGCTGAAGCGCCGGATTCCGATGAAGATTTGCCCGATTGGTTGCAAGAAGAGGTTGATGGAGAACCGCCAGCCCAGCCGATCGCTCATACCGAATGGCAGCCTGCAAATTTGGCTGATGAACAAGCGGGCGCACCCGAAGGGACCGAAGTCGGCGAGGACGTCTCGTTTGCCCCAGAAATTACCCCCGAACCGGTTGTCCCTGTGACTGAGGAAAAACCTCTCCCTGCACCCGTTCAGGCGAAAAACTCGGTTTCCAAGGATGCTGACCTGGCCAGCGCACAATTGGAACTTGAACATGGCGACATCCCCTCCGCCTTGAAGGTCTACAGCAAGCTGATCAAGAAAGGTCGTTTGCTGGACGAAGTGATCGAAGATTTGCGCCAGGCACTTTATAAGTATCCGGTAGAAGCGACTATCTGGCAAGCCCTGGGGGATGCTTATATGCGCGCCAACCGCCTGCAAGATGCGCTGGATTCTTATACCAAGGCCGAGGAGTTTATGCGGTGAGGCAGCATTACCCCGCATGGTAAAATTCGTGGCATATCCTGAGGGTACGAGTCATATCGTGCCCTCATATTTTGTAAACTGGAGATTATGATGGAACGAACGCTAGTACTTGTAAAACCCGACGGTGTCCAGCGTGGACTGATCGGCGAAGTCACCTCGCGGCTGGAGCGGCGCGGACTGCGCCTGGTGGCTGCCAAGTTCATGCAGGTCAGCCGTAAATTGGCCGAGACACATTACGCCGTGCATAAGGGCAAGCCCTTTTATGACGGCTTGATCGCCTACATCACTTCTGCACCGGTCATGGCCATGGTTTGGGAAGGTCCCAACGCCATTGTGGCTGTGCGTCAGACAATGGGCGCCACCCGCCCGACAGAAGCCGCTCCCGGAACGCTGCGTCACGACTTTGCCCTGGAAGTTGGCCGCAACCTGACCCACGCCTCCGACAGCCCCGAGAATGGCGAGCAAGAGATTGCCCTGTGGTTCAAACCGGCCGAACTGGTGGATTGGAAACGCGACATCGACCGCTGGATTTTCGAAAAATAACCTTTTGTTTGTAAATCTAAACCTCCCGCATAATTTTCTGCGGGAGGTTATTTATTTCGCAATGCTTTTCAGGAGTCAATTTGGGCTTTTGGGAAGTGTGAAGAAGATTGTAGTACCTATCCTCACTTCGCTTTCAGCTTTCCGCGTGCCAGCATGTGCCTCGACGATATATTTTGCGATAGGTAAGCTCAAGCCCATACCCCTCGAATCCGCCGATTTGTAAAAACGAATAGGGAAATCGGAGAAGGTAAATATTGGGATGGTCACTGCAATCTGACCAAAACTTTACCTTCGTTCCACAATCCTTCCAGATCGTAATAATCCCGCTGGTCTGGAGAAAACATGTGCACCACTACATCGCCATAGTCGATCAAGAGCCAGCCATCGCGTGAATTGCCTTCAACCCGCGTTTTTTTGCGGTGTTTGAGGCGTACATCTTCCAACACAGCTTTGGCCAGGGCGTCCAGCATACGGTCGCTGGTGCCCGTGCACAGCACGAAATAATCAGTAAAGGAAGCAACACCCTGGATGTCGAGCAGGAGGATGTCTTCGCCCTTCTTTTCTTCTAGTGTTTCAACAATTGTATGCGCAATTTCCAATGCGTTCAGATGTCACCTCGTGTGGGTTGGGTCGATAAGTGGGGCTGAGAATAATTTCGTATAGACAGGACCGCCGGATTTTAATTCGCTTTTGAAGAGCAGCACCGCTTCCACCAGCGCTGTGCCGAGTGGACCGACCTTGGTCGTTTTCAGTGCAACAGCAAGGCGTTGCTGATCCGCCCCTGAAGCGCGCTGGTTGACGCGTCCGATGGTCAGATGCGGGGAGAAGCTTCGCCCTTCGCGCGGAAAACCGAGACCTTCGACAGCCGACTCGATAGAATCCCGGAGCGAAGCCAGCCCAGGCGGGGCTTGGATCCCAATCCAGATCACTCGCGGCCGCTTGGGGCTGGGAAAACTTCCCAGTCCGCCGACTTGCAAATCGAAAGGTTGGTAATTCACCGCTTCCGATAGCAGCCTCTGTTGTAGCAGTTCAACTTTCGACGGCGAGACGTCCCCAAGAAATTTGAGCGTCAGGTGCAGGTTGTGCTGTGCTACCCAACGCACCAGCGACCTGTCGAACGCCTGGTGTAGTCCAGCCGTGGCTTTGTAGATGGCTGATTGGATCTCGGAAGGGAGTTCAATGGCGATGAAGGCACGCAGGTTTGGCATGAGGCTTCAGGTGGAGCTTTTTACGGACGCATTCCCCACAACCCGGTCGACAGCTTGTTTCAATTCCTGGAAACCGACCGGTTTAATCAGGTAGGCCGCTGCACCCGCCTCCAATCCGCTAATGATATCGGACGGCATGCTTTTCGCTGAAACGATAATGACCGGGATGAGTCTTAGCTCCGGTTCGCGACGCATAAAACGCAGAACTTCCAGACCGGAGATATCCGGCATCATCATATCCAGGATGACCACGTCCGGTTTTTCGTTGGCAATCATCGTGATGGCCGGGGTGCTGGAGTAGGTCTTTAGTACTTTGTAATTGCTGAGACGCATCATTTCCGCAAACATTTCAGCGGCGTCGGGTTCGTCTTCAACTACGATGACAGTTTTTTGCCTTTTTACCACTTAAGGACTGCTCCTGGACCATGAACTTTCCTGGATAAAAATAGCATAAGATTTTTGAAAAAGCAAGAGACCCATGTGGGGGGCTCAGGCTGCACTTTTGTCCGTGCACAATCGACGGATCTCGGCCAGGACGTGTTTTTCGGTCACGACTACGATCACATCCCCTGCATGCAGCAGGGCATCGCCGTGGGGGATGATGGCGCGTTTTCCCTTGCGGATGGCAGCGATAATGCAATCTCGTGGCCAGGGGATCTCGCTCATGCGATGACTGTCACAGGAGGAACCTTTGACGATGCGTATTTCGGCGGTCTCCAATCCGCTCAGTTCCTCGATCCGTTTTTCACTGGCTTTGATTTGGGCTTCACTGCGGCGGGTTACACCTAATTCATAGGCGCGGACGATGTCGTTGCGGCGTACCATTCCTAGCAGGTTGTGTGAATTTTCGCGCGAGACCACCGGCAAGCGCGAGAGGTCCCGCGGGGCCATGCGTCGCAATGCCATGCCAACCGTCTGGTCCGGGTAGGTGCTGATAATTGCCCGTGTGGCAATTTCTCCCACAGTCATCCCCTCGATATTTTCCTGGTGTTTGATCAGTGCGCGGCGATAATCATCCAGGGAGACCATGCCAAAAAGATCGCCGTTATGATCCAGCACTGGAAAGCCATGACGCCCGGTCTCGATGAACTGGTCCGCCAGGTGGTGGATGGGAGTATCGACCGAGACTGTGGCGGGTTCATTGACCATCACTTCCTCTACGCGGACCGACTCCATAACGTCCACGTCGCGGCCGCGATGCAGGCGGATTCCGCGCCGTACCAGCTTGAGCGTGTAGATCGATTCGGGCAGCATACGCTCGGAAACGATCATGCTGATAATCACAGCTGCCATCAGCGGGATGATCATGCGGTAGTCGTCGGTCATCTCGAAGACGATCAGGATGGAGGTGAAGGGTGCGCGCGCTGCCCCAGCAAAAGCTGCGGCCATGCCGACGACCGCGAAAGCGCCGGGCCCGGCTGTCGCCCCGGGGGCGATCAACTCGATCAGTTTGCCGAACGCACCCCCCAGCACGGCGCCGCTGAAAAGCGTCGGGGCAAACACACCACCCGAGTTGCCCGAGCCAAGAGTCAGCGAGGTCGCCAGTGGCTTGAGGAAGATCAACACGAAAAGCAGCCCGAAGGAAAGTTGGCCAAGCAGCGCGTCCTCGATCACCGGGAAACCTGAGCCGAAGACCAGCGGGATATTCGTGGAAACTGGCAGGTTCATCAATCCGGTCTCCGAAGGGATAAATCCCAAACCGAGTACCATCGGGTAAAAGTAAGCCATCCCACCCAGTAGCACCCCGCCGACTGCGGGTTTGAGTGCATCGGGGAAGTGCCAGCCATCGAATATATCTTCCATCCAGTACAACATTCGAATAAATCCGACCGCAAGGATAGCTGCCAGCACTCCCAGGAATGCGTATAGCAGGACTTCCCAGGGTGTCTTCACGCCGTAATGAGGAATGATGAAAGCCGGTCGCTCACCCAGAAAGATCCGTGCCAGGGTCGAAGCTGTCAGGGCCGAAATGACTACGTTGCCTAAAGCGCTCAGGTGCAGCTCGCCCAGGATGATTTCCATGGCAAAGACCACACCTGCAATGGGTGCGTTGAAAGTTGCCGAAATGCCAGCCGCCGCTCCGCAGGCCACCAGGTTGCGGATGCGTCCCTCGGACAGGTTGAGCCATTGTCCCAGCGTGGATCCCAGCGCTGCACCGACTTGCACGATCGGCCCCTCGCGCCCGGCCGATCCGCCGCTGCCGATGCACAAAGACGAAGCCAGTATTTTGGCGACCACCACGCGTGGGCGGATGCGCCCACCGTTCAGTGCAATGGCCTGCATTACTTCCGGCACCCCGTGACCCTTGGCTTCGCTTGCAAAATATGCAATGATCGGGCCGGCCAGCAAACCGCCAAGAATTGGGATCAGAAAGATCAGCCAGCGTCCAATCGGTAGCAGTTTTTCCCCACCATCGAAAAATAAATGTTGGACAATATCGATAAGTTTGATGAATCCGACAGCCCCCAATCCCGTCCCGACGCCGACCAGGATGGCCGTGCCAAACAGCATGGTTGTTTCAGAAGGCTGAATTCGGTCCAGGAATTGTGGGATGCGGGAACGATGGGCCATTGTGATAAATATTATACCTGACGCATAACCGTAATACCCTTGCGTAAGAAAAATGAGTGCACATCCATCTTAACCCCACAACACCAGAGAGGAGACACTATGAGCAGTTTACAAGATTTCCGTCATCGAAAAGATGAATTTTTCGCCAATGATGGGCAGAGTCCACTTACCTCCGAGCAAAAACGAAATTTTAAGGGGTTGAACTATTTTCCTGAAAATCCGGATTTGCGCTTCGAAGTGAAAGTCGAGGAGTATCCCGAAAAGGAGAAAATGTCCATCCAGACCTCGACCGGCGATGCGCAGAATTACGTGCGCGCTGGCCGCTTCAACTTCGAGGTTGATGGCCAGCAGGTCGACCTGACGCTCTATTCAAACCAGCATGGCTTTTTCTTACCCTTCGTCGATGCGTTGGCGGGCAAAGAAACTTATCCCGCCGGTCGTTACCTCGAACCGCAGACCCTGCCTGACGGACGGTTGTTGATCGACTTCAACATGGCATACAACCCCTACTGCGCTTACAATGAGAATTGGTCCTGCCCGCTGACCCCGGCCGAGAACCGGCTTAAAGTACCCATCCGCGCCGGTGAGAAGCAATTCCACGAATGACATTATGATCGATTCATCTATCAAAAATTCGATTAGGGATTGAATACTTAAAAACGAAAACGGGCGAGGTCGGATGACCTCGCCCGTTGATGCTTGTGATGTCTCGCTATGTAGTGGCAGCATTCTCAAGGATATCCAGCAGCGCTTCGAATTCCTCTTCGCACTCTTTGCAGATTTCAAGGTGTTGTCGCACGAGCGGCATCAATCGTTCGGCGTCCTCGCCGCGCACCTGGATTTCTGCGTATTCATCGATCAACCGATTTAAATCATTACAGGATAATTCCACATCCTGTGTTTTATCCAGCGCACGTAATAGACGCTGGATAGCAGGTACGGGCATGTCGGATTGTCTAATGAATTTGACCTTGAGCCGGTTGAATAAGTGATTCAATTCCATGATTTATATCTTTCAGACAACTACCTGAGTAAATATCTTACTTTTCTTCAAAAGCTGACAGTACTTCCTGGGCCGTGATCCCTTCCATGGCGAGACGTCGCTTCAGCCTTAGACGGGCATCGTGCAGGAGTTTGTAGAGTGCATTACGATTGGTCTTGAGTTTTTTTGCGGCCACGTCCATTGGCATATTCTGGACGCTGAGCATGATCATCGCTTTGCGCTGCTTGTCTGTGAGTTCTTCGTCGATGATGCGCCGCACGTGTGAGATCATATCAGCCCGTTCGGTAACCTCCGCAGGTCCTGCTCCAGAATCGCCCAACAATCCGGGCGGGGGTGGGCGGTCTTCGTTGCTGACGATTTCATCCAGCGAGTAATCCTGCCAGCGTTTGCGACGAAGTTCCGAGAGCGCTATGCGGATGGCGATCTTGTGCACCCAGGTGGTGAATTGACTGCGGCCTTCGAATTTATCGAGTTGATCAAGCACACGCAGCAGGGTATCCTGGGTCACCTCTTCAACCAGCGTATCGAATTGTGGGTCGGATGGTGAGAGCCAGCGCGACAGCGCGTAAGGCAATCCCTTGGCGATGATGGCGCGCAAATCGGAGAGTGCGGCTTCCTGGACCGGACCTTCGGCGTGCAGGTCACTGAGCCACTGTTCGTTGCTGCGGTTTGCCATCATGCGCTGATTATACTTGAGAGTAGACGAAATCCTGCGAATACGACAGGCAAGGCTATCGGAAGTTCGCCGGTCTGTGATTGGGAAAATTCGAGATTATAATTCCAAAATGGTGAGACTTAACCTTAGAGGTTTGCTTCGCATCTTAAGAGGGACAGCTTTTATCTCGATCCTGATGCTGGTGATGGTTCCGATTGGTGTGGCTTATGCTCACACACCTGACATGTACGGGCAAACTCAAGCCATCGATATAACCAAATCTGGTCTTCAGGTGGATTGGCATATTATGCCTGGTCCCCTTCTGGCAGATGCGGTCTGGAACGCTGCCGATCAGAATCAAGACGGCTCGATCAGCTCGGACGAGGCTCAGGCCTGGGTCGCGCCGTTTCTATCCGGGTTGACGTTTTCTGTCGACGGGCAGTTGTTGGATTCACTCCAGACGCAAGGCATTCGCTGGTCTGCGAGCAAGACCGCCTTGCGCACGGGTGAAGATGCGATTGAGGTCCTGTTTGCGGTCTCGTGGCCTGATGGACTGATCGGAAAACATACGCTTGAGATTCACAATTCCTACCTCGAAGTCAACAGCCTTAACTGGTTCTCCTTGACGGCAGAGTCGGGAATGTCGTTCGACTCCCCCGAGCAAGATAACGGCCAACTCTCCTTCAGCCTCAATTTCCCCGAGCGATCCTCGACGCCTTCGTCAGTCGCGGGGGCAGCCTCCATGACATCCTGGAACAGCGGGACGCCGGACCTCCCGTCCGGTTTTGCAGGCAGCGTCTCACAGCTAGCTGGCAACCTGGCAGGTTCACAATCCGGAGCATCAACTCAGCCAGCCCCACCAGGCAATCTCAGTCAAGTGACGGCAGCGCTCGAAGGCTTGGTCAAGACCCCAACCTTTTCTCCTTTGTTCCTGCTCGGCGCGTTTTTGCTTTCCATGGTCCTGGGCAGCCTGCACGCCCTGACACCCGGACACGGCAAGACATTGGTCGCTGCGTACCTCGTCGGCACTCACGGAAAAGTGCGCGACGCGGTCTTCCTGGGGGCGGTTGTCACCATAACGCACACGGGTTCGGTGATTCTATTGGGGTTGGTCACACTGCTGGCTTCGCACTATGTCTTGCCGACCCTGATCGCGCCCTGGCTCGAAATCATTTCGGGGTTGTTGGTGGTCGGTTTTGGGGCCAGTTTGTTCTTGCAAAGAAATAACGATCTGAGGAAATGGCTGCGCAGGCAACGGAGAGGATCGTATTCCGGCCCCATGACCGATGCGGGTCGATCGATTCAGCCCGGTACAGCCAATCTCGTGCATGCGCACGGAGGCGGATTGGTTCACCAGCACGACCATCCGCATGACGCGAATGGGGAGCATGATCACTTCCATGGTGTACCATCAACTCACAGACATGTGGACTCATTGCCCGCTGGTCAGGTGACTTGGCGGTCGCTTCTGGCATTGGGGGTTAGCGGTGGGCTGGTGCCCTGTCCGGATGCGATTGCCATTCTGCTGGTGGCCGTCGCCGTGAACCGCATCCCGTTTGGAATGATGTTGATTGTGTCCTTCAGCATCGGCTTGGCCCTGGTCCTGATCGCGATTGGGATCGCGATGGTGCAAGGGATGCGCCTGGTCACCCGCAGCGAAGCACTGACCCGTTTCAGTATTTATGCGCCAATGATCAGTGCGCTGGTCGTTACCGTATTGGGGATTGCGCTGACAGTTGGCGCAGTAAATTCGCTTAAGTTCGTTTCGTCCGTGGTAGCTGTACCGTCTCCGGCCGTTGCGCGGCCTGGAACCGCCCCCAACTCCCAGCCTGAGGCCTTTGATATTAAACGAGCCAGATTGATTTATGTTGCTCCCGAAAACAGCCAGGGCCGGTCGCAAATTTACATGTTGAATCTGGCTGGCGGCGACCCGGTGCAATGGACCCAAGAGCCGACAGGTGTAACCGGATACACGCTCTCTCCGGATAAACAGACGATCTTGTACACCACTTTTAACGTTGACAGCGGTTCATCGATCTGGGCAATAAACGCCGATGGAACGGGAAGACATTTATTACTGGATTGCCCACAGGCGGAATGCAACGCACCGCTCTGGTACCCGGATGGACGCAAGATCATCTACGAGCGATTGGAGGATACCACCGATCCGTCCGCGCTGCCCAAATTGAGCCTGTGGTGGCTGGACGTGCAGACAGGCGAGACGCTGCCGGTCTTCCGCGATCAGACCTTCCCCAGCACCGCAGCCGCGTTTTCACCGGACGGGCAGTGGCTCAGTTACATTCTTTATATAAACAACACTTTGCAATTGTATAACTTGCAAGAGAAACGCAGCCTTTCGTTGCCGCTCACCAACCAGTCAGCCTGGCTGGAGTCGTGGAGTCCCACCAGTGATTCGATTCTGTATTGGGGTCCAACAGCACAAGATTCGAACGCTGCACCTCATGTCCAACGATACATATTAAGCTCCGGCGAAACCATCGACCTTGGCGGCGGAGCGGATCAGACCGACTACTCCGCAGTCTGGTCCCCAAGCGGAGACTGGATTGCGGTCGATCGAGTCGTATCCACCTCAGTAAATGCCGTCAAAGGGGACCAGGTCTGGCTGGTCCGACCCGACGGTACGGGTGCACAGGTCTTGTTAGGAGAAGACCAAAAATCCTATTCAGATTTAAGCTGGTCGCCGGATGGAAAATACATCGTTTATGCGCGCTATGATTACCAAAATGCGGGGCATTTTGATGTTGGCCTGGTGAATGTCCAGACCGGCGAGCAGGTAATACTCGTGTCGGGCGGTTCACTCCCATCCCTATTACCTTAGCTGTATTTTTGTGAAGCATAGAAAATTGGAGAAAAAAAGGACCTTTTGGTCTCGTTTACAGTAGGCGCGGAGGGACTCGCAGTGTCCCCGAAGGGGGAAACCACGACCTATCCAAATCCGACGAAAAAGAAATTGTGGATAAAACAACGAGGCCGTCTGGCCTCGTTGTCAGTGGGCGCGGAGGGACTCGCAGTGTCCCCGAAGGGGGAAACCACGACCTATCCAAATCCGACGAAAAAGAAATTGTGGATAAAACAACGAGGCCGTCTGGCCTCGTTGTCAGTGGGCGCGGAGGGACTCGAACCCACGACCTCATGTGTGTGATACATGCGCTCTAACCAGCTGAGCTACGCGCCCGCAGACCGGGATTATCCCGACAGTCTTTGCACCTGCCGGGATTATAGTCCAGGTCAAACCCTTTGGCAAGGCGTACCTATAAAAAGCTCCCCGTTTTGCGGGGAGCTTTTGGTTTGGAATTACGGCGGTGGCAGGAAGTTCCAGGGATTGACCTTGCCGTACTGTGAA
>CAYOUV010000075.1:0-13907 GCA_964407265.1 uncultured Anaerolineaceae bacterium | reverse complement strand
GCTTAAAAACCACCCTAAATAGAGAAGCCCCAATGCCTTTTTCAAGACACGGGGCTTTTTTCATTCAGTTTTGTCTGAGACCTTGATACTGCTGTTTATCGGTAGGCGTATTGTAATCTTGCTGATTTAGCTGTCTCGTTGTGAATTCGGTACAAAGTATTATCAAAGAACTTTTTAAAAGAGTACCCGAAAAAAACGATCTACGGTGTCTTCAATTTCACCCACCAACCTTTGGTTCCTGTATCAACACAAGTTTGTGCTCCTGCAATCGTGTCTCCGTTGAGTAGACCATAAAAATCACAGGCATGATTTGCCCATTCAAGGACAATATCATTACCGTTTTTCTGCCAGGTACCATTCTCATGCCAATCATTTGGAATGAAATAGCGAAATTTCCCATCGGGCAGGAAAATTATTTCAAAAACTTCAAATTTCAAATCGTTTTCTTGATCATATATTCTACC
The DNA here is from genome assembly GCA_964407265.1 of uncultured Anaerolineaceae bacterium. Taxonomy (GTDB): domain Bacteria; phylum Chloroflexota; class Anaerolineae; order Anaerolineales; family Villigracilaceae; genus CAYOUV01. The sequence continues at coordinate 13,443 of CAYOUV010000075.1, read as the reverse complement.
CACCCAGTGGGTATTAGTCAGATCGTTAATATCACCTGGTGCGATTGAATTTGTTGGTATCTGGCTCGGGACTGGCGCCTCAATTGTTTTTAGGGCAGGAGTATCTTTTGAAGTGGCTTGATGTTGGTCGGTTGGGGTTGGATTGATTCGATCAGGGAAAGCCCCAAACAACTGGCAGCTTATCAAAGGTATGAAAAGAAAGGCTAAGATTATGAAAAAAATTTATTCTTCATGTGTTTCTCCATACTATTGTTGGACGTTTATGCCTTCTTTCGAAGTTCGTGGGTTGTATTCGTAAGTCACCGCTAAGCAGAAATTTTCTTTATTTCACTACGCCTAACGAATTAAGGGTTGGTGCGGCATTGGTGCGGCAAAAGATTAAAACCAGATGAGAAAATTATAGCATCAAAGCATTTTGAACACAAAATCCCCCTGCCGTGTCGTTCTGCTTAATGGCAAATCCCGCGGAATGTCTGCTTTTCCGATTAATGATTTATCCACCTGACGAGGCTGGTTCCATTGCAGGAGTTTTTTTGTGAATTTCATCGGTTCCCCTGGCGATTCGACAAAATGTCTTTAGGGACTCCAGCGCGTTTCCATATGGATTCGCCGCAATGTCTTTAGTGATTTGCAAAAAAGTCTCCAGTGATTCAAGTGGAAATTTCTCTAAGGAATTTGCGGGGCGGTGATCTCGATGGTTGGCGGAGCAGGGACTTCGACCTCCGCGACCGTCATATATTTCCCCGGATCTCCAGCCGGACCGGTCGCAGCATAAAACCCGGCATATTCAGCCGGGTTGGTCAGGCGCAGCCACTGATAACCGTTGGTCACGATCAGCTGGTCGCCTTCCACCGGGGTCCCCTGCGCCAGGTTGCCTTTGTCGTTGGCACTCGAAATCAATCCCCCATCTCGTACATTCAGCAGCTTGACTTTCACAATTCCTTTGTACATCTCGCCTCCACTGTTACCTTCAGGTTCGCGGCAGTTTCCGGCAAGAATTTCTGGATGACCTGGCTCAAATCAGTGGTCACCCTGCAGATTGGGCAATGAACACAGCCGGGGTTGGGGGCAATCCCACAGTTTGAATCCGATTTGATGGTATTATACTGCTTTCTCCATGTCCCGATCCAGGCGCCTCGTCCTCAAGGTGCGTTTCGGTTTAGTGGTAAAGACACCCTGAAATTGGCGCGTGCACACCTGGCAAAAATTGGGAGGCCGTATGAATCTGGTCTTTTTCGACCTCGAAACCCAAAAACTGTTTGCCGAAGTCCCCGGACGCGACCCGCAAAAGCTGCGTTTGGCCTGCGGCGTGACCTGGTCGACCGAGCGAAACGATTTTGCCGTCTACTGGGAGCGGGATGCCTGGAATCTGATCGACGAACTAAAATCTGCCGGACGTGTGGTCGGATTCAACTTGAGAAATTTCGACTACGAAGTGCTCAAGGCCTATGCCCCCAAGCTGAACTTCGCCTCCCTCCCGACCCAGGACATGTTCCTGGACATTCGGCGCACCCTCGGCTTCAGCTTGAGCCTGGATTCGCTTGCCAAAGCCAGCCTGGACGCAACCAAGACCGCTGACGGCATTCAGAGCGTGGAATGGTTCCGTCAAGGCCAGCTCGAGAAGGTGGCCGAATATTGTCAAGCGGACGTGGACATCACGCGCCGGGTGTATGAATTTGGCAGGGACAATGGATTCGTGTATTATTATTCCAAATTGGGCAGCAAACTTAAAGTCAGTGTGAACTGGAGCTAGGAAGGAGCGTATTTTGGAAACCCTATCGCTGGACGGCATAGAAATTGCCTATGACCGCTATGGCGCAGGAAAACCCCTGGTGCTCCTGCACGGCTATCCCCTCGACCACACCATCTGGGAACCGCTCATTCCCCTGCTCCTGAACTCGGCAGATTTGATCCTGCCGGACCTGCGCGGCTTTGGGAAGAGCACTGTTCCTGACGGAATTTACTCGATGACCGACATGGCTTCGGATATTGCGGGTTTGCTTGACCGGTTGCAGATCGTCAAAGCTGTAATCGTTGGGCATTCGATGGGTGGGTATGTCGCCCTGGCATTCGCGCGCGCCTTTCCAGAACGCGTGCTGGGCCTTGGGCTGGTTTCCACCCAGGCCCGGGACGACTCGCCCGAGAAAAAAGAGGCCCGCTTCAAATCGGCAGCAGAAATCATCGAAAATGGCGTCCGGCAAGTTGCCGAAAGCATGCCAGCCAAACTATCCCCCAATCCGGATGTAAAAAATACTGCCCGCAGCATCATTGCAGCCCAGCAGGCCCCCGGTCTGGCCGGGGCGCTCCAGGCCATGGCTGGCAGAGGGGATTCGTCCCCGATACTCGGCGGGATGAAATTTCCGGTTGCAATCCTGCACGGCTCAGCCGATGAGTTAATCCCGATCGAGCGCGCGCGCGAAATGAAGGCTGGTATTTCACAGGCTGAGCTGACGGAAATCAACGGGGGTGGGCATATGCTCATGCTGGAGTCGCCTGCACAAACTGCCGAGGCCCTCAAGAGGCTTCTTTAAAACCAAAAGACTGCCAAATTTTTTGGCAGTCTTTTTTCCTAATTACCTAGTTCAGCCTACTGTTTTTCCAACCAATGCCGCCTCGTTGATCACCGGCTCGTAAAAGCAGCGGCAGCCGTGCTCGTGGGAACAGGCTTCGTGGGGCAATTGAGGTACCTGATCCTTGGGGTACGTATTTAGCTGTTCGTAACAATAGGAACAAGCATCATAAGCTACTGAGATACGCACCGCTACCACACGTGGATTATTCTGGAAATTTTTCAGCGCGACTGCTGTTGTGGAAAATTCAGCCAAGTCGGCCTGGCAGTTTACACATTGGGTTGCTTGATCTGGGGACGACGCATTACAAAGCGAACAAGTCCGCACGGGAGGCCTCCTGATTAGGGTTTTCCTTATTTTACCCCCGCTCAACCTAGGAAGGTATGGGATTGCTCCCCGCGACAAAATTTGTGGGCTTTTTCCCAGCAGCCAGCGGGCTCAGCGATCCGGTTACACGCCGTGTAAGCTTTTTGAGATGCGCAACCAACACGCCGCTCGGCACAGGTTTGATCAGATAATCGTCAGCGCCTTCATCCAGTGCACCGGCAACCATCCCCGGGTTATCCAGAGCTGACAGGATAATGATCGGAACATCACTAAAAGATCGGACCGTCCGGCAGACCTCCCAACCATCCATACCCGGCATCATCAAATCCAATAAAACCAGATCCGGCGATTCTTCTCGGATTTTCTTCAGGCCCATTTCACCACTATTTGCCACCAGGACCTCATACCCGTAAGATTTGAGCAGCAAAGAGATCAACTCGGTCATGGCAAAATCGTCATCTATAGTCAATACTTTAATTGGCATATGTCACCTTTCACTCAATTATGCCCGATTTATGCGACTCTGAACTTTGCAGATGATTTACAAAATGGCCTTACAGTCGTGAAAATGCGTACTTTTGGCAAAAAATGCTTTGTGGTAAACTAGTCAGTTGGTAGTAGCTATCATTCGTTATTATTCAATTTTTAAGGAGGCAACACGATGGAAAAGTGGGTTTACCTATTTGACGAGGTCTCTGATGCAGAAAAATACGCCAAATCCTGGGATGGAGTACGTGGGCTGCTGGGCGGCAAGGGAGCCGGTCTGGCGGATATGACCCGTGCCGGAGTCCCCGTTCCTCCCGGATTCACCGTCACTACCGAAGCCTGTAATGCCTACTCGGCTGCCGGCAAATTCCCTGAAGGAATGTGGGAACAAGAGCTCGAAGCGCTGAAGGTGGTCGAGAAAAAGACCGGCAAGAAATTCGGTGATTCCGACGACCCCTTGCTGGTTTCCTGCCGCTCGGGCGCCAAATTCTCCATGCCCGGCATGATGGACACGGTACTCAACCTTGGCCTGACAGATGTGTCCGCCGAGGGCATGGTCAAATTGACCGGCAACCCTCGTTTTGTATACGATTCATATCGGCGCCTGATCGAAATGTTTGGCATGGTGGTATTGGGCATTCCGGATGAAGCCTTCGAAGGCCCAATGGACGAGTACAAGAAGAAAAAGGGCTACAAACTCGACACAGAAATGAAGGCCGAAGACTGGAAAGCTTTGGTCGGAACCTTCAAGGCTGTGGTCAAGAAAGAAAAAGGCTTCGATTTCCCGCAGGATCCATACAAACAGCTTGAATTAGCCACCGAAGCAGTCTTTAAATCCTGGAACGGCAAACGCGCCGTGGATTACCGCCGCGCGACGGACATCCCTGACGACCTGGGCACAGCCGTCAATATCGTGACCATGGTCTTCGGCAACATGGGTGATGATTCAGGGACCGGCGTAGCCTTTACGCGCGACCCCTCTACCGGCGCACAAAAAATGATGGGCGAATACCTGCTCAATGCCCAGGGTGAAGACGTGGTGGCTGGCATTCGCAACACCGAACCGATCGCTCAAATGAAAGACAAAATGCCGGAAGTCTACAAACAGTTCATGGACATTACCGACAAGCTAGAAACCCACTACAAGGAAATGCAGGACGTTGAGTTCACCATCGAACGCGGAAAACTTTGGATGCTGCAAACCCGTAACGGCAAGCGGACAGCCAAAGCCGCAGTCAAGATCGCAGTTGATATGGCGAACGAAAGCCTGATTTCCAAAGAGGAAGCCGTGCTGCGCGTCACACCTGAACAAGTGGACACGCTGCTGCACCCGCAGTTCGATCACAGCGCAAAAGAGAAAGCCGAAAGAGAAGGCCAGCTGTTCGCCAAGGGTGTCAACGCCTCGCCGGGTGCGGCTGTCGGACAGATTTACTTCGACGCCGACACCGCCGAAAAAATGGCCAAGGAAAGCAAGCAGGAAGTCATCATGGTGCGCCCGTTCACCAAGCCTGACGACGTACACGGCATGTTGGCCGCCAAAGGCGTACTGACCAGTGAGGGCGGCGCTACTTCCCACGCAGCGGTGGTGGCCCGTCAGTTTGGCATCCCTTGTGTGGTCGGCGCCTCAGCCGTCGGGATCGACCTCGAAAAGCGACAAATGAACGTGGACGACCGGATCGTCAATGAAGGCGAGTGGATTTCGGTCGACGGCACCACCGGAGAAGTCTTCATCGGCAAGATCCCAACCAGTGCTCCTTCGCTTGAGGAACAGACCGATTTGCTGACCTTACTGAATTGGGCGGACGAAATTGCTGCGCGTGACGGCCTGCGCAAGGCTCCCAAAGGCTGGCCGACGCGCGGTCTGCAGGTCTGGGCCAATGCGGATTACCCACAGGATGCCCGCCGCGCCCGCTCGTATGGAGCCAAAGGCATCGGCTTGTGCCGCACCGAGCATATGTTCTTCGAGCCGGAACGCCTGCCCGTCGTCCAGAGGATGATTCTCTCCGAGACATCCAAAGAACGCACGGCTGCCCTGAATGAACTGCTGCCTTTCCAGCGCAAAGACTTCGACGGATTGTTCGAAGCCATGGACGGACTACCGGTCATTATCCGCTTGATCGACCCGCCGCTGCACGAATTCATGCCGTCCGAGGAAGAATTGCTCGAAGAAGTCATCACCATGCGCGTCAAAGGCGAGACCAAGGGCCTGGATGAAAAGGAAAAACTGCTCAGCGATGTGCAGACGATGCATGAATCGAACCCGATGATGGGCCTGCGCGGCGTACGCCTGAGCATTGTCATGCCGGAGATCGTCGAGATGCAGGTGCGCGCCATCTTCGAAGCCGCTGCGGACTGCACCAAACGCGGCATCGTGGTCAAACCTGAAGTGATGATCCCACTGACCGGCACGGTTAAAGAATTGGAATGGATCCAGCCGCGTCTGGTACGCATCGCCAAAGCCGTGGTGGATGAGAAGAAAGTCGACTTCACCTATAAGTTTGGCACGATGATCGAAATCCCACGCGCAGCTATCACTGCGGCCGAGGTAGCCAAACTGGCGGAGTTCTTCTCCTTCGGCACCAACGACCTGACCCAGATGACTTTCGGCTATTCGCGCGACGATGCCGAGCGCAACTTCCTGGTAACCTACGTCGAGCAGGGCATCCTGCCTAAGAATCCCTTCCAGACACTCGACCGGGAGGGCGTGGGCAAGCTGATGCAATGGGCAATCGATGAAGGCCGCAAGACTCGCCCCGAACTGGAAGTTGGCATTTGCGGCGAACACGGTGGCGACCCCGAATCAATCGAATGGTGCCACCTGATCGGCAACAACTATGTCTCGTGCTCGCCCTTCCGCGTGCCGATTGCCCGATTGGCCGCCGCGCACGTAGCGCTGAAATACAGCGGTCAAAGCATCGCCGAGGATAAGTAGAGACATTCTTTTGTGAAATGCAAGGCCTCCAGAGTTGAACTCTGGAGGCCTTTTCGCGCGTGATTGCCAGCGCTACTGTTGAACTTTAAACGTCAACTTTGCGATTTGCATCAGAAATCCATTATCGTCGTAGCCTCTTTCCTTAAGGGAAGAATAACCGCCTTCGACGTAGAGCTGTACTGTGAAATCATCAATGGATTCGACGCTCACCCACCCATTCCGAACCAAATCCCAATCCTGAAATCTTTCCTTGACAATCTCAGAAGTAAAAAGGCCGCCCTCTGGCATGTAAATTCCATCCACCAGATGGAAGGTCCAGGTACTTCCATCATCTGAAACATCCCAGGCGGAAGCCAGATCGGGGATAAAATAATCGCCGTCCGGCCATATCAGAGAACGCGTCGTGAAAGCCTGGGGGGCTTCAGTTACAGGCGCTTCGACCGCAACGCCCTCCCCGGGAAGCGGGATTTGATATTCACGCCGCATCCGATACAGGGCTTCAATCGGCGAGCCGACGGAATCGACGATGCGATCGAATTCATCCGGGCCAAATGGGATTGGATAAATTGCTGTCTCACCTGCCTCACTGATGTCAATCATCTCTCCGATGGGTATGGAACGCTCACTGCCGCCGTTGAAAGACAAATTTATTTTCCCATCAAAGTTGCCTGCCACAACGTAACCGCTCCCGGGTTCATAAGTAACAAAAAACCGGGTCCCCAGCACGGTAACCTTAACGCCAGTTTGGACGCTGATCTCAGCCTGTCCTCCAGGTTGTGCTACTTGACCGGATAGGCCGCCGCGCAAAAGTTTCCAGGCAACGCGTTTCGGCGTCCCCGAAGCAACATCCGCTTTGACCCCCCCCAATTCGCTATCGTTGAACAGATTGATTTGGATCTGATTACCAAACAACAAGCGCGCCGACCCACCTTGGGTAACGCGTACAGCATCGTCATTAAACAGGTCTTCGATATCGGTCACTTCCACCAAAGAGTTTTGTGGCCCGGATTGCACCACCGAGCGTACACGCTGCACGGTACCGATCTGTTGTTGGACATTTTCTTTTCCACCCCCCCAACAGCAACTCTGCATGACCACAATGACGAGAAAAACCGCAAAAAAACGCAACGATTTCATGATATCTCACCTCCTGAACTCACAGGGCGACCCGTCAGGGCAGCAAGGGTCAGGAAAAGAGGCAACACAGCTCCTGCCAGGGCGATCATAATCAGGGACGCGTCTCCCATGGCATGGAAGACCAGATCCATCACCAACAATACCAGCCCGCCGACAACAGAGACTCCCACCAAAGGCTGCCAGAGGGGACGATGTGTTCTCATTCCCCAGACGACTCCCAGGCCCGCCACAAGACCCCAGGCACATCCTTCAAGGATGGATACCCGCAACATAGCAATCATTTCATCGCCCACATAATTGACAATGGCATACATCCCCAGTCCAAAGGCAAAAGCAAGGGCTCCACCCAAGCCTCCGATCAAATAACACAGCCAGCGTTTCGTTCCATGAAAAGACTCATCGGCCAGGTCAACCAGAAAGATTAAAAGCAGTCCGGCTATCCCGCCTATGCTGGCAATCGAGATCAGGAAAAATATTGCGAATCCTAAATCCGGGACGGGACCTGTATAAATTAATTGATCCAGCAAGGCAAATCCAAGCGCGCCGCCTACTAATCCACGCAGCGCAGAATTGCGCACGCGCTGCCATTGGCGTTTTGCCGCCTGTGAAGCCAGTTTTACAGCGGCCTGGGTTTCCTGCCACTGCTGGATGCGGGAACGCAGGCTGCTGCTGGCCAGATGATAGCGTCCATCATCCAAATCGACCAGATAGCTGGATTGCAGACGCGTGAGGATGCGTAATGTATCTGCGGATTTACGATTCTCATAGCCCATCTGTTTAACCAACCAGGTCCTGTCTGCTCCGGTATCAAAGCGCCCGTCAAGGAGGGCCAGTATTTGCCAGGATGCGTTTCGCTCCTCTGGTGGGAATCGTTGGATGGTCTGATCGAGCCAATCGAGCAGGATGCCCTCGACTCCCCGATGCTTTGCGTAGATTTCCCGGGTCCAGTGTGTATTCAAAATGCCATTTCCGCCAGCCAATGTATAGCAGACCAGTTGCAGTTGGGCCGGGTCGATGTGCTCCCCGCCGAGTCCGTTCAATATTTCATCGACCAGCGCTGGATCGATTTGAATATTGCCAGCTTGTGCTGGAACCAGGATGGCCTGACGAGCATCTGAGAGATTCAACGGGGGCAAGATGTTCGGCTGAAAATCAGACTGGAAGAAACCAAGTTGATAGACCACCCCAAGGTGGATGCTAAACAACCAGCGCGCCTGAGGCACTGCGCTGGAGACACACAACTGCCATTCGCTCCGGAATTCATCTTGGGCATCAGCTGCCTGTGCGAAAAAGGATGTCACGCGGTCTACCAACAAATACAATTTTTTACCTCGTGGTAATGCATCCGCTACTTGACGCAGGAAATCCGAGAGAGGCAGTTTGAACAGGTACGGCAGGTTGTTGATATCCGGTAGAAGCAATTTTTTGAAACTGGTCTCCAGCGATTCGTCGGTAACCTGGACCAGCAGAGGCAGGTGGCCGGCTGCAACCAGATTTGGAATCAGGCCGGCTTGCAGCAAACTAGTTTTTCCGGAACCACCGTTACCGGCCAGAAAGACGGTCGAGTTGGCCCGCCACTGCTCTTGTACACTTTCAAGTATTTCATCACGCCCGACCAGCCGCTCCCGTTCGGAGATTCCCAGCGGATGCAGCATCCGGTAGGGATTCCCACCGCTGGATATCGGGGTAGATACCATCCTGCGCAAGTCGGCAATTTTTTGTCTAACAGCCTCCTGCAAGCGTTTTCTTTCCACCCGCTGACGCTGTTGATCAACTTCGACCTCGGACAATTCGCGGTTGATCTGGTTTATCTTAACGTTTGCGCCTGGCCCCTGGATAACCGTCCCACCGCGCCCAACGCGACCAGGGATGGAGTACTGGTCGCCTTCACCTTTTTCAGGTTTGGTTTTGCGTTTTTCCGGCTTATCTGGAGGCATAACTCCTCTTTCTTAACCGGTCGTTCCAGCTTGTTTGCGGGCCCGCTCGACGATCTTCTTGAAGACCACCGTAAACCCGGAAACAGGCCCGCCCAGCGAAGCCGCGATCACGTCGACAATATCCGGGGCAATTTCATCCAGGTTTTTTAGCCAGCGCTGTAGCATGGTCAGGTCAGCCTGTTCTCCTTTGGCAGCTTCAGCCTCGATCTGCTTGACTTTTTGCTCGATTTCTTGCTTATCAATACTGGGATCTTCAGAGCGCTCAGAAATCTTCTGGTAAACCTGCTCGAACAGGGCTGATAACTCTTTTACATCCATCCCTTCATTGTGAACGGATACCTTGGCGTTCGGCCCCTGAACGACCACGCCACCGGATATGTTTCCATTAACGGTGTAATTATCCCCGCTAGAAGACTCTTTTTTAGAAGACTTTTTACTCATAAAACCTCCGGATGCCTAGACAAATATACATGCTTAGCATACCCGAAATCCGGACCGATTTCAATGGTAGCGGGTTATCCTTAATTAAAATGGTTTGCCCGGCGAAAAAATAGCCGGGCAAACTTGCTACCTGATACTATTTGGAGCGTCGAAGGCTAGCTTGAGGCGACTGGTTTTGGCCGTTTCCAAAAGTATCCCACCACCAGGATAAGCGCCACCAGCCCGGTCGCAGTCCAGGCTGCGTTGGCGACCACAGCCGTTTCCGCCTGCTTGACGCCGATCCCGGCGAAAGCCCAGATCAAGACCAGCAGGAAAGCCACATCCCGGCGCGTAAAACTCACCAGGGCCGCAAGCAGCGTGGCTACCGCGAGCATGATCACCGCCCAGTGCTCGGGAAAGATGCCCCAGCCATTCCAGCTCCAGTACTCCAACAGGTCGGTGACGTTGGCGATGGTGGCGACAGTGATCCAGCCCAGGTAAATGCTGAAGGGAACACGTACCAGCCAGGTCTCGGCGGCTGACGCGCGACTGCGCCCAATATCCAAGCGCAGGTAAATGACGATCAGCGAGGCCAAAATGATCAACATCATCAGCAGGGTCCAGGGGAAAAGCAGGTAGTGCCAGAAAAAGATCCAGGCCGAGTTGGCCAGACAGTTCAAAACGAAGAGGTAACCGATGCTGCGCAAGAGCGGGTTCTCACGCTGGGACGGCAGCGCCTGGTAGATGGCGAAGCCGGCCAGAAACAGATAGATCACCCCCCAGATCGAGAAGACATATCCGGCCGGGACGAAATAGACGACGAACATGTCTGAGATTTGGCCGGTGTTATACCCGTTCAACGGCAGGCCGTTTGCCAGCCCATTGACCGTCAGGGTCAGAGCAAAGGCCAACACTACCAGTACTTGTCGAACGCTATCCTTGTTCATCGCATTCTCCTTTATCGAAAATTCCATCCAACTTGCTTTCAATCATTATCCACTATATACCCCCTGGCTTGCAAGACCCGGACAGCCGCCTCGATCTGCGCTTGCTTGACCAGCAGGTAATCGGTGTCGTAGGTTGAAATGGCAAAAATCGGGATCTGCGCTTCGGCCAGAGGCGCAGCCAACCCCGCCAGGATACCGGTCAGGGAAAAATCCAGAGGACCGACCACCTTCAACAGGCGCCAATCCAATTCGATACGCTGCCCGGACAAGGGGACCTCCTGCGGCACGACGATCGACAGTTCCTCCGCGGTGCGTACAAGCGCCAAAAAATCGGTGGAGAAGACCGGGCTGGGAATCTCTGCTTGAGGCGCAAAACGATGCACCGCAAATCGCCCCGGCTCAAGTTTCAAGTGTAATGACGGCTGGCTCATGGCTGCGGCCAGGAAATCTCGACCGGGCTGGTATATCCGTGCTTTTCCACCGCATACAGTTGGCCGCCTGAAGGCGCGGGGCAGCCTTTTTCATCCTTGATCGTGTAGCTGGTTTTATCCTGGTCTTCAAAAGAGATCGGCCACCACAGATAAGCTCCATCCTGGCAGACGAACAGGTCCAGGAAATAACCGCGAGCGTCATCCTTGGTCATCTTGACCTTATCCCAGCTGATGGTGACCTTCTTTTCATTGCGCACTGCCTGCACGTTTTTGGGCGGCTTGTAGAGCGTGCTCGGACCCGGCAGCTTTGGCTCGGTGTAATAAATCATGGTGACATCTCCGACCACGTCTACGACCGAGGGAGCCACCCAGCAGAAATAATTCAACTTGTCGAATTTAACATACAACCATTGGCTGAGTTTGAAGCGCCCACGCACCGTCCCGGTATCCCCGGGGTACAGGTCGGCCGCGTGCAGGTAGGCTTTCGATGGTCCATAACGGCAGTGGGCCTGCATCTTGACGGTCACATCCGGGAAGTCAAAAGTCGGCGTGGGCGTGATCGTCGGTGTGGGCGTGATCGTCGGTGTGGAGGTCGCAGTCGGGGTGAGCGTGAAGGTAGACGTCGGGGTTGCGGTCTGCGTCGGCGTGAACGTCCACATCGCGGCGGTTGCAGTCATCGCCGTAGCAGTCATCGTTGCCTGCTGTTCCGGAGACGGTCCGCAGGCTGTAAATAAAACCAGTAGGGTTGAAAGAATGGCTAGTCGTTTCATGTTTGCTCCATTAAACCCATTATAGCGGGGCTGAGTAAAAAAAGCCGTATTCGAAAAGTGTTAAAATTCGTAGCGTTTCACGCAAAGAAAGAGAGAATATGGACACGCTAATTGCCATTCAGACCCGCCAATCCGTCACCGCGCTAAAATCCGACCCGGTGCCGCGCAAAGTGGTCGAAAAACTTCTTTCAGCCGCTGTACAGGCTCCGAACCACTACAAAGTCCGTCCATGGCGCTTCGTGGTGCTGACCGGCAAAGGCCGCGAACACCTGGGTGAGGTCATGGCCCAATCACTGCAAGAAAAACATCCCGAATATCCGCCCGAGGCGTTTGAGAAGCAGCGCACCAAAGCGCTGCGTTCACCATTGCTGATTGCCGTCGGGGTGGATAAACCATCTCAGGAAAAGGTTATCGAGATCGAGAACGTCTGCGCCGTGGCTGCGGCGGTGGAAAACCTGCTGCTCGCCGCCCATGCCGAGGGACTGGGCGCCAAGTGGCGTACGGGTGATGCGGCCTACGATCCTCGGGTCAAGCGATTTTTGGGTTTCGAAGCGGACCAGCATTTGATCGGCTTCCTGTATATCGGCTACCCGGACGCGGCATTCCCGGCACCCAACCGGCCTTCTTTTGAAGATCACGTCGTCTGGATCGACGGATAACACAAGTCGTCGAGTAGTTTATACATGCCCCGAAGTGTGCAGTCTTCCTGAAATGATCAGAAACCGTTACGCGGGTTTTATCTGCCAAGCAATTCGAGCAACAAATCCGGCCGATCGGTCATGAGGCCATCCACGCCCATTTCGACGTATTTCTGCATCAACGCTTGATCGTTCACCGTCCAGGGCTCGACTTTCAAGTTCTTGGCATGCGCGTCGCGCACAAAACGATTCGTCAGGACGTTGATACCCAGCGACTCGGAAGGATCGTACGGAACCTGGAGCGCTTCGTACCCGGGCGAAACCAGGCCGCTCAAAAAGACCTTTTCGAGTAGTACAAATTTTGTCACTTCACCGCGCGAAGCGGAGGTGGCCACGTCCGGGCAAGCATCGCGGAACATTTGCATGGCTCCATCGTGAAAGGAGGCCACAATCACTTTGTCCTGCATGTCATCCTGATGGATCAGGTCGCAAAAAGGCTGGGCGATGGGAGTCTTGGTCAACTTGATCTCGATCACATAACGCATGTCAGGAAAGGCTTTGAAGAGTTCTTCCAGCGTGGGAACCTTGATCCCCTGACCACGAAACGGAAAGGTTTGTCCACCATCAGGAGACCATCCAAAAGCAGCATCCAGCTTTTGTAAATCAACCAGCGTCATATCTTCGATCAAACCGCTACCGTCGGTAGTACGATCCACGCGCTCATCGTGCATCAGGACGATCTCACCATCTTTGGTGATGTGGGCATCCATTTCGAGCACATCCACGCCCAGAGCGACAGCATGTTCAAAGGCATACATGGTGTCGCCTGGCCACAATCCATCACCACC
>CAYOUV010000074.1:0-14501 GCA_964407265.1 uncultured Anaerolineaceae bacterium | reverse complement strand
CAGGTCGTCATACTTGCGGTCTTTGTCAAAAACGCGGACGGTCATGCCCTTGGCGGGGTTGCCCTGGACGTCGAGGACAGTGCCGAAGACGATCCATTCATTCGGACGAGGCGTCGGCCAGCGTTTTGCGCGCGTTTTATCCTGATTAAGGCGGGTCTTCAATTTGTCGACTGACTTTGCCATGCTTTCGATGGCTGTCACGTCGGGATGATCCTTGCCGAGTTGCTTGCCCATCGCCTTGGCAGTTTGGCTAAGACGTGCTGCACGGCGTGCCTGCAGCTGGGCAAAGGTATCCAGGGTAGGTGCAGCCTGATCGGCGCTGCGCTTGAGCATTTTATTCATCGCCTCTTGGGCTTGAGCCGGATCGACCTGGGAGCCGGGTGCTCCACCGACGAATTGCTCTTTTTCATTCATAAGGGCCTCCAGATATTAAGGTATCCCATTCTGACGGATAAATCAAGCGTTAGAACAGGCTCAAGTTGTTGGTTTCCAGGTTCTTGTTAGCACTGGTCGCATACAGGTGGGTGGCTTCATTGCCGGTGGTCAGGTTCATGGCGATCGCCGCTGAAGCGTACGAGTAGTAATTCGAATACAGATGTTCCGTCAGACCGTTGCCGTTGCCCCGGATGGTGAACGCCAAGGCACTGACCTGGATGAATTTCAAGAAGTAAGCCAGCAGATCTGTCGGAGGCAAATCGTTCTGAGTATATTTTTGAATCCCTTCCAGCATGTAGGGCGGGACCGTGGCCTGGAATTGATTATTGCTTACAGATACGTCGTCCAGCGAGATGATCAGGGCGGAGAAGAAGGCTTGATCCCAGGCGCGCTGGAACCACTGGTTGTCGAATTCACCCAGGCTTTCGACGTTTTCCTGCTGGTCGCTGTTGAAGGTCACCTGGTTATTGTGGAACAAGACCCGCCCGTTAGGGAAGGTGGTATCCCGCTGGCTGGCCTGGCCCAGGTCTTCCATATGCAAGGCAGATTTCTGGCTGCCCAGCATTTGCAGCGTGACGGCGAAATCTTGCAGCCAGACCGGCAAGCCCAGGTCGAGAATGGCGACACAGGCGCCTTTCTCGCCGAACTTGAGCGGAGTTACTGGTTGCTTAAGGCGTTCACGCGTTGCAAGGCTGTTGCCGTCGACGACGATACTGCCGATGGCAGTCACCGAGAGCGCCTGCCCGGCAGGACAGATGACCTGGTTGCCGTGCACGCGTAGGGCAGGATAACCCGGGCTGGTTGCCTGGTTTTCTTTGACAGAAGCGATGCCAAGCAGGTCGCCGAAGACGTACTGCGCGGCAATTCCAGCCTGGTAGGAGTCGGGTTCCTGCTGCGCCTCGCTGGTCCCGTTTTCGATCACCACGTTACCCGTGATGTCGATGTCGCTGCCGTCGAGCACGAAAATGCCGCAGGCAGCCTGGCGTCCCAGCCCGTTTTCGGCGATCAGGTTGTCAACGATCCGGGTGCTGAACAGGCCAAGGGCTGCAATCCCGCCACCGACGCGCGTGCGTTCGCTTAAGATGACATCCGGTACCTTGCAGCAACTGATGATCTGGTTTTCGCTGATCGTCAACAATTCCACGTCGCCCAGTTTGCTGGCGTTGTCGAGGGTGGTTTCGGTGACGATGCCGCTGCCGGTCATCTTGCCGATCAGATTCCTCGAAATTTCAACAATTTGCATCGCTGCAGCAGATTGGCGCGATCTACCAGTCCTTGCTGCAGCCACATTGAAGCCCGCTTTCTCTTTTGCGTCGAGCTCTTTTTGGGCATCTTCGTCACGGGTGGCGTACATTTTGGCATAATCTTCACCGGTCTTATCGCCGCCGCCAAGTTGGATACCGGGTCCCATCCCGTTCAAGATCAGGTTGTCTTCGATCCTGACTACAAGCGAGGGGGGGATGACCTGCACGCCGCCGCCCGTGATGCGGTTGCGCAGCACGTTGAGCATTTCGCCATCCGCCAGAATGGCGGGCAGGCCGAGCAGGTTGTTGTCGCGCAGCGTGACCTGCCGGCTTCGGTCGACGAGGATGGCCGGCCCGAGCGGTTTGTAAGATTTTTCAAGGAAGGCCTTGTCTTGAGCATCGCTGTTGATCACGGTGCAGTTCGCCACGGTCACAGAGATCGAGTCGCCGAATATGAGCGCTCCGTCGGGAGCGGAAGCCTCAAGGCGTAGCCCTTCGAGCCGGATCTCCTGTCCATTGACGAATTTCAACAAGGGTTTGCCGGCTGCGGCAGTCATGTAGCACTGCGTCCCGCAGCCGCCGATGGTCAGGTTTTGTGCGTCCTGGACGGTGACCGTGTCTTTCACAGCCAGCTGCCCTGGCAGGACGCAAATCGTCCACCACTTGGCATCAGCGGGGCGAGCGTCCACGGCGGACTGCAGGTCGGTATAATCGCCACCTTCGCCGACCGTGATCGAGCAACAATTATCACCGCCGACCGGCAGTTCTGTCAGGGGCGGGAACTTCTTGCGGCAGTCTTCGATACTCAGGCTCAGTTCGCCGTTGGCGTCCTCTTCAGCTGTTAGCACGGCCAGCTTGCAGTAGTGGTGCGCAATGCCGAACGGAAGCAACGCGGCTGGATCGCTGCCGTCCTGCTCCCATTCGATGTCGCCGTACTGACCGGGGACGGTGCGGGCCGGGATCAGCCAGTAATCGCCGGTGCGCAGGCTGTCGATCTCGAATTTGACCTCGACCCCACCTTCCAGCTTGAGATAGCCATCATTGTCGGTGGGAACGGTCACGGTCAATTCGCCGTCCGAATCCCAGCGGCGGACTTTGGCATGTTCGTTCAAGTCGTAGCCAGTGACGGGGCCGGAAAGGGTCAGGATGTTGTCTGGGTCGATCTTGGTGATCTTAACCAGCGTGCCGGGCTGCCCGGCCAGTTCGGTCGCGTCGTCCAGAACCTCGACCCAGTCGTTCTCGTGCAGGCCGAGCACATCGTCGCGGCCCAGGCTGGTGGTGCGCAGCTTGCTGTTCGATCCATCCACCGCGAATTCGGCCACGGCCACCACCACCGAGCCGTTATCGCGCGACCACTTGAAGGTCGGGCCGCCTGCGGCGGTGCTGCCCTTGTGGATTTCCACGCGGTAAAGCTGGTTCTCGAGCCGTTTGTAGCCGGCACCAGGCGGGACCGGACAGGGGTCTTCGGGCTGGTCTTCGGGGTGCGTACGTGCGCGCAGCCGGCCTTTGCTGGCATCAGGCCAGGGCAGGGGGGTGTTGGTGCAGGTGATGTTTTCGCCCACTTTCCCGACCTGGTCGAGCATGGCCTGCCAGATGACCTGGGTGCGCGTGGCCGTGTCGGGGCCGCCCAAGGCCACCTCGCGAATGGCTGGATCTTCGAGGGCGGTGATGTGCCGCTGCCAGACGTCCAACCACAGCAGGTAGATGCCGGGGGCATCGATCTGCACATTTCCCTTGGGCAGCACGAACGGCTGCTGGCTGAAGGGCAATGTATGGTCATTCTCGACCAGGATGCCATCCACGTAGGCCCGGCCGCGGGTCAGGAAAAAATCGCCAGCGGAAAGCGTGGCAAAACCTTGCGCTGCCAGCCAGGTTTGCTCTTCGGCCGAGAGGGTGCTGAAATCGGTCACCACACCGAAGCCGGCGTCGTGGATCGGGACACCGCACTCGCCGACGACGTCGATCGTCTCGGTCTCGATGCGGTGCAGCAGGATCTCGAGGTTCTCATTCCAATCGGCGTCGAGCTGTACGCGTCCCTGCTGCATGCGCACGCCGCTGAAGTGCTTGCGCGGGTCGAAAGTCATGCGGGTGAAGTCGCCTTTCATGGTTACCTCCTAATAATGCCTTACTGGTTGGAGTTCTCAGGTCACAAAGAAAATGCCAGCTTCGAGACCGAAGCGCAGGTATTCATTCAGCGCGATCTGCAGGTTGGCCACGCGCTGGGGCTGCTGCAGCAGGCTGAAGACGCCCATCTCCGAGCCGTCCTCTGCGCCAGTCTTGATCTCGTCTGCGCACGGGGTGGAAAGTTGGGCAAAAGCTGCCTGGCCGTAGCGCAGGCTGGTGAATTGCGGGCGTACGCGCATGATGATCTGTTCCACCTCGGCCGGGGTGATCTTCAGCGGGTCGAGCTGTTTTTCGCGCTCGGCGATGGCCAGGTCGGGCTGGCAGCGATAGCGGCGCGGCGTCTTGGAACCTTCGGGCAGATAGCTGAAGCGCACGCAGCCCTCCTGCCGCCGGTCGACGACGACGGGATGGGCGAAGATCACCTCCGAGGCCAGCTCAAGTTGCTTGACGTGCACCTCGCCGAAGACCGTGACCCGCTCGAGGGTCGTGACCGGCCCGGGGTTGCTGCCGCTGGCGTTGGCTGCGATCGCCACCCGGTCTGGTTCGTCCGCATCCTTGGCGAGGGGCGCGGCGACAATGCTGTCGCGGACGACCAGTTCCTGGCAGTCCTGCGGCAGTTGAAGCGGACCGAGAATGCAGCGCGAAATCGAAATGGCCGTATCGACCACGTCCGTGCCGCTGACGACCAGGCTGGCCTGTGCCGGGCTGGCTGGGTAGCTGTCCTCGTCCAGGGCCAGCCCCGGCACCAGCGTGCAGTCGCTCATGGTCAGGTTGAGTTTTCCCTTGACCTCCAGGCTGCCTTCGACCAGCAATCCGCTCAGGGTGAAGGCGGCGGCTTCCTCGGGGGTAGTTGCAGCCGAGTTGACCTTCAGCGGTCCAGCCTTCACCAGCGTGGGGCGCTCCTCGTTTTCGCAGTCGATCACCAGCATGCCGTTCTTGGGCAGGTTGACGGTTATGTCAGCCTCGTAAGTGGCGCTGTCGTAGATACGGATCACGGCGGGCGGTTTACCGGCCGTGCCCCAGGCTGAGAGCGCCGCGCCCAGCGTGGCGTGGGTTTTGCCCGCACCGACCTCGAACTCCTGTACCGGCAGTTTGACTTCGGTCATGCGTTCGCGTCGGTCGTACGGGCCGCCGCCGATGTCCGCGCTGAAGCCGTAGTTGAACGAGACGACCAGGTCTTGGGTCGGCTTTTGACCGCTTGCGAAGGTGATCCGCCCGAGCGAAACGTCCACGGCCACCTTGCCTGGCGGAGGCTGCGCCCAGGCAGACAGGTTCTTGCAGAGCACGTCCTTGGGCGGGACGGGCGTGCCGTCCTTGATAACTTGCAGGCTGCGCTGCGGGCCATAGTAGCGGCTGTTTTCCGGTGGATCGGCAAGACCCCCATACAGATCCTGGTAGGTTTTCAAGTCGCGGTAAAAATCCAGCGGGCGGATCGGCCCCGGCACGGATTGTTCGCCCAGACCCCCGGAGGGGGATGACAGGGGGGACGGCGTGTTGAAGAGTGGCGCCGGGTTGCCAAGCGGGCTGAAGTGGTAGCCGTAGTCGTGCGGGGCTGCCGCCTGGCGTGCGACGACGTTCAAGAGCGGGTAATTCTGCAAGCGCCACAGGAAAATGCCGATATTGCGAATGTTTTGCTTCCCGCGCCGGTTGTAGATATGGCGCACGTCCGCGGTGTGGGGCAGGCTGTCGAACGGCCCATCGAGCAGGTTCAACCGGTCAGTGTCGCGCAAGTCGGGGCTGGTATTGAAGAGGCGCAGGTGGTTGATGTATTGGGTCGTCTGGAGCAGTTCGAAGAACTCGACCACGTGAGCCGGCCAGCCGGTCACGTCCTCGGCCAGGATGGCCAGCACGTAAGCCGTGCCCTTGCGGCGGCGGTAAAAGAGCGTGTTACCAACGTAGGCGCGCTGGCTGAAAGCGCTGGTCTGGATGGTGTTCAGGCCGCGTACCCCCAGCAGGTCGCCGATATAGGGCACGACCCACTCGTCGCTGCTCTCGATGAACCAGTTTTCGTACAGGCCGGCGATGTCGGCTTCCACATTGGCAAGCTCGCCGTTGATGATCGACAGCAGTGCGCGCAAGGGTTCGCCCTGCTCGGCGTCGCGCAGGCGGTAGATGACCGGCAGCAGGTTGTAGAGCCGGTCGGATTCAGCGCTCATGCTTGCACCTCCTGTAGGTTAACGCCCAGGTTGTTGAGCAGCAGCAGTTGGGCGTGGACGATCTGTCCGTTTTCGACGTGTGCGCTGTTAGCTGCCAGGATCTGGTTCAGGTCAGGTGGATCGTCTGAGATGTAAAGATCGTCAAGGTCGACGTAAATCACGCCGTCGACCTCCTGGATCAGGCTGATCACCTCCGCGGCGGTTACGGACTGTCCGAAGCTGCGCTGCGCGAAGGAGAAGGCCTCTTGCAGGGCGTCCTTGATATCTGAGAAGACGTCCTCAACAACGTAGCGCTCGTCCACGGCGACGTTAGCCGTCAGGTCGAACAGTAACTGGTCGTAGGTATCGACCTTGACCAGCTGGGCCGGGTCGCGGGCGGCATCCAGGGCTTTCTTGAAGGTCTTAAGGAAAGTGGCGTCTGTAACCGGTTTGCCGTTCGCCCCGGCGATGGTCAGGTGGACCAGGTGCTGCTCGCCGCTCCACAGGTCGATGGCCTGGGCCTTGCCGATTCCGGCAAAGGCGCCGGCGAAGTCCTGGTAATCGTCGAGCGAGACGACCCGGTCGAGCGTGCGCACCGTCAGCGGAGCGTGGTCCCGGGCGTTGTCCATTTTTTCGGGATCACCGGCTCCGCTGGCCGCCAGCGGGTTGATTACGCCCCGCACCCCGAAGGGTTTGGAGGGCAGCAGCGTTAGGCTGCCGGCTTCCACTTCGCCTTCCAGGCCGATCCCGCTGCGGTAGACGGCGGTGACGTTGTCCACTCCGGTTGGCAGGCGAGCCCCTTTTTGGCCGTCTCCAAAGATGACGGTTGCTTTGCTGTCATCGTCAATGCGGATGATGTAGCCTTGGTCGTTGGCTTCCAGCCCGTAAAGCGATGAAGACAGTTCCCAGAGCAGCTTGTTGACCCGCAATTGCATGGTGCTCTCGGATCCGCTCGGCGTGGCGGCACGCGTAAAGGTCAGGGGTGGTTTCTTCAGGGTGAATTGCTGATAACTCCGGGCGCCGTCACCGCTGCCCAGAGTCTCGGTTACCGTCTCGCCATGGGTGGCCTGCACGGTGTTGGCATTGAGCGTAAATGAGTCGCGTTTATACGGATATTCTAGGCCCGATTCAAAAGTCAATTCGGTGAAACCGCCGATGTGGTTGATGTCTTGAATGATCAAAATTTCCTTGGCCAGCGTCCCATCAGCGTCAGCGCGTTCGCCGCTGGCGTAAACCGCCTGGCCTTTTTGCAAGCCGAGGATGAGGCCATTGAGTAAAATGGTGGTTTGGTTTGCGGGTAGGTCTTCCAGGATTGGCAGCTCAGCCAGAGCAAGTTGTTCGCTTTGCACATAGGCGGTGGTGGTTCGGACTTTGAAGTAAGAAGGTTTGTCGGAATCTGTGAGGTCGCTCCCGTCCTTCTGGTTCAGCTGCAGCGACATGGCCTTGCCGCTGATCCCAAACGCTGCCAGCGAGACTTCGCGTGTACTCCGTATGCGGTAAGCCTCTTCCTGATTGCTGGAGCGCTTGAACAGCACCCAGCTATCGTTGACGATTCCCTTGATTGTACGCTCCAAGAAAGCATCATCAACGGCGTAATACTTGCTTGTTTGTTGGTTCTTCCAAATTTCCCATGCGCCGTTTGTACCGTCCCAGTCAGCGCCAGGATAGAGCACGTTGCCATCGCTGTCTTTCGGCATGCTCTGGTAGAGCGGTGCGCTGCAGCCAAAGAAGCCAGCCCGCTCTCGGAACACGAATACGGATTGGGTTGAGGAGGTATTTCCTGCTTCACGCAGCGCGCTCAGGGTATCTAGTAAGTCGCGGGTGTCCCATTCGTTGAAACCCAGGAAGGCATTTAAGTCCGCGTCTTTCCACTGCTGTCCAACGATGTGTGACTGAACGGATGAAGCGTCAAGCGGGATTTTTGAACCGGAGGGATTGACAGCGCCTTGAGAAAATGAGGGGGGGACAAAGGAAGGCAGAGCCGGAGGTGCGGGATCGAGGTCGGCGCGCGTGTAGTTTGCATTGGCCTGTACATCTACACTCACCACACGTTTGGAGGCGGTTTGAATGGTGCTGCCGCTACTGATGACGACCAGTAACACGTCACCCGGCTTTAGATTAGCGGAGGTTCCCTGTAAATAGAGTTGCTTCGCGTTGACATTTATGGATTGGGGTTGGGTCAAGCGCGGTTCCAGGACATTCCATTCCTTATAGGCCGTCAGTTCCTGCGAGGTCTCGAAGGTCTGCGGTAGCTTGCCCTGCGGCGGGATGCTTTGCACCTTGGTTCCGGCGGGAATGGTGGAAACGCCCGGCGCGCCTAGGGCGTCATCGACCCTGAAAGACAGGAATACGCTGGCCGCCACGCCCGGGTTGAGCTCGTAGCCAATCTCGCGCGCCATCTCCAGGATCGAGCGGCGTTCCGTGGCTGTGCGCAGGAAGCCCTCGTTGGCGATGCGCTCCTGGTAGAAGGTAAGTACATCCGCCATCACTGCGCTGGCGTCCAGCAGGGCGATCGAGGGGTCGTCCTGGTCGCGGGTGGACAGCGAGACCAGCGGGCGCGTCCCGGCGAACTCTCCGTCCGGTAGGGTCAGGGTCCCGATACGATTGCGCATGCGGCGGAAGAAGGAGGCGTAAGTTCCGGCGCGATACGCGAGAGCCGGCAGGCCGGGGCGGTTGTAAAGTTGCGGGGGCGCCGGTTCTGGCTCGCAGCAGCCGCAGTTGTCTAAAGTGGTATCCAGGGGTTCGCTCACAGTCCACCTTCCATGTAAAAGTCGAGTTTGCCGTTCTCTGGCCGGCTCGGGTCGTTGTCCAGGCGGGCGATCTCCAGCCGCCCAAACTCGATCATCCCGGCCTCGAACTCACCCTCAGCAGCTTGCCCCCAGCGCCGGAAGCGATTGGGCTTGCCGGGGGCGTCTTCGGCATCGACCCACTGCACGCCGGGCACCTGCATGGCCAGCGTGGTGATCTGGCTCAGGTAGACCGGCTGGCCGAAAGTGAGCCTGTCAGGATGGAAGAAACCGCGTGTCCCGTCGGGCAGGTCACGGTTGCTGAAGCGTTTCAGCAGGTCAGCCTTGACCTGGCTGCGGTAGTAGCCGGGTTTGACGCATACGCTCAATTCGAGGTCGAGCGAGACGAAGCGCGGTGCGTCGATCTCCAGATCCTCCCCTGCCAGGCGGAAACGCTCCAGGAAGGCGCGCATCTCGGATTCGAAAGGCGCGTCGACCGCCAAACCGCCGCTGCGGTCGATGGTAATGAAGACCGTGTACCAACTGCCGGTCCAGCGCAGCGTGGCGGCCGCTTTCTGCACCTCGGGATGACGTTCGGCCGCGGCGGCGTAATCGGCGGCGGTCACGGCCCGTTCCTGTGTGCGGAAGGCCTGCGGGGCGTACTGCTTGACCTGTTCGAGCGTTTCGGGCTCGCGTCCGCCCGCAGCCGCCAGCGGGTTGCGGACAGCTTTGATGCCCGCAACGGACAGCACCACGCGGCTGATGGCCTCCCGGCCGACGTTGCCGGCCGTGCCGTTGCCAACCCGGTAGGTGGCGCTGAAGGTCGAATCGGGTTTAGGAATAGCGCCGTGAAAGCCGTCGCCGAAGCGCAGATGCGCCAGGCCGTAATCGTCCATCTCGACCACGAAGGCGCGCTCGAAGCGGCTGCTGCCCAGTAGATCGCGGCGCGCCAGCCAGGGGCGGCTGGTATCGCTGTTCTCGGTCAGGTGGATGGCGGGCAGGGTATCGCGCATCTCCCAGGCGAAGGCCAGGGCGGCCGGGGACTGCGGGTCGAAGACAACCAGTTCGTGATTGGCGTCGCGTACCGGCTGGCCGTAACGGTCGCGGGCGTGACCCTGCTGGCTGAGCGGTCCGGATTGCAGCACCGGCCGTTCCAACCGCCCGGCGGCGTCCGTGCCGATCTGGCCCAGGTCCTCGTCCGCGACGGTCAGTCCGTGGTCGACCAGGACGATATTGCCACGCGCCACGCTCAAATCAAGCACCAGCTGCGGGCCGCTGTCGGTCTGGACCTTGGCCGAGATGCACAACGGGAAGGGCAGGGCGTCCTGTGTCTCCCAGGCCACTTCGGCAATCGGCGTGTCGTCTAGCGGGTCGACCAGCGGATCGCCGTGGCTGTCCTGGGTGGCGATATTTGTCAGGCGCACGGCGTGGCGATGAGACGGGTCGGCATCCGGCGACAGGCCGGTCATCGGGCTGATGACTTCTTCAAAAATCAGCACGTCGCCGGCTTGCAGCGAAAGCTGCGGATCGTTGTGCAGTGTGGCGCGTGTGGCGCCTCTCGGCAAACAGCACTCGCTGTCGTTCCAGGTATAGAATTTGATTTCATTATGGGCGCTCTCGAGCCTCAGGTCGTGCAGGGTCTCGAACACCACCGGCGACTCGGCCTGAATGATCTTCTGGAAGTCGGCCGGGTCAAGCGTAGCGACGTCCTGCAGCCCGCGTGTCAGCACGGGAGTACCTTTCTTGACCAACGCGCCGTCAGCCGCGCTGCCCGACTCCACCTGGAAGTGGACCCAGGCGCGGGCGTTGCAGCCGTCGTGCATGGCGTAGTCCAGCAGGCGGGCGTGCCGGCGGACGGAGATGCGCTGGCGTGCAGTGCCCAGGTAGGCCTCGGTCGCGACCGCATCCTGGTAATAACTCATCTGGTCGCCGAGGTATGCGACCGCCTCAACCAGCGCGACCTGCATGTCGGCCGGGTTGCGCTCCTGCCAGCCCGGCATAATGCTGGAGAGCCGGTCGAGCATCAGGCGCCGGAAGCTGCCGTAGTCCTTGGCCAGGTAGTCGATCAGCGGGGCGGGCAGGTTCTCGGGCGGGCACTCGTCTTCGGGCAGGCAGTCGAAGTCGCTCGGACAATCGATCTTGAACGAGAAGGGCACGGCCGAAAGCTGCGGGTCGAAGCCTGAGGGCGGGTCCTCGACCTCCTCACCGGTTACCAGGCGCAGGACGTAGGTCGAAAAATCCCCGGCCTGGCTGACCTCGAGCGTGGCGAGGTTATCTGCTACGGATATGGTTTTGACAGTGATGCCGGTGATGCGCACGCCGCCCTGGATCTCGAAGTTATGTTCCGTCAGGGCCGGCCCGGCTGGGAAACCGTCTGTCTGGCCCGGCAGGTTGTGGATGAAGTGCACTTCAAGAGTCTTCTCGTCGGCCGAGACCACTTCGAGGTAGTCGATGCCGTTCAGCACCGGTCCGCCACCGCCCCCGGTGGTGAAGCGCACCATATCCCGCCGGTTTTCGTTGCCACAGAAATATTGTGTACCCACTGTTACACCCCCCTCTGGAATGTGGCTTGCTGGTTCTGCTGCGTGGCGCGCACGGTGTAAACGACTTTCACGCGCAGCGTAGAATCCTGGCTTTGCACGTCAACCTGATCGACCTGGATCAACTCGCCCAGCCACTGCTGGAGGGCGCTCTTGACCAGGAATTGGGTGGCGGTCGCCAGTTCGGGGCTGTTGGGACCGAAGACCATTTGCAGCAAGCCGCAACCGAAGGTCGGGCGGTTGACGCGTTCTCCCGGATTGGTGAACAAAACCTGTTCGATCATGTCGCGGATGTGATCCTCCGCCTCAGTCAGGGCTGTACGCCCATCCCGAGCGATGCGATAGGGGAAATCGATTTGCATGGGCACCTCGTTTCACAACCCTTTGACCCGCGGCTGGGTCACTAAAACGTTGAGCGGCACACCGTTTGGGGCGGTGATCGCCTGGCTCTCCTGCAGCAGCACCGGCATGCCATCGGCTTTGACTCGTACGGCGCCGGTGACCCACTGGGCGGTAACGCAGGGAAGCGGTCCGCCCGGTGTGGCGAACGGACAGCCGGCCACCGTGTAGGGTGCGCTTTGGGTGACGATCGGTTGGCTGCTGACCTTGACGCGCGGGTTGGGTGCGGTGGGCAAGGCCTGTCCGCCGTGGCTGCAGATCACGGTCGCGCCGACGTGGAGCAGGAAGCCCATCAGGTTACCTCCAGCGCGCCGCTGTTGATCTTGACGCCGGCCGGGGTGAGTTCCACTGTGCCGAGCGGGCCGGCTTCAAGCTTGATGCCGTTCACGTCGAAGGTCATCTTGAGCGGCAGGCCGACGGACGGCGGCGAGACTTCCAGGGTCACCCCACCGACGCCGGGTAGTTCGCTCAGGGTCAGCGTAATGCTGTCCAGTTTGATGACCTTCATCTGTGGCACAGCGGGTGTGGCCGGCACTTCTCCGATGCCCCAGAAGCAGCCGCTCCAGATCGGGTAATCGATGTCGCCGCCTTCGAATTCGACCCACACATTGGCGTCGACCGGCGGGATCATGAAGAAGCCCACCCCGCTGCCGGCGTACGGCACGCAGGGCATGGCCCAGCTCAGGGTGCCCTCGCCCAACACGGCCGGTACGCTGACCTGCACGCGACCCAGCATCATCGGGTCGAGATTGGTTTTTACTTTTCCGCGGTATTTTCCGAAATAATTAGGCATAACAAACGCTATCTATAAGGTTGGCAGCACCGGGGTGATTGCGCCGGTCCCCTCACGGGTGAGGGTGAAGCTCTGCTTGTACTCTCCGCGCGTGATATTGTGGGTCACGCTCTTGACGTAATAGAATCCGTCGTAGGTGAAGCCCACGCCGCGCAAGCCCACCAGGCTGCGCGCCTGCAGCATGGCCCCGTAGCGCACCGCGTCCAGTTCGCCGGAAACGGTGATGGTGTCGTCCGTGGATGCATCGGTCTCGGCCTGGGCGCGGCCGAAGGATTGGGCGATGTTCAGGCCACTGCCCTGGAATAGTCTGGTGCGCACGTTTGGCTGGTTGGTAAGCAGCGCCGGTTGGGGGGTGAGCGGCGGGCGGGTGCTGGCAAAGGTCTGGACCGGGACAACCGTATTGGTCTGGCGGTCCTGCACCTGCCCGGACACCAAAGACGGGGCCAGGGCGTTGTTCTGGAAATTGATCGAATTGACGTTCGTGTTCGGCCCCAGGTTGACCGACAAGGCCGGCTGGGGCAATCCAACGCGCACAGGCGGTCCCCAGTAAGCCGTATTGGTGAAGGGGGCCGGCCCCGGGGTGACGTAGAAAACATAGCCGTGCCGCCCCGCCATATCCTGCAGATATCCCAGATCGGTAGCACGCTGGACCGGGATGCGCTCGATCGGCAGGGGGACATCCATCGCCACAGGCGGGATGACCACCGGGATCAGGCCGTATTGTGCATACGAGGCGATGATCTTGTTGGCGATCACCAATTCCGGTTGGGCCGGATGCTCGACGTTCACTTCTTTCAGGTCCATCATCACACTGACATCCTCGCCGGTAACCGTCAGGGTGTCGCTGCCGGGCTCCTGGCCGGGGGTGAGCTGTTGGTTGGTGATGATCCCGTCCATCAGCACGCCGGGGATGCCCTGGATGGTCACGATCAGAATTACCCGGTTGAAGACTTTGATCAGCGGCAGGCTCAGGATGGGGTAGTCCATCACGCTGGAGGGGCCCGGGCGCCCGGCCTGGAAGGTGAGTTGGAAGCCCGAGCGGCCGCTGTCGCTGTGGGTGACCTGCACCGACTGCAGCAGCTCCAGGTACTGCGGTGGCGGCGGGACGGCAACGGTCGGGCCGATCAGCAGGGTCAGGTGGATGCCAAGCGGGTTCATTGCGGCTGCGGGATCGGGAAACGTACCTTGGCGCCCACGCGGGCGGTCAGGTCAGGCGGGTTGATGGCGTTGCTGGCGTCGCAGGCGCGCCAGAACTGCTCGGGATCGCCGATGGTGCGGGCGGTCATCAAGTCCAGGCGGTCGTCCTCGGTCACGCTCAGCTCGACCAGGGTGGCCAGGTCTTCTGGACGCGGCAGGAAGCGCCGGCGCACATAAGCGATTTCGTGCCCCTGTGCGTCGCTGAAAGACGCAGTCGGGAGCTTTTCGTAACGGCTGTTTGGATCGAACATAGTCACCTCTCAGAAGGATACATTGAAGGAGAAGGAGGCAGCGTTCCCCACGCTCCCGATCACGGCCATAGCTTCCTTGACGCCCTGGTGCACCATGAACATGGCAAAGCCGGGATGGGTGATGGGGAAATCGTTGTAATTCAGGATGCGCATGCCCAGCGAGACCTTGGCGCGGATCGGGTTGAGCAGGGTGTCGTGGGCCTCCTCGGTGATCGTGAACTCGGTCAGCCGGATCGGGACCACGCGCTGCGGGCCCCAGATGAAGAGCGTGAAGGGGCCTTCGACCGGCACGACTTCGATTGTCCCGGCCGCCAGCAGGGCGGTGTTGGCGATGACGGTCAGGGTCTTGGGGTAGAGCAGCATCTCCAGGGCTGCCAGCTGCGGGTAAATGCCCACGCCGGTCGCCAGGCCGCCGGTTTCGAGCTGGTCGGTGGCGTCGATCTCCACGTCCAGGCGGATGTTCTCGGTCGGCGGACCTTTCAGGCGCTGCGGCTCGGAGCGGTTACCGCTGTCTCCGCCGCTGGTTTGCGCCTGCAGGGTGCGCGTAAGCGTATCGGGGTTGTACTGGAAGATGGCGATGCTGGCCACCGGGTTGGTGACGTCGATGCCGATGATGGCACCTTTGACGAGTCGGGGGGAAATGGGAGATGGGGACAT
>CAYOUV010000073.1:0-14879 GCA_964407265.1 uncultured Anaerolineaceae bacterium | reverse complement strand
GCAGCGATTGCCTACCACGCCGCCCTCCAATCATACGGTGTCGTTGGGCTGGCGCCCAAGAATATCGTGGATGGGATTGCACACAGCCTTACCAAAGACCCGACACACGGGGTTACAGTGCATTACGATGGCGAACGGATCGATATTGGGATCAGCATCATCGTTGAATACGGCACCCGCATCACATCTGTAGCCAGCAGCGTCGCTAATACGGTCCGCTTCCAAGTGGAGAAGGCTCTCGGGTTGCGGGTAAGCACTATTAATATCCACGTGGCTGGATTGCGCTTCAGCGATCTGGACTAAAATTGCTATCAGGAGTTCTTATGGGTGCGGATTCGATGGGACCCCGGCTGACCCGCTTACAGAAAATTCGCAACAGACCGATAGACGGAATTGCCTTCAAGAATTTGGTCGAGGCCGGATTGGTCTGGTTGCGAACAAACCAGCAGACTGTCAACTCACTTAACGTTTTCCCCGTACCGGACGGCGATACGGGCACCAATATGGTGTTAACCATGCAATCAGCCTTTAACGAAATTGACGATCTCGGTCACCGCAATATCGGGCAGATGGCTGCGGCAGTCTCACAGGGAGCTCTGATGGGGGCGCGTGGCAACTCAGGTGTGATTCTCTCCCAATTGTGGCGCGGGTTTGCGCGTGCCCTGCACGAAAAAGATGTCCTGGATGGGGAGTCGATGGTTAAGGCCTTTGCCGAGGCCCGCGATACGGCCTACAAAGGTGTTGTGCGGCCGGTTGAGGGTACGATCCTGACGGTTGCCAAGGATGTGGCCAAGGCTGCCGAAGAAGCGATCCGGCAGACCGATGATCCCTTCAAAATCCTGGAGTGGATTGTTCCTGCCGCTGACGTCTCTGTGCAGCATACGCCCGAACTGCTCCCGGTCTTAAAACAAGCCGGGGTCGTCGATTCGGGTGGTAAGGGTTTGTTCTTCATTCTGGAAGGCATGCTGCGTTTCATCAACAACGAGCCGCTTGATGTACCGCTGACTTCGGTCCAACCCTTGGCAGCCATGGCGTTGGAAAATACGATGGAAACCATTGAACCCGGCCAGGATTTTGAAGTGGTCGTGGATTTTTTTCCGGGCCAGGCGCTGGATTTGCCACAATTCTATGATGCTCTCGAACTGATGGGCACGTCCATCCAGGTTGGAGAAGGCGATGGGATGTATCGCATGCACATCCATGTTCCAACCGAGAAACGTTACGAACCGATTGATTATATTATGGGGATTGGTACGATCACCAAAGTTGCAATTGAGAATTTGATCGCCCAGATGGACGAAATCGACAAACAATCTAAGAAGGATCGGATTGAGCTGGAGAACATTGATCCGAACCAGATTGCCGTGGTGACCGTTTCCCCGGGGCCGGGGCTTTCGCGCATCTTTGCCAGCCTGGGCGTGGCCGCTATCGTCGAAGGGGGACAAACCATGAACCCCAGCACGCAGGAGATCCTGGCTGCCTTTGAGAATCTGCCGACCGACCAAGTTATCATCCTGCCGAATAACAAGAATATCATCATGGCGGCCAACCAGGCTAAAGATGTGACCGTCAAGAACGTCAAGGTAGTACCAAGCCGCACTGTCCCGCAAGGACTGGCTGCCATGCTGGTTCATAACCCTGATGGAGAGCTTGATGCGATCGCCGAGAAAATGATCAAGTCGCTTACAACCGTTTTAACTGGTGAGGTCACTGTTGCTACCCGCTCGGTTGAGATCGATGGCGTCAAGGTGCAGCAAGGCCAGGTTATCGCCCTGCTGGATGGGAAATTGGTCTGTTCCGCGAGGTCAGTCGAAGAGGCTTGTCTGTGCCTGCTCAACAAGTCTAAGGCACAGGATCACGAATTGATCACGCTTTACCACGGCGAAGATTTTGGTTCAACACTGGCTAATCAACTTGCCGACCTGGTTCGCGAAGCGTATCCGGCGCAGGAAATCGAAGTCCAGGATGGGGGGCAGCCGCATTACGAGTTAATCGTATCGGTTGAATAAATTTGGGTATGGGCAGGGTTTGCATCCTCACCGATGGCACGGCGCAGTTTACCTGCACGGAATTTCCGGGATATAACTTGGTAAAAGTGGTTTCATTCGAAGCCCAGCCTGCTCTGCTTCAGCCGGGCGGCTCCACTAATCTCCGGCTGTCGGGTAGGACAGCCGAGGATTTTTTTAACCAGTTCCAACTGCTGGGGACAATGTTCCGAGAGATCATGGTCATCACAGTTTCCTCCGCCCTTAGCCCGGTGACCTGGAATGTCAGCCAGGCAGTTGCCCGGTACAATGGACGCGCGAATGTAGGGGTTGTCGATTCGCAGACGACCGGCATCGGGCTGGGATTGCTGGTCCAACTGGCAGCCGAAGCGGCTGCGGCTGGGATGAGCCTGGCCGAGATCGACCGTTTGGTGCGAATTGCCCTCCAGCGAGTCTATACCCTGATCTGCATCCCAAGCTTGACGATCCTGGCTGAATCTGGTTATCTAACCCACGCCCAGGCGACCGTTGGTGAAATGCTGGGTCTACTGCCGATTTTTAGTATAGATGAAGGCACGCTGGTGCCGATGGGGAAGGTACGCACTCAGCGCCATCTGCTCGACTCGTTCCAGGAATTCATCGAAGAGTTTAATAATCCGGATTACATCGCTTTTTTAAAGCCACAAAACGGGCGCACCTTCCGCACGCGGCCGCTACGAGAATATGTGCGCGATTCATTCCCCGACTCCTCTTTCAGCGAGCATGTGTTAAATGCTAATCTGGCTGCAATGTTCGGTCCGCAAAGCATGGGAGTAGTTGTGATGGACCTCCCGAAAGAATCCTATGAAAATCGGTTTGGTGACTGACAGTACCTCGGATCTGCCGCGTGATTTGGTTGAGAAACATGCCATCGAAGTGGTGCCAGCTATTCTGGTCATTGACGGGCAAAGCTACGCTGACGGCGAGGGCCTCACGCGCCAGGAGTTCTACACCCGCCTGCCGGAAATGAAAACCTCCCCGACCACCGCTGCGCCCTCGGCTGGCGACTTCGCCGAACGTTTCCATAAACTGATAAATGCCGGCTGTGAGCGCATCCTTTCCATCCATGCAGCCGGGCAGTTGACTGCTATCCTGGGCGCCGCTGGATTGGCAGCCCGGGATTTTGGCAACCGGGTCACCGTTCACGATAGTGGTTCGCTGACCCTTGGTCTTGGTTTTCAGGTTTTGGCTGCTGCGGAAGCGATTGCCGACGGA
Source organism: uncultured Anaerolineaceae bacterium (assembly GCA_964407265.1). Taxonomy (GTDB): domain Bacteria; phylum Chloroflexota; class Anaerolineae; order Anaerolineales; family Villigracilaceae; genus CAYOUV01. The sequence goes on along the minus strand of CAYOUV010000073.1, from coordinate 11,640 downwards.
TTGGGTGTGGAGGCTGTCATCGCTGCAATCCAGTCCACGCGACAGCGCCTACGGGTGGGGGCGGCATTAGATACCATGGAGTATCTGCGCCGCAGTGGGCGCGTCCCCAACGCGGTGGCGGCATTGGGGGGCTTGCTGCACATCAAACCTGTGATCGAGTTGCGTGATGGAGCAGTCAGGCCGTTGAGTGCGGCCCGCACCACGAGTCAGGCTACCGAACGCCTATCCCATTTTCTGCGCGATTTCGGTCCTTTGGAGCATCTGGCTGTGCTGCATACCAATGCCGAGCAGCGCGCGCGCAGTTTTTTGGGCGACCTGATGAGCGAGACGCGCATTTCCCTGCCGCGTGATATTTTGATGCTAAATGTCACACCGGTGATCGGTACACATCTTGGCCCAAATGGCTTGGGGTTCGCAGCCGTACGCGTATGAAGACAGGCGCCATTTTCTCTGCGGGCTGGATAAGCCAGTTCGCTCGGCGCTTCTTCCGGTCCGTTGACTTCCCTTTACCCATGATAAAATAACCTCATGCAGCCTTCGCTGGAAAAACTACGCAAATTCTTTCGTCTCGAACACCAAAACGGTTATTCAAATAGTGCCGTGATCGGCGGCCTGGCCAGTATGCTCGATTACTGGGAAGCTGAAGCTCGTAATGATGATATCTCTGATGAGATCATCCGGGCTGTGACTGGCCGTTTACGAGACTATGCCGGCCTAAGCCCGGAATCGAGAGCCGAATCGCTCAAAGGAATCTGGAAACGGATCCAGGATCAATATCCTGACGACGAGGAAAAGCCTAAGCAGGCTCATTCCAAGCCTGCGCCTGCTCCAGATAAACCAAAATCTAACCAGCCCCGGGAACGTTCCACACCACCCGGGCGTTCCGAGACCGTCCCGGGCGCCAAAACCAGCGCTACCCCTGCGGCTCTAAACGCCGAACTGACTGTGTTGCAAGGGGTCGGGCCGCGCCACGCCCAGACGTTGAGCAAGCTCGGCATGCAAACCTTGGGCGACATGCTCTATTACTTCCCGCGCCGTTACGACGATTACAGCCAGCTCAAGCCAATCAAAGGCTTGTGGTATGGCGAGCAGGTGACTGTGATCGGCACGATCCAGAGCGTTAATAGCCGCCCAATCCGCAGTGGAAAGACGCAATTGGTGGAGGCGATCCTCAGTGATGGGACCGGCGCTTTGCGCCTATCCTGGTTCAACCAGCCCTGGATGACGAATCGACTCAAGACCGGGGATGCCATATCGGTCTCCGGCAAGATCGACCAGTATCTGGGCCGGCTGGTGATGAATAGCCCCGACTGGGAACCGATCGAGACCGAGCATCTGCACACCAACCGGATCGTCCCGATCTATCCGCTGACGGCCAAGATTACCCAGAAATGGCTGCGGAAGCTGATGAACCAGGTGGTCAGCTACTGGGCCCCCAGCGTGGCCGATCCGCTGCCGCAGAATATTCTGGAGGCGGCTGGCCTGCCCGACCTTGGGACCGCTATTCAGCAAGTACACTTTCCCGATACGCAGGAGCAGTTGAAAATCTCCCGCGAACGGCTGGCTTTCGATGAAATTTTCTTCCTGCAGATGGGTGTCCTGCGTCAGAAACGCGACTGGCAGTCCGCCACTGCGCGTATTTTCGAAGTAGACGATGACTGGCTCAACGCACGCATCTCAGCCCTGCCGTTTGAGTTGACCGACGCGCAGCAGCGCGCCATCTCCGATATCCTGGTTGATCTGGGCTCCGGTCGCCCGATGAACCGTTTGCTGCAAGGTGACGTCGGTTCCGGTAAAACGGTGGTGGCTGCGCTCGCGGCTGCCATGATTGCCAGGACCGGTGCACAGGTGGCTGTGATGGCTCCCACCAGCATCCTGGCCGAGCAGCATTACCGCAGCCTGCAGAAAATACTGGCAGGCGGAGAGGGCGGTCTGTCAGCGGGCCAAATTCGCCTGCTGGTCGGTGATACCCCGGAGGCGGAAAAGGATGAAATCTACCAGCAGCTTGCCAAGGGTGAGATCAAAGTTGTAGTCGGAACGCATGCTTTGATCGAGTCGCCGGTGACTTTTGCGGATTTGCAGTTAGCGGTAATTGACGAACAGCACCGCTTCGGCGTCGAGCAGCGTTCGGCGCTGCGGTCCAAGGGCAATCACCCGCACCTGCTGGTGATGACCGCTACGCCCATTCCACGCTCGCTGGCCTTGACCGTCTACGGCGACCTCGACATCTCGGTCATGGATGAAATGCCAGTCGGCCGTCAGCCAGTGGCAACGCACGTACTGATTCCCAAAGAACGCGAGCGTGCTTACACACTGATCCGCTCGCAGATCAAGGATGGACGGCAGGCCTTTATCATCTATCCGCTGATCGAGGAGAGCGAGAACATCGAATCGCGGGCTGCCGTCGATGATTACGAAATCCTGTCGAAAGAAGTCTTCCCCGATCTCAAAGTGGGTTTACTGCACGGCCGCATGCGCCCGGATGAGAAGGACGAAGTCATGGCCAAATTCCGCGACCAGCAATACCACATACTGGTTTCCACCACCGTGGTTGAAGTCGGCGTGGACGTGCCTAACGCAACGGTCATGCTGGTCGAGGGCGCGAACCGCTTTGGTCTGGCTCAGTTGCATCAGTTGCGCGGACGCGTGGGTCGTGGCTCCGACCAGGCCTACTGCCTGCTAATTCCGGACCATGAGGATGCGGTGGAGAACGAGCGCCTGCAGGCGATGGCCGAGACCAATGACGGATTTGTCCTGGCCGAACGAGATTTGCAGCAGCGCGGCCCCGGCGAGTTTCTGGGCACACGGCAATCTGGTTATGCAACCGGTCTGCGCATGGCCAGCCTGACTGACGTGGCCCTGATCGAGAAAGCCCGAACCCACGCGCAATCCATTTTTCAACACGACCCCGAATTGAAACAGCCCGAACATAGTTTGTTGGCTGAGGCGCTCGACCGTTTCTGGGGTGATGGCAAAGGAGACGTTTCCTGATGGTTCGTGCGATCTTTCCCGGCACCTTTGATCCCATCCATTATGGGCACATCGATATTGCCGAACGGGCCGCTCGCCTGTTTGACGAAATAATCCTGGCGGTCTATGACAGACCACTAAAGACCTTGTTTTTTTCACCGGAAGAGCGGATTGCACTGGTGCAAGAAGCCTTGGGAAACAATCCGAAGATCACCGTTACCGGTTACAGTGGCCTGACGGTGGATTTCTGCCGCAAGAAGGATGCACAGGTTATTGTGCGCGGCCTGCGCGTCTTCTCGGATTTTGAGTTCGAATTTCGTATGGCGCTGGCCAATCATCGCCTTGCAGCGGATATAGAAATTGTTGCCTTAATAACTGCTGAGGAGCATACTTTTCTATCTTCGACCACAGTGCGCGAGATCGCCTCGCTGGATGGGGACGTTTCCAGTATGGTCCCACCATACGTCGAGGCTGCCCTGCGTCAAAAACTAAGCGTCATGGATGACCAAAATTTGTTACCAAATGCGTTGCGAGACTGAAAAATAGTATAGAATTAGGGTGATCCGTCCTTAACGGAGGAACCTATGGACATTATGCACCTGATCGACCGCCTAGAAGAATTGTTCAACGAAAGCAAAGCCGTCCCCCTGACGCGCAACGTCATGGTGGATGAGGAACGCATGCTGGACATCATCGACCAGATGCGGATTGCCATTCCTGAAGAAGTGAAGAAAGCCCAGCAATTGCTCAATCAAAAAGAGCGTATGCTGGCCCAGGCTCAGGAAGAAGCCAATCGCACCCTGGCGCTGGCACGTGAAAAGGCGAATGAGATGGTACAGAAGGATTCCATCAGCCAGGAATCCCAGCGCCGTGCGGATCAGATCTTGAACCAGGCGCGAGCTGACGCCGAAGCGACCCGCCGCGATGCGGACGAATATGTGATCGAAAGTCTGGCGCATATACAGAATGAACTTGAGACTTTATTGACCAAAGTCCGCAACGGCATTCGGGTGATGGAAGATGAGCGTATGCGACAGGCGGTGCCGCCGTCTGATGCGCCTCCTCAAGTGTGACTTAAATTGCTAAAAAATCCTCGCTGCCAAGCGAGGATTTTTTGTTTAAGACTTGACCATCGCTCTAATCTGCATTAGAATCCTGCCTTGCCGATGCCCTCGTAGCTCAGTGGATTAGAGCGTTTGGTTGCGGACCAAAAAGTCGCGCGTTCGAGTCGCGCCGGGGGCACTTCAGAAAAGCGGGAGCATTCCCGCTTCTTTTGTTTCGGGGAGAGTTCATATGAAAAAAATTCAGATTTTGTTGACCAATGACGATGGGATCCAATCGCCCGGATTGTGGGCGGCTGCCGAAGCGCTCTCAGAAATTGGCTATGTGACCGTGGCTGCGCCGCGCGAGCAATCGTCCGGGACGGGACGCAGCCTGCCGATCACTTCCGATGGGATCATCAAGCCCGAGAAGCTGACGGTCCACGGCCAGGAGTGGACGGTCTATGCTGTGGGGGGGACCCCCGCCCAGGCCGTGCTGCACGCGACCCTGGAAATCATGCCCGACGCGCCGGAGCTGGTTGTGTCTGGCATCAATTACGGTGAGAACCTGGCTACCGGGGTTTCGGTCTCCGGGACGGTGGGGGCTGCCATGGAGGCCGCCGCACTTGGATTTCGCTCTCTGGCGATGTCGCTGGAAACGGATCGGAGCCAGCATTTGTCTTATTCGCGGGAGGTGGATTTTTCTGCTGCAGCTTATTTCACGACATACTTTGCCCGCCTGGTATTGCAGAAAAAATTTCCCTTCGATGTCGACCTGATCAAAGTCGATGTACCTTCAGATGCCAACCCCGATACTCCCTGGGAAATGGCAAAACTGGGACGGCAGCGTTATTACGAGGCGACTGCCCCAATTCGTAAGTCATGGAATGAGATCGGGACAGTTGGCTATAAACTGGCGACATTGAACGAGACCGAGCCGGAAGACAGTGATGTTTACGTGGTACGCACCAGACGCCACGTTGCGGTCACGCCTTTGAGCCTTGATTTTACGTCACGTGTGGATTTGAAAGGAATCGATAAATTGCTGCGGGAATAGATTAGAACTCTCGTGAGATACGATCAGTTTGGGGCGCTTTAAATGCCTCGCCCAGGATGAGGGGGGCATCCTGGGCGAGACAGGGGCAATTTTACCTGATATTTACCACCTGTCAAGCAATTGGCGATGAATTGGCGCTGAAGTGAATCGAAATGGAGGCGGACGCATAAATATTAGCCTTCACACACAAAAAATGCGTTGTTGAGGGTTACATCTGCAGCCAGCGGGCGGAATTTCAACCCACTTTCATGCATGAATTCTTCCAGTGCGCGCGGCTCGTGGTCCGGGCGGGACATGTCATCGAAGTAGATGTATGCCCCTTTTTGGATGTGCGGCCTCAACTGATTTAATACGAAAATGGTCGATGAATACAGATCAGCATCCAGGTTGATCACCAGGACATCGTGTTCGGGCAGTTGATAGCCCGGCAGGGTTTCCTCAAACCAGCCCTTGAAAAATTGCACGCGCGGATCGTCGATCTGCGGAAGCTGGCCCCCGGTGGAGAACCAGCCCCTGGTGTACTTGCCGCCCGGGACATCGTAGTCTTCGGGCAGGCCTTCGAAGCTGTCAAAGCCGTGCAGGTGCGAATCTGGGTTTTGCAGCGCCTGCGACCACCAGCGCAGGCTGTCCCCGCGGTAGACGCCAAATTCCAGGTACAGCACGCGTAGGTCCTGGACCTGCTCCGCTACAGCCGCAAAGACCTGTTCGCGGTGCGGATAACGGGCCGGGAAGTGAAACCCTTGCGCAGCTGTCCAGCGGCCCAATCTCATGTAGTTCAGGAGCATTTGCAGGTTGTGCAGAGCCTTATCGGGCAGTGCGGCGCCCAGATAGGTCAGGATTTGTTTGAGCAGCCGCAGCAGGGCTTTTGCCATAGGAGTTTCTCCGGTTTTGATGTGCCGAACGGCGGCACGATTATACCTTTAGGTAAACAGCACGTATTCCTTCAGGAATTTTTCGATGGTGTTGTAGTAATCCTCGATCGTCTCCGCTTTGCGCCAGCCGTGACCTTCGCCTGCGTAGACCTTGTAGATATGGGTCACATGGTTGGCGCGCAGGGCGGCGACGATGCTTTCCGAGTGCGAGGGGGGTACAACTTTATCGTCAGCGCCCTGAAAGACGGCCAGCGGGTCGCGGATTTTGTCTACATGGAAGACCGGCGACCAGTCATGCAGGCGTTGGGTATCCTGAGGCAGTGTGCCGACCAGCAAATCATTGTAGTGCAGTTCGAATTTGTGCGTCCCGTGAATGAAATCGTACAGGCTGGCTACGCCGTAGGAGTTGATCCCGGCTTTGAAGAAACCGGGGTGATGGATCAAAGCGTTCAGCACCGTGTACCCGCCGGCACTGCCGCCCATGATGACCAGGCGTTTCGGGTCGGCCAGGGATTGATCGACCAGCGCCTGCGCGCCGCCGACGGCGTCCTCCACGTCGGTTCTGCCCCAGTTCTGGCGCAGGGCCAGCATGTAGCTGCGACCATAGCCAGTGCTGCCCCGGTAATTGACTTCCAGGTAAGCGTAGCCGCGCGAGGCAAAATAAGCCGCTATCTCGTTGTAATTGGCGGTGCGTTGCGAGGTCGGTCCGCCGTGGATGTTGATCATAGCGGGCGGCAGCCCCTCGCCGGAGGCGCGCGTGCTGGTCGGAGGGTAGTACAGCCCGTGAACGGTCATTCCGTCTGGCGCGGACCAGCTGATCGGCCGGGGGAGGGGCAATTCCTCGGGTGAAAGCGATTCGGCCTGCGAGCGGCGCACGCTCCGCAGCAATCCGTCCTGCCACAGCACCAGGCGCGCCGGGATGTGCGGCGAGGAACCGATGAAAGCCAGCTTTCCGTCTTCGGTAGGGGAGGCCGTGAGCTGTTCGATCCAGGTGTAAGGGGCGAGGTCCAGCTTATCCGTCGCGCCGCTTTTCACGTCCAGCGCCCACAGCGAAGCAAAGCCCTGATCGTTGCGGATGTAATAGATGCGCTTCCCGGAAGCTGACCAGGCCATGGTGCGCATCCCCTGCACCCAGGCGGGGCGCATCAGCGCGCCGCCTTCGATCAGCTTGCGTTTTTTTCCTGTGTTCGTGTCGATCAAGTAGAGCGTGTCCCACTCGCCCTCCTGGGCCAGGTAAGCCAGCCAGCGCCCGTCGGGGGAGAAGGTGGGTTGGAAGATGGGGATGTCGTTCGTGCCGGCCAGGTGCTGGATTTTTTCGGCCTCGCCAGTGGGCCCGACTTCTGCCAGCATTAAGCGCGTGCCGTCCCAGGGCATGTTGGGGTAATCCCACTCGATCCAGGCAAGCTGGCGGCTATCGGGGTGCCAGGCGGGCTGCATGTAGAAATCGGCCCCTTGCGCGAATTTTACCGGCCAGTTCTGCCCTCCCAAGTCCACCAGCGCCAGGCAGTCGTGATCTTCGTAGGTGCTGACGAACGCGACCCGGCGGCCATCCGGTGAGACGACCGGCGCGGCCAGGCCGCCAAAGGCAGGCGTGATCGGGATCGGCCGGCCATATTCGAGCGAGACGCGAAACAGCCGCCCCTGGCTGACGAAGACGGCCAGGTCCCGTCCAGGACCGAACGCACCCCCACCGTAGCCGACTCCCGCGCGGACTGGCAACTCTCCGCTCAGGTCGCGCGGGGCCTCCAGGCCGCTTTGCGCCACCAGCATACCCTGTCCCGCGCGCCGCTCGTGCCAGACCAGCGTTTGCCCGTCTGCGGCAAACATAACGTCCTCGAGCGGGGTCTCGGCCCCGAGCATTCGTGCCGAGATGGGAGAAGGCCACAGGCCATAAGGAATGTGTGGTAATTTGTCGGGCATGTTTTCTCCTTTGAGTTTCATTCCTCCCTATTTTAAACGATAACGGGGCGGCTGGTACGGCCGCCCCGTTGGTTTAAATGTGCGGGCTGAGTTTATCAACCAGCTTGTTCTTGGGCATATAGCCGGTCAGGCGCTGCTTGATCTCGCCACCGACGAAGAGCATCAGGGTTGGGACGCCCATCACCTGGTATTGCATGGCGAGGTTGGCGTTTTCGTCGACGTCCAATTTGACGACTTTGACTTTATCCTGCCATTCGTCAGCCAATTGCTTGACGATCGGGTCGAGCATCTTGCACGGCCCGCACCAGGTGGCCGTGAAATCCACCAGTACCGGCATGGAACCAGACAGGACTTCATCCTTAAAAGATGATTCGTTTACGTGGGTCAGTTCAGCCATGGTTTACTCCTGTACCATCCTGACGCTTTGGGCGCCGGGCTTATTACCTGGGGGACAGCGTTGACGGATGATATCGCGCATGATAAAATGCTCTTCGCTTCGGGCGCGTAGCTCAATGGCAGAGCAGTGGCCTTTTAAGCCATTGGTTGAGAGTTCGAGTCTCTCCGCGCTCACTCCTAATCCTCCTATCTCAGGAGGATTTTTGCTTGAGAGCCCCCACAGGGGGGATGGTATTCAAGTCTCTCCGCGCTCACTACATTTACTGATTTGAGGCTGATTTCAGCCTCAAATCAGTGTTTTTTACCCAGCAAGACTTACCTTGGGATAGGTCTTTTGCTAAAATGCATCCTTTATTATTGGCTTTCCCATGCCATTGGCTGGCGCAACCAGAGAATTAAAAATCCCAAGGTACTTGGGTGCTGGTGAAAGGTGAGGCGACTGTTCAACAACAGTCCAGCGCGGCCAACCAATTCTAACATGAGGAGGGATGGGATGATGGTCCAGAGAAGCAAACGGATGACGATCATGTTGTGGAAGGGCAACAAACAGCGCAGAGGTGCCGGTCGGCTTACAAGCCAAGCAGGCGCTGATTAAGTCCAACCTGGCAGGGGAAAAGCCACCCAGCCCGAATCCCTGGCGCAGCCAGGTCATCATTCCAGTCAGGAGTCACAATCGGAGCTTGTTGCCCGGCCTGGGCTTGTTTTGTCCCTTGCGCGAAACCGAATCTTGAAATAAGACAATTTGTCCCCCAAATATCCTCTTGATTTTCTGTAATTTTTCTGGTATTGTGCTAACTATAGTTAACATCCGGTTGCCCGGATATTTCTTATTGTAATCAGCGTAAAAAGGTGGAATGATACGCGCTTACCCCAGACTGAATTTTTAGAGGTATACCAATGAACGCTCTCAACCCTACCAGCGGCTTATTGCCGTGCCATGTTGCGATTGCCATGGATGGAAACGGACGTTGGGCCCAACAACGCAGCCAGCCGCGAACGGCCGGCCACCGCAAAGGAGTTGGCGTGGCCCACGATATCATCCTGTTCAGCCGCTCGCTGGGGATTGAGGTCCTGACCCTGTACGCCTTCTCCATGGAAAACTGGGGGCGTGATTCACACGAGGTGGAGGTGATCCTTGACGAGCTTCTGCCGCTGGCCTTATCGAGCAATCTGGAAGAGTTCAATGGTTTGGGAATTCGCCTCGAGTTCCTGGGGGAGCAGGAATTGTTGTCGGAGCAGACGCAGCGTGTGATCAATCAGGTTCGGACCGCCACCCAGGCGAACACCGGGATGATCTTGAATCTCGCGGTGAGCTATTCCGGTCGGTTGGAGATTCTGAAGGCGGTTCGCCGGGTCATCGCAGCCTTGCAGGGAGGCAGGATCACCCCTGCAGATCTGGATGAAGACCACTTTGCGCAGTATCTCGATAGCGGGCGCCTGCCGTTTCCCGATTTATTCATCCGCTGTGGTGGCTTGAATCGGATCAGCAACTTCATGTTATGGCAGATGGCCTACACTGAGATCGTAACGCTGGACACGCTGTGGCCCGATTTCCGGCCGGAGCACCTGGTTGAAGCAATCCGGGTCTATCAAAGACAGCCGCGAAAGTTCGGGTTGGTCCCGGACGCTGATCATTAGCAGCTGCATCGCCTCCCTGGTGATGGGCGGCTTACAAATGACAAATCCTGCTTCATTTGCAATCCCAAACCAAATCTGAACCGGTGGCTTAACCCATCAAACCAACGCGTGAGCTCATCAACAGCGCAGGCGTCTACTCTTGGAAAAGCCAACCATTCCAGGCGTGTGCGCTGAAGCAGCAAGATTGGATCGTTCAAAGCACGTGCCCAAAGAAGATACGCTCCTCAGGCGGGATCTGGCCAATAAGTGCTTCCTGAAATGGGCTGATAATAGGGGATCTGATGTCAGCGTTTACAAAACTGGTCAACGCCTTTCAAATTGCCACGAGCATCACAGTTATAGATTTCAGGTCTGATTGTTTCGTTAGCCATTTACAAGAGATGCAAAACATTTTCCTTTGTCAATAAATTAGGTTCATCAAGTGCGCGGAATGTAGCTGTTCGTCACTCCCACACGATTATGCCCCAATCGGCGTGAAACCTCCTGCCTGGCTTCCCGGTCGTTCTTCCCGGCATCCATTAATTCCTGGTGCTCCTTTTGTGCATAGTTAGCCCGCAGCCGATGCACCCCGCTGATCCCGATCCCCAAATCACGCGCTGCATGCCTCACGGCCCTGTAGAAGGCTCTTTTCCAGGACTGGCTGGGATCGAAGAGATACTGCCTGGATGGGTTGATCTGGTCCGCCAGGTCCGCAGGCAGCGCTACGTCGCGTTTCTTCCCGCCCTTGCCGGTAACATGCAGCAGCATATTCTCCAGATCCACCTGCTCCCCCTTCAGGCCGGCGATCTCTGACAGTCGCAGCCCGCAGCGCAGGGCGATCTTGGCTGGGAGAGTGAATTTTGAACCATGCTCCTGTAAATATTCCAGGATGCGTTCCGCGTCTTCCGGGAGGTAGCCGAAACGCGGCTGGCGTACATCGCCATCGTCGCGATAAGCCTTCACGTGGGCCCGCAGCGCGTGTGTGACCGGCGAGGCTCTTTTTGTCCAGCCTACCCGCACACAACCCTGGTGTATTTTCCCGACGGCGGCCAGGACTGTCCGGATGGAGGCAGGCCTGTGGTCGCGGTAATAGGTATCCAGCGTGCGCCGGATGGTCTCCGAGTCGAGCAGCTCAACCAGCAGCCTTTTACCGGTGAGCGCCTTGGCGCGCCGGAAGAAGGTGATGCCGGTTTGGAAGTAGCAGGCCTGTGTGCGGTAGGAAAGTATGACCGGCAGAGCACGCGTCGGGTTACCTCCCGGACGCAGGTCGCGTTTGACCGATACGACCTGTTGATTGGTCTTGTAGGCTTCGATTTTTTCCTTATCCCAGAACAATGCGTCCAGGACATAGGCGATCTGGTTTGCCAGGGATGCAGGGCACATGCTTACTCCTTTGGACTATACCAGTCCTTTTTAAAAACCACTTGTCTCGTTAAGCCGGTCGCCAGCTTCAGCTGGCGTACTTGCGGGAAATCAGCGCCAGCGCCGGATCCCGCCTCCCGTCCTTGGCGGCTGGCGTACATTTTGTCCCTTGTGCCCCGGACCTGGCGGACGAAGGGTCCCGGGAAGGGCAGGGTCGTGCAGGGATATTAAAAACGCATTCCCACACGTCTCGCATGTCCCGCAGGACATGAACCGTGGAAATGCAGCTTGCGTACGAAGTAACCGAATGGCTACCGAACGAATAGGGAGCCCTGCATCCGCAGAGCAAACTCAACCCGATCATACACCACCGGGCGCTGAATTGCAAGCAACCCTGTCTGATAAA
>CAYOUV010000072.1:0-14931 GCA_964407265.1 uncultured Anaerolineaceae bacterium | reverse complement strand
GGTTTGGAGAGCCCGGGGCCGGGCGTTTCATATAAATTTCTAACCGGGACTTTAGGGTATACTCGGTTGGAAAGAGACTATTCAGGATATCTCCCATGAAACAACTCTTGCAAAATCTACGCGACGGCAAAACCGTCGTTGAGGAAGTCCCGGTTCCCAGCCCTGGGGCCGGGCAGGCGCTGGTCAAAGTAGCCGCCTCGCTCGTTTCGGCCGGCACCGAACGCATGCTGGTCGAATTCGCAGAAAAATCGTTGGTCGGCAAAGCCCAATCGCGTCCCGACCTGGCCAAACAGGTGCTGGATAAAATGCAGCGCGAAGGCGTGATCCCTACTTTGCAGTCAGCCTTCAACCGCCTCGACCAACCGATGGCACTGGGCTACTCCTCCGCCGGGACCATCATCGACCTGGGTGATAATATGGAGGGCTTCAAGGTCGGCCAACGCGTGGCCTGCGCGGGCGGCGGATACGCCGTCCATGCCGAATACAACCTGGTTCCGCGCAACCTGCTGACAGCACTGCCCGACTCGGTCGATTTCGAATCAGCCGCCTTCACTACCCTGGGGGCCATCGCCCTGCATGGTTTTCGTCTGGCCGAACCCCGGCTTGGCGAGAACGTGGCCGTGATTGGCTTGGGGCTCCTGGGTTTGTTGACAGTTCAATTTGCAGCTGCAGCCGGAGGCCGGGTCATGGGCATCGACCTAAACCTTGAGCGGGTCAAACTCGCGAATCAATTCGGGATTTCGGCCTGCTCCCGCCAGGACGCGGAGGAACAGTCCCAGGCTTTTACCGCCAACCGCGGCTTCGATGCCGTCCTGATCTGCGCCGACACTCCTTCAAACGACCCGGTCGAACTGGCCGGAACCATCGCCCGTGACCGGGCGCGGATTGTGGCGACAGGCGCGGTCGGTTTGACGATCCCGCGCAAAATCTACTACGAAAAAGAACTGAACTTCATCAATTCGCGCTCCTACGGACCCGGCCGCTACGACCCGTCTTATGAAGAGAAGGGCCAGGACTACCCCGCCGGTTACGTGCGCTGGACCGAGGGCCGGAATTTCGAGGCCTGCGTCAGCCTGATGGATAGTGGAAAGTTGAAGGTCCAACCGCTGATCACTCACCGCTTCCCGATCGAAAAAGCCGCAGAGGCGTACGAGATCATCACCGGGAAGAAGAAAGAAGCGTTCCTGGGCATTCTGCTGACCTATCATCAAGGGGAAAAAGAAGCCCGCCAAAAGGTGGATTTAGGCACTATCTCTCGCTCTTCGACCGCTAGTGTAAAACTGGGTGTGCTCGGCGCCGGTCTGTACGCCAACGCCACGCTGCTGCCCGCCCTGAAAAAGGTGGATGGCCTCGAATTGGTCGGCATTGCCTCCGCGGGCGGATTACATGCCCAGCACACCGGGAAAAAATTCGGCTTCCAGTATGCCTGTTCCAATGACGAGCAGATCCTGAACGACCCGCAGATCAACACGCTTGCCATCCTGACGCGCCACGATACCCATGCTGATTTGGTGATCAAAGCCCTGCAGGCTGGCAAACACGTCTTTGTCGAAAAACCCTTGGCGATCAATAATGATCAGCTTTCAGCGGTCAGGGAGGTGTTGACCGCCGCAGACCGTCCATTTCTGACGGTCGGGTTCAACCGCAGGTTTGCACCGTTGGCCCGGCAGCTGGCGGCATTTATGTCCAACCGGAATGAAGCCATGCACATCCACTACCGCGTCAATGCCGGGTATATCCCGCGCAACCACTGGACACAGGACCCTGAGGTCGGCGGCGGGCGGATCATCGGCGAGGGCTGCCATTTCGTGGACTTCCTCACCTTCCTGGTCGGTGCTGCTCCAGAATCTGTCAGTGCACAGGCTCTGCCAGATGGCGGCAAATACAGCGAAGATAATCTATCCATGGCATTCAGCTTCCCAAACGGCTCACTTGGCGTGGTGGATTACCTGGCCAATGGCGATAAATCCTTTCCCAAGGAGCGCATCGAAGTCTTCTGCGGTGGCAAGATCGCCGTGCTGGATGACTTCCGCACACTGGAAACAGTGCAGGACGGCAAACGCAGGACCATCAAGCGCGCACAGGATAAAGGCTGGGTGGACGAGTGGAAAGCCTTCATAAAAGTAATCCATGAGGGCGGTCAGCCGCCGATCCCGTACGAGCAGTTGCTCGGCGTGACGAAAGCCACCTTTGCAGCAGTGGAGTCTATCCGCCAAGACGGCGAGAAAATCATCTTGACGTAGGAGCACGCATGCCCCACACCTCATTCGCCACAACCACCCGCGGTCTAAATCGCGATTTGCCGCCCATGCGCTTGTTCGAAAAAGCCAAGAAGCTGGGCATCTGGAATCCTGCGGATATTGATTTGTCTGCCGATAAGACCGATTGGGCTGGACTGAAAGATCAGGAAAAAGACCTGATCTGGCGCCTGACAGCCATGTTCCAGGCTGGCGAAGAGGCCGTGACACTCAACCTGCTGCCGCTGATCGGCACAATCGCATCCGAGGGCCGTCTCGAAGAAGAAATGTTCCTGACCACTTTTCTGTTCGAGGAAGCCAAACACACCGACTTCTTCCGCCGCTTTCTCGACGAAGTTGCCGGCAGTCCCGCGGACCTTTCCCGCTACCACACCGACAATTACCGCGCCATTTTTTACCAGGCGCTCCCTTCTGCACTTGAGGCGCTCAGAGACGACCCAAGCCCAACAGCACAGATCCGCGCTTCGGTGACTTACAACATGCTGGTCGAAGGCGTACTGGCTGAGACCGGTTACCACGCCTTCTACAGTATGCTGGAGCGCAACGACCTGCTGCCCGGGTTGCGTCAGGGCATCGGGCTGCTTAAGCAGGACGAGTCGCGCCACATCGCCTACGGCGTCTACCTGCTCTCGCGCCTGGTGGCCGAGCATCCGGACGAATGGGCAACGCTCGAAACGCAGATGAACGCGCTGCTGCCGGCTGCAATTGGTGTCATCGGCGACGCCTTCGCCGCCTACGCTGTCGTCCCGTTCGGCCTGGTCGAAGACGACTTTGTCAACTATGCCATGGACCAGTTCTCCAAGCGCTTCGCGCGACTTGAGAAAGCCCGCGGTGCCACATTGGTTGAGATCAACCGCGTGGCCAGCGAAACCGACGAAGCCTAAATACGCTGGGCGGTCCTTCTCTCCTGTGTAAGCGATATGTCATTAATTTCCCGCCTGTCCCTCGCTATTAAAGCCGCCCGCCAGTTGGGCCTGACCGCGGTAATGCTGAATGCGTTGTATCGCTTCGGGTTGGCTACCGGCCATTACCGGCGTGTGCTCCATCCGCCGGAAGCAGTTCCAGGCTTGCAGCTCCAGTTCATCCTGCCGATCCCAACACGGGACGAGCTATCGGCCGTCCTCGGCGGCGAAGGCAAAACCAAGCTGCTGGCCGAAGCCGATGAAATCCTCAGCGGAAAAATCCGCCTGTTTGGCGGCCAGCCGGTCGAACTGAAGCTCGATCCAGACGGATCTCTGGCCGACTGGACGGACTACGAGACCGGCAAGATCCCCACGCAAGGCGATGTCAAATTCATCTGGGAACCGGCCCGTTTCGGTTGGGCGACCGTCCTGGCACGCGCTTTTTTCCTGACCGGGGACGAAAGCTACGCCGATTTTTTTTGGAAGCAATTCGAGGGATTCACATCCACCAATCCACCCTACCGCGGCCTGAATTGGACCTCCGCCCAGGAGGCCGCGCTGCGGATCATCACCTGGACTTTCGCCTGGCACCTGCTGCGAGAAGCGGGAGCCAGCACCCCGGCGCGGATCGCGGCACTGGCGCAAGCCATCGCCGTACACGCGGCGCGCATCCCGCCCACGCTGCCCTATGCCCGCTCACAGAACAACAATCACCTGCTGAGCGAGGCAGCCAGCCTGCTGACAGCCGGGCTGGTCCTGCCGGAGCACCCACAGGCAAAGGCCTGGCGGGAGTTGGGGCGGAAGTGGTTCAACCGCGGCCTGGAGGCGCAGATCGGCCCGGACGGCGAATACGTCCAGCACAGCACCAACTACCAGCGGCTGATGCTGCAACTGGCTTTATGGGTCCGGGCCATTCCGGGGGAGAAACAGGGTGGTCCAGCCTCTGATTTCCTGACCGCCAAATCCAGGTCAAAGCTGGCCGAGGCCACGCGCTGGCTGCTGGCGCTGCTCGACCCAAGGAGCGGGGGAGTCCCCAACCTGGGACCCAACGACGGCGCTTACATCCTGCCGCTGGCCGGCCTGCCTTTTGCGGATTACCGTCCGGTGACACAGGCAGCCGCCCGGGCTTTCCTGGCCCAGGACGCCCTCGCTCCCGGTTTGTGGGATGAGATGAGTTTGTGGTTTGGCCTCACACCCTGCCAACAGCAGCCGGCACCCGACCCCTACCTGGAAATCCTGCAATCCTTAGTTCCAGTCATCCACCAGGGGGAAACCTGGGCTTACCTGCGCGCCAAACAATTGACATCGCGCCCCGGTCATGCAGACCAACTGCATCTCGACCTGTGGTGGCGCGGACTCAACCTGGCGCTCGACCCCGGGACGTATTCGTACAATGCCGAACCGCCCTGGGATAATGCACTGACCTCCACACTGGTCCACAATACCATCAGTGCGGAGGGGCGCGAGCAGATGACCCGCGCCGGGCGCTTCCTGTACCTGGACTGGCAGGCAGCCAACGCCACCTGGGGCGGCGAAGGCGACCTGCGCCAGGGACGATTGGAGCTGCACGCCAGCCAGCGCGCTTACGGGCTGTGGCATCGGCGCAGCGTGGTCAGCCGGGAGGGCCTCTGGCAAATCGAGGATCACCTTTATCCTCTCGATCCGAGCCAACCGCAGCCGGTCCATCGCTATCGCCTGCACTGGCTGGTGCCGGATTGGGAGTGGGAGCTTGCCAAACGGGAAGCAGGAGTCGAGCTGCGGTTGAAATCTCCGCATGGCTGGATTACCCTGCAAGTCAGCCTCGATCCGGCTGAGCTTGAACTCGCCCCCACCCTGATCCGCGCCGGGAAACTGCTGCACGGCGCAGGAACAGCCAGCCCAATCTTTGGCTGGGTTTCCCCTACGTACGGCTTAAAAGTCCCGGCGTTGTCCCTGGCAGTTGAAGTACAATCGTCCGGGAGCCTGACCTTCACCAGCCAGTTTGGATTCCCGCGATAAGCATGCACATTCTACTCATTCATCAAGCCTTTGCAGCCCTCGACGAACCCGGCGGTACGCGCCATCACGAACTGGCGCGTTACCTGGCATCCAAAGGCCACCGTGTGACCGTGATCGCCAGCCCGGTCTCGTATTTGACAGGCACTGCCCCCCCCACCTCTTCCCAATCTTCTTCAAAGATGGATGGGGACCAGGGAATAGGGGTGACCATCCTGCGCGCCTATACCTACCAGGCCCTGCACAAATCCTTCGTGCACCGCGTTTTAGCGTTTTTCTCGTTCATGGCCTCCTCGTTCTGGGTCGGACTGGGTATCAAAAACGTGGACGTGGTCTGGGGCACCTCCCCGCCCATCTTCCAGGGCGTGACTGCCTGGCTGCTGGCGCGGCTGAAAGGCGCCAAATTCCTGTTCGAGGTGCGCGACCTGTGGCCGCAGTTTGCCATCGCGGTGGGCGTGCTGCGCAGCCCGCTCTTGATCGGCATGTCAGAATGGCTGGAAGGCTTCCTGTACAAGCACGCTGACCGGGTAATCGTCAACAGCCCGGGGTATATCGCGCACGTCACCAGTCGCGGGGCGCAGCGGGTCGAAATGATCCCGAACGGGGCCGACCCGTCGATGTTCGATCCAGCCGACGACGGGCGAGCCTTCCGCAAAACCCATCAGCTCGAAAATAAATTCGTGCTGCTCTATGCCGGCGCGCATGGCATGTCAAACGACCTGGGCGTCGTGCTGGAGGCAGCCCGGAAACTGAAAGACCAAGCGCAGATCCAGTTCGTTTTGCTCGGCGACGGCAAGGAAAAGGCTAATTTGCAGACGCGCGCGGACGAACTTGGATTACAGAACTTGACTTTCCTGCCGCCGGTACCCAAGAGTGAGATGGGGGCTGCGCTGGCCGGAGCCGACGCCTGCCTGGCGATCCTCAAGCCGCTCGAAGAGTACAAGACCACCTACCCGAACAAGGTCTTCGACTACATGGCCGCCGGGCGACCGGTCCTGCTGGCGATCGACGGCGTCATCCGCCAGGTGGTCGAGGCGGCCGGCTGCGGCTCCTTCGTGCCTCCCGGTGAACCGGGGGCGCTGGCTGAGGCGGTCCGCGCCCTGGCAGCGGATAAGCCGCAGGCGCGGGAAATGGGTCTGAAGGGCCGGCAATATTTGGAAGCGCACTTCGACCGCGAAAAACTGGCCGGGAAGCTGGAAGGCCTCTTCAGGGAACTTAACGCCGAACGATGAGCGCCAATATCCGATTATGGCTTGCGCGCCTTCTGATTTTCAGCGTCACCGTCTGGAACCTGCAGGCCGCGCTGGCTTTCATCCTGTGGCCGGATGCGTATTCCCCCGGATTCGAACTCTCCGGCCTGCCCGGCGCGGTGGCTGTGCGCGGAACAGGCCTGCTGTTCCTGATGTGGAACCTGCCTTACCTGGTCGCGCTCTGGCATCCGCTGCGCTACCGGCTGGCGCTTAAACTAGCCCTGGCGATGCAAACCGTCGGGCTGGTGGGAGAGAGCTTGATTTTCCTCGGACTCACTCCCGGACACGTACTGCTACAGGCTTCCATTTTACGCTTTATACTGTTCGACGCGGCCGGGCTGGTCGCACTGGCCGCTGCCTTCTGGCTGGGACGAAAGGAGTCAAGATGAGCGAAGTGATCAACCTCACAGAAAAATTCAGCCTGTTCGACGAGCACTGGCAGCCCAGGATCGTCGGCGAACTCAACCAGAGCTATGTCAAGCTGGCCAAACTCAAAGGCGAGTTTGTCTGGCACCATCACGATGACGAGGACGAGTTATTTTTGGTCGTGAAAGGAACACTGGTCATCAAACTGCGCGAGCGCGACCTGACAATCCGGGCAGGCGAATTCGTTATCATCCCCAGACGCATCGAGCACCTGCCGGTTGCCGACAACGAGGTCCAGGTGCTGCTGCTCGAACCCAAGTCCACCCGCAATACGGGGAACGTAAAAAACGAACGCACACTGGAAGACAGCGAGTGGATTTAATAATCCATTTTGAGTTTAGACGGGTGCTCTCCAGTCGGTGACCGTCTTTTTTCAGGAGGGGAACAAAATCAGTCAAATCTCCGTCCAAAAGATAACACGCGAGTGCTGTTGCCCACCTTTCACCCTTTTGGAGGAGAACATGAAATCACGCCCGAAATATCTTGCCATGATTGCCCTGCTGGGAATTGTCCTGCTGGCAGCCTGTGCCTCGAAAGCCGCGCCGACGCAAATGCCCTACACCGATGGTCTTACTGCGCCCAAATCCGGCGAGCGCGCCGCCATGGAAAGCGGTGCCCCTGCACCGATGCCCACCCAAATCGCGCCCGCTGCGCAGGCCGATACCAACAGCGGCGCTGGTTCTGCGAACGTCGACATGGACGTGTTGGCCGCATCCTACCGCAGCGACCGCAAGATCATCAAGAACGCTGAGGTCAAACTGCAGGTCGAGGATACCGACGTAGCCATCGACCGTGCCACCCAGATTGTGGCCGATGTCGGCGGGTACATCATCAGTTCGCGTGTCTGGTACCAGGACTATCTCGACAAATCCTACAAATACACCACCATTACCATCGGCGTGCCGGTTGACCAGTTTGAGCGCAGCCTGCGCCGCCTGCGTGACCTGTCACTCAAGGTGTTGGACGAAAACGCCACCGGGCAGGACGTCACCGACCAGTACGTCGACCTGCAATCCCAACTCGACAACCTGATTGCCACCCGGGACCGCATCCGCGCCTTCCTCGACCAGGCCCAAAACGTCGACGAGGCTCTGCGCGTCAATCAACAATTGGCTGAGGTCGAAAGCCAGATCGAGGAAATCCAGGGCCGCATGAACTACCTTTCGGATCGCTCGGCTTTTTCGACCATCACCATCAACATGGAACCCAAACTACCGGAATTCACCCCCACACCTACTCCGACTCCCGCCCCCTGGAGCCTGCAGGGCACCGTCGACGACGCTACTGGCACGCTGACAACCGCTTACCAGGGCCTGATGGAAGTAATGGTCTGGGTAGTGCTGGTGATCGTACCGATCATCGCGCCTTTCGCGCTGGTCTTCTGGGCTTTGTGGCGGCTGGCCACGCGCAAGAAAGTTGCGCCGCAATCTGAGCCAGCCAGTGATTAACCAACAACCTCCCTGTGGTTCTCACAGGGAGGTTTACTGTATGATTGGAATTTTAGCGAAAGGCAAAACCAGCCACGAAAGCGGCCGTCATCAGCAGCAACAAACCGGGCAGGATTCTGAAGATCGTCTCGCGCGGTAAGATCGGTTTGCCAATCTTTAGAAATGAGAGCAGCAATCCACCCAGCCCGATCAGCCCTCCCCCCAGGCCGACCAGCGCGAAACCGGGCAGCACCTGTCCCTCAAAGGCCAGTACCAGCGGCAGCAGGAAAATCACCAGCCCGCTCACCCCGTGGACCATGGCCAGCACCAGAGTCTGCCAGCGCTGGGCCACTGGCAGCGAGCGAGTAAGGACCACAGCCAGGAATCCGAACAGGACGAAGAACAGGTATAGGCTCCGCCATGTAGCGACATATTCCCAGACCAGGCCCAGCGAAAGGCTTAACGGAATCACAGTTGAAGCGATAACCACGAGCGGGCTGTCGAGCACTTCAAACCCCAGGATGATCATCAACAGGCCAGCCACCAGCAGAACCCCAAATCCAATCGTATAGGCTGTAATCGGCAGCGTGGACAGACCGTCAATGCCCACAGCCACTTGGTAAGCAGCAATCAGCACAGTGGTTAATAGCAAGAGTCGGTCGACATTGGTAGTCTTCATATCGCTTTATACCAGTACACGGATGGACAGCAAGATCATGGCACTGAGCATATACAAGGATGCATATTTGAACAATCCGAAGTTGACCCGTTCGGATTGTACGCGTAGCGTGGCAAAGGCTAACAACAGCAAGCCAGAGGTCAGCACGCCAAGCAGGCGCAAGAACCCGGCCTGCATGCCAATCAACAAACTGGCACTGCCGATAGCCACGGAAGCCAGTACGGCCGAGATGGCGATCGTAGCGCGTGTAAAACCGAAACCGTAGGTGGACGGGAAAGTCGGAACACCCGCTGCGTTGTAATCCTCGAAAAATTTCATGCTGAAGGTCAGGGTATGTGTCGGGATCCAGAAGAGCACAGCCGAGGCCAGCAAAATGCCGATCAGGTCGATCCGTCCTTCAGCCAGCACGCGCCCGGCCAAAATTGGCATGGCGCCTGAAATGCCGCCCCAGAGGATGCTCCAGCAGGTGCGCCGTTTAAGCCAGAGTGTATAGACCGCCACATCGAAGAATAATCCGGCAAAGACCACCAGCCCGTAGAGGGCACTCATAGCAATCGCCCAGCCCACTCCGAGAATTGAGATGACCATTCCCAGACGAAATACTTCCCGTTGGCTGAGTTCTCCTGACGCCAGCGGACGCTTATGCGTGCGCTTCATTTTTGCGTCGAGGTCGTGGTCGTACCACATATTCAGGATGGTGCTACCGCTGATCGACAAGAACAAGCTGCCAGCCAGCCCAAGCACGACCAACAAGTTGACCTGATGGTGGGCGCTTAAATACCCGGCAACCCCGGTGGATAGCAGCAAGCCAGTCTGTGTACTTTTGATCAGTGGCCAGTAAAGATGTAATTTGGCAGCAACGGGCTTCATCGCGTACTCCTAAAACGATCAAGGGGATTAGACAGCTAAAAAAACCTGTCTCTATTTCTGATTAGCTTGCTCTGTAAAAAGCCTTCGCCTGTACGGTAATAAGCCGTGATGGCGTTGGTGTGCATAAAGGCCCACAAATTATAATCGCAAGTGTGCTGGCTACCATCCCGCATATCGCGAATGTTGAAATCTGCACACAATACTTGTAGGGTTTTATCCTCATCCTGTTCTCGTTAACTTATCACATTGCTTTCAAGCAGTCAGGAACAATAAGTGCCCTCCCAGCCAAAATTCTAACCAGGGGCGCTTTCTTTATCTGATATAGTTAACTTGTAAAAAAGGGAATACTATGAATTCTACAGTAGACTTGTTTGCTCAAAATCCAGTCTTCAGCGCCCTGCCCCAGCCCAGACATCAAGAGTTGATCGACCTTGCCATTCCACGTAAGTATCAGAAAGGCGAACTTGTCACCCATGCGGGTGATATCTGGCCATATTTATTTATCGTGATAACTGGCAAACTTAGGGCGCTCAAAGAATCGGCTGAAGGACGCAGCTTGATCGTGACCAGTTTCGTCCCCGGGGACATCTTCTGGGGGCTGGCCTTTTTCTTCGATGAGATGCCGATGCCGGTCACCCTGCAAGCCGGGGAGGCGAGTGAGATCTTCATCTGGTCGCGGGAACGGATGCTGCCGTTTTTGAAAAGCGAAGGGGAGTTATCGTGGGAATTGACGCGGTTGATGATCAACCGCATGGTACGGGCAAATGAAATTCTAGAGGAGATGGCTTTTCAACCTGTGGCAGGCCGCCTGGCAAAACTGCTGATCGACACCGCCCAGGAAGAATCGCGGAAGACCATCAACCGCAGTCTGACTCTGGATGAAATGGCTGCGCGGATCGGTTCCACGCGTGAAATGGTCTGCCGTTTCTTGCACCGTTTCGCCGACGAAGGCATTATCGACATCACCCGCACCGAATACAGCATCACCAACCCTGAGCAGTTGGCGAGTCTGGCACAGGTCGCCAAACGCTGAAATGTATCCTTGCGTTGCTAAAACGAAGGGTGCTTGTTGCACCGGTTTAAGCTCTTGAGAGAAATCGGCTTATTGCGGGATTGGGGCAACGGGCAGACTTTCAACACCTTTTTTATCCAGGTTTAAATAGACTGTATCGCCCTGCATGCGGTCGATAGCTGATACAGGGATCGAAATATCCTTTTGACCCCAGAGATGGCCTTCGCGCATGACCAGGTGCGTGATGTGTTCATCATCCCCATCGAACAGGAATTCATCGACTCGACCAACAACCCCATTCGTGGATTGTACCTGCGCACCCCGATGGATGCCTACTTCTCCCGCTGGAACGTGTTCTTCCTTGACCACCACCGGGATGTTCTCGACAAATGTCATTGGCGTACCGACGCTTTCATCCAGAATATAATTCGGCATCACCCTTGGAATCTCAACATACCGGGGTTCTACGAATAAGTCAAAGGACTGAAGCTTTTCACGGTCAAAATCAAACTCGATACTTGTAGGCAAGGTTGTCTTGACATGCCAAACAGGAATCACGCGCTTTGTGTGCGGGGAATGATTTTCTTTGATCACGATGTCTGAGATCGTGCGTTTTTTGGGGTCAATGATCACACAGGAGACTTTTCCGAATAATCCGTCTGTGCAAAGTGCATCTGCGTGCATTGTGATTTCCATGATCGCCTCCTTCTGCGAATCATACTAAACCAATAATGCTTTCATAATAATACGTACTTCCCAGCTTGTCTTTAGGCCAGGCATAACGGCAACTTAAGCCCACCTTATCCTGCCCTAGCAGTTCTTGGGTAGGGTTCCAGGATGGATTTTGATATTTGTTTCGAAGCCGGCCCGACTTTCCTCCCCCAACCAGCATCATCTGCACGTCAGATAAAGGTGGTAATCTCAGCCAGTGTTTTCTTCCGGATCTCCGGAACGAGCGTTCCTTCAGCCGGGTACCCGGTCACCAGCACCAGGAAGGGACGTTCGTTATCCGGGCGGTCGAGGATCTGGTTCAGGAAGGCCATCGGACTTGGTGTATGAGTCAACGTCGCCAGGCCAGCATGATGCAAGGCGGTGATCAGAATGCCAGTGGCGATCCCGACGGATTCGTTGACGTAATAGTTCTTTAATTTCCGTCCGTCCGGCAGGCGCGTGGTGCTCAACCCGAAGATCACGATCAGGTAAGGCGCTTCTTCAAGGAAAGGCTTGGGCCAATCCGTGCCGAGCGGAGCCAGGGCCTCGAGCCACTCCTGCGGGGCCCGGCGCGTGTAGAAATCGTATTCCTCTTTTTCGGCCTCTAGGCGGATCTGGCGTTTAATTTCCGGGTCACTGACAACCACGAAGTGCCAGGGTTGCATGTTGGCGCCGTTGGGTGCTGTCCCTGCAGTCCGCACACACTCCTCGATCACTTCGCGCGGCGCGGGGCGATTGGAAAAAGTGCGTACAGTCCGCCGCTGTTGCATCTCGGCCCGAAAGTCGGCAGCCCGTTGTTTCATCTCATCTACCGAATATTCGCGATACGACCTCAAGGGGATAAATTTCGGTTTCATGGTTTGACTTTCTTTCTCAATTGGGTACCGATTAATCGGTTCAATAATGCCAGCGTCTCCTGCTTGCCGCCAGTCCCATTCTCCCCGCCGGGCCCGACGCAGGAGGGACAACCATCCTGACAAGGACAGGCACCTACCAGTTCCAGCGCATGGGTTACCAGTTCATCATGCAGCTCGAACAACTTCTGGCTGAAGCCAATTCCGGCCGGGACGTTATCGTACAAGATCACGGCCGGCTGCCCGTATGCCAGCGGAGACTGCGGGTCGCTATGCAGGCCCAAGTCTCCGGGATCGCACATCAGGAACAGCGGCGCCAGGTTGCTCAAGACATAGCCCAATCCCGCCAGCCCTGAGCGCATGCGCACATTCTGCTCCACCTTGCGATGGCAGGCCGGGCATAAGCTGACCAGGTTGTCCAGGCGGTTGGCCACAGCGGCCGAAGTGAAGGCCCGGAAGGGAGTCTTGTGATGCACCTCGTGCTGTTTTCCGTTTTCAGGCGCGCCGCATACCTGGCAGCGGTAGCCGTCGCGCGCACGCACTGCTTCCCGGATGCGCGGCCAGTCGGGGCCGTAATCATTTGGGTCGTTGGACCAGGCGCCAGCCTCGCGCAGCGCTGATACTGTTTCCTCAGCGAGCGCGAGCCAGTAGCCGGTGGTCTGAAACTCAGCCGGGGGCAGGTCAAGCAATTCCTGGCCCAAGTTCTCGTGCGAGAACCAGCGTAATTTCTTGAATCCGACCACCTGCGTGCTGACCTGCAGTTCGCCATATCCGCGGGTCCCGCCCATCACGGGGGACTGATCCAACTGTTCCAGCAACTGTACCTCGCTGCGGCGCTGCGGTTCGGTGTAGTAATCCAGCGCAACCGGGATCAAGGCAGCGATCTTTCGCTCCAAATCCAGGTCCTGGACGAAGTACTGCTGGCCCTGGTGCAGGTAGATGGCGCGCGGATGCACCAGCCAGGGTGCAGAGGCCAGGTCGACCTCACCCAGCGTACGGGGCTGGCTCTCTTCCGGGGTCTGGCCGGCATCCACCTGCAGCAGCACGTTGTCTGGAGAGGCCGCGCGCAAGGAGACATTCGCCGCCGGGTAGGCGTCCGCCATCCAGAAATATTTCTCGTCCGAAGCATGCAATTCACCACCTTCGGTCAGGTAATCCAGGAACTCACGCAATTGCTCTGCTGGCAGGCGGCCAAAGGCTTCCCCCTGTTGGAAGGGCAGTTCGAAGGCTGCACAGCGCAGGTGTTCGAGCAGGATCAGCAAGTGATCGGGGTTGATCAGCGCCTGCTCGGGCGAACGCGCGAAAAAGTATTCTGGATGATGCGCCAGGAACTGGTCCAGCGGGGCCGCCGTACTCACCAGGACAGCCGCAGCCGGCGCATCCCCGCGTCCGGCGCGCCCGGCTTGCTGCCAGGTGGAGGCGATGCTCCCGGGATAACCGACCAGAAGGGCTGCGCCCAGGCCGCCGATGTCAATGCCCAGTTCGAGCGCGGTGGTCGCCACCACCAGCCGGACGGATCCATCCCTCAGTCCGCGCTCGATCTCGCGCCTTTGACCGGGGAGGTAACCCGAGCGATACCCGCGAATCGTCCGCTCCCACCCATCCCCAAATTCAGGGTTTTGAGGAGCGCTCTCTTGCAGGTATTTCAAGACAATCTCCACGCTGCGGCGTGAACGCGCAAAAATGACAGCCTGCACCTGGCTGGCCAGCACATCCTGCGCCAAACGGACGGTCTCGAGCAGGGAAGACTTGCGCAATCCCAGCAGCGGGTCGGTGACCGGTGGATTGAAGATCAGGAAATGCCGTTCCCCGCGCGATGAGCCGTCCTGGTCGATCAGCCTCACCGGTGATTCGACCAGCCGTTCGGCCAGTTCCTGCGGATTGCCGATGGTGGCGGAGGTCAGGATGAATTGCGGCGTTGCTCCGTAGAAGGCGGCCACACGCTTCAGCCTGCGAATGACATTAGCCACGTGCGACCCAAATACACCGCGATAAGTATGCATCTCGTCGATCACCACAAACTTCAGACCACGGAAGAAATCCGCCCAGTTGGTGTGATGCGGCAGGATGCCGGTATGCAGCATGTCAGGGTTGCTGAAAATGATGTGAGCATTCTTGCGGATGGCAACCCGCTCATGCTGTCTGGTATCGCCATCGTAGATGGCTGGTGAAAGTTGCGTGTTCCTCTGCGGGATCGCATAAAGGAGGTTTTTTAGCGCAGCATGTTGGTCTTGCGTCAATGCCTTGGTGGGAAAGAGATACAACGCGCGTGCTTCGGGATTCTCAAACAAGGCTGCCAGCACTGGCAGATTGTAGGCCAGGGTCTTGCCGCTGGCCGTGCCAGTCGCCAGCGCCAGATGGTCCCCCTGCTGCACATACTGCCAGGCCAGCGCCTGGTGGCTGTACAGCGCCGAGACACCGCTTCCTCGCAGGGATTCCTGAATGGCAGGCGGCAGGTCGGGTGGGAAGGGGCGCAGGTCAGCGAGGCGCGGCGGCGTTGTCTGCCAGACAGGCAGGTTGGGTTCAGTCAGTGGGTCCCTGCGCCAG
>CAYOUV010000071.1:0-15133 GCA_964407265.1 uncultured Anaerolineaceae bacterium | reverse complement strand
CCTTGCGGGGCTTTCAGGCTCCTGGCCGAGGACTCGAACCTCGAACCTAGCGGTTAACAGCCGCTTGCTCTGCCGATTGAGCTAGCCAGGAAGGCGTCCGAGATTATAAGGGGAAGCCAGGCGCATGTCAAGCCTTGCTGCTCATATCCAGCCTTGGGGGGGGCTCAGTATTTAATGGTGCTCAGCCGATTGAGTTTGTTCCAGCGATGCGTGGCCGTGATCTGACGCACCGTGCCGGTCAATCCGCGCACCACCAGGCTGTCAGTGGTTGCCCCATCGCCAAAATACTTGACGCCTTTGAGTAATTCCCCATCCGTAATGCCAGTAGCAGCGAAGAAGACGTCCTCGGACGAGACCAGGTCGTCCATGGTCAGGATTTTCTCGAAGTCGTAGCCCATCTCGCGTCCGCGCTTGAGCTCATCTTCATTGCGGGCATAAAGCTTACCCTGGATCTCCCCACCCATGGCGCGCAGGGCACAGGCTGCCAGCACTCCCTCCGGAGTGCCTCCGATGCCAATCAACACGTCAATACCCGAATTCGGCAGGGCGGTCATCAGGGCAGCAGCCACATCGCCATCCGGAATTTGGCGAATTCGCGCCCCGTTTCGGCGTATTTCGGCCACCAGATCATCGTGGCGCGGCCGGTCGAGCACAATCGTAGTCAGGTCCTCAACAGCCTTCCCTTTGGCTTTGGCAATCGCTTTGAGATTATCCGCAATCGGTTTCTCGATGTCGATCTTGCCCTTGGCTTCCGGACCGACCGCAATTTTGTTCATATAAACATAAGGACCCGGATCAAACATTGTCCCGCGTGGAGCAATGGCGACCGTGGCAATCGAGTTGGTGCGACCGAAGGCTAACGGGCGGGTGCCGTCAATTGGGTCGACCGCCACATCCACCTCAGGTGGATAGCCGTTCCCGACATGCTCACCGTTGAACAGCATGGGTGCCTTGTCCTTCTCGCCTTCACCAATCACGATATTGCCGTCCATGTCCACCGATTGCAATACCAGACGCATCGCCTCTACTGCAGCGTGGTCGGCCGATTCTTTTTCGCCGCGTCCCATCCAACGACCGGACGCCAAAGCTGCCGCTTCAGTCACGCGGACCAATTCCAACGCCAGATTTCGAGTTGGTTGTTCACTAACCATCAGCATTCCCTCCATTCATTAAAGCTATTGAATTAAAGAATAAACCAGTTAATCAGGTAATATCCTAACACAGCCGCCCACAGCCAGGAATCAATCCGGTCGAACGCGCCGCCATGGCCCGGAAAAATATTACCCGAGTCCTTGATACCCCCCAGACGCTTGAACAGGCTTTCGCCCAAGTCGCCAAGGGTGGTAAATAATGACAAGACCAATCCTAACGCAGCTCCCACGAGCAGGCTGACGTTTGCTCCGCCGTAATAACTCCATAGCCAGGCCATGAGCACACCGCCCAGAGTCCCGGTCACGACTCCGGCCCAGTATCCTTCCCAGGTCTTTTTGGGACTCAGCCTCGGACTGAGCCGGTGTCTGCCCCAGCGTTTCCCGACAAAGTACGCACCCGAATCGGCCAACCAGACGGCAGGCAAAACAATCAACAACCAGGTCATACCATTCGGAAGGTTACGCAAATCAATCAGATAGGCGCCGATCCAACCCAAGTAGACTATCCCGCCAAGCGTGGTCGTCAAATCAAGGGCGGCCTGATCGCGTCCGCGCTCGTAGGCAATCAAATGATAGGTCATTGCAATCAGAATCAGGATCGTCAGCGTTCCCCCGGCCCAGGTCGGGAACCAGGCCCGGGCTACCAGAACCAATAAAACGCCGCCGATGGTCACCACCACCGACGGCTGCATCTTCACTGCGCGGAAGAGGTTCACATACTCCCAAGCAGCCAAACCTATAAAGAAGACAATCAGCAGAAAATAGTAAATCCCACCAACGACAATGGCCGGCAATCCTACAGCAGCCAGGATCAATGAGGTTACAACGCGT
Source organism: uncultured Anaerolineaceae bacterium (assembly GCA_964407265.1). GTDB lineage: Bacteria > Chloroflexota > Anaerolineae > Anaerolineales > Villigracilaceae > CAYOUV01. The sequence continues at coordinate 13,151 of CAYOUV010000071.1, read as the reverse complement.
TTAGCCAGCATGCACTTTGTGCGCCACTGTTTCGGAAACACCGCCATAGCGGCGGTCGCGCTGGGCAAAGGTCTCTAAAGCGCGGCGATACTCTTCTTTGTTGAAATCCGGCCAGAAAATCGGTGTAACGTACCATTCGGAATAGGCCGCTTGCCAAATTAAAAAATTACTGACTCTCAACTCGCCCGAAGTACGGATGATCAAATCGGGATCCGGAACACCAACGGTAAAAAGATACTGGCTAACCAGTTCCGCGGTTACCTTGTCAGCTGGAATCCCATCCTTGATGATATTTTGCATGGCACAGACAATCTCATCACGGCCGCCGTAGTTAAAGGCTACGTTCAATACCAGCCGGTCATTGTTCTTCGTCAGGTCAATTGCATGCAAGACTTTTTCCTGGATTTTTGGGTCGAGTCGTTCGAGCCGCCCGATATGGCGCAGTTGTACCCCCTCTTTGTGCAACTCGGCCAGTTCGCGGTCAATCACGTCTTCGAGGATGCGCATCAAGCCATTCACTTCTTCCGGTGGACGCCCCCAGTTCTCAGTAGAGAAAGCATAAATGGTCAGGTACTTGACTCCAAACTCAGCGGAAGCCCGGATGATGCGGCGCAGGTTCTCAGTGCCGGCACGATGCCCAGCCAGCCGAGGCAATCCGCGCGAGATAGCCCAGCGGCCGTTGCCATCCATGATGATAGCCACGTGCCGCGGAATTTTCTCGGCCGGGATATTAAGTGGTTTCTCTGTCATACCTATCAGACTTCCAGTATTTCCTGTTCCTTGCGCTTTCCGTGCTCTTCTATCTCATCGATAAAATGGTCAGTGGTTTTTTGCAATTCGTCCTCGCCGCGTTTCTGGTCGTCTTCAGAAATAAGTTTTTCTTTCTCAAAATCCTGCAAATCTTTCATCAGATCGCGACGAATATTGCGGACAGCGATGCGAGCCTCCTCCAATCGATTATTGACCACCTTAACAAGTTCACGGCGGCGTTCTTCGTTTAACGGCGGCAGATTGAGGCGAATGGACTTTCCATCATTATTGGGATTTAACCCTAATTCCGAGACCAGGATCGCTTTTTCAATCCCTTTGAGTGATGAAGGATCAAATGGTTTGATCAGCAGTGAGCGAGGCTCAGGAACGCTGATCGACGCTAACTGCACCAGAGGCGTCGATGTTCCATAGTATTCCACTTGAAGTTTTTCGACCAACGCGGGGGTTGCCCGTCCAGTGCGAATGCCGCCCAAATCCTCATCCAGAGCCTGGACAGCTCCCTGCATGCGAGTTTCGGCATCCTTGATGACGTCTTTTATCACCTCGACCTCCTGAGATTCTGGGAAAAAGGTTCCCCATAAGGATACCCCAAAATCTAAAAAAATGCTACGGCGATTCAATGAGATGAGAGTTTCTGACCGTGTTTGAGAGCCAATAAAGCAATTCGCCCGGGCAAATTTGCCCGGGCGAATAAAGATAATTCTTAGATGCTAAGCTGCTACCAGAGTACCAACGGATTCTCCGCGCAAGGCCTGGACAAGCGCCTGTGGGTCCCAAAGGTTAAGCACCAGGATCGGCAATTCGTTCTCCATGCAGAGAGAAACCGCAGTACTGTCCATCACTTCGAGACGGCGGTTGAGCACATCAATGTAGCTCAGACGATCGAATTTTTTGGCATCAGGGTTCTTCTTTGGGTCTGCATCATACACCCCATCCACCTTTGTGGCCTTGATCAACACACTCGCCCCAATTTCCATGGCACGCAAGGCAGCAGCAGTGTCGGTTGAAAAGAATGGATTACCGGTCCCGGCACTGAAGATGACTACGCGTCCCTTTTCGAGATGGCGAATGGCACGCCGGCGAATATACGGTTCAGCTACCGCCCGCATTTCGATCGCTGACTGGACGCGGGTGAGGACATCCTGGCGTTCGAGCGCATCCATCAAGGCCAGGGCATTCATCACCGTGCCCAGCATACCCATATAATCAGCAGTAGCGCGATCCATACCCCGGTCGAGTCCCTGCTTGCCGCGCCAGATATTACCCGCACCGATTACGACTGCGATTTCGACGCCCATTGCGACGACATCCTTGATGCGCCTGGCTATCGCCTCCGCCGCGGACACGTCAATCCCATAACCTGACTGACCTGCCAGAGCTTCACCGCTCAGTTTCAAAAGAACGCGCTTATATTGCAGATTGCCCATAATTACTCCTCTCTGCTGGACGAGTAGAAAAAAGGCCAACCGAATGGTTGGCCTTTTTGAATATCAATCTTCGCCGACGCGTTCACCCAACTCCCAGCGCTGGAAGCGCCGGATGATGATGTTTTCGCCGATCTTGGCAATGTTTTCATGCAGCAACTTCTCAATTGTCAGACTTTCATCACGAATGTAAGCCTGGCGCAACAATACGACTTCATCTTTAAATTTCTGGATGCGTCCTTCGACAATTTTCTCAAGGACATTGGCAGGCTTGCCTTCTTCTTCCGCGCGCTTGCGGGCAATTTCCGCTTCATGGTCGAATACCTCTGTCGAGATCTCCTCCTCGGTAATATACAGCGGAGCAGCCGCCGCAATCTGCAAAGCAACTTCATGTGCAAATTGACGGAAGTCATCGGAACGCGCCACAAAATCAGTCTCGCAATTGACTTCAACCATCACACCGACGCGCCCACCACCATGTGAATACAGCTCGACAATGCCTTCTGACGCTTCGCGATTCGCACGCTTGGCAGCCATCGCCAGGCCTTTCTCGCGCAAGTAATCTACAGCTTTTTGATAATCGCCGCCTGCTTCAGTCAAGGCCTTGCGACAATCCAATATACCCGCGCCGGTGGCTGCGCGTAGTTCTTTGATCATATCGGTCGTGACTTCCATCTTACTTATCCTCGCCGTCAGCTTCTTCTTTAGGATCTTCGTCGGCTGCTGCCGTCTCTTCCGGGCTTATTTCTTCGGAAGGTTCTTCAACATTTTTTTCTTCTGCACTTTTCTTAGATTTTGCTTTTGGTTTTGCTTTTGCTTTAGCTTCTTTTTTTACTTCTGCTTTAGGCTCTGCCTTGGGCTCAGCTTTGACTTCTGCTTCAGGCTCTGCCTTGGGCTCAGCTTTAACTTCTGCTTCGGGCTCTGCCTTTGGCTCAGCTTTGGCTTCTACTTCAGTCTCTTCTTCAGATTCATCATCAGAATCATCATCTTCATCTTCTGCTTTGTGAGTCAATTTTGCCAAAGTAGCTTCACCGAGCAAATCCTCGTCTTCAAGATCATCATCTGCTTCAACCACGCGTGCTGTCTTTCGAGCGACTGGGGAGTCAGCCTGGGCTCGTTCTTGCTCTTCAGACTCCTCATCCTTTTTCATAGCTTTCCCTTCAAGAACCGCATCGGCAATCTTGCCAACCAAAAGCTTAATGGCGCGAATAGCATCATCGTTCGAAGGGATAACGTAGTCAATATCTTTAGGGTTGCAGTTGGTATCAACCAGGGCGACAATTGGAATATTAAGCAGGTTAGCCTCGTGTACCGCTGAATCCTCACGACACACGTCCACTACATAAAGTAGATCGGGCAAGCGTTTCATGTTTCGCAGACCTGCCAGACGTTTATCGAGGCGGTCGATATCGCGCTGGATCAACAAACCTTCTTTTTTGGTTAGACGGTTGATTTCGCCGCTGTCGCGCAATTGTTCCAGACGCTCAAGTTCCAAGATGCGTTGGTGAATGGTTGACCAGTTGGTCAAAGTGCCACCAAGCCAGCGTTCGGTCACGTAAGGCATACCACAGCGAACAGCTTCTTCCACGATTGTTTCCTGCGCCTGGCGCTTGGTACCAACGAACAATACCACGCCGCCTTCAGCCACCTTATCGCGGATTACATTGTAAGCATTGGAAAGAAGTTTGACTGTTTGTTGCAGATCAATAATATGAATGCCGTTGCGTTCAGTGAAAATATACGGCTTCATATGAGGATCCCACTTATTCGTGCGGTGTCCAAAATGGACGCCGCTCTCAAGCAGGGCTTTCATTGAGACAATAGCCATAACGGAATTACCTCCTTGCGTTTGGCCTCCGCCTCCTTCTACCCTGCCGGCAACCGCGTCCATTCGATCCGCGGCACGCACCGGCAAGTCTGGAAGCGTGTGAGATTGGGACATATATTGCCTGTCCCGAGGCAAGATGAGCCCCGCCCTTCGAAATTATTCCGGACGAGAGCCGCGAGATTATACCATAAATCTAATCTGAAAAGCGGTTGGACTGAAATAATTTTACCCCGTCACATTGACAGGATCGGCCATTCGAGCCTTTGATTTCAAAGGAAAGAAGCGGTCTTTCAGATTTAGAATTGGCTTTTCCAGCAAGTAGTAACTAAGCGACGCCACCGCAACCGTTAAAATCAGTGCGATCAAAGCCGTGAGCGGTTTGGCAATCGTTTCGTCAGTGATCCCGTAATCCCGAATGCGTCCGGCAAACCAGATCAAACCGAAATGGTAGACATATAACCCATAGGAAATTCTTCCCAGGTAGCGCATTGGCCTTGCGTCAAGCACTTTCGTAAACAATCCATCTTTGACAACACAGTATATGATCACAGCAAACCAGTAATTCAATAGAGAGTACCCCCAGACGAACTCGTAAGCATGTCGCATGACAATCGGATAGCCCAAACTGGACCAATTTCCAAACTCACCGGTTGATATATATTGCGACGCGAAACCCATTACAGGCACTGCTATCGAAAGCACAACCAGTTGCAGCTTGGCTTTGGAAATTTCAAATCGCGATATAAATGCCCCAAAAGCAAAAGCATCGATGTGTGTGAGAGGTAATGGGTAAATGAACCATCCAAAATCCCCCCGAAAAACGGGATTAGGAAATGTACGAAAGACAAAAAGCATTGCAATCCGGAAGAGGGGGGCAAATATCATGCCACCGATGAACAGCTTCTTCAAATGTTTTTGAGGTACCAGCATGATTAACAAGGGCCAAACAACGTAAAATTGCTCCTCGACTGAAAGCGACCAGAAATGATCCAGAAATTTGGTGTGTACGAAAGAAGAGCTGGCATAGAAAAAGTTGTAGACATAGGTCAGTGCATAAGGCAGTTGCTGGTGAAAAAGCGTCATGTAATTCTGCCGGTATGACTGGGATCTCAGCCATGATGTCACTCCTGCCATCAGCAACAAATAGAAATAATACAGAGGGAATATCCGCAAAAAACGCCTGCCATAGAACTTGGTGAAGTATTCTTTCGAGGGCAGACTTTGTTTCATGTCTAACAAAATACCGGTGATCAGAAAACCTGATAATACGAAAAAAAACTGTACGCCGACCCATCCAAAGGCAAAATAGTCGTTGTGCAACAAAAAAACCAAAAAGAAGGCAATCGCCCGCAAACCATCCAGGCCAGGAATCATTGAAAAACTCCAAGATAAATTAGGATCATTTTATTTCGAAAACCAGGTAAGACATTCTATCTTACTAAATAAAGACGCTTAATGGAACATTATAGTAGAGAGGCGTCTTAATGAGACCTTTTTAACTATTAACAAAGGAATAATCCAAGCGAGAATTGGTAGATTTTCTGATTACTATTTCCAGCCTGATAATCCTCGGATTGGCGCTTTATTGCTTGAATAATCTCTTTCCCCCTTTTCTCTACTTGCAGCATGCAAGGATAATTTATAGCATTATTCCTGATATTGAATAATATTTGGAGAACCATACCCTGGATGGATTTAATATCGCAGGATTAAATCTGCCCCAGAACAAACACAGTCAAGTTACCCAATCACATATGGCTGCCAGCCAGGGTATTTAAACAAAAAACAGCCAGTTCAAAAAAGACCGGCTGTTTTATTTCGAAAATTTCAGGCTACCGCTACCCGCCCATATAGTTGTTGGCGAAGTTGCACGACCTGCCGGCGCAGACGGTCATCCCGTTCAAGTAAGTCAGTGACTTTATCGATGGCATACATCACCGTGGTATGGTCGCGGCCTCCCAAGGCTTCCCCGATTTGGGGTAGTGAAACATTGGCTTCTTCCCGGAGCAGATACATGGCAATCTGCCTTGGTAGCGCAACGGCGCGGGAGCGGTCGCGGCTGAGCAATCGATCAGTGCTCAGGTTAAAAGCGTGTGCCACCAAATCCACTACTTTTTGGGGTTCGATATCGCTCGCTTGAGGCAGGAGATCGGCCAGAGCCACCTCAGCCAGCTGCGGCGTGATTGCTGATCCGCTTAATTCAGCAAACGCCACAATGCGATTCAAGGCGCCTTCCAGTTCACGGATATTCGATTGCACCCGGCGTGCAATCAATTCCAAAATCTCATCCGGCACGGAGCGTCCGAAGCGTTCAGCCTTGTAGCGCAAAATTGCCTGGCGTGTCTCCAGATCAGGTGGTTGGATATCAGCTGTCAGACCCCACTCAAAACGTGAGCGCAAGCGTTCTTCCAACGTCACCAGCGACTTGGGCGGGCGGTCAGACGAAACAATAATCTGCTTGTCCTGTCCATGCAGGGTGTTGAAAGTATGGAAGAATTCTTCCTGGGTCGATTCCTTGCCGGCAATGAATTGAATATCATCGATCAAGAGCACGTCAATCGAGCGGTACTTATCGCGAAAGATCTGGGTGGTGTGCGCGCGGATGGCGTTGATCAGGTCATTGGTAAATTCTTCAGATGACACATATAGGACACTCAGACCACGTGCTGCACAGGAATTGCCAATCGCGTGCAGCAGATGTGTTTTTCCAAGCCCAACACCCCCATACACAAAAAGCGGATTGTAAGCCCGCGCCGGTTTCTCAGCCACAGCCTGTGCCGCAGCATGTACCAGACGATTACCTGCACCTACCACAAACGTATCAAAGGTATAACGCGGATTCAAGCTTGGATTCTGCGCTCGATGGACTACAGACGCTTCGGGCTCAGCCTCAGCCGGATGCGTTTCCACCTCCACCCCCTCGCTGCTTCCGTTCTGGGAAACCACAAATTTCACATCCACTGATGCGTTCAGAATGCCGACGAGCAAACGGCTAACTGTACTGGCTAATCGACTCTCAAGCCAATCGCGCGCATATGCATTGCGCACTCCAATGGTCAAAACGCCGTTTTCATACACAATAAGCTTGGTATCACGAACCCAAGTGTCAAAAGACGCCTTGGGCATTTCCATTTGCAATTGACCAAGTACAGTTTGCCAGGCTCGTTCAGCGTCCATGAGCATTCTCCTCTACAATGATATTTCTCTGCTCTGCCGATGATGAGATAAGTTGAAACAATGCCCCTTGCAAGGCTAACGGGGCAGTTCACACCTCGTTCGATTGTCTTACTTCTTTTGGGAAAGGACATGTGCACGATCGACATGTCCTGCCACCAACCGATTCAAATTCTAGCAGAAAATATGGCGACTTGCTACACGTCAAACCTACGTTATCTTAAAAACATCCTCTTTTTTAAGGTCATCCAATGTTAAAAACACATTCCGCAAACTCCAGGGAGTAACCCTTCGATTAGAACAAGCGTTTCAGCCAAAAAGGCTATCCAGCTTTTTTCATCCCCCATATATAGGGTTGATAAGCCAAAAATCGGATAGAAACGCAAATGTGCCTTAAAAAATCGCGGGGACGAAAATCAATTTTCGCCCCTCTGTGAAACACGAGATTCTGTGACTCGTTTAATGGATTCGGAAGACTACCGTCAGTTAATGTGGATTACTGCGCGGAACCCAGGCCAGCATTGTCGTTCCGTCGCCAATCGTCGAGGCGAAATCCACTTCGCCTCCAACGTTGCGAGCACGAGTCTGCATATTGGCCAATCCATGACCCAGGGTAACTGCCATTTTCTCCAGGTCAAAACCTTTCCCGTCATCACGAATTTCCATCAGTACACGTTCTGGGGTTGTCCGCACTACAACCGAGACGTGTTTAGCCTGGGCATGCTTGGCAATGTTCGCCAGGGATTCCTGGCAAATATGGAATAAAGCCAGGACATGACTCGGAGGTAAATTCGAGATTTCCTCCGAAGGTCCGGAAAGGGCCGCATCAGAGAGTGTGTTGGCACGATATTCAATGACCAGGCGTTTGAGCCCATCCATTAGGTTGTCACTATGCATCTGACGCGGTTGCAGGTCCAGAATATAGGAGCGCAGATCACGGATAGTCTGGTTCAGATCACTGATTGCTTGATTGATGCGTTCCTTTGCAACTGATGGATCTTCATTGATCAGGTGCAAAATGTTTTCAAGTGTCAGGCCCACGCCGTAAATCGATTGGATAATTCCGTCGTGCAAGTCCATCCCGATACGGTCGCGCTCATCCAGAACAGCCAAACGCCGGGCGTCGTTGTGCAAGCGGGCATTTTCAATGGCCAGTGAAGCCCAGTTGCTGACTGCGGCAAGCATTTGAATCCCACGCTCGTCCAGAGGCGTTCGAGCGCGCGTGGCAACACTCATTACCCCCAGCATGTTCTCACCAGACTTAAGCGGAAGACAGATCATTTGATGAAAGCCAGCTTCAACCACTGCTTCCCGCAAATAGCGCATATCGCCCGCCAGATCAGACGTTACAATCGGTTCGCCCGTCTCCGCCACAATCCCAACAATGCCCTCTCCAACCTTGAAGCGACTACGAGTCCAAAAAGCCTCAGCAGCCTGCCCGCGATGCAATACCAGTCGCAGAGTCAGTTTATCTTCTTCAAGCAAAAAAATTTCGCCGGCTTCGACTTTCATATAATTCATGATCGAAGCCAGGGTCTGATTCAGGATTTCATCCAGTTCCAGAGAGGCAGTCAGGGCCGAGGCAACATTGTTGAGCAATCCCAAATCTTCATTTCGACGTGTCAGGGCAACATCACGTTCCCGCAGGTGTTCATACATGTGCGCGTTCTGGATCGCTGCCGCTGCATAAGTAGCCAGCATTTGAATAATCTTTTCGTCATCCGCAGTGAATTCAGGAAGATCAATTTTGTTGGTTAAATAAATCTGGCCCAACTGCCGATCGCTGGCGCGGATTGGGACGCCCAGGAACGAGGTCATGGCAGGATGGTTGGCAGGGAAACCCACGCTGTGCGGATGATCTTCGATGAGCGGAAGACGCAGCGGTTCTTCTGCATTCATCAGTTCTCCAATCAGACCAAGGCCTACTGGCGGATGCTCGATACGTTTGATCTCTTCTTCTGTGATGCCTACAGTAATAAATTGCTTGAGTTTCCCCTCATCATCCAAAACTCCCAAGGCAGCATAGCTGGCATCGGCTTGTTCGCGAGCAACAGATACGATCCGCTCCAGCAGGGTCTCCAGCGAGATATCTTTAACCAACTCCAGGCTCGCACGGTGCAAGGCAATCAGTCGTTCTTGCAATTGTTCACGCGTCAGGAGCATCAAAAAATCACCTCTATTAGGACTATTATATCCAATTTTGCTAAGATTGATAGATTTTGCCAGACAGCGCGATTTACACTTGACCAAATTATGAATGGAATGGACTATGAAAACCTCTCGATTGCCCGGATTCTACAACCTTTCACTCGATAAACGTCACAAGGATGTGGCCGATTCAACCGGACTCAGCCCAGATGACCTGAGCGCCTTCGATCAGCGTGGCGGTCTGACTCCCGATCAGGCCGATCACATGATCGAAAACGTGATCGGCACCCACAATTTGCCGCTTGGGGTCGCCTTGAACTTCACCATCAACGAGAAAGAAATCCTCGTCCCGATGGCGATCGAAGAACCGTCGGTTGTGGCGGGTGCCTCCTTCATGGCCAAGCTGGCGCGCGCCGGAGGCGGCTTCCAGGCCACGACCAGCCAGCCGCTGATGATCGGCCAGATGCAGGTTCTGGATCTGGATGATATCAACAGCGCCCGCCTAAAACTTTACGAAAACAAAGCAACCCTGCTGGCTGAGGCTGATAAGATCGATCCGGTGCTCAAAAAACTCGGTGGCGGCGCGCGCGACCTGGAAGTGCGTACGGTCGAGGACTCACCTATCGGTCCGTTCCTGGTCATCCACCTGATCTACGACGTGCGGGATGCCATGGGCGCCAACGCTGTTAACACTGCGTGTGAACGGTTGGCTCCGCGCGTGGAAGCGATCACCGGCGGACGTGTACACCTGCGCATCCTGTCAAACCTGGCAGACCGGCGTCTGGCGCGCGTGCGTTGCACAATTCCCGTAAAAGAGCTGGCTTTTGACGAATACAGTGGTGAGCAGGTGCGGGATGGCATTATCGAGGCCTGGGCTTTCGCCGCTGTCGATCCTTACCGGGCCGCCACACACAACAAGGGCATCATGAACGGCGTGGATGCGGTAGTGATCGCCAGCGGTAACGACTGGCGTGCAATCGAGGCCGGGGCGCACGCCTACGCCGCTCGTTCGGGGCATTACACCAGCCTGAGCACCTGGGCCAAAGATGCAGACGGCAACCTGGTCGGGACATTGGAAATGCCCATGGCGGTTGGCATCGTCGGCGGCGCCACCAAAGTGCATCCGACTGCGCGCGCCGCGCTCAAACTAATGGGCCTCACCACCGCAGCCGAACTGGCCGAGATCATTGTTTCAGTCGGGCTGGCGCAAAACCTGGCCGCCCTGCGCGCCCTGGCGACTGAGGGTATCCAGCGCGGCCACATGAGCCTGCACGCCCGTCAGGTAGCCACTGCCGCCGGGGCAAGTGGTGATATGATTGAAAAACTTGCCGCGCAGCTGGTCGCTGAAAAGACCGTCCGCATCGACCGCGCCGAAGAGATCTTGAAAGAATGGAAAAAATAATTTTATAAAGCACCTGGGAATGCCAGGTTATATTTTTCGTCATTATTTCAATTTGATTCTGGAGAACATGAGCGTATGACTACACCCGAACCCAAAACATCCCCCACCCTGCTCAAACCCGCCCTTCCGGTGGGTTTTGTCGGTTACGGGGCTTATGTACCGTGCTACCGCCTGCCCGCCAAGGAAGTTGCCCGCATCTGGACCGGCGGACAGGGCGGCGTCCCGATCAAGGAGAAAGCCGTCCCCGGCATGGACGAGGACGTGATCACCATGTCGATCGAGGCGGCGCGCAACGCCATGGCCCGCGCCCAGATCGATCCGAGCGAGATCCGCGCCGTGTGGGTCGGCTCCGAGTCGCATCCATACGCTGTCAAGCCGACTTCGACCATCGTAGCCGAAGCCATCGGCGCAGTCCCGAACACACAGGCCGCTGATTGGGAATTCGCCTGTAAAGCCGGGACCGAGGCGGTCGTCGCCGCAATGGGCTTCGTGGGTTCCGGCATGGCCCATTACGCCCTGGCGATCGGCATGGATACCGCCCAGGGGCGTCCAGGTGACGCGCTGGAATACACTGCCGGGGCGGGCGGCGCGGCTTACATCCTGGGTCCGGCGGACGAATCGCTGGCCGTCATCCATGCCTCATACTCTTATGTCACCGACACGCCGGATTTCTGGCGGCGCGCTGAGGCCAAGTATCCCGAGCACGGCATGCGCTTCACCGGCGAGCCGGCCTACTTCAAGCACATCAGTGAGGCTGCCAACGCCTTGATGGAAGCCACGGGCACTACCGCCAAGGATTACAGGTACGCGGTTTTCCACCAGCCGAATACCAAGTTCCCGCAGCGCGTGGCGGCACAATTGGGCTTCACCCCAGAACAGATCGCGCCGGGTCTGCTGGTGCCGGTCATCGGGAATACCTACGCCGGGGCAGCCATGATCGGACTGACCGCTACGCTGGATATCGCCGAACCCGGCGACCGCATCCTGATGGTCTCCTTCGGCTCCGGCGCCGGTTCGGATGCCTTCGATATCCTCGTGACCGAGGCGCTCAAAGAGCGCCGCGACCGCGCGCTCAAGACCCAGGACTACATTGCCCGTCGGACTGAGATCGATTACGCCACTTATGTGCGCATGCGCGGCAAACTAACGCTGAAATAAGATTTGATATGTCGTTGCGGGTTTTCATCTGGCGGCGTTTTCACCTCCAATAAATATGGGAGCTGCGTCGACACGAGAAATTCTCGCAATGACTTTTTTGAGGTGCATTTATGACTGAGGTTGTCATCGCGGGTATTGGACAAACCGCTGTAGGTGAACACTGGGAAATCTCCCTGCGCGAACTGGCGCTCTACGCCACGGAAGCCGCCATACAGGATGCAGGTGGCCTGCGCCCCCAGGCACTATTCGTCGGCAACATGCTGTCCCCCATTCTATCCAAACAAGCCCATCTGGGCGCGCTGCTGGCCGACTTTACCGGGTTGACAGGCATCGAGGCCGTTGCGGTCGAAGCGGCAGGAGCTTCGGGCGGCGCAGCACTGCGGCAGGGTTACCTGGCCGTGGCCAGTGGGCTGGTGGATGCAGTCCTGGTGGTTGGTGTGGAAAAATTCAACGACGTGGTCGGCGCGGAGATCGACTCGGCCCTGGCCACTTCATCGGATTCGGACTTCGAAGCTATCCAGGGCATGACCCCCACCTCCCAGGCCGCGTTGTTGATGCGCCGCTACATGCACGAGTACAACGTCCCCTCCGATGGGCTGGCTGGTTTTCCGATCACTGCCCACGCGAACGGGGTTGGCAACCAGTATGCCATGTTCCAAAAAGCCATTAAACCCGAGACCTACGCCAAGGCCGGGATGATCAGCGAGCCGCTGAATATGTTCGACATGGCTCCCAATGCAGACGGCGCCGCCGCGCTCGTACTCACCCGGGCCGAGCTCCTGCCACACGACTTCCATCACCCCCTGGTGCGGATTGCCGGGTCCGCGCTGGCCTCGGATACGTTGGCTTTGCATGACCGCTCCGATCCACTGTATTTCGAAGCCGTGCACCTGTCTACAGGCAAAGCCATCAAACAAGCCGGAATCACGCTCGACCAGATTGATTTATTCGAATATTTCGATGCCTTCAGCATCTACGCTGCCATCGAACTCGAGTCGGCCGGATTGGCAATCCGGGGGCAGGGCTGGAAGTTAGCCGCGGAGGGAGAGATTGCCATGAACGGACGCCTCCCCTGCGCCACGCTGGGCGGGTTGAAGGCCCGCGGAAACCCGGGCGGCGCTACGGGCGTGTACCAGGCGGTCGAAGCAACGCTGCAACTGCGCGGTCAGGCTGGGGCGAACCAGATCCCCGACGCACGCTACGCGATGGTCCAGTCGCTGGGTGGGCCGGCCTCCACCGCGGTAAC